>JAODBC010000051.1 GCA_025463765.1 Subtercola sp. | reverse complement strand
TCCGGTCGTGTCTTTCGTCATACACTCTCTCTATGCGGATGTTTCACGTTAAACTTTACGGGCATCGTGCTTACGAGTGCGGCTGTCACACGCCAGCGATCGACGCCGACCTTTCCACGGCCGGGTCGCAGTGCTACGGATTCGCACAGTTGTCGTCGACTGAACAGCTAGTCCCGCACGACGACCTCAGCCCACTGTCGCCCGAATGACGCGGGTGGTGTCTACGACCAAACCAACTCCGAGCTAGACGACCTCAACGTCGCTCAGGCGGTATTTTCGAACTGCGCTCTGCGCAGACTCGATCTCCCTCTCGGCGCCCGCACCCTTCATCAGCACAAGTTCACCACCCTTCCGCACGAGCGGCGCACACATCGGGACCAGTTTGGCGAAAGCACTTACCGCGCGTGCCGTCAGCTGATCGAGCCCGATCGTTGTCGGCACGACTTGAGCCCGAGCCCTCAGCACCTCCACGTTGCCGAGTCCTAACTCAGCACTCTGATCGTTGAGCCACTTCACTCGGCGTTCCATCGGCTCGATAAGAACGAAATCGACATCGGGTCGAGCGATGGCCAAGACGAGACCAGGCAACCCTGCCCCGCTTCCTACGTCACCCACTCGGCCTGCACGAAGGAGGGAACCTAACAGAGCACTATTGACGACATGCCTGCTCCACAACCGGGGAAGCTCGAGAGGGCCGATGAGCCCGAATTCTTCGCCGTGCTTCGCGAGGTTGCGCGTGAACTGGCGCGCAACCTCTAGCTGTGCGCCGAAGAGCTCAGCCGCTATAGTCGGCTCGGGTTCAAGCTGCTCAAGAATGGCACCGTAATCCGGTCCCTCGCCTGACGTACCACCAGTCAGCTCATCTGGCTGTGCGGGCTTAGTAGTCATGGTGTGGTCGATCCAACCTCTGTGCGTGTTTCACGTGAAACATTCGGCTGCAGCTGAACAACGACCGTCGCACCGAAGCAACGGCCGGCGCGGCTAGGAAGCCGAAACCACCGTGTGACGATCGCGGCCATCGCCCTCTGACGCTGAAACATAGCCGCGCGCAGCAACCAGGTCATGAACGACCTTGCGCTCGTACGACGACATGGGCTCAAGTGAGACCGACGAAGAAACGCCAGAATCGATGCGCTCAATTGCCGTCTCCACCAACCGTGACAGCTCGGCCTCGCGAATCTGCCGGCTACCACCAACATCGAGAATCAGACGGGAGAACCCACCCGTTTTCGTCTGAACGGCCAGCCTTGTCAGCTCCTGCAGTGCCTGAACGGTGTCGGGGTTCGAAAGAAGTCGCAGATTGCTGTCTTCAGACGAATTCACCGACACATAGGCACGGCCCGCTCGTGCGTCGATGTCGATGTCCCCATCGAGATCGCAAATATCGAGCAGCTCTTCGATGTAGTCCGCCGCAATGTCGCCCTCGTCTTCGAGAGATTCAGCACGCGCAGGAGCCTGCGAAACCGCCGCAGTCTCATCCGTGGTCGACTCCACAACCTCGCCGCCCTCACTCACGGAATCGTCAGTTTCCCACTGCTCCGTGGGGGTGATCTGGCTCACATCACTCACTTCTTCTCACCTTGCTTCTTTGCTCGATTCTTGCTCACAGGCTGTTGGCGCTGTGTGGGTTTCGGTGTCTCGATGACCACATGATTGATACTTCCGTCGGCAGCCGTATCGATATTGAGCTTGCCCTTCTTGGCCAACCGGATCTCGCGGGCCTTCGCCGCTTCACTGCCGGGAGTAGGCATATTCCGAATGACCAGAAACTGCTGGCCCATCGTCCACAAGTTCGACGTCAGCCAGTAGAACATGACACCGAGCGGAAAGCTGAAGCCCGAGAACGCGAAGACCAAAGGGAGGATGTACAGCAGAATGCGCTGCTGACGGAACATCGGGCTGTTCTTCGCCTCAGGCGACTGGTTGCGCGACATGATTTGAAGCTGGGTGATGAACTGCGAGCCCGTCATCAAAACGACCATCACAACAGCGATGACCATGACCGCGACATCACCAGTCTGCGTCGCCTGCTGAAAGCTCTCGTGCAGGGGAGCGATGCCGAATAGTTTGGCGTTACCGAACTGCTGCGCCAAGCCGGCATTCAGGGGGCCGACCCCGGCGTTGCCCTTCTGGGCGTCGTTCAGCACCGAGAACAGAGAGAAGAAGATCGGCATCTGCAACAGCAGAGGCAGACACGAACTCAGAGGGTTGGTGCCCGTACGTTTGTAAAGCTCCATGGTCTCGCGTGACATCGCTTCGCGTGAGAACTGGTCTTTCTTGCCCTTGTACTTATCCTGAATTTTTTTCAGTTGTGGGGCGACCTCGAGCATTTTGCGCTGACTCTTGATCTGCCGCACGAAGACGGGAATCAGCGCTGCTCGAATGACGAGCACCATGCCGACGATAGCCAGCACCCACGTGATTCCGGCCGCAGGGTCGAGCCCGACCCAGCTCCAGAACGCGTGAAAGGCGACAAGAAGAAGCTCGACCACCCATTTGATGGGCCACAGAATCGTACTGATAAAGCCGGGGATGTCCATGTTTCGGGCTAGCCCTTTCTTTGGCTATTGGCTACGACGAAACCGAATCTGGTGACACGGAAGTAGTTGTGAGGCGCTGGGGGAGCGTCGTCGACGCCACCAGCAGACCAGGGGTTACATCTGAGAATGCGGTATGAACCCAGGAGAATGCCGAGAACGAGCCCGCGCTGCTGAATGGCCTGCAGCGTGTATGACGAACACGACGGGTAATAACGACAGACATCTCCGTACAGAGGCGAGATCGTCGCTCGATAGCCTCGCAGTATCAACACGGCGATATTGCGCGGCAATAAGAAAAGCCACCACGCCACCGATTTCAGCCAGTGGATGCCCGGCCGCCGAATCGCCAGAGAAAGCGCAGTCATGACGACTCGACTGGTGACGGCGACGTGATCAGCGACGCCTTGACTAGCGCTTTGCCTAGATCTCGACTCAAGTGCGCATACGACGACGACGCGGCGTTCGGAAGAGCCCGGATGACAACATCCGCACCCGGAGCCACGTCGGCACTGACTGCATAACAGGCCGCCTTCAGCCGGCGCCGAACACGATTGCGCACCACAGCGTTACCGACCTGCTTCGACACGATGAACCCGAAGCGGGTGCCCTGCGAACCGGTTCGGCGAACGTAGACCACACCTGTGGGCACAGCAAACCTGGCACCTCGACGCACAGCAGCGCGGTAGTCGTCTGCTGTTGTCACACGCGCATTCTGAGCCAGCACCAGCTGCGGAATCAGTAAAGCGAGACTACGCGGAGAGCTCGGTGCGGCCCTTACGGCGACGCGCCGACAGAATCGAGCGCCCGGCACGCGTACGCATGCGCAGACGGAAGCCGTGCACCTTGGCGCGACGACGGTTGTTCGGCTGGAAGGTTCTCTTGCTCATTTTTTTGTCTCCGTGCCCAGCAGTGAGCGCCGGGAAGCTTCATTAGGTGTGCCGATGCACACAGGTCAACTGATTAAAACTACGGCTTCGAGTGCGAATGGTCAAACTCCGCGCACCCAAACGCACAATTATCCACAGTCAGTACTCAGCGGGGTGTTATGACACGCGGGCAGGGGAGACAATGAACTTGATCTCACTCGTGCCAGTCACTAGCTTAGATCCCTAGGTTTGTGACGGTGATGTGGGGAAGCGGTCACGCACGTTCTTCGTTCCCCCTTTCCCGTATCCACACGGTAGACCTTTGCTTTTTGACAGGAGTTCCATGGCCGACGATCCCGGTTCACCGGAAGCCAACTGGCGCACGGTTCTCCAGACTCTGTCGACCGACGAGCGAATCACGCCGCAGTTGCACGGATTTCTCGGGCTCGTCGTGCCGAAGGGCATCATGGCGGGGTCTTTCTACCTCGAGGTTCCGAACGACCTCACGCGCGGGATGCTCGAGCAGCGCATTCGCGTTCCACTGCTGTCGGCTCTGGGAAAACTCGACGACTCTTACGGCGTCACGAACTTCGCGGTGGTGGTCAACCCCGACATCGGTGGCGAAGACTATTTGCAGCCGGCGGAGATCATCGAGGTGCTGCCCCCGGTCATCCCCGACACGAGCCCCATTCAAGAGACGGTCGGCCCGCCTCGTAACAACGACACTCGGCTGAACCCGAAGTACAGTTTCGACAACTTCGTGATCGGTGGGTCGAACCGGTTCGCTCACGCAGCCGCCGTAGCTGTGGCCGAGGCACCCGCGAAGGCCTACAACCCGCTCTTCATCTACGGTGACTCCGGTCTCGGCAAAACTCATCTTCTGCATGCCATCGGTCACTACGCCATGAGTCTGTATCCGGGCGTTCGGGTGCGTTATGTCAGTTCCGAAGAATTCACCAACGACTTCATCAACTCGATCGCCAACAACCGTGGGGCAGCCTTTCACTCGCGGTACAGAGACATCGACCTGCTGCTGATCGACGACATCCAGTTCTTACAGGGCAAAGCAGAAACCCAAGAAGCCTTCTTCCACACCTTCAACACCCTCCATGACCACAACAAGCAAGTGGTCATCACGAGCGACCTGCCACCGAAACACCTCACCGGCTTCGAAGACCGCATGCGCACCCGGTTCGAGTGGGGCCTGATAACGGATGTTCAGACTCCCGACCTCGAAACGCGCATCGCTATTCTGCGCAAGAAGGCACAGAGCGAGAAACTGCAGGTACCCGACGAGATTCTCGAGTACATGGCCTCGAAGGTGTCGTCGAACGTGCGCGAACTCGAGGGCACGCTCATCCGGGTTACCGCGTACGCGAGTCTCACACGCAACCCGGTCGATCTGGCTCTCGTGCAGACCGTGCTCAAAGACCTGATCACGCTCGACGACGACAATGTCATCGCCCCGGTCGACATCATCGGGCACACCGCCGAATACTTCAAACTTTCGGTCGACGACCTCTACGGCTCGTCTCGGTCGCAAGCCATCGCCACCGCCCGCCAGATCGCCATGTACCTCTGCCGCGAGCTGACCAGCCTTTCCCTCCCGAAGATCGGGCAACTGTTCGGTGGGCGCGACCACACCACAGTCATGTACGCGAACAACAAGATCGGCAAGCTGATGACCGAGAAGCGCTCCATCTACAACCAGGTCACCGAGATCAGTACCCGAATCAAGCACAATCAGCGCTACAAAGGCGTCTAGCGCTCGACGAATCACACCCGATTCTGGAGTTTCCACATAGTGTGCACAAGCCTGTGCATAACTGGCCTCGAGATGTTGATCGAATGTGCAGAGCTGTTAGCGAAGCAGTCGGCTCGAGTTCTACACATGCCCGTAATTACAAAAAGTTTGCACGCTGTTTCTACATCTCACACCGTTGTAGTTCCAGCGTGATTACAGTGATTTCGAGCAGTTGTGCACATATCCACGTCGGTTAAGAAGATTAATCATTAATCACTCTCTTTATCGATCGATAACTTTTACGGCTGAGCAATCGGGCGACACAACACGTCCAGCACGACCCGGGCCTACCGGATAGCATTGACCGACAATTACGTTCAAACTGAGGTGACGCGTGAAGTTCCAAGCCAACAGAGACGTTTTCAGCGAAGCCGTGTCATTCGCCGTCAAGCTCCTGCCGCAGCGAACTACACTGCCGATTCTGAGCGGCGTTCTGATCGAGGCCAGCGGAGACGGGCTGACGCTTTCGTCGTTCGACTACGAGGTCTCATCGCAGACTCAGATCACGGCCGACGTGGAGGAGCCCGGGCGAGTGCTCGTCTCAGGTCGGCTGCTCTCTGACATCGCGAGCCGCCTGCCGAACGCCCCTGTGCGGTTCTACACGGAAGACACCCACATCATCGTCACAGCCGGGTCGGCGAAGTTCACGTTGCTGAACATGCCTGTCGAGGAATATCCGAGCCTTCCGATCGTCTCCGAAGAATCGGGGCTCCTCAAGGCCGAAGACTTCTCCGCCGCTATCGCGCAGGTCGCCGTCGCCGCGTCGCGTGACGACGTGACACCCGTCATCACCGGCGTGCAGCTCGAGATCTCTGACAACAGCCTCTCGCTCGTTGCCACAGACCGTTACCGCGTTGCGGTGCGCAACATCGACTGGGACTCCGGAACCTCCGACATCACTGCGGCCACGGCCCTCGTGCCGGCTCGCACGTTGCAGGAGATCGGCAAGACGTTCGGCAACAGCGGAACGATCTCCGTCGCCATCACGAACACCGACGAGCGTGAGCTGATCGCTTTCAAAGCAGACCGAAAGACAGTGACGTCACTGCTCATCAAAGGAAACTTTCCGCCCGTCAAGCGCCTGTTTCCTGAGACCGTCGACAATTACGCGGTCATCAACACCGCCGACCTCATCGAAGCGACCAGGCGCGTGTCGCTTGTGCTCGAACGCGAGGCGGCATTGCGGTTCACCTTCACGATCGACGGTGTGACGCTCGAGGCGATCGGCTCCGAGCAAGCACAGGCCTCCGAATCGATCGACGCACTCTTGACCGGCTCCGACACCGTCGTCTCTCTGAAACCACAGTTCTTGCTCGATGGGCTCGGCGCGGTGCATTCCGAATACGTTCGCATCTCGTTCACGAAAACCGACAACCCCAACAAGCCGGGCCCGGTACTCATCACGAGTCAGTCGTCGAAAGATCAGCCTGGCTCAGACGACTACAAGTACCTGCTTCAACCAAATCTGTTGCTTCGTTAGGAGATCATTGTGAACCTCGGACTCATCGGCCTCGGCAAAATGGGCAACAACATGCGCGAGCGGCTGCGTAAGGGCGGCATCGACGTCGTGGGCTACGACAGCAACCCCGCGGTCAGCGACGTCGCCGATCTGGCCGCGCTCGCTGCAGCACTGCCTGCACCGCGCATCGTGTGGGTCATGGTTCCGTCTGGGGCCATCACCGATTCGGTGATCACTGAGCTCGGTGGTGTTCTCGAAGACGGCGACCTCATCATCGACGGCGGCAACTCGCGGTTCACCGAAGACTTCAAGCACGCTGAGCAGCTCGCCCCCCTGGGCATCAGTTTCGTCGATGCGGGAGTTTCTGGCGGTATCTGGGGTTTGACGAACGGCTACGGGCTGATGGTCGGCGGCAAGAAAGAAGACGTCGAGCGCGCTATGCCCATCTTCGACGTGCTTCGGCCAGAAGGCCCACGTGCCGAAGGGTTCGTGCACGTCGGTGAGGTCGGTGCGGGCCACTACGCGAAGATGGTGCACAACGGCATCGAGTACGCCTTGATGCAGGCCTACGCCGAGGGCTACGAGCTGCTCGACGCTAAAAAAGAGATCATCAAAGACGTCACCGGTACGTTCAAGGCCTGGCAGCGGGGAACGGTGGTTCGTTCGTGGTTGCTCGAACTGCTCGTCAAGGCGCTCGAAGAAGATCCGGAATTCGAGGACATCGAAGGCTATGTCGACGACTCGGGTGAGGGGCGCTGGACCATCGAAGAGGCGATAGAGAACGCCGTTCCGGTACCGACCATCAGTGCATCCATCTTCGCCCGCTTCGTCTCGCGACAGAAAGACTCGCCGGCAATGAAGGCCGTCGCCGCACTGCGCAACCAGTTCGGTGGTCACGCAGTGAAAAAGGTCGACTAGCCCAACACGATGCTGGTTCGTCATCTCAGCCTGACCGACTACCGCAACTACGCCTCGGCCGAGGTGGCGCTGCGGCCGGGTGCCAACCTCTTCGTCGGCAGTAACGGGCAGGGTAAGACGAACCTCGTTGAGGCACTCGGTTACCTGAGCACGCTCGGTTCGCACCGGGTGTCAGGTGATCGAGCCCTGATTCGTAGCACCGAACAGTCGGCGATCATCCGTGCCCGCTTGGAGAACGAGGGCCGCGAGCTGCTCGTCGAGGTGCAGATCAATCGCGACGCAGCCAACCGCGCGCAGGTCAATCGCTCCGTGGTGAAGGTGCGGGAGATTCCGCGTTACTTCTCGAGCGTGCTCTTCGCCCCCGAAGACCTGGCGCTCGTTCGCGGTGAGCCGTCGGGCCGGCGCCGCTTTCTCGATCAGTTGCTGGTGGCGCGCATTCCGCGCCTCGCTGGTGTGATGACCGATTACGAACGTGTGCTGAAGCAGCGCAACACTCTGTTGAAGTCGGCTAGGTCGTCGGGACTCAAAGGAGCGCAGCTCACGACGCTCGACATCTGGGACGAGCGACTTGTCGCACTGGGTTCTGAGATCATCGTCGAGCGCGAGGCGATGGTCGGCCGATTGCGACCGCACGTCGAGGCTGCGTACCTCGCTGTCGCGGGCGCCGACCATTCGCCCCGCCTTGCTTTGCGGCTCAGTATTCTGGGTGCGCACTCCGACGACGACGACAGTGCACCCACGGAGTCCCTCGACGTGGTTCCGACGGGTTCTCTTTCTGTCAGGTCTGACGTCGAGCAACAATTCCGCGCTGCGTTGGTTCGGGTTCGCCGACAGGAGCTCGATCGTGGCATCACGTTGAGCGGACCACACCGTGACGACGTCCATTTCGAATTGAACGGCCTTCCGGCCAAGGGATATGCGAGCCACGGCGAATCGTGGTCGTTCGCACTTGCGGTGAAACTCGCCTCGGCCGATCTGTTGCGCACCGATTCCGTCACAGGCGACCCCGTGGTCATCCTCGATGACGTCTTCGCCGAACTCGACGCGGCCAGACGCACCCGGCTCGCCGCCGCGGTGGTCGATTACGAACAGGTCTTGATCACGTCCGCGGTCTTCGACGACGTGCCCGAACAGCTCACGGCGCACACCGTACACATCGCGGCAGGAACGATCGTCGACGAGGCCGTTGATGCCTGACGAAACCCCCATGCCTCCGCTGAGCGAGTCACGCTCGGTGTATCTGCGTTTCAAACGCGTGTTCGGCGACGCCTCGGCGACTGTTCGGCCGAACGCGCGAAAGAATCGCGCACCCGCCGGGGAATCGGTGCCGTACGGGCTGGGGCGCGACCCCAAGGGCATCAGTTCGGTGA
The DNA here is from genome assembly GCA_025463765.1 of Subtercola sp. GTDB lineage: Bacteria > Actinomycetota > Actinomycetes > Actinomycetales > Microbacteriaceae > Subtercola. The sequence continues at coordinate 19,936 of JAODBC010000051.1, read as the reverse complement.
TGGATGCTCTCACCAACGATCTCGGCTGGTCGGGGTCTCTGGCGAAGTCCGATCTCATGCTCGCGTGGCGAGAGATAGCCGGCGACGAGACCGCGGAACACAGTCATCCGACCGAAATAACGGACTCTGTTTTGAGTGTTCAGTGTGATTCGACGGCGTGGGCAACACAATTGAGATTAATGCGCTCGATGATCATGACGCGCATCGCGAACGAGTACCCCGAAGCGGGCATTCAGTCGATTCGGTTTCTGGCCCCAGACGCTCCCTCGTGGAAAAGAGGTTCCAGATCAATTCCAGGGCGGGGTCCACGCGATACTTATGGCTGACAAGGCAAAACAGGTCACCCTACCGAAATAAACCCCGCAGAACGCCCGCAAAGCGACCTAATGGGGTGGATGTTTGGTAGAATAAAGGGTCGCCCTTTCCGTGCTTTGGAGCCAAATAAATCTATGACATCCCCACTAGACCAGTCTGACTCCGAAGACGAATACGGCGCAGATGCGATCCAGATTCTCGAGGGCCTCGAGGCGGTTCGCAAACGCCCCGGAATGTACATCGGGTCGACCGGCCCCCGGGGCTTGCACCACCTCGTCTACGAGGTCGTCGACAACTCGGTCGATGAAGCGCTCGCGGGGTATTGCGACACCATTCTCGTCACCATGCGTAAAGACGGCGGAATTCGTGTCGTCGACAACGGCCGCGGTATTCCGGTCGATCTGAACGTCAGCCAGAACAAGTCGACCGTGGAGGTCGTGCTCACGATTCTGCACGCAGGCGGAAAGTTCGGCGGCGGCGGGTACTCCGTTTCGGGTGGTCTGCACGGCGTGGGCATCTCCGTGGTGAACGCCCTGTCGTCAGAGCTCGATGTCGAGGTTCGCCGGCAGGGTCACGTGTGGCGGCAGAGTTACAAGCACGGCGTTCCCCAGGCACCGCTGTCACAAGACGAGGTGTCGACCGAGACCGGTACGACCACCACATTCTGGCCGAGCGCCGACACGTTCGAGACCGTGGAGTTCGATTACGAGACCCTGCGGGCGCGATTCCAGCAGATGGCGTTTTTGAACAAGGGTCTGCGCATCACGCTCACCGACGAGCGCGGCGAAGAAGACGTGGTTGTCAGCTATCTGTATGAGAAGGGTCTCGTCGACTACGTCGAGTACCTGAACCGTGCCAAAAAGAACGAGCTCGTACACGATGAGGTCATCTCGTTCGAGAGCGAAGACACCGATCGTAAGATCTCGCTCGAAGTCGCGATGCAGTGGACGAACGGGTACACCGAAAGCGTTCACACCTACGCCAACACCATCAATACTCACGAAGGCGGAACCCACGAAGAAGGTTTTCGTGCTGCGCTCACCTCATTGGTGAATCGCTACGCGCGTGAGAAGAGCATCTTGAAGGAGAAAGACGAGAACCTGAGCGGCGACGACGTGCGCGAGGGTCTCACCGCGGTCGTCTCAGTGAAGCTCGCCGAGCCGCAGTTCGAGGGCCAGACCAAGACGAAGCTCGGCAACACCGAGGCTAAGGCGTTCGTTCAGCGTGTTGCCGGTAAAGAGCTCGCCGACTGGTTCGACCGCAACCCCACGCAGGCACGCGACATCATCCGTAAGGCGATCCAGGCGTCGCAGGCTCGCATGGCCGCCCGCAAGGCTCGTGAGCAGACCCGTCGTAAGGGCCTGCTCGAAGGCGGCGGCATGCCCGGTAAGCTCAAAGACTGCTCGAGCCGCGACCCCGCGAAGAGCGAGATCTTCATCGTGGAGGGTGACTCGGCCGGCGGCTCGGCCATTCAGGGCCGAAACCCCGAGACCCAGGCCATTCTGCCGCTGCGCGGCAAGATCTTGAACGTCGAGAAGGCCCGGCTCGACCGTGCGCTCGGCAACAACGAGGTGCAGGCCATGATCACGGCGTTCGGCGCCGGCATCGGCGAAGACTTCAACCCCGATAAGGCGAGATACCACAAGATCGTCTTGATGGCAGATGCCGACGTCGACGGTCAGCACATCACCACGCTGCTGCTCACGCTGGTGTTCCGCTACATGCGGCCGCTCATCGAGCTGGGCTACGTCTACCTCGCCATGCCGCCGTTGTTTCGCCTCAAGTGGAGCAACGCGCCGCACGAATACGTCTACTCCGACGTCGAGCGTGACGCTCTGCTCGAAATCGGGGCGGCTGCCGGCAAGCGCATCCCGAAAGACAACGGCATTCAGCGCTACAAGGGTCTCGGCGAGATGGACTACCGCGAGCTGTGGGACACCACCATGGATCCCGACACCCGCACGCTACGCCAGATCACCCTCGACGATGCTGCGGCTGCCGATGAGATCTTCTCCACGCTAATGGGCGAAGACGTCGAGTCTCGGCGCAACTTCATCCAGAAGAACGCGAAAGACGTTCGGTTCCTCGACATTTAGGCGCTGATGACGAAGGGGCGCGTTGCTGCGACCCCGGGCATCAAGTGCACCTCAACGACAGATAGAGAACGATGACTGACGAAACCCCCACCGGCGACCAGCAGGCACCTGATTCGAGCGGCGCGATGACCGATCGTATCGAGCAGGTCGACCTGCAGCTCGAGATGCAGCGCTCGTACCTCGACTATGCGATGAGCGTTATCGTCGGGCGCGCCCTTCCCGATGTTCGTGACGGCCTGAAGCCGGTACACCGCCGTGTGATCTACGCCATGTACGACGGCGGCTATCGGCCGGATCGGGCCTTCTCGAAGTCGGCCCGCGTTGTCGGCGAGGTCATGGGGCAGTTCCATCCGCACGGCGATACCTCGATCTACGACGCGCTGGTGAGGCTCATCCAGCCGTGGAGTCTTCGGTACCCGCTCGCTCTCGGCCAGGGCAACTTCGGTTCGGCTGGCAACGATGGCGCAGCGGCTCCTCGATACACCGAGACGAAAATGGCTCCGCTCGCGCTCGAGATGGTGCGCGACATCCAGGAAGAGACCGTCGACTTCACCGACAACTACGACGGCCGCACGCTCGAGCCTGTTGTGCTGCCGGCGCGCTTTCCGAACCTGCTCGTCAACGGGTCGGTCGGCATCGCGGTCGGCATGGCCACGAACATCCCGCCGCACAACCTGCGTGAGGTCGCTGCCGGCGCCATTTGGTACCTCGAGAACCCTGAAGCGACACGCGAAGAGCTGCAAGACGCACTGATCCAGCGCATCAAAGGCCCGGATTTTCCCACCGGGGCGCAGATACTCGGGGTCAAGGGCATCCACGACGCGTACCGCACGGGTCGCGGGTCGATCACGATGCGCGCGGTCGTCAGTGTCGAAGAGCTGCAGGGGCGTACCTGCCTCGTCGTGACCGAACTGCCGTACCAGGTGAACCCCGACAACCTGGCCATCAAAATCGCCGAGCTCGTGAAAGACGGCAAGGTCGCCGGCATCGCCGACATTCGCGACGAGACCTCGGGCCGCACGGGTCAGCGCCTGGTGATCGTGCTGAAGCGTGACGCTGTGGCCAAGGTGGTGCTGAACAACCTCTACAAGCACACCTCGCTGCAAGAGAACTTCGGCGCGAACATGCTGGCGATCGTCGACGGCATTCCGCGCACCCTGCCGATCGACGGGTTCATCAGCGAGTGGGTCGCCCACCAGATCGACGTGATCGTTCGGCGCACGCAGTTTCGGCTGCGCGAGGCCGAAGAACGTATGCACATCTTGCGCGGCTATCTCAAGGCACTGGATGCCCTCGACGATGTCATCGCGCTCATCCGTCGTTCTGAGACCGTCGACGAGGCCCGCACGGGGCTCATGACGCTGCTCGAGATCGACGAGATCCAATCCGACGCCATTCTCACCATGCAGCTGCGCCGCCTCGCTGCACTCGAGCGTCAGAAGATCCACGACGAAGCAGATGCACTGCAGGTCAAGATCGACGAGTTCCACGTGATTCTGGGCAGCCCCGCTCGTCAGCGCGAGATCATCGTCGAAGAACTCACCGAGATCGCCACGAAGTTCGGCGACGATCGGCGCACCGAGATCATGTTCGGTTTCGACGGCGACATGAACGTCGAAGACCTCATCCCCGAAGAAGAGATGGTGGTCACGGTCACGCGGGGCGGCTACATCAAGCGCACCCGCAGTGACAACTACCGCAGTCAGCACCGCGGCGGCAAGGGCGTCAAAGGCGCCCAGCTGCGGGCAGACGATGTCGTCGAGCACTTCTTCGTGACGACTACGCATCACTGGCTGCTGTTCTTCACGAACAAGGGGCGCGTTTACCGCGCAAAGGCGTACGAGCTGCAAGAGGCCGGCCGTGATGCGAAGGGTCAGCACGTTGCGAACCTGCTCGCGCTGGCGCCCGACGAGCAGATCGCGCAGATTCTCGACATTCGCGACTACAAGGCGGCGACCTACCTGGTGCTTGCAACGCGCGAGGGGCTGCTGAAGAAGACGGCGCTGAGCGAGTACGACACGAACCGCTCGGGCGGCATCATCGCGATCAACCTGCGCGAAGACGATGAGCTCGTCTCGGCGTTGCTGGTCGAAGAAGATTCGGATGTTCTGCTCGTCTCGAAGCTCGGCATGTCGATTCGCTTCACCGCGTCGAACGAGTCGTTGCGCCCGATGGGCCGGTCGACAGCGGGTGTGATCGGTATGAAGTTCCGCGAAGACGATTACCTGCTCGACGCCTCAGTCGTCTCGGAGGCCGGGTTCGTGTTCGTGGTGACCGAGGGTGGGTACGCGAAGCGCACCTCGGTCGACCAGTACCGCATTCAGGGCCGTGGTGGCCTCGGCATCAAGGTGGCGAAACTGCAAGAAGAGCGCGGCGAGCTCGCCGGCTCGCTCATCGTCGACGAGGACGACGAGGTCTTGGTGGTTCTTGCCAGCGGCAAGGTGGTACGCTCTGCCGTGGCCGAAGTCCCGGCTAAAGGCCGAGACACCATGGGTGTTGTCTTTGCACGATTTGCCGATGAAGATCGCATTATCGCGCTGGCCAAGAACACCGAACGCACCGTAGTTTCGGAAGACTCTGCCGAGGTAGAGCCCTCGGAAGATGCCGGAGAGGAAACCATCGATGAGTAATGTGGCCGAAAAACTCGCCAAGAAGTCATCTAGACCCGCCCAGACCAAGCAGGTGCGCCTGCGTCTGGTGTACGTCGACTTCTGGTCGATTCTGAAGCTGTCATTTCTCTGGTCGATCATCCTCGGCATCATCACGGTTGTCGCGGCATTCCTCATCTGGTCTCTGCTGAACCAGACCGGCGTATTCAACTCGATCAACAGCGTTCTCACAGAAATCGCCGGGCAAGGCAACTTCAACCTGAACGACTTCGCTTCGCTCGGCCAGGTCATGGGCTTCGCGGTGATCGTCGCGATACTCGACGTGATCGTGATCACGGCGCTCGGTGCGATTGCGGCGGTTCTCTATAATCTGACGGTCAAGATCACCGGCGGGGTCATGCTCGGTTTTACGAACAAGTAGGTTTTGGGTAAGATAACAAGGTTGCGTTTTACGAACGCAACAGCCCACTCGGGGGTATAGCTCAGTTGGTTAGAGCGCTTCACTGATAATGAAGAGGTCCCAGGTTCAAATCCCGGTACCCCCACACTGTGTTAGCTAAACAGTGATTTTTACAAGACACTGCGTGTCTCATAAAAATCGTTGTTTGGGCGGCACGGGTCGCAGAGGTTTTATGCGATGCCTTCGGGGCCTTAGCTCAATTGGTAGAGCGCCTGCTTTGCAAGCAGGAGGTCAGGAGTTCGATTCTCCTAGGCTCCACTCCATCTATTTCTGGCTTCGCCCGTGCTCGCCGGGCGAACGTTGCGAACAGCCGGCCGAGCGCGGTCGCTACCGCAACTGCCGCATGTGCGCTCATCGACGGATTTCCTGAGAAGATTAGGAATGCTCGTTTCCTACGTCGATGAGTCTTACAGCGACGACTTCTATTTCATTGCTGCCGCAATCGCCTCTCGCGAAACCTGGGAGGGTGTAGCGAAGTCGTTCGTTGAGATTCGAGGCACGACCGCGCGACTCCACGGAACTGCCCGGGATATCGAGCTGCATGGACACGAGATGATGGGAGGGAAGGGTGAGTGGGCCCCACTCCGTGGCCGTCATCGAGAAGCCGCTGGCGTGTATCTGGCTGCGCTCAAGATATGTCGAGCAGCTGGAGTGAAGTATGTGTTTCGGGGGGTTGATCTTGCACGCCTGCGAAATCGCTATGCGAAACCAGCCGCGCCGCACGGCATTGTGTTCGGCCACCTTCTCGAACGCATTGATGACTACGCGAAGCGACTCGATGAAGACGACAAAGTGATTGTGATAGCAGACGAGATCGCAACACAGGTAGTGCACCAAAAAGAATTCGCGTCGTACACGTTGACAGGAACTCCCGGGTACCGCTCGAACCTCCTGTCGCGCATCGCTACTCCTATCCACTTCACGTCGTCGAAGACGAGCGCAGGATTGCAGGCTGCTGACCTCGCCGCATATTTTCATCATCGCCGCTGCACGAGGGAGGAAACCCATCCTGCTGCGCGGGCAACCATGGCGAGACTCCATCAGGAGGTTCGACCGGCAACTGTTCATGAGTGGGTATGGCTGCCCTGAAGGTGCGGGCTTGCATTCTGGAGCCCGAAAAAAACTAAGGCCCCGCGTTTGCGGGGCCTTAGGCTGGCGACGTACCGAAGTACGGCCCGTCGTGCTATAGAGTATACACTCCTGAGCGTTAGGAAGCGGGGGGAGTGTCTAGCTCGTCTTCGCTGATCCAGAGTTCGTCGTCGGCGCGGAAGGTCTGCCAGACGGCGTAACCGATGCCGGCAGCGACGACGACACCTGCGGCGATGGCGAAGTAGAGGCCGATCGAGTGGCCCTTCTTGACGGGCGCAGGCGGCTGCAAGCGTGCGAGCGCGCCTTTGACAAAAGCGTTCTCTGAGACGCCCAGGGCTGCAGCGGCAGAACCGACGCTGCCACCGACAGCGGGAAACACGTCAGACCGGAGCTTGGTGCGAACCTGGTCGCTGGCGTGCTTGGCAGAGGCTACGTTGCGGGCGGCGTTCTGCGCGAACTGGCTCGAAGCGGCCTGAACTCGGGGAACGACCTCTTCTTTGGTCAGAGCAGCTGCCTGGAGCTTGGCCTCGGCGGCGACATGGTTGGCGCGGGCGAGGATCTCTTGCTGGTCGAGCCACAGTTCTCCTGCGCTCTTGCGCAGGCGCTTGAGCGCCTTCGTGCGCTTACGGGTGAGACTCATAGAAACCTCCATCGGCTGAGAACGGCGTTCGCCTCAATCTTGCCATGCTAATGCGCAGGCCCGCGCATTCGCATGCTGACTATCGGCTATCTTTACGCTGACGCTTGACTGAACGCAACCTGCTGTGTGTGAGAATTGAGGCATGGCCAAGCACACCCACGTCGCAACGCTCCACACGAACCTCGGCGACATCACCGTCAACCTCTACGGCAACCACGCACCAAAGACCGTCAGCAATTTCGTCGGCCTCGCGACGGGCGAACGCGAATGGACCGACCCGAAGACGGGCGCGGCCACCACGGCGAAGCTCTACGACGGCAGCATCTTTCACCGCATCATTCCCGGGTTCATGATTCAGGGCGGCGACCCGCTCGGCAATGGCACGGGTGGCCCCGGTTACCGCTTCAATGACGAGATCAGCCCCGAGCTGACCTTCGCCGAGCCGTACATTCTGGCCATGGCCAATGCGGGCATCCAGGGCGGGCAGGGAACCAACGGTTCGCAGTTCTTCATCACCGTCGGTGCGACTCCGTGGCTGCAGGCGAAGCACACGATCTTCGGCGAAGTCGCTGACGACTCGTCGAAGCGCATCGTCGACAAGCTGGCCGCCGTGGCGACCGATTCGTACGACCGGCCGCTCGACGCTGTCGTCATCGAGAGCGTCGACATCACCGAGGCCTGATCTTCGTGTCAAGTCAGCCGTTGCCGAGGTGAGCTACACCGACACGTCACAGAACTACTGCTACCGTCACCCCGACCGGCAGAGTTTTGTGCTGTGCCAGCGCTGCGGTCGAACGATCTGTCCGCAGTGCCAGGTGCAGGCCGCCGTCGGAGTGCACTGTGTAGAGTGCGCGCGGGCTGATCGCAGCGAGCAGCAGTACAGCCGCCCGCCTCGACTGGTTCGAGCGGCGCGGGCGACGGTTCGATCATCCACCGCCCCCGTCGTGACGTACGCCATCATGAGCGTCACGGTGCTGATTTTTCTGCTTCAGCTCATTCCCGGGCTCGGCGTGACCAACGCGTTGCTTTATGCGCCCGTGTACACGCAGAGCGGGTCGGGTTTTCCGTTCGAACCGTGGCGCATGCTCACCTACGCGTTCGTGCACACGCCGTTCACCATCAGCAATCCGTTCAGCATTCTGCACATTGCGCTGAACATGTACTCGCTTTTCATTTTCGGGCGAGTGCTCGAGCCGATCATCGGTCGGTGGCGCTTCGGCGTGCTGTACGCGCTCTCGGCAATCGGTGGTGCGGTGGCGGTCGACTACCTGTCTGGGCCGCTCACTCCGGTCATCGGTGCGTCGGGCGCGATCTTCGGCCTGATGGCCGCGACGTTCATGGTGGCGCGCAAGATGGGCGGCGGCGGAATGCAGCAGCTGATTGTTCTTGTGGTGCTGAACCTAGCGATCGGTTTCTTCGTTCCGGGTATCGCCTGGCAGGCGCACGTCGGCGGGCTTCTGTTCGGGGCACTCATCGGCCTGATCATTATGGAAACGCGCCAACGTCGTCAGCAGACGATGCAATATCTGCTTCTGGTGGGAGTCGCGCTGCTCATGGTGTTGCTCACCGTCGTGCACGCCTGAAAGTTATGCACAGGTTTATTCACACTGGGGATAATTACATCGGTGTAATTGCCGCGTTGGCCTGAACTGGCGGGGATCGCCCGATAGCAACGGTCGTTGAGGGCTGGTCTCAGCGCCAGCGGGTGGTCATGAGAAAGCCGATGAATGCCACGCCGAAGCCGATGAGGATGTTCCAGCTGCCCAGATCTGGAATGGGGAACGTGCCCTGGCTGACATAGAACACGATGATCCAGGCGAGGCCGATGAGCATGAAGCCGAACATGACGGGCTTGTACCACACGGGGTTCGGTGTGGATTCGTCGCTCGATCGCTGAACGACTTGCTGGGTGGATCGGGTCTTGTCGCGGGCCATGCCGACGATTCTAGCTGGGAATGCTGCACAGACGTTCAAAGACGGCGTGAAGTAGCCTGTTAGTAACTCAGCTTCGCGTTACCTTCGTCTTCTAGTATGGATGCCGTGCCAGAGATTCCCTCACCTTCTGATGAGCCGCCGACACGGCGGTCACTTCGTCATGCGCGCGAGCAGCAGGCGGCCCGTGGGGCCGGAGAGCCGGCCGCCGAGGAACCAGTGTTCGACGAGTCAGTGTTCGACGAGTCAGTGTTTGACGAGTCCGCGTCTAATGAGGCGGGGTCCGACGAGCCGGGGTCTGGCGGGCCGGCGGCTGCCGGTGCGGAATCGGCGAAACCCGCTAAAGGCGGCTCGGTCGTGCGCTCGGTCATCGGTATCGCGGGCGAGCTGCTCATCACGGCCGGGGTTCTCGTTTTTCTCTTTCTCGGCTGGCAGCTGTGGATTCAGGGAATCGCTCTGAACAGTGCGCAGACGAGTGAGGCCTCCGGGCTGTCACAGAGCTGGAGTGCATCCACTGTCGGCCCGACGGCCCCTGCACCTTCTGCCGCGGCCACGGCTGCAGGCAGCGCACCGGCGACCACCCCGGTCGGCGCGGGGTCTGCCCCCGTGGTCATGACGGCCCCGGCAGAGACGTCGCAGTTCGCCGTGCTCTATGTTCCGCGGTTCGGTGCCGACTATAAGCGCACCATCAGCCAAGGGGTCGACGCCAAGACGGTGCTGAACGCCGGTGGCGCCGGCCATTACGAGCAGAGCCAGATGCCGGGCGACATGGGCAATTTCGCCATCGCTGCCCACCGCGACGGCTGGGGCAGCCCGTTCATCAAGATCAACGAGCTGCAGGTCGGTGACCCCATCTACGTCGAGACACAAGACGGCTGGTACACCTACCGTTTTCGCGACCTGGAGTACGTGAGTCCCGACGGCGTCGACGTGTTGAGCGCGGTGCCGCAGGCTCCGGATGCCGCGCCCACCGATCGGCTCATAACGCTGACGAGCTGCAACCCTCTCTACATCGCGTCGGAGCGCATCATCGCCTACGGCGTGCTCGAGTCGTTCACTCCGCGCAGTGACGGTGCGCCGGCCGAGATCGCCGGGCTCACCGGAAAGGGGGCCTGAGGCCGATGTACGGTGCGTTATGGCGGATTCTGCCTGGGCCGGTGTGGTTGCGCATCGTGATTCTTCTAGTTGCGTTGGCGGTGCTGCTGTTCGTGCTGTCGACGTGGGTCTTTCCCTTCGTCGACGGGGTGCTGACCCCGAGCCAACCGGTTACGGTTAACCCATGACCCGCGTACTCGTGATCGACAACTACGACAGTTTCGTTTACACCCTGAACGGCTATCTGCATCAGCTCGGTGCCGAGACCACGGTTTTACGCAACGACGCCTTCAGCGCCGATGATGCCATCGCGGCACTGGCCGACTATGACGCGGTGCTGATCTCGCCTGGGCCGGGCAAGCCGTCGGAGGCCGGGGTGTCGATAGCGATGGTGCGCGCGGCGCTCGAGACGCACACCCCACTGCTGGGTGTGTGCCTCGGGCATCAGGCCATCGCCGAGGCCATGGGCGCGACCGTCACCAACGCCGATGAGCTGATGCACGGCAAGACCAGCGTCATCGTGCACGACCAGAGCGCCTTCTACGACGGCGTGGCGCAGAACTTCACCGCGACCAGGTACCACTCGCTCGCGGTCGTCGACGGCACGGTTCCGGCGACGCTCGTGGTGACGTCGCGCACCGAGGGCGGTGTCATCATGGGCCTGCGGCACGAGAGCGCTCCGATCTACGGCGTGCAGTTTCACCCCGAGTCGGTACTTACCGAAGGCGGCTACCAGATGCTCGCGAACTGGCTCGCTGTGGCGGGGCTCGCCTCGGCGAAAGACGCGGCGGTATCGCTGAGCCCGCTCATGAGCGCGGCCGGCTGAACCACCGATGCCTGTGTCTAGGTGGCGACAGGTTGCTACTTAGCGGTGCAGTACTTGAGTTCGATGCTCGACTTCTGCGGTTGGTCGCCGGCCTCAAGAGACTGATAGGTGACCTGCGTGCCCGTGAAGGGCGTGAGGGCAGCGCAGGCTGTCTCGGTATCGGTGTCAGACGTCACGGTGAGACTGAGCCCGGTCAGCGTGGATTGGGCGAGGTCGAGAGGCTGACCGACCACCGACGGCACGGTCACCAGGCCGTTCGAGACGACGAAATTGATGGTGTCGCCGACGAAGCTCGGGCTGCCCGCCGCAGGTGACGTACTGATGATCACGTCGGCCGGAACGGTGGGTGAATTCTGTTTCGTGGTCGAGCCGATGACCAGCCCCAGGGCCGTCAGTTTGGTACTCGCGTCTGCCACCGTAGTGGCCGAGACATCGGGCAATATCACCGTCTGCTTGCCGGTCGAGACGTAGACACTGATCAGCGTCTGTGTCTGAACGATGGTTCCCGACGGCGGGTCGGTGTTGATGACGTCGCCTGCAGGGATGGTCGGGTCTGTCTTGTCGAACCGCTGGGTCACGAGATTGAGCTGCTGCAGCGTCGCGTTGGCGCTGTCGTAGGTCTGCCCGGTCACCACGGGAACCTGCCGTGAGGTCACCGGAATGATGGTGGTCTCGCGCAGGCTGAACACCCAGAACAAGATGGCGACGAGAATGACGGCCACGCTGGCGATGCCCGCCCAGATCCAGATGACGGGCGGGCGCGACTGGGTCTTGACGGCGTAGTCGTCGTCGCCCGCGAGCTGGGTGAGCGCGGAATCCGAGCCGGCCGAGAGAGTCGGCGGCGCACCGAACAGCGACGCCTGAAAGTCTTCGGCGGGCAGACGTTTCGACGGGATCTTGCCGGCGCCGGCGATCTGCAGATCGGTCTTGAAGTCGGCGGCGCTCTGAAAGCGGGCGAAGCGGTCTTTGGCCAGGGCGTGCGCGACGACCTGGTCGAGGGCGGGCGAGACCTTCGGGTTCACCGAGCTCGGTGCGACCGGCGCTTCGCTGACGTGCTGGTACGCCACGGCGACCGGGGTCTCGCCGCGAAACGGTGCCCGACCGGTGAGCAGCTCGAACAACACGATGCCGGTGGAGTAGAGGTCGGTACGGGCATCCACCGACTCGCCCCGCGCCTGCTCGGGCGAGAAGTACTGCGCCGTGCCCAGAATCGCGGTGGTCTGAGCGACCGTCGCAGACGAGTCGGAGATGGCTCGGGCGATGCCGAAATCCATCACCTTCACCTGACCGGAGTTGGTGAGCATGATGTTGCCCGGCTTGATGTCGCGATGCACGACGCCGGCGCGGTGCGAGTACTCGAGCGCCGTGAGGATGCCATCGGTGATGCGTACGGCCTCTGCGGGGTCGACCGGGCCTTGGCGAATCAGGTCTTTGAGCAGGATGCCCTGCACGAACTCCATGACGATGAACGGTACGATCGCCTCGGCCCCGCCGGGCTCGACGACACGCTCTTCTCCCGCGTCGAACACCCGAACGATGGTGGGATGCGCCATGCGCGACGCGGCCTGCGCCTCTTGCCGAAAGCGGGTGCGAAAGATCGGGTCGCCGGCGAGCGACGACTTCAGCAGCTTGATGGCCACCTGCCGCCCGAGCCGTTCGTCGCGACCGACGTACACGTTCGACATTCCCCCGCGCCCGATGATGTCACCAATGCGGTATCGCCCTGCGAGGAGGCGATTGTCATCGGTCACGGTGTGGCTCCTGGTTGTGCTGACGGTGGGTCAGGCTGGTGGGGCGGAATGGTCGGATGCGGCGGGGTGTGGTTCTACTTGGCGGGGGCGCTCGGGCTGGCGCTGCTGGTGGGTGCCGGTGTGGCGGTGACTTCTTGCGACAGCGACGGTGAAGACGCGGACTGCAGGCCCGACGAGGCGCCCGATGCGGTGCAGGTCACCTTGTACGAGATGTTGATCGTCTGCGCGGTGGCCGGCGCGATGAGCGTGGCCTGCGGATTCGCGCCGGGTGCAACCGCCACGGTCGCCGACCCCGGGTCGAGGTCGTAGCTCGAGAGGCTGTAGCCCGACGGGCAGCTGTAGGCAGACCAGCTCACCACGAAGGTCGAGTTGGTGGTGACCTTCGCCGGAGTCGCGGTGGGTGTCGAGGTCGGAGCCGGCGGTGCGACGGTCGCCCCGTAGACCGTGAGGTCGATGGTGGTGCCCTTTGCGACATTTCCGACCGGGCTCGCCTGATAGACCACGTCGACCATATCGGCGCTCGGTGCTGCGTTCTTCGTGACCCGGTTGGCACCGAGACCCTCTTGCTGCAGAACAGCAGATGCCGCATCGAACGTCTTGCCGATCAGGTCTTTCTCGTTCACGACCACCGTGTTCGACGTAGGAGTCGGGGTGGGCGTGGGCGTCGGGGTCACTGTCGGTGTCGGTGTCGACGTGGTGGTGGCGCTCGACGTGGGAGTGGCCGTGCCCTTGTTGCTCGTGGCGAGCGCCACGATGGTACCGATGAGCACGAGCGCGAGAATGATGATCAAGACGATGAGCGGCCAGGTCCACGGGCTGCGCTTCTTCTTCGCGGGTTCGGGCTCGCCCTCACCCTCGGGGGGAACGAGTGCGGCGGTGGGCGGGCCGGATGCTCCGCCCGAGGTTCCGAGTACGGTGGTGGCCTGCGTGGGGTCTGCCGCCGTCGGCATCAGCACCGTTGCGGTGGCCGGGGGAAGACCGTGACCGCCCAGTACGGCAGGAACAGCCGCGGCGGCCAGAGCGATGTCACCCTGACGCAGCGCGCTGGCCGCCCGGGCCAGAGCGGCGGTCGAGGTGGGGCGGTCTGCCGGCTTCTTGGCGATGCACGACATGACCAGGTTGCGCACGGGCTCGGCGATGGTGATGGGCAGCTCGGGCGGGGTGTCGTTGATCTGCGCCATGGCGATGGCGACCTGCGACTCGCCGCTGAACGGGCGCTTGCCCGCGAGGCATTCGTACGCCACGATGCCGAGCGAGTAGATGTCGGTGGTCGACGACGCCGACTGGCCGCTGGCCTGCTCGGGCGAGAGGTATTGCACGGTGCCCATGACCTGACCGGTCGCGGTGAGCGGAACCTGGTCGGCGATGCGGGCGATGCCGAAGTCGGTGATCTTGACTCGGCCATCTGGCGTGATGAGCAGGTTGCCCGGCTTGATGTCGCGGTGCACGAGGCCGGCGTTGTGCGCGGCCTGCAGTGCAGAGGCTGTCTGCGCGATGATGTCGAGCACGCGGTCGGTCGAGAGAACGTGCTCGCGCTCGAGGATGACCGACAGTGCTTCGCCCGGAACGAGTTCCATCACCAGGTAGGCACTGCCCTCTTCTTCGCCGTAGTCGAAGACGTTGGCGATGCCTTCGTGATTGACGAGGGCGGCGTGCCGGGCCTCGGCGCGAAATCGCTCGAGAAACCCGGGGTCGCCCAGGTACTCGTCTTTCAAGATCTTGATGGCGACGTTGCGGCCGATCACCAGGTCGGTCGCCTGCCACACTTCGCCCATGCCACCGATTGCGATACGAGTCGACAACTCGTACCTTCCCCCGAAGGTGAGCCCTGCTGTGGGTCTCATTTATTCAGCACCGCCTCAAGTACTTTTTTGGCGATCGGGGCGGCAACGGTGTTGCCCGACCCTGATTGCCCCAGTTTGCCGCCATTTTGAACCACCACTGCGACGGCAACCTGGGGGTTGTCTGCAGGGGCGAAACCTGTGAACCAGAGGGTGTACGGATCGCCCGTCCCGTTCTCCGCAGTTCCTGTTTTACCGGCCACACTGACTCCATCTATTCTTGCATTAGTCGCCGCGCCGGAATTGACAGCCTCGACCATCCACGACGAAAGTGTCGAAGCTGTTATAGAAGTGATGGGCGTACTGAGCGTTTTCGCCTGGAATTGCTGCAAAACGGTCAGGTCGGGCGCCGAAATCGTGTCGACCAGGTTCGGCTGCATGATCACCCCGCCGTTGGCCACCGCCATCGACTGCTCGACGATCTGCATCGGCGACGAACGCACGTTCGCCTGACCGAACGACGACAGGGCGAGCTGCGCGGGGTCGTCTTTCAGCGGCGGAAACTGACTCGCCTCGACCGGGATGGGCGAATCGAAGCTCGAGTTGTAGCCGTAGGCGTTCGCCATGTCGGTGAGGTTCTTCTGGCCCATCATGACGCCGAGCTCGGCCATCGGAATGTTGCACGAGAGCACGAATGCCGTCTCGATCGAAACCGTGTCGCCGGGGCCGCAGGTTCCGCCGCCGGCGTTCGAGACGACGTGATCGCTGCCCGGCAGCTGGTACCCCGACAGGTTCGGCAGCTGAGTGTCGCCGGGCAGACGGGCGTTCTGCAACGCTGCCGACGACGTGACGATCTTGAACGTCGAGCCGGGCGGGTCGAGGTTTCCGTCGAGGGTGCGGTTGATGAGCGGCTCTGCCGGGTCGGTGTTCAGTGCGTTGTACGTCTTGATGACCTCGTCGGTGTCGTGCACCGCGAGCGTGTTCGGGTCGTAGTCGGGCTTCGATACCATCGCGAGAATACGGCCGGTTTTCGGCTCGACGGCGATCACGGCACCCTGCTGGTCGCCGAGCGCGTCGTAGGCGGCCTGCTGGATCTTCGGGTCGATGGTGAGCTCGACAGACGCCCCTTGCGGGTTCTGGCCCGTCACGATGCTGTTGAGCTGGCTCAAGAACTGCGACCCCGACGTTCCGGCGAGTTCGTCGTTCAGGGCGGCCTCGATGCCGGTGGAACCCTGGTCGAGCGTGTAGTAACCGGTCACCGAGCTGTACAGCGGCCCGTTCGGGTAGGTGCGCTGGTACTTGTATTGATCGTCAGAGGGCACCGACTGGGCGATGGGCTGCCCGGCGACCAGAATCGGACCACGCTGCTTCGAGTAGCTCGCGTAGATGGTTCGAGCGTTGCGCGAATCGTTGGCCAGGGCATCCGCTGAGAAGAACTGGATGGTCGTGACCGACAAGAAGAGAGCGGCGAACATGGCCAGAATGACGATGGTCACCCGCTTGAGTTCACGATTCATGGCTCTACACCACCAGCCTTGGCTGACTGCGAACTGTGTCTGACAGTCTCAAGAGCAGGGCCACGATGATCCAGTTGGCCACCAGTGACGACCCGCCGGCGGCCAGGAAGGGCGTTGTGAGACCGGTGAGCGGAATCACACGAGTGACACCGCCGATGACGATGAAGCACTGCAAGGCGACCACGAACGTGAGCCCGACGCCGAGCAGCCGGCCGAAATCGTCGGTGCCGGCGAAGCTGATGCGCAGCCCGCGCGCGATGAACAGCAGGTAGAGGCACAGAATGACGAACAGGCCGGCCATGCCGAGCTCTTCACCGAGGCTGGCGATGATGTAGTCGCTCTGCGCGAGCGGGGTGATGCTCGGGCTGCCCTGGCCGAGCCCGGTGCCGATGAGGCCGCCGTTCGCCAGGCCGAACAGGCCCTGCACGAGCTGATAACTGCCGCCTTGGGCGTCGTAGTTCACGGGGTCGAACGGGTTCAGCCAGTTGGCGAACCTGTCGTTGACGTACACCAGCACCTGGCTGGCAACCAGGGCGCCGGCGAGAAAGAGCCCGATACCGATGATGACCCAGCTGAGCCGGGCGGTGGCGACGTACAGCATCACCACGAAGAGGCCGAAGTACAACAGGGCGGTGCCGAGGTCGTGCTGAAAGATGATGACGGCCATCGAGGCCGCCCAGATCACGAGAATCGGGCCGAGATCGCGGGCACGAGGGAACCGCATGCCGAGAAATTTGCGGCCGACCATCGACAGGCTGTCGCGGCGCGATACGAGGTACCCGGCGAAGAAGATGGCCAGGGCGATCTTCGCGATCTCGCCGGGCTGAAAAGAGAACGGGCCGATGCCGATCCAGACGCGGGCGCCGTAGACCTCTTTGCCGATGCCGGGCAGAATCGGCAGCAGCAAGAGCACGCCCGAGATCACCATGAAGACATAGGTGTAGCGCTGAAGCACGCGATGGTTGCGCAAGAAGACGATCACCAACAGGGCGATGATGATGGCGACGGCGCTCCAGACCACCTGCCGTTCTGACGTGCTGTCCCAGCCGGTAGCGCCCTGCTCGATGTCGATGCGGTAGATCTCGGCGATGCCGATGCCGTTCAGCAGGGTGGCGATCGGCAGGATGAACGGATCGGCGTTGGGGGCGACGAACCGCAGCGCGACGTGCATGCCGATGACGAGCACCGCAAGGCCGACCCCGAGCAGAGCGACCTGCCCGAAATCCACCAGGCCCTGGGCGCCGAGTTGCACCATGACAACGGCAGCGCCATTGATGACGCACGCGAACAGCAGCAGAAAGAGCTCGAGGTTGCGCAGCTTCTCGGGTACTCGAATGCGCCGGAGAGGCCGGGCATCCGGTTTCTGAACGGGCGAGGCCGTAGTCAGGGCGTCGACCGCACCGGCGTTGTTCGTCGCTTCGTTGTTGGTCATGGTGCCACCGCCGTTGGCGCTGGCGTCGGCGTCGGTTTCGGCGTCGGTTTCGCCGTGTTCGTGGGAGTCGGGGTCGTCAGGTCGCCGGTGGGGGGCACCCCGGTGATGACGGCGTTCTGCAGGCGCTCGACGACGGCCTGGGCGCCGGTGACCGAGTCTGCGCTGATCGTCGATGCCACCTGGGTCTGGGTGTACGCGGGCAGGGTGTCGACGGCGATGCCGGTGTCTTTGTACACGTGCGAAAGGGTGATGGGGCCCAGCGACTGCTGAATGCCCTGATAGATGGCCACGTTTCCGTTCGACTCACCCACAAAATAGCGAGTCTGCGTGTAGTGGTAACCGACGAGCAGACCGGCCACAACGGCGATGAGCACAATGATGCTGCCGATCAGCCAGGTGAGCTTGCGGCGCAGGCTGCGCCGACGATCTTCGTCGATGAGTTCGTCGAGATAGTCGTCGCTCTGCGCCTCGAAGTGGCTCGGCTGGGCGAGGCCCGTGGTGCGCGGATGCAGCCACCCGGTTGGCGTTCGCGAGGCCCGGCGGCCCGGTGCTGCATCGAAAGCGATGGGGCGAGATGCCGCACCGACCGTCTGTGCGATGTAGGTGCTGCCGGTGAAGGACTCGCTGATGTCGACGATGACCACGGTGACGTTGTCGGGCGCACCATGGTCGAGAGCCTCTTTCACCAGCAGATCGGCGACGGCCTGCGGCGAGGGATTGTCGGCGAGGGCGGCGGCGATGTCGTCGTTCTCGACCACACCCGTGAGCCCGTCGGAGCAGAGCAGCCAGCGATCGTTCGGCCGGGTATCCATCACCTGCAGATCGACATCGGGCGTCGAATCCACGTCGCCCAGCACGCGCATCAGCACTGAGCGACGCGGATGCACCTTCGCCTCTTCTGCCGTGATGCGCCCGTTGTCGACCAGTCGCTGCACGAAGGTGTGGTCGGTGGTGATCTGAGTGAGCTTGCCGTCGCGGTAGCGGTAGATGCGCGAGTCGCCGATGTGCGCAAGCGCGACGCTGTGGCCGACCCGCACGAGCGCGCTGAGCGTGGTGCCCATTCCCGTGAGTTCCGGATGCTCGTAGACGGCCTCGGCCAGAATCGCGTTCGCGCTGACGATGGCCTCCTGCAGGGCGAACTCGGCATCGACGGCCGAGCTGTACTCGCCGTCGATCTCGAGCAGCTTGTTCAGCGCGAGGGCGCTGGCCACGTCGCCGCCGGCGTGACCGCCCATGCCGTCGGCCACGGCGAACAACGACTGGCCGGCATAACCGGAGTCCTGGTTGTTCGAGCGCACCTTGCCGACATGCGACACGGCTGCGCTTTCAGTGACTAACGCCATCGTCTTTTCTCTGTTCCCGGCCGCGTCGCGTACCGTCAACGCCGCAATTCAAAACTGGTGGCACCAATTTTGATGGGCGTGTTCAGCGGAACGGGAGTGGGTTGGGTGACGCGCTTACCGTCAAGAAAAGTGCCGTTGGTCGAGTCGAGGTCTTGAATGACCCACTCGTTGTTCCAGTTGAGCAGTCGCGCGTGATGCGTGCTGGTGTAGTCGTCGCGGATGACCACGCTCGAGTCGGTCGAACGGCCGATGGTGAGCGGGTCGACGCCGAGAGCGATCTCGGTGCCGCTCTTGACCCCGGAGGTGATGATGAGCCTGTGGGCGTTGCTGGTGGTGGCACGCGGATGCACGCCCGCGCTCGAGCCCTCGAGTGGTGTGAACACCGGCACCTTCGACTGCGGGGCCGGGGTGACCGGGTGCGGGTCGCTGAGCGGTTTGGCTGTGGCCGCGGCGCCGACGATGAGGCCGGTGAAGCCGCCGGGGGCTTGGGAGGCGGGGGCTTGGGCTTGTGCGGTTGCTCCGGCGGCGCCTGCCGCGGCACCGCCAGCCGGGGCTGCCGCGGGGGAGGATGCTCGTGCAGCGGCCGATGCTCCGCTCGCGCTCGGGGCGCCTGGGCCGCTGGCCGCACCGGCCATCGCTGCACCGGCGGGGGCGCCGGGAGCGCTCTGCCCGCTCACGCCGGCCGCTTGTGTCGCAGCGCCGACGTTCGCCGGGTCGCGCAGCTTGCGCACACGCTGGCCGAACAGGTCGGAGCGCATGGCGTAGACGATGACGAAAACGAAGACCCACAGCAGGGCGAGAAAGCCGAACCGCAGAATGAGCAGGGTGAGTTCGCTCATAGATTCCACCGGAATCCGCCGGGCTCGGGCGGCTTCTTCTCGTCGGGGGTGACGGGGGGCGCGGGCTTTTCGGTGGGGGCGGATGCGGCAGGGGCGGGTGCTGCTGGTGCAGAGGGCGCCGGTGGCGCTGCGGGTGCGGGCTTGGGCGCGCGCCGTGCGGGGGCGGGCTTCGCGCGGCGGCGGCTGGCGGGGGGCTGCTGGCCGGGCTCCT
>JAODBC010000097.1 GCA_025463765.1 Subtercola sp. | reverse complement strand
ACCCGCAACGACGTGCCGAACGAGACTTTAACTGCCGATTTCTTCCGCAATGGCGGCTGGAAAGATCGGCACGAAGCCGCGCATTTCGTCCGCAACAGCGCCACCGGCTTGCGCAGGCTGTCTTTCGACTGCGCCCGTTTTCCTCAGACCTATAGCAATAAATGCTTGTTGCCGTTGCCGGGTCCATCGGCTGGAACTCTTATCACCGCCAAGAAGCGCGGGCCCCTGACCGGGCTAGGCAAGGCCAAGTTCGGCATGTCGGCGCATGCGACCGCCGCTGCTCTTGGCGGCGAAAGCGCCGTCATGGAGCTAGACGGCGGGGAGTCACGGACCATTCTGCGGACTAGAACGACCTTGTATGGACGTACCTTCAACGGCTTCTACAATGTGTTGCCGTCTGGGTTTGGTCTTGTGCTGCTCAAGTGGAGCGAGTTTTTGAACGAAGATGCTTGCGTGTCGGAAGCCCAGAAGATCGCGACCAATCTTTCCAAGGATTACGGCCCAGCCGATCAGTTCGGATATTATGAAGAGGGGCAAAAGCTGTTGCACTATTCCTGGCTGTTCGGGAATGGCGCGACCATCACGTTGACGAATCTGGACATGAAGGATGGCGATTGCCCACTGACCCTGACTTATGCGTCGAAGGCTGAGGCCGAATGAGCCTTGAGGACTTTTCCGCGCAAGAGCATGAAAAACTACTCGAAGCCGAAGGAAAATATGGCATCGCGTGGATAAACGCGTACGACGCCACGCTTCTTTTGTCGAATCTTGTGGAGATACCCGTCGTTACCTGTGATCTTTTCTTTCGGTTTTTCTCGCAGGTAAAGAAATATCACACACTGTCGATTGTCTCGTCCGTCCGGTTACACCGAGTCCAAGCGAAGTTGGATTTGCGCTACTTCCTGGAATCGACCGCCAACGTGGTCTTTTCCATGGCCCATCCGGACACCACGAACTATCTCGATATAGAGAACCAGCAGTTTGGCGACCCGAAACGCGCTACGAGCAAGGCTTATAAATGGCTCGAGGCGCAATTTCCCGGCCATTCCAACTTCATGCGTGACCTCAAGGCGAGCATCAACGAGGAGACAGCCCATGCTCACATCGCCAATAGCGGGAACAATTTCGAGGTAACTGACGAGCCGGATACGCAGATTGTGACGTCCTTCTTTGATTTTGAAGACGATGAACAGGTCACGGTCGATCTCTGGCTGGCGGCAAAGGCGGGCCTGGAAGCCGTCGATCTAATCTTGGCCGCGCGGCAGACTTACGGTTTATTTCTGCCGTCGCGGGACTCTGACCGCTTATCGCAATTGAAGGCGGACAATGACGCAGTATTGGACGCATTGCGGGCCGCGAGAAATCCCGCTCCCACCTGAGTTGTCGAGCTGCGGCTGCCCCACTTCAATATTCTTCGGCCAGCATCACGGTCAGCACCCGGCGACACAGTTCAATGCTGGACGGTACCGTAGAATAAGCGTCGTGGTCGGGGTGGTAATAATCAATCTCGAAGAATAGGCGCGCGCCGAACAGTTCGAATGCACCAAAGTCATGCTCGCCGTAAGGGTCATTGTCGCCGCTCCAATTTGAGAACGCTGCAAGCGCCGCGCGCAGAGCAGCGACGCGGCCCATGGCCAGCCCCATGGTATCCTTGGTACTTTCATCATTCGCCAGCAACGCTAAGACGCCGCGCGTGATCGTCCAGGAGGCATTGGCGCTCACCGGCTGGGTGCGGGTCAGATCGTTGAGGCGGCGGGTACGTTCAGTCAGATTCGTCATGGCAATCTCAATGGAGAAGGACCGCCGCCCCGCGAACGCGGGACGGCGGCAAGAGGTCAAAGGGTTGCGGGGAAGGCCATCCAGCCGGGGCACCAGTCGGTGCTGACGGCGGCAGCGGTAACAAGCGCGGCCCGCTGGTCTTTCAGCTTGGCGCTGACCAGCCGATCCGCCGCCTTCTTGCCGGAGAGATCGGCCAGCATGGCGTTGACCGAGGTCCGGTCCCGCATCAGATCGAAGAAGGTCTGATCCGGGGTCCAGTGGGCGCGGGTTTCGACCTTGGCGAACGCCCCAAACGCGTCCGTCACATCGCTGCCCGACGCCAGCGTCTCGGCCATCGCAAAGGCTGCGATGCGCGCCACTTCCATGTCTTTCAGCTTCAGCAAGCGCTGGAAGACCCGTACCGTCAGGTCGGGATCGTTGTACCCACGACCAGCCACGCCGCTGTCATGGTCTTCATCCTCCGCGTCGGCATCGGCAGATTTGAAGGCGGGGGCCAGCAGCTTCCTGACCTGTTTGGCTTCGGCCTCAAACAGCGTCTGCGCGGCACTGCTCGCCACGCTGTCGCGCACCGCGTCGCTGCTTGCGCGGCGGCTGTCGGGCTTGACGGTCCAATTGCCGCTGGCCGCAACAGCATGGGCCACCATCAACCGCAGGGCATCGGCGGGCCGGGCGATAACCGCCAGCCGCACAGCGGCATGACGGTGCATATCAAGATAGTTCTGCATCGCATTGGTGATGGGCGAACGCGGCGCTGCGGCTGTCGGCTCGCTTTCATCCTCCACCGGCTCCCCAGCGCTCTTGCGCTTCTTGGCCTTGGTGGCTTCGCCTTGGGTGACATAACCCTCATGGAAGCGGACTTCTCCAGTATGGGTCGGCTCGATATAGACCCGGCCCCCTGCCTTCTTGCTCGCCTTCACGAAATCCCATTCGGGGAAGCGCTGGCCACGCTCCATCACCACTACTTCGGACCACTTGGCCGCTAGATAGGTATCGCGGCGGGCGGCGAGGGCTTCGTCCTGGGCCATCCAGAAGGCGTCGGCATCGGCGAAGAGCCCGTCTTTGCTGAACAGGTCGCCCACGATCTTGCCGGGATAGCTGGCCAGATCGAACAGGGCGAACTTGGTCGCAATGGCGCTGCCGCCAAACAGCCAGCCTTTGAGTTGGGTGCCAGTGGGCGCGTCACGCTCGTCGTACAGTTTGAGCCAGTCGCGTTGCTGGGCCTTGGTGGCCATGGTGAGAAGTTGCAGATCGCCGGGGTCCAGTTCCTCGCAACGGTAAAGGTCGCGGATGGCGGGCAGCAGGTTGGCCAGCGCGAGCCGCTGCGTCACCTTATGTTCGGTGATCCCGAAGGTCAGGGCGATTTCGGCGGGCTTTTTGCCCAGCTTGATAAGGCCCGCATAGGTTTCGTATTCGGCCAGTTCGTCGGCATCTTCCCGCGCGACGTTCTCGATCAGGGAGATTTCCAAGGCTGCGGCATCGTCCAGCCCCTCGCGCACGTCGCATTTGAGAGGATCGAAGCTGCCGCGTTCGGCCTCGATCACGCGCGCCGCATAGAAGCGGCGGCGTCCGGCAAGGATTTCAAAGCCCTGATTGTTCGGCCGCACGATGAGGTCTTGCAGGATACCGCGCTCGCGCACGGTGGGGATGATGTTGGCCGCGATTTCGGCCATGCGCTTCAAGGATGGCTCCTTCTTTTCGGCGCGCATGTTGAACGGCGAAACGTGAAGGTCTTTCAGTTGGATATTTTGCGAGTGCATGTTGCTCTCCTAACGATGATGCGGACGGAATAATCCGTTGGCGGTGTCCGCTTGACCGCCAACGGGATCGGTCAGCGGCAGATGCCCTGTTCGGTAAAGCGGTCGGGGACCGGCAACTGCTGGTCGAACGCAATCGCCCACAGTTCCACGTCTTCGCCTTCGGCAACGGCTTCGATGAAGGTCGGTCCAAAATCGTCACAGGCGGACCAAGCGCTGCTGAGGTTCGCATCCGCGACGGCTTGGGCTAGTGCCGTTTCCAGATCGTCCGCTTCCACTGTGAGGGTGACGGTGGAATAGCGGGCCGCTCCGCATTGCACAGTGAAGGTGGTCATGCTGCTTGCTCCTTGCTGGTGGGATTGGCGAACGCCAACAGAAAGTCAGAGGCTTTCGAGGCGTGCGAAGCGGCGCTAACAATCGCGCGGCTATCGTTCTTGAGGATGGCAAGCCAATTGCCGATGTAATCGGCGTGGCGCACCGTCGGCACGATCCCGAGGCTGGCGCACAGAAAGGCGCTGCCCAGTTCGGCAACCAGTTCTTCGCGGGCGTAGGCTTCGGAACCGAAGCGCCCGGAGAAATCCCGCGCAAGGCGCGTCTTGTGCCCCGACCAGTGGGTCAGTTCATGCAGGGCCGTACGGTAGAAATTGATAGCGTCGAAAAACTGCTCTGTTCGGGGATGCGAATGAAATCGTCGCCGGTGTGGTAAAACGCTTGCTCGCCGCCGCGCTGGATGGTCGCGCCGCTTGCCACCAGCAGGCTTTCGGCCACCGGCACCGGGTCCACTTCTGACACCGGCTTGATGGGCTGAAACAGTTCGTCGGGAAGCCCGTCACATTGGGCAATATTGAAAAGGGTGAAGCGTTTGAGAAAAGGAACGCGGCGCGGGGCGTCATCGCCGCTGGCTGCGGCCGGATCCTTCTTGGGCACAAAGCTGTCGGCATAGACGGCGGTGGTGCCTTTCTCGCCCTTGCGGACAGCCGCGCCCAAGGAAAGCGCTTGCTTGAAGGTGAGCCACTGATTGCGCTCGAACCCCCGCGCGAATAGCGCGTCCCACAACAACAGGATATTGACGCCCGAATAGGGTTTGGTGGTGGTGGCGTTCTTGGGAATGGAAAGGGCCGATCCCCCGGCCCAAGGCTGGACCCAAGGCAGGATGCCCGCCTCGATCTGGGAAATGATCTTTCCCGTGATTTCCGAATAAATATCGCCGCGCTGTCCACCGGCTGGCTGCTGATAGGAATGGCTCATCTGTTGCTCTCCGCTCGGAACCCAAACCGCACACAAATCCCCGGAAGGCGGGGGGTGGACGGCGACTTTCGACCGTTAGGCGGGCGGTATGAGCCGGGCTGCACCCGTAGG
>JAODBC010000084.1 GCA_025463765.1 Subtercola sp. | reverse complement strand
CATTGACCGGTGCGCCCACGTTCACCTCGAGGGTCACCGACTTGGTCACCGCGTCGCCGGGCACGCCCTTGATGTCGTCGGCATTGGGAACAGCGTCGACGGTGATGTCACCAGCCGCGACCTCAGTCTCGATGTTGTCGAGCACGGTCTCGCCCGTACCGGTTACATTCCCGATGGAGTTGCCGGGCACGGGGGCGTTGCTCGAGCCAGGCACGCAGGGAGGAGCTGCCGATGCGGGGCTCGACGCGGGTGGTGGTGGCGAGACGGGACCCGGCGGTGCGGCTGGCGGGGGTGCTGCCGGCATTCCGCCGCCGGCACCCCCGCCGCCGCCATCGGGCCCGTCGGGAGCGGCCGGGCCGATGAAGTCGCAGACGTCGTTTTCGGTGGCATGCACACCGTCCTCGACAAGCACGTCATCGCCCTCATCGGTCGTGGTGCCGTTCTCCCAGGTGACTACGTGTGTGCACTCGCCCGGCAACGCCTGGGCCGCCCGCCCAGACGGCAAGAAAAAGCCCGACACCACCAGGGCACAGGCCAACGATGTTCCGATGAGACGGGGAAGACGAGTACGGCGCGGTGAACGAGTCGAAAGAGAAGTCATAAGAGAGGCCCTTGAGATCGGGAACGGATCCCCCTGTGCTCTACAGTATATGAGTAAAGATCAAAGTCAAATCCCGGGGCCGAGCTGGCTGCTACTGTCGCGGTCCCACGCGGTTAGTGTCAGCGAACCGTCGTTGCCGACGATGTCGGGGTTCGTCCGTGCGGAACTCGGCTTGCTGGTCATCCCACCGCCCGTCAAAGAGCCCGGAGTCTGTTGCGTACGCCCATGGCGTCCAGGCCCTCATGTCGGGTTCGAAGCCGACCCGCCGGACAGCGCCCGGGTTGGTGGTGGTCTCTAACTCCGGCTGCGTCACGGTGGGCCGGGAGCATCCGAGCTCGAGGAACAGTTCGGAGCTCAAAGCGCATCCGCAACCCGGTGGGCAGGCGGCGCCCTGGTCTGTTCGGGTTCACGCGCATCGGTCGTCGGGGATGCTCGTGTGCTGATGGTGCGCTATCGCGGCAAGCAACAGGCGTAGCCTGAAAGAGGCCGCCGAATCGACGGCCACGGTCTTTTTGCGGAGGATACGCTCATGAAGGTTTGGTTCATCACCGGTACGTCTCGCGGGTTCGGCAAAGAGTGGGCCACAGCGGCTCTCGAGCGGGGCGATAAGGTCGCGGCAACGGCTCGTAACGTCAGCAGCCTCGACGATCTCGTCGAGAAATACGGAGACGCGATTCTGCCGCTTCAGCTCGACGTCACCGACCACGACGCGGCGTTCGCCGCCGTCGCGGCAGCGCACGAGAAGTTCGGCCGCCTCGATGTCGTCATCAACAACGCCGGCTACGGCCACTTCGGGTTCATCGAAGAGGTCAGCGAGAAAGACGCCCGCGCGCAGATCGAGACGAACCTGTTCGGTGCTCTCTGGGTGACCCAGGCCGCGCTGCCGTTTTTGCGTGAGCAAGGCAGTGGGCACATCATTCAGGTCTCGTCGATCGGCGGTATCTCCGCCTTTCCGCTGGTCGGTCTGTACCACGCGTCGAAGTGGGGACTCGAAGGATTCTCACAAGCACTCTCTCAAGAGGTCGCCGGCTTCGGCATCCACGTCACCCTCATCGAGCCCGGCGGGTTCGACACCGACTGGGGCGGATCGTCGTCGGTGCATTCCGACGAGCTGCCGGCCTACGCCGAGGCGCACAAGCAGGTCGCCGAGGCCCGAAAGGCCCGCATGGGCGCGGCCGGCGACCCCGGCTCGAGCGCACCCGTCGTGCTGAAGCTCGTCGATCTCGACGAGCCGCCGCTGCGCATCTTCTTCGGAACCAGCCCGATCCACATCGCCAAGGCCGACTACGCCAGCCGCATCGAGACGTGGGAGAAGTACAACGACTGGTCGGTCGAGGCCCAGGGCTGATCGCCGGGCTGCAGGATGCCCGAAACAGGCTTTCGGGCATCCTGCAACCGTTTCGGTTCGGGCTCAGTGCGCCCGCGTGGGCTGCGACAGCTTTTCGGGCAGTCGCTGCGCAACTGGATGCCCTGACCGACGCCGAGCGCAGGCTGCTGGCCGACTGGTTCGACCGCGGTCTCGCCCGCGCTTCAGAAGTCTCGCCCCGGCCATAGCCACGGAGTCGACGGTGCTGCTAGTGTGTGGCACATTCCGATCATCGAGCGCCGGACCACTGTGGGCCGAGTCGCTGGGGGCCGATCGGCTGACCGATGACCGATTGGCTGACCGATGACCGATTGTCTGATCGATGACCTCTTGTTTGGCGTCGTCCGAGTCGATGCGATGGTTCCGCCTGCCATCGGCCTTCTGTTTATCGTCACGGAATAGATCGGTAGCGCACAATGACAGAATTCCGGGCCGACGAGCCGTCTGCGGCAGCTCCGATCGGCGCAAACCCCTCGTCTCCTAACCTGAAACGAACCCTTGGCGGGTTTCAGCTCTTTGCTATCTCGTTCGCCTTCATCTCGGTGGCGGTCGGCGTCTTCGCCACCTATGATCAGACGCTGCAGAGCGCGGGCCCGGTGGGCATCTGGCTGTGGATCGTCGCGGCAGTGGGCCAGACGCTGGTCGCGCTCGTGGTCGCCCAATTCGCTGCTCGAATAGCGCTGACCGGTTCGTCGTATCAGTGGGCGTCACGGCTGGCGAACCCGAAGGTCGGCTGGTTCTTCGGCTGGCTCACGTTGTGGTATCTCGTAACCGCCACCGTGACGATGGCGAACGCGATGGCCAGCCAGGCGCTGATGCCGCTGCTCGACATGGCTCCCGACGAGGGTGTCGCGCGCATCCTGACACTGATCATCTTGGTCGTCGAGGCGGTACTGGTGATCGCCTCGACCCGTCTGCTGGGTTTGATCACGTCGGGCGCGGTGGCAGTCGAACTCGGCATCGTGGCGCTGCTCGTGGTTGGACTGATCGTGGTGATCGTCGTCAATGGAAGCGGTAACCTCGCCAACCTGACCTCTCGCGGCATTACCGCCGGCGACCCGAACTATTACGCCATCGGCGGTGGTCTCATGGCCGGAATGCTGATGGGTCTCACCACGCTTGTGGGTTTCGACTCGGCTGCAAACCTGGCCGAGGAGGCGAAAGACCCGTTCAGGAGTGTGCCCCGCGCCATTGTCTTCTCGGTGATCGCGGCTGCGGTCGCGGGTTTGCTGTTTCTGATTGTGCTCACCGTGGCTATCAAAGACGTGCCCGCCATCACAGCCAGCGGCTCGCCCGTCGCCGACATCATCGGCGATCAACTCGGCCCGGTCGTCGAACGAATACTGCTGGCAGGCATCGTTTTCGCGTTCTTCGGCGCCGGCATGGTGGTGATGGCCGCATGTTCGCGGCAGGTGTTCGCGATGTCGCGTGACAAGCGCTTTCCTGCTCACAGCGTGATGCGCCGCGTGAATCCGCGTACTCAGACGCCAGTGCCTGCAACGCTGCTCATTCTGGTGATCGGCATCGTGCTCATGGTGGTGCTGCCAGGCAATGCCCTGCTGCAGTTGATCGAGGGCGCGACCGTGCTGCCCGCCCTCCTGTACGGATCGATCGTCGTGCTCTATCTTGTGGTGCGCAAAAGACTGGAACGCAAGACGGGCGGCTTCAGCCTCGGCCGCTTCGAGGTTCCCGTCTCGATCGTCGCCCTGGTCTGGGTGGGCTTCGCGATCTTCACGCTGGTGACGCCGCCGAGCGCGGTGGTGCCGAACCTGGTCGTGCTCGGTCTCGTTCTGCTCGGCGCCCTGTACTTCGCGAAGCTGCTCATCTTCAACCGTGAGGTGCTTGAGACGGAGCCCGATGGTGGTGCCGCTGTCGAGGTGGAGCCCGCCGCCGGTTCCGAGCCGCCGGCATGAACGAGGCGCCGCCCGCGGTGCTGACCGGGCGCGTCGTGCGCCCAGGCGACGCCGCTTACGCGGCAGCTCGCGCAGGCTGGAACCTGCGCTTCGAGCATCGGCCGCAGGCGATCGTGTTCGTGTCGACGACAGACGACGTCGTCAACGCCCTTACTTGGGCGCGCCGTAACGCGATCGAGATTCGGGTGCGCAGTGGTCGGCACAATCTCGAAGGCTGGTCGAGTGTCGACGACGGAATCGTGATCGATGTGAGCGACCTCAAGCGCGTGAGCATCGACCCGGCCGCCGGCACGGCCACGGTCGGCGCAGGACTCACCCAGCTCGAGGCCGTCACCGCGCTCGGTGCGGCGGGTTTCGCAGCGCCAACCGGAACCGAGGGCTCGGTGGGGCTCGCGGGCGCCACCCTCGGTGGGGGCTTCGGGCTACTCACCCGCGCCTTCGGCATGGCGTGCGATAACCTCCTGGGCGCCGAGATCGTTGTCATGGGGGTCGACGGTGTCGCGCGTGACCTCCCTGCAGTCGTCAGCGCCGACGCGCACTCGCACCCCGACCTGCTCTGGGCGTTGCGCGGCGCGGGCAACGGAACGTACGGCGTGGTGACGTCGCTGACGTATGCCGTGCATCCGCTGGCCCGGGCTGTATACGTGACCGCCCGCTGGGCCGATGTCGCCGACCTCAGGGAGGTCTTCACAGTGTGGCAGCGCTCGGCTCCGGTGGCCGACACTCGGCTCACGAGTCAGCTCGAGATTCACCGCGACGAGATTCTGTTGTTCGCGGTACTCGCCGGCGGAACCGAGGCCCAGGCGCTCGACGCACTACGGTCGATACTCTCGGTCGGGCGTCCGCACGTCGATTCGATCGAGGCGCCCTGGGCCGAGCTCTACGCCGGTTTTCAGATTCCGATCGCCGACGAACCGGCGAATTGGATGTTCGCGTCGCAGTTCATCACCGACCCTCTGCCCGCGGCGGCGGTAGAAATCATCGCGTCGTTCATGTCGAGCGCGCCGACCCCCGAGTGCAACTACTTCACCAATGCGTTCGGGGGAGCCGTAACCACGAGCGAGCCCGCCGGCGGAGCCGCCTTCGCCCACCGCGGCGCGCTTTTCTACGCCGAGCCCGGTGCGGGCTGGGGCGTGCGGGGCGGCGACGGTTCAGCTGAAGACGTCGCTGATGATGTCGATGCTGCTGCGGCCGCCGCCAGACACGACGACTCTCTCAGCGCCCTGTGCTGCGCCTGGGTCACCGACTTCGGCCGAGCACTCGAGCCGTATGTGGGCGGAGCGTACGTCAACGTTCCGAACGCGGGCATGCCAGAGTGGGCGACGGCGTACTGGGGCGACGGTGTCGAACGCCTGGGCGCGATCAAGTCGCGTTATGACCCCGACAACGTTTTTCGTTACGAGCAGAGCGTTCCGCTCGCCGAACACACCTCGTAGGCATGGCCGAGAAGGGTCATCATGTCATGGGTCTGACTCTGCGAATTCAGAGGACCGCGATCGCCTGTGCGGCGCTGCTTGCGCTGGCCGGCTGCGCGACAGGGGCAGGCGCCTCGGGGCAAGGCGCATCCGGAAGCCCGGTGGCGTCGCCCGGCTCCGACAACACCGGGGCCGCCGACGCGTTCGACGCGGAGATGTCGGCCCCCGTCGCGGCGTGGCGAACCTCGTTTCAGGCGAGTTCGATGACCATCTCGGTACCCGGAACGGTGGTCGCGGCATCCGTCGGAGACGCTGGGGCGAGCCTCGTCGCCAGCGGCGACGCCGTGCTGGGTTCGCAGCCCATCTCGGTCGACGCTGCCTTCCACATCGGCAGCATGACCAAGCTGTTCACCGCAGCGCTCATCATGCAGCTCGACCAAGAGGGCGTGCTCTCACTGAACGACACCATCGGTACCTGGTTTCCCTCTGCGCCGAACGCCTCCACGATCACAGTGCTCGAATTGCTGCAGCACGAGAGCGGGCTCTACGAGCTCGACATGGGCCTCGTGGGCGTCGCGACCCACCAGCAGGTCATCGAGAACGTCTTCGCCCAGGCGCCCATTGCGGCGCCCGGAACCAGCTATCAGTACCTGAATGCCGGCTACGTCATTTTGGGCCGTATCGCCGAGCTCGCGTCGGGCACGTCGTACGACCAGCTCGTGCAGACGCGCTTCATCTCGAAGCTCGGCCTCACTGGCACCTATCTCGACGGTTATGGATCGGGCGCCGCTGCTCTCACCGGTTACGACCTCGGCTGCGTCGCAGGCTCGGGCAGCGACTGCCTCGGCAAACCCTCGAAACCACAGGCGACCGCCCCCGTTCCCTCGCCGCAATGGAGCGGCGCGTGGGCGGCGGCGGTATGGTCAGCACGGCTCGAGACCAGGCGACCTGGATTCGTGACCTCGTGGCAGGCGACGTGATCGACGCGGCGCACAAGCAGCTGATGCAGAACCTCACTCCGCTTTCGTCGGCGTACTACAGCAGCGCGTACGCCAAGGCGGGTATCCCGGCCGTACAGCTCGGCGAGGGCGCAGGCCTGGCCTCGTGGAATGTGCCCGGCGTCGGTACCTGCCTCGGTCACGCCGGCTCGATTCCGGGCTCGAACGGCATCGCTGCCTACTGCCCCGACTCGAAGCTCTCAATCGTCATCCTGAATGACATCGACCCCGCCGGCACCAGCCCGGGCTACCCAGGTCTGGTCGAACTCGCCCCCGCCGCGCTGAAGGCTCTCCTCGACTGAACGGATGCCCGGGGTTGGAGCCTTCTCGCCAGCGGAGCGGCGGTGCGGAGGAGCGGTGCGGCGGTGCGGCGGTGCGGCGGAGCGGAGCGGTGCGGCGGCGAAACGCAACCCCTGCCCGAGCCGCGCCACGCTGCCTACCCTGGAATCATGACTGACACCCTCGGAGCCACCTCCGACGAACCCACCAACCCTGCCTCGAAAGACCCATCGGAATGGGTCACCGGCGACGAACCGATGACCGCGCCCCAGCGCAGCTATCTCGACACCCTTGCTCGCGAGGCGGGCGAAGAACTCTCGGCCGACCTCACCAAGGCGGAGGCCTCCGAACAGATCGAGCGGCTTCAGCAGAAGACGGGTCGCGGCGAGGCGTCGTGACTCAGGCGGTCGCGTCTCCGAACCACCGCGCGAGTGTTTCGACCAGCGAGTCGTCGCAACCAGCGCCGGCGTCGGCCCCGGTGAGGCCTACCCACGCCACATAGCCGTCCGGGCGCACGAGCACGGCGGCCGGGGCAGCCACCAGGCCGAGCTCGGGCAGCTCCCATACCGCGGTGTATGTGGCGTCGATCGTCGTGACGAGGTCATTCCACGCTGCGGTGAGACCATTGGCGAACGAGCCGGCGAAGTTCAGCAGCAGCGGCCGCGCGCCGTGCATCAGCTCGTAGACCCGCGCGGGTCGTGCTTCGACGAGCAGGTCGAGGTCGGGCATCCGTCGCCCCAGCAGAGGATGCTCGGCGGCGCCCGCCGCAGCCGCTCCGCCTGTCGGGGCCGCTGCTGTCGCGGCCGCCGCACCAGTTCCGCTCGCCGGGCCCGCTGCCGTCGCGCCCGCCGCAGCCGCTCCGCCCGCACCCGGCCCGAGGTCGTAGTGCACGCCGAGCCCCGAGAGCCGCGCGCCGAAGTGCTTGCGGGCCTGATCGAGCGAGAGCAGCTCGGCGACGGCCGACGCCACGGCCGTCGATCGGGCATCCGCCCGCCGCAGGCCCACCTGCGCGAGGGTGTCTTGCAGCACCTGCGCCGCCACGGGGCGTCGTTCGGCCTCGTAGGTGTCGAGCAGCGAATCGGGCGAGGCGCCTGCGACGACCTGCGCGAGCTTCCAGCCGAGGTTCGTGGCGTCTTGTACGCCGATGTTCAGGCCCTGGCCGCCGGCCGGATAGTGCACGTGCGCCGCGTCGCCGGCGAGCAGGATGCGCCCGGCCCGGTACGCGGTCGCCTGCCGCGCGGCGTCAGTGAAGCGCGAAATCCAGGTGGGGGAGTGCACGCCGAAATCGGTACCCCACACGGCCACCATCGCCTCACTGAGGTCGGCGAGCGTCGGATCCGAGGCGCCCTGGTTCAGCTCGCTCTCGGTGACGACGACGCGAATGATCGACGAGCCATTCTCGATGGGCCCGATGCCGTTGCTGCCGCCGCCGTCTTTGTCTTTGCGCATGCCCCACTCGGGTTCGATCGTGTACTCGACCTCGGCGACGAGGTTGCTCACGGTCGCATCCCACCCCTCGAACGCGATGCCTGCCGCTTTGCGCACCAGACTTCGGCCGCCGTCGCACCCTACGACGTACTGCGCGCGCAACGTGTGTTCGCCCGCCGTCTGCGCGGCCTCGTTCACCGAGCCGACAGCGGTTTCGGCATCGGTGGCCTCGGCGTACGGATGCCCGCCGGCCACCCGCACGGTCACCCCGGTGTCGTCGGGCTCGACAGCCGTCACCTCGCACCCGTATTCGATGGTTACCCCGAGCTCGCCGATCCACTCGGCCAAAATCGCCTCGATGCGGTTCTGCCAGAGCCCCAGCCCGTACGGATGCCGCGTGGGAAAGTCGCCGATGTCGAGCGTGACTTCGCCGAAGCGCTGCACCTGGGCCGGTGTTCCCTCGTTGAGAAAGCGGTCGGCTATGCCGCGCTGGTCGAACATTTCAATCGTGCGAGACTGCAGGCCGCCGGCCCGCGACCCGGCGAGCTGCTGACTCGGTCGCCGCTCGAGCAGCCGAACATCCACTCCCGCCAGCGCCAGCTCACCCGCAAGTACCATTCCCACCGGCCCCGCCCCCACGATCACTACCGCACACTCGTGCACACTGCGCTCGTTCACTTCGTACCCCGTCTCTCAGGCTCGAAAGAACCCGAACCCGTAGTCTGCGGCACAGAGGGGGTCTTGCGGCAAGCCCCGTACCGGTCGATAATCTGATTAAGGCAAGGAGATATTTTCCTTGCCTTTGTGGCACCCCCTCGGTGTTCGCTGTCGAGGGCGTGGAGCGCTCGGGCGCCGCATCCCGGCCGGTCGGTACGGCCCTTCAAACCGTCAGACCGCCAGCACCTCGAGAGCGACCTTCAGCCGATCACGGTACTCCGCGCGAGAGTCGACTTGATGCTTGATGCCGATCGAGGTGCTGATGAGTGTGCGAGCCAGGGCGGATGCCCGGTCGGGCGCCCGACCGGTGGTGAGTGCCTGTGTGATCAGCTCTTCGAAGCGGTGCGGTGCAGTCGTGACGATGTCGCCGAGCAGGGTCGGATTGTCGTCGATCACCGCCGTGATGTCGCGCGCGAGTGGGCCGACGTACGAGCCCGCCCAGTGGTCGAAGGCGTCGAGCAGGCGCTCGGTCAGGGCGCGGTCGCTGCTCAAGGCAGCGTCGGCTGCTGAGAGATCGTTCTTCAGGGCCTGAGTCACCGCGGCGCGGAAGAGCCCCTCTTTCGAGGTGAACAGAAAGTAGAGCCCCGGGCGAGAAATGTGGGCGGAGTCGGCCACCTGATCCATCGACGTTTTGCGGTAGCCGTAACGGGCGAAGGTCGTGAGAGCCGATTCGAGCACCCGAGTGCGCCGGTCGGTGTCGGCGGCGGTTGTTGTCTCCTCAGCGGTCGTCGCCACCGTCGACGTTGCCACCGTCGTCGCCTCAGCGGTCGCCGCCGTATCAACCTTCGAAATGCCCACGGTGAGATCGTACTATACAAGTGTTGTCAAATGTGTATAGTGAGCGCATGACAGCTCAGCACCTGATCTCCACCCGTTTCACCGCCACGAGCACCGCCGACGACGTGCTGCGTGGCATCGACCTCAGCGGTGTGCGAGCCATCGTGACCGGCGGGGCATCGGGCATCGGAGCCGAGACCGCCCGCGCGCTTGCTGCGGCCGGCGCTGAGGTGACGCTCGCGGTGCGCAACACGCGGAAGGGAGATGCGGTCGCCGACTCGATCGCGGCCTCGATCACGCCGGCCCGTGCTCACGCCGTCGCCGTCGCCGTCGACCTCTCTGACCCGGCCAGCGTCGACCGCTTCGTACAGAACTGGAGCGGCCCGCTGCACCTGCTCATCAGCAACGCCGGCGTCGTCACCGGCGGTCTCGAACGAACGGCCGCGGGTCGTGAACTGCAGTTCGCCACCAACCACCTCGGGCACTTCGCTCTGGCGGTCGGGCTGCACGACGCCCTCGCGCGTGGCGCGGAAGATCGCGGAGGCGCCCGCATCGTCTCGCTCAGCTCGACGGCGCACATGCGGTCGAACGTCGATTTCGGCGACCTGCAGTTCGAGTCTCGACCCTACGATGCCCAGCTGGCCTACGCGCAGTCGAAAACGGCGAATTCCCTGTTCGCGGTCGAGGCAACTCGGCTCTGGGCATCCGACGGCATCGTGGCGAACGCCGTGAACCCCGGGGGAGTCGCAACCGGCTTGCAGCGCAACTTCACGCCGCAGCAGAAAGCATCGCTCGACGCGGCGGAGGCAGCCGGAGTATTCACCTACAAGACGGTCGAGCAGGGAGCATCCACCACCCTCGTCGCGGCCGTCTCGCCCGAGTTCGCCCACACGGGCGGCCACTACCTCGACGACGGTCAAGAGGCCTATCCGGTTGCCGACGACGCAACCCTCGCCGAGCATCCGCACGGAGTGAAGCGCTGGGCGCTCGACGGCGCCTCGGCAGAGCGTCTCTGGGCCGTCTCGACCCAGCTTCTGCGCGCGTGAGGTCGATGCGGCGCATGTGCGACTTGGCGTGCAGTGACCTGACGCAGCGGCGACCTCACTCGGCCGTGATACCTCCGGCTGCGACGTCTTCGGCCGCGATGTCTTCGGCCGCGACGTCTTCGGCTGCGACGATCTCTGCCAACAGCGCTTCGATGCGCCGCTTGATGTCGTCGCGAATCGGCCGCACTTCGTCGATCGCCTTACCGGCAGGGTCAATCAGCTCCCAGTCTTCGTAACGTTTGCCCGGAAAAATCGGGCAGGCGTCGCCGCAGCCCATGGTGATCACCACGTCTGAGGCCCGAACGTCTTCGGTCTGCAGGATGCTCGGCACCTCACCGGCGATATCGATGCCTTCTTCGGCCATCGCCGCCACTGCGACCGGGTTGATCGAGTCACCGGGCTCAGAACCGCCTGACAGCACCCGAACCCGGCCGTCGCTCAGCTGCCGCAGGTAGCCGGCGGCCATCTGCGACCTGCCGGCGTTGTGCACGCAGACGAACAACACGGTGGGCTGAGTCATGGGCTCTCTTTCGTCGGGGTGGCCGGGTTGAGTCGGGTTCAGCTGGGCACGGCCGGGTTCGGTCGGGTCAGGCCGGGCACGGCCGGGTTCGATCGGGTCAGGTCGGGTTCGATCGGGTCAGGCCGGGCTCGGCTGGGTTCGGCCGCCACCGATCGGACCGGTGACGGCCGAACGTTCAGCAGCAGTCAGGCGTGCAGCCGGCTAGACACTCCGGCGGGCAGACTGACGGGTCGCAACACTCATCCATCACGATCCTCCTCTCAACATCGACGGCTGTCGATGCACAAAGTCTCCGATTAAACATCGACGTCTGTCAATGTTTATGCCATCATCGATTCATGTCTGTCGCTCAGCTGATTCCCGTTCGTGACCTGCAGTCGTGCTGCGCACCGTTGACTCGTGAGGCCATTTCCCAGCAGAACGCAGAGTCACTGGCCCGATCGCTGAAAGCGCTCGCCGACCCGGCGCGGCTCCGCTTGCTCTCGATGGTCGCCGCGCACGAAGACGGCGAGGCGTGCGTCTGCGACCTCACCGACCCGCTCGGTCTCTCGCAGCCCACGGTTTCGCACCACCTGAAGGTGCTGGTAGACGCCGGATACCTCACCGTCTCGAAGCGTGGCACCTGGCACTACTACCGCCTCGTTTCCGGCGCCCTCGACTCGGCCGCCACCCTGCTGACCACCGTCTGACCGGTGAGGCCCACCCGCGTGCGTTGCACTCGTGGCCACCGCGGCCGAATTGCGGCTCAGCGAACCACGGTACGGCGAGGTGTGCTCACGCGCCGGCCGGGGAGTTTCGTCGGAGCTGACGTCGCATCCGCACAATACGCAGCCATGTCGCGTCAGCTCCGCCCGTCGTCACGCCGTCACGCCGTCCCGGCGTCATGCCGTCACGCCGTCGCGGGCGCCGCGCGCTCGGCGAGGGGGCGACGACGCAGCGAGAGCTGCTCGATGGCGGGGGGAACGTAGGCCTGGTCGAGCGTGCCGACATCGGTTCCGGGCGGAACGATGGCGTCGATGCGGTCGAGCACCTCGTCAGTCAGCACCGTATCGACCCCCGCGAGCAGGTCGTCGAGTTGCTCCATGGTGCGAGCGCCCAGCAGCGCACTCGAGACACCGGGGTGCGTCGTCACGAACGCCATCGCGAGGTGCGGCATCGACAGCCCGGCCTCCGCGGCGAGCGGAATCAGCTGCTCCACCGCGTCGAGCCGGCGCTCGTCACCGAACGACGACAGAAACTTCGCACGGATCACGTCGGTGCCCTCGCCCCGACGCACTCGGCCGGTGAGCATGCCCTGCCCGAGCGGCCCCCAGGTCAGGATGCCCATACCGTACTGCTGCGCCACCGGAAGAACTTCGCGCTCGATGCTGCGGTTCAAGAGAGAGTACGGCGGCTGCTCGGTGCGAAAGCGCTCGAATCCGCGTCGCTCCGACACCCATTGCGCCTCGACCATGTACGACGCGGGAGTATTCGACGACCCGATCGCGCGCACCTTGCCCGCACGAACGAGATCGGTCAGAGCCGAGAGCGTCTCATCGACGTCGGTCGTAGGGTCGAGCCGGTGAATCTGGTACACGTCGATGTAGTCGGTCTGCAATCGTCGCAGCGAGTTGTCCACGGCGGTCATGATCCAGCGCCTTGAGGTGCCGCGGTGGTTCGGGTCGGCATCGACCGGTCGCCCGAACTTGGTCGTCAGCACGACACTGTCGCGTCGCCCCTTGAGCGCCTTGCCGACCACCTCTTCTGAGTCTGCGTAGGCGTCGGCGGTGTCGATCAGGTTGATACCGGCATCCAATGCCCGGTAAATGATTCGGGCGGAGTCTTCGGGGTCGGGGTTGCCGACCGACGTCGCGAACATGAGCGCCCCGAGGCCGTACTCGCTCACGGTGATGCCGGTTCTGCCGAGGTTTCGATACTGCATGAGGGGTTCTCCAGACGTATACTTCCTATAAGCGGAAGCTCTTTCCGAAACTATACGGAACGGCTTTCCGTTAAGCAAGACCGATCAGGAGAACAATGCGCTCCGACGCACAACAGAACGTCGTATCGCTGCTCGACGCCGCGAAAGCGGTCTTCGCCAGTAGTGGAGTCGATGCCCCCGCAAAAGACATCACCGACCGTGCCGGTGTCGGCATCGGCACTCTCTACCGGCACTTTCCGCGCCGCTCCGACCTCATCGTCGCGGTCATGCAGAACGAAGTCGACGAGTGCATCGCCGACGCCGAACAGCTGGCCGCCACCCTCGGCCCATGGGATGCCCTGCTCGGCTCGATCGACCGCTTCGCCGATTTCGTGGGCACCAAGAGCGGCCTCGGCGCGGCCCTGCATTCCGGTGACCCGGCGTACGACGGGCTACCGGGCCGACTGCTCGACCAGTTCTTGCCCGCCTTCGACGAATTGCTCACCCGAGCCGTCGACGCCGGATGCACGCGCCCCGACGTCACCGCCCGCGAAGTCTTGCTGACCGTCGCCCTGCTCTGCCAGACGCCGCACGCCGCACGGCCCGGCCCCGCCGACCGGCCGGACCCCGCCGACCGGCCCGACCGGCCCGACCAGACCGACCGGCCCGGCCAGACCGACCGGCCCGACCAGACCGACCGGCCAAACCCCGCCGGCCGGCCCGACGCGAACCGCCGCATGATCCGCATCTTCGTCGATGGTCTCGCCAACACTGGCAATCGCGCAGGAGCCGGGCCGCAGTAGACGTGAGGTCGCAGGGCGGCGTTCGAAAGCGGCGCGGGCACGCCCCGGCCGCCGGGCAAGACAGTGCTTATCGTGCGCGAGTAGCGCGTCTTCAGCGCGGGTGGGCGGGCCGGCGAACTATTTCGGGGCCGCCACCCGGCGCCGAATCGCGAAGGCACCCGCACCCAGAGCGAGCAGAACCGCCGCGCCGAGCGCGATTGCCGAGGCGTCGAGACCCGTCGATGCGAGAGCGGGCTTCGCTGCTTTTGCCGTCGGGGGAGCCGCGGTCACCGGCACCGCTACAGCGGTCGTCGTCGGGGTGGGTGTAGCCGTCGGGGGCGTCGTCGGGGCAACGACAGCCGCGACATCCAGTGATACCGTGCAGACCACGAGATCGCCTGCCGCCGGCGACACACTGAGCGACGTGACGCCCGTCGCTGACAGTGCGGGGTCTGCGACGCCGTTCACGTCACAGGTCCACGTCGGCGTGTAGGCGGGCAGGTTATTGCCGGTCAACGCCAGCGTGTACGCCGTTCCGTCGGTGACCCTGGGCAGCACTGTCAGCTGACCTGTGGATGCACTGCTGCCGTCACCCGTCGACGCTCGGCCGACCACAGTCGACTCCGGCGACGTCACGCTGACGCCGAACGTGTCTCCCGCTGCCGCGCGGTTGACGACGGTCGAGTCGGCCTGCACCTTCGAGCTCTGGAACGCGAAGGCCACACCTTCGCGAGCATCTGCGCTGTATCCGACGGTCATGGTCTGTGTGAATGAGCTCGGTTGTGTCGAGCTGACCAGCGCCGTTCCGTAACCGCTCGACGTCAGGTCACCGGTGCACGTGATCGTGTTCGGGTCGACCTGAACGATGTTTCGCTGGCATCCGTTCTGACCCGGTGTCGACTCGTAGGTCGCGAGAACCTTGACTCCGCTGTCAGAGGTGAACGTGATGCTCTCGTTGCCGAAAGTCGACTCGGCGTCGGCCCCAACGAACTGCCAGCCCTGAACGGCGCTTCCCGATGAATCCGTCACCGTGATGTCGTCGAGCGTGATCGTCGAGACGCCGTAGGGGCCGAAGACCGCATCTTGATACAGGGCGGGCTGCCCGGGTGTTCCCAAGTAGATGCTGTTGCCGATCGCTGCTCCGCCCCAGGTCGGAAACCCGCTCGCCCGCACGGGGTTCGTACCCGACGTGTGAGCGGTGAACGTGGTGGTGTAGCCGCCCGGCAGCGTGATGCTGAACGGTTGACCCGCGGTGCTGCGCGCCGTGGCGTCGTTGTAGCTCGCCATGTCGATCCAGCAGAGCGTATCGGCGTACGGGCCGCCCGAACCGTAACCGCAGCCGACGGGCCCGGTTGCGGGCTCGGCGGCCGAGGCAGCTGTCGGTACTGCAAGAGCGAGAGAGGCAAGCGCGGCGACCGCCACGCCGACGAGCACGCGCAGTCGTTTAGCGCGTCGATTCGCGCTCGAAGAGATGTCTTTCACAGCAACCCCCACCATGTCGTCGAGGCTAATGTAACCCGAGTTGTGGTCAACTCTCCAGCGTTCCAGCGATATCTCCACCTCGAACTGCCGGTTGCGGGCTTGCGCGCATGCTGGGAGGCCCTAGTGAGCCCTCCCTCGGCCGAGCGGCAGTGCTTAGCATCGGCATATGAACGAAATCACACTGAACAATGGTGTCACCATGCCCGCACTCGGCTTCGGAGTCTTTCAGAGCACGCCCGAAGAGACCGCCGAGGCCGTGCGCGTCGCTCTCGAGACCGGCTACCGGCACATCGACACCGCGGCCGCGTATGGCAACGAGAAACAGATGGGCGAGGGGCTGCGCCGGTCGGGCATCGCTCGAGACGAGGTCTTCATCGAAACGAAAGTGTGGGTGAGCGACTTCGGTTACGAGCAGACCTTGCACGCATTCGAGAAGGCCACCCGCAAACTGGGCTTCGACCAGATCGACCTGCTCATTCTGCATCAGCCCGCGCCGAGCCGCTTCGAACAGACGATCGGTGCGTACACCGCTCTCGAGAAACTGCTCGCCGACGGGTCGGTTCGTTCCATCGGCGTCAGCAATTTCATGCGCCATCACCTCGACGACCTGGCGGCGCGCACGACGGTCGTGCCCGCGCTGAACCAGATCGAACTGCACCCCTACTTCGCGCAGCCCGACGTGCAGGCGGCTGACGCAGAGCGGGGCATCCTCACGCAAGCCTGGTCGCCCATCGGCGGCATCACGTTCTACCCGGCCTACGCGGGAGACGGCAGGGCGAGCGTCATGCAAGACTCCACCATCGGTGAGATCGCGGATGCCCGGGGCAAGACCCCTGCCCAGGTGATGTTGCGCTGGCACCTGCAGCAGGGGCGCTCGGCCATTCCGAAGTCGACGAACCCGAAGCGCATCGCCGAGAACTTCGACGTGTTCGACTTCGAGCTCAGCGCCGACGAAATCGCTCGTATCAACGCTCTCGACACCGGAGTGCGCGGCGGCCCAGACCCCGACGGCTCTGACACGAGCCGCTTCGACCGGCTCATCCCCGAGGAGTAACCACCCACCGCGCCGTGCGCCGCCCCGCGCCGCGCGCCGCGCCGCCCTCAGACGAGCCCGAGGTCGCGCAGGCTTTCGGCCGTCTCGACGATGGTGTCGACCGCCGCGCGTGGCCGAAAGCCCAGCTCACGCTTCGCGCGGTCGTTGTGGATGACCAGCGGCGCCGGCTCGTCGCCCGGCGCCTCCTCGGTCGGCACCCGCGACGCGAACGCGCCGAGCCGCAACCGCAGTACCTGCGCCACCTCGAGAAACGTGAGCGTCGGCCCGTCGGCGAGCGCGAGGTAGCGCTTTCCGGCAGCCTCTGGCGTGTTCATCGCGGCGATGTGCACGGCGGCGACGTCACGCACGTCGGCTATGCCGAAGCGTTGGCGCGGCACCTGCGTCATGGCTCCGCTGAGCATGCCCGTGAAGAACTGCAGGGAGGAGCGGGCATCCACTGTTAGCGTCGGCCCGGCGATCCAGGTCGGGTTGACGACCACGAGCTCGGTTTCGCCACCCTCGCGGTCGATGAAATCCCACGCCGCGCGCTCGGCGACGGCTTTCGAGAGCGGATACGCGGCGAGTCCCGGCGTCGACGGATCGGTCCAGTCGTTTTCGTCGTAGTCGCGCACCGGCTTGGGGGAGTACCCGATGGCGGCGAACGACGACGTCAGAACGACGCGGGGCACCCGTGCATCCCGAGCGGCACGCAACACGCGCAGCGCACCGTCGCGGGCGGGCACGACCACGTCGTCGGGGTCGGCCGACTGGATCATCGGCGACGCGAGGTGGTAGACCCCGTCGATGTCGGCGGTTACGGATGC
Organism: Subtercola sp.; assembly: GCA_025463765.1. GTDB lineage: Bacteria > Actinomycetota > Actinomycetes > Actinomycetales > Microbacteriaceae > Subtercola. The sequence continues at coordinate 96,853 of JAODBC010000084.1, read as the reverse complement.
CCAGCCCTCGTCTTCGGTCAGGCTCGCGTGCACGATCTCGAGCCCGCTGTCGTCGGCTTCGGCTCGCCGCAGTGCCTCGCGCAGGCGGGGTTCGCTCGCCGCGCCGCGAACAGTCGTGCGCACCTCGCTGCCGCCGAGCAGGAGGTCGGCGATGAGGCGTGTTGCGAGATATCCATTGCCGCCTGTCACCAGCACGCGGCTCACGATGGCACCACATCGGCGGTGTGGCTGGTGGCGGGCATCCGTTGCACGGGGTTCACGAGAGCACCGCCTCGAGCTCGCCGAGCATCGTGTGCACTCGTTCGCTCGCCGCCGCTTCTGCCTGCGCGTCGTCGCGGTCGCGGGCATCCCACAGCCCGGCCTTCGCCTCGAGGTAGTTCAGGTGCACGTGCAGCGTGGCGATCTCGCGCTCGATGCGCAGCGCGTGCTTGGTGAGCAGGTCGCGTTGTGCGGCGGCCGTCGACCGCCCGATAATGCGGTTCGCCTGGTAGGTGCGCATGTCTTCGATGCCGACGCCCATCGCGCGCAGGCAGGCGAGCGCCTGCAGAGTGTCGATGTCTTCGTCGCGGTAGCGTCGGTGCCCGCTGCGTTCGTCTCGGGCGATCGGGCCGATGAGCCCGACCTCTTCGTAGTAGCGCAAAGTCGGCTCGCTGAGCCGGGTGCGCTGCGATGCATCCTGAATGGTCATCAGTGTCAGTGTGGTCATGTTCGTATCTCAACACACTTCAAGCGCTTGAAGTCAAGCATCGACGCCAGTGAGGCATTGACGCCAGGGAGGCATCGACACCATTGAGGCAGCGACACCGAGGTGCTATCGTCGTTGCGATCGCGAGTTATCGGTAGGAGGTGGCACCCATGAACGCAGTATCCGCAGAGGGTGCTCCCTGCAGTACACGATCACGCGACTGACGTAGTCGCCCTCGGGAGCGCCCATCCAGGCATTTCGCGAAAGGCGACTCCCATGAACTCGACACTCTTTACAACTCTGCCCTCCTCCGATGACCGCGCCCTCGTGCTCGGTGGCGGCGGGGCGGCAGGAAACGCGTGGCTGATCGGCGTGGTCGCCGGTCTCTTCGACGCCCATCTCGATGTCACTGGCGCAGACCTCATCATCGGCACGTCGGCCGGTGCGACGGCGGCGGCACAAATCACCGCAGCGAACCCTCCCCAGCTGTACGCCGACATCCTGGCCGCCGTGCCACCGCAGCGGCCTGGTGGCGGCAGACCCGCCAGTGCGCACGGCCCTCAGGGGTCGATGGTCGACCACCTGAGCAGAACGAATGATGTCATTGCCAGTGCTGACGGGCCAGTGGATGTTCGCCGCAGACTTGCCGCGTCGGCCCTCGAGCTGAGTGATGCACTCGACCCCGCTCGGTGGAACCGGTGGCGCGCCACCGTGGCCGCCCGGCTTCCCGGCCAGCAGTGGCCGCGACAGGCGGTGCACATCACGGCTGTCGACGCGCGCACCGGCGACCCCGTCGTGTTCGATCGTGAGAGCGGAGTCGACCTCGTCGATGCGGTGGCCGCAAGCACCTCTGGCGGTGCTCCGTACGGCATCGGCGACAAGCTCTATTTCGACGGCGGCTATCGGCGCTCGAGCGAGAACGCCGACCTTGCAGCGGGCTGCCGCCGCGTGCTCGTTCTGTCACCGTTCGGCGGCAGAACCCGCATGCCACTCGAGTGGAACATGCATCTCGCCCCGCAGATCGATGAGCTGCGTGCCGGCGGCAGCGAGGTCGAGACCATCTTTCCCGACGGCGCGGCGCTCGCTGCTTTCGGCGACAGCATGATGGACCTCTCTACCCGCGTACCCGCCGCGCGCGCCGGCTACGCACAGGGCAGGGCTGGTGCGGCCGAGCTCGCCGGGTTCTGGTGTTGACGCACGCTCACGGTGCAGGGCACGCGCCTTCGACATAAGAGGATGGTGTGCCGATCCGTGGCAGGATTCGACGCATGGACGCAGATATCGCGAGTGCGCATCACAGACCCGATCGTCTTGGTCTTGAATCTGGGCGTGCTGCTCGGCACCTCACTCGTGCGGTGGCCTATGGATGAGCAGACACGCTCGCTTCTCCCTGGGAACGCTCGCCATTGCGGTGGTCAGTGTGGCCGTGGCAGTGTTCTCACCGTTGGCTGCGCTCGTGCTCTATCTGGTCGTCGCTGCGGCCTTCCTTCTGGCGCGACTGCGCGAGCGGCCGGCGCTCGTGGAGCCCGATAGCGACGACGGGTGATGGATGCTCGTGCCTCCGAAAGCCGGCTCGCGGCTCAGTTGCGCGCCGAGAGCAGGCAGAACTCGTTGCCTTCAGGGTCGGCCAGAATGACCCACGGCGTCTCGCCCTGCCCGATGTCGACGCGCTGCGCGCCCAGCGCCAGTAGCCGCTCGACCTCCGCGGCCTGATCGTCGGGCACGAAGTCGAAATGCAAGCGGTTCTTGGTCGTCTTCTCGTCTGGCGTGTTGAGAAACAGCAGCGTCGGGTGCGAGCCGTCGGGGTTCTGAAGCTCGAGCTCGTCGTCGGTCTCGTAGAGCAGGGTCCACCCCAATGCGGCCTGCCACCAGTGGCCCACGGCGTGAAAGTCGTGGCAATCGACAACGATTTCTTCGAACAGCAGTGTCATGCCTCCACGCTAGCCGCGGTCATCCGTTCTGATCAATGACGGGTCGCAGACTCTCGTCCGAACTGACGCGGCACCCCCGCACTTCGCCGCCAGGGAGCGCTGGCGGCGAGAGGCGGTCTCGAGAGACGATCATTGCTGCCGCGATTCGTGAGTTGTGTGCAGATGCTGCGGTGAAGCGTCAGGCGCCAGCCGAAAAGGCGGCCGTGAACGACGCGAGATCTAAGGCGGGCACAGGAAGGGCCGGCCGGTCGGTGGCACGAAGCCCGTCGAGAAGCAGCGCCAGGTATCGCCGCCAGAGGTCGGGGTTCGCATCACTCATTCCGTACACGGCGTTGAGCATGGCGAATAGAGGTAAGACATCGGTGGTGGTCACCCCTGCGCGCAGAACTCCCGCCGTGACCGCCCGGTCGAACAGAGGAGTCAACGTTGCGACGAGCTTTTCGGCCGTGTCGGCGCGGGGGCCGAGGCCGCCGTGCCCGAGCAGCGTTTCGCTCAATCCGCGATCGCGCGCCTGACTCGCCGCGGTGACCTCGAAGAAGGTCACAACGGCCGACCACGGGTCGTCGATTTCGAGGGCCGAGCGCACATCGGCCAGCGCCGAGTCGATCGCTTCGTCGTAGAGCGTTTCGACTATCTCGCGTTTGCTGGCGAAATTGCGGTAGACCGTTCCGACGCCCACTCCTGCCTGTTCGGCGATGTCTTCCAGCGTGGCAGAGAGCCCCTGTCGCGCGAACACCTCGCGTGCCGCCTGCACGAGGCGCTCGCTGTTCAGGGCCGCGTCTCTGCGCTTGGGCCGCGCAGGATGCTCGTGGGCCGGCATCAGCGCACACTCCTGTTCGGCGAGCTCACGTCGGCCGCCGCACCGAGCGCGGCACGCGCGCGCAGCTGCTCGGCCAACGCATCGAGTTCGGCGAAGACCGCGGGGGAATCTGTGCTGAGCGGCACTGCCGCCGAGCTGCGCAGAAACCGCCGGAACACCGGTACGAGCATCCACCAGGGCACGATCTGCAGCGCGGTGAATGCCCGCGGCACCGGGCGCGACGGCAGCGACGCCAGGTTCAGCCGCATCTGCCCGAGCATGAGCCGAATCGCGCGAGGGTCTCCGGCCAACGCTTCAAGGCCGCCGGCCGCGTGCACCGCCTGCCCGAGCGGCACCTCGAACGCGGCGTGGGTCGTGAGCCAGGACTCCATGCGCGATTCGGGTTTGGCGCCGAATCCGGCCGCACGAAACAGCTCCACGATTTGTTCGACCCGCGGCGTCGTGCGGCCGTCGGGTTCGCCAATGGGCATCGAGACCAGGCGGGTCAGCAGCGAGGCCGGCCGGTAATGAACGACGTCGCCGTGCATGGTGCCGCCCTGCGTGGCAAAGCCGAGCAGCACCCGTTCGCGGCCGATCGCGGTGGAGAGCGGCTCAGCGCCGGCCGCCCAGTTCAGGAGAAAAAGCACGTCGCCGGCACTACCACCGGCAGCGTCGAGCCGTGCGATCGATTCGAGCACAGCATCCACGTGGTGGGTGCGAACGAAAACAAGGGTCAGGTCGAATTGGCCCGTCGCCGCCTCGACCACAGGCACGCGCACCGACCGGATGACCGGGCTGTCGCCCTCGGCGAGCAAAATGCCGTGCTCTCGCAGCGCGACCAGGCGCTGGCCTCGGGCGACGAGCGAGACGTCGTGCCCTGCGTCGTGCAGGCGGGCGGCGTAGATGCTGCCCAGCACCCCGGCGCCGTAGATGAGTATTTTCACGACTGCGCGCTCCCGTTCGTAAGCGGAATAAGATATTCCGGTTACGAGCTTACGTCACGCGAAGGCTGTAGACGTCACGCGCCTCAGACGCGGCGGCTGCCTGTCAGCACCCGCACGAGAAAAGCGATGACCGCGATCACGAGCAGAACGACACCGACCCAGATGAGAAAGCTCAGCGATGACGAGATGCCGCCGGTGATCAACAGCACGATGGCGATGATTGCGACGATGACGAGAAGGATGTTCATGAGATGCCTTTTCTGCGAAGTGGTGTGAGGCGCCCGGGTTCGAACGCTGATCTCACCTCACCATCCGCCGGGCGGTTGCGACACACCCCTAGGGGTGTACTTTTGGGCCATGACTGTACTGGCGACGCGCCCCATCACGGTGGCCCTGGTCGACGACTATGACGTCGTGCTGATGGGCCTGGCCCACATGTTCGACCAGTATCAAGACCGCGTCATGGTGACGCAGATCGACGCCCGCACCGCCGTCGACGAGACCGTCGATATCGTGATGTACGACTCCTTCGCTCAGCCTGAGACCGATCAGCAAGAAGTGGCGGCCCTGGTCAGCAACCCGCGCGCCCGTCGAGTCGTGGTCTATACCTGGAACTTTCAGCCCGAGCTCGTCGAGAGCGCCCGCGGTCACGGGGTGCACGGGTACCTCTCGAAGACGCTTCCGGCAGGCGAGCTTGTGAGTGCTCTCGAGTCCATCCACGCCGGTGAAGAGATCGTCAGCGCGCCGCAACGCCGCGCGGGCAGTGCGCTCGGGCTCGACTGGCCGGGGCGCACCGAAGGCATCACCGACCGCGAGTCGGAGATTCTGGCGCTCATCACGCAGGGCAAGAGCAACGCCGAAGTCGCTGCGCTCACGTATCTGAGCCCGAACACCGTGAAGTCGTACATCCGCAGCGTCTACCGCAAGATCCACGTGACCAGTCGCACGCAAGCGGTGCTGTGGGGCGTCGCACATGGCTTCACGCCCGACCAGCGCCGCATCGACCACTGGCGGGTCGGGGTCTAGATCGAGCATCCCTTCGCCGGAGTCCCTTCGCGAGATGCCCTCACCGGATGCCCGCGGGTACGGTGGTCGCATGAGCTTTGATGTGACAGCCGACGCCTACCTGAGCTTCATGGGCCGCTACTCCGAGCCGCTGGCCGGCCTCTTCGCCGAGTGGTCGGGCGTGCGCCAGGGTCAACGGGCACTAGATGTCGGCTGCGGCGCGGGAGCCCTCACCGAACAGCTCGTCGAGCGTCTGGGTGCGCCGGCCGTCGCGGCGGTCGACCCTTCGGCGTCGTTCGTCGCCGCCGTTCAGCAGCGGCTGCCGGCTGTCGACGTGCGAGAGGCCGGGGCCGAGCACCTGCCGTTCGGCGATGCCGAGTTCGATGCCGTGCTGGCCCAGCTGGTCATCCACTTGATGCCAAATGCAGTGGTCGGCGTTCGCGAGATGGCACGCGTGACGCGGCCGGGTGGTTTCGTCTCGGCGTGCGTCTGGGATCATGCGGGAGACCGCGGCCCGCTCGCCACCTTCTGGAATGCCGTGCGTGATCTCGACCCCGAGGAGCCGGGTGAGGCGACCATGCCGGGCACGCGCGACGGCGATCTCGCCTCGTTGTTCTCGTCGGCGGGCCTGGTCGAGGTCGAATCGGCGAGCTTGACGGTCACTCGCCAGTACGGCTCCTTCGACGAGTGGTGGCAGCCGTACCTGCTCGGGGTCGGCCCGGCCGGCGCCTACGTGGCGCGGCTCTCGAGCGCAGACCGGTCGGCGGTACAGACTCGGTGCGCCGAGCTGCTGCCCGCGGGCGCGTTCGAGGTGTCGGCGCTGGCCTGGTGCGCGCGGGGTGTCGTGGCGTGAGCGTGTGCTTACCACAGCTGCCGCCAGGGTGGTAATGTGTGGGAATGGTCAGTGGGTTGAGTGAAAGACAAGCACCGGCAACGCTTCACGAGTTCTTAGCGCAGAGCGGTGCCGTTTGGAGCGAGCGCGACATCGTCGCGTCGATTACACAACTGATCGGCCCGCAGATCGCGTCGGGAACGGTCGACCTACCTGCAGACGAACGGCAATTGTGGGCCGAATACTCAGGCATCTCCGACGATGAAGAACTCGCCACACAAGCCGATCGCCGCGCCCTCTCAGAAACCGCCGCGCAGAGCATCATGGCGCTCACCGGCGAACAGGTCGCCTCGGGCCTGGGCCTGAAGCCGTCGACGATACGCCACTATCGGGCCGAGAACAGGCTGTACGCGTACATGGCCGACGGTAAGGCGTGGTTTCCGATTTGGCAGTTCAACGCCGACCTGTCGGCGGCATTGCCAGCGCTATCAGAGGTGCTGGGGTCGCTTGACCTGCGGCTGCATCCGCGTTCGGTTGCAGGGTTTTTCTCGACCGTACAGTCAGAACTCGTGATAGGTGAAGTTGCGGTAACGCCGCGGGATTGGCTTCTCGGTGGTGGCAGTGCAGCTGAGGTGGTGGCGCTCGCCTCTGAGGTCGGGCTCGGGCTGTAGTGGCGTCGCTCGATCCGATTTCGTTCGACCTGCCTTCGCTCAGCCGGCCTTCGCGAGACGAACTGCTCACGGTGGGGCCGGAGGTTCGCACGCTCAGCACACAAGCGCCTCTCTGGCGCATTCACATGACGGCCAGCCAGCATCCCCAAGCGTGGAATCGTCTTCGAACGTGGGGGCCGCTGGCATCCGCGCGCTGGGATGCTCACCCGATGCCTCAGGGTGAGCATCCGTCAGCGGGCGTTGCATACCTCGCGTTCGACGTCGTCACCTGCCTGGCCGAGGTCTTTCAGTCGACCCGATTCGTCGACGTTCACACCGGTACTCCGTACGTGACTCTCTTCTCGCTGACGAGGCCGGTGCGGCTTCTCGACGTCACAGGGGATTGGTTGATGAGAGCCGGCGCCCGGGCATCCGTTGCGATGGGTAAGAAGTCTCGAACTCGGCAGTGGGCACGCGCAATTCGAGACGCGTGGCCCGATCTCGACGGTGTGTACTCTCGGTCGGCGGTGGCAGGCGCGCACGAGTGCGTCACCCTCTGGGGCGGTTCAGAAGACGCCTTTCCGCGCTCGCCGCTGCTGTCGACGCCGCTCTCGTCGCCCGCCGTCGTGACGAGCATTAAGATCGCAGCCGAATCGATGCGGTACTCGAGCAACTGCTGACGCAGTGCCCCTGTACATCGTCTCGCTGCCGGACTTTCGTCGGAGCTGCGGCGATATGTCGACGCAGAGCACGCCGCGTTCGCTCAGCTCCGCCCTCAGTACCCCGACCCTAGTACTCCGGTCTTGAGGGCTCCGCCCCCAGCGCCCCGACCCGAGTGCGGTGGCCCGTCGAGCGGGCTATACGCTCGAAGCATGGCCATTCCCGACTTCATAGTGTCTTTGCGCGAGAAGATCGGGCACGAGACGCTGTGGCTCGCCGGAGTGACCGCGGTCGTCGAGCACGAGGGTCGGCTGCTCATGGTGAAGCGCAGCGATTCCGGCGCATGGACTCCGGTGACCGGAATCATCGACCCCGGAGAAGAGCCCGCTATCGCCGCGGCCCGCGAGGTGCTTGAGGAGGCGGGAGTGGTGGCCGTCGCCGAGCGGCTGGCGTGGGTGCACGTGCTGCCGCCCATGGCGTACCCGAACGGTGACCGGGCGCAGTACCTCGACCTGGTGTTTCGCATGCGGTGGGTCTCGGGCACGCCGTACCCGGCCGATGGCGAGAATACCGAGGCCGAGTGGTTCGCGATGGATGCTCTGCCCCCGCATTCGAACGGATTCGCCCAGCGCATCGCGCACGCCCTGAGCGACGACGTCGCCACCGGTTTCGAAGCGTGAGTGCCCTGAACGAATCCCGGCAGAAACGGGTGGCCGTCTGGCGCCCGGCGGCGATCGCCTCGGTGGCGGCGGTCGGGGTCGTGGCCGGGTTGATTGCGGTCGTGCCGCTCTTTCTCACGGTGATGGGTGCGTTTCAGCTGTCTGCGCTGGCTCGCGGCGGCTGGGATGCAACGTGGAACGACGGCGATGCCGGCTTCACCATAGCGGGCGCCGTGGCGCTGGTCGTCGTTCTGGGCATCACCGGGCTGGCGGGGTACGGCGTCAGCCGAGCATCCCGCACGCCTCGAGCCGCGACGGTCTGGCTATCGCTGGGCGGTTGCCTGCTGGTTTCAGGCGGCATCGTGGCTCTTCTGCTGAGCCGGCTGCACTTCTGACGCTGAACCGTTCGTAGACACGAGCACGGCGATCGCTTCGCGACTCGGCTGAGCGATGAAAGCCCGCTGCGGCCGGCGCGACGTGCGACTTGCGCCTACACACGGGACTCGGACGCGGCGATGACATCGAGCAGCGCGCAAGCGCGGGCGAGCACGTCTTGATCGGCGGGGCTGAGTGCTTCGAGGCGCGTGTCGAGCCAGGCATTACGCTGCGCACGTGCCGCGAGGGCGAGCGCCGCGCCTTCGGGTGTGGCGCTGATGAGTACCTGTCGGCGATCATCCGGGTCGGGGGTGCGGGTGGCGTAGCCGGCCGACGTGAGGCGATTGACGCTCTGGCTCATCGAAGCGGGAGCGACCCGCGCGATTTCGCTCAGCTGCGTGAGGGTCAGTGCGCCGCTCTTCTGCAAGCGAGAGAGCACTTCGAGCGCGCTATCGCCGAGTGTGCCGTCTGGGCGCTCGCTGCGAAATCGGCGGTAGAGGCGGCCGACCGATGATCGAACCTGCGCGCCGAGACCGGCGTCGTCGGCCGAGCTGTCCGTGTCGGCCGGGCTGTTCGCCGAGGTCGCGATCGCAGCGACGGCAGCCGTGCCGCCATAAACCGAATCGTGCTTCATAATTGGTTAGTATACCTAAAGAGAAGGAGCACCCCGTGCCCAATCCCCTCGGTCGAGCGCTGCGAAACCGCCGCGCCGGCCACGACACGCTCGTCTGGGCTCGACCCGACCTGCAGGCGCCGCAGACCTTCGAGCTCAGCAGCCCGGCGTTCACCGACGGCGCTCCCATTCCCGAACTGCACCGCGGCAGAATGTTCGCTCCGAACATCTCGCCGGCCCTGAGCTGGACGCCCCCGCCGCCCGGCACGGTAGAGCTCGTGCTCATCGTGCAAGACCCCGACGTGCCGCTGGGCAGACCCGCAACCCACGCTCTCACCGTGGCAATCGACCCGGCGCTTGGTGGCATTCCCGAAAACGGGCTGGCGAATCCGAGCCCGGTTTCCGGCCTGAGGCACGGCAAGGGCGGCCTCGGTCGGCGCGGATGGTCGGGGCCACTGCCTCTGCGCTCCCATGGGCCGCACTCGTACGTCTTTCAGCTCTTCGCGCTCGATCGCCGCACCGAGCTTCCTGAGACATTCGGTCTCGACGACGTGCTCGCCGCGATCGATGCACACGTGCTTGCACGCGCTCGCCTCATCGGTACCTACGAGATCCCCTGAGCCGCGCGGTCACCTTCGAGCAGCAGCTGCTTCGCCCGTTTCATGTGCCATCGCGCATGCGCTCCTGCAGAGTGATCGCCTCCCGGTCGGGCAGACGGCGAAGTGACGCGTAGGGCATTTTCAGCCGAAAGTTCGAGGCCAGCACAGCTTCGTTGCGGTCGAGAAAGGCCCAGTATCCGGCAGTGAACGGGCAGGCGTCTTCGCCGAGACGCACCTTCGGGTTGAAGCGGCAGCCGCCGCAGTAGTCGGTCATCGAGTTGATGTAGGCGCCGCCGGCCGCGTAGGGCTTCGTGGCGACGATACCGCCGTCGGCGTGCTGCGACATGCCGATGACGTTGGCGGCCATCACCCACGGAGTACCGTCGACGAACATGTCGGCGAACCAATTCGAGAGCGCCACGGGGTCGAATCCGCGTTGCAGCGCCCAGTTTCCAATGATCATGAGCCGCTGAATGTGGTGCGCCCAGCCGTGGTCGTGCAGGCCCTCGATCGTGTGGCTGAGGCAGTTCGCCTCGATCGCGCGAGCATCGAGTTCGCGAAACGAGGCGGGCAGGGGTGTGGATGCCCGCAAGAAGTTGTTCGCAGCGGAATACTCTTCGCCGAGGTACCAGTACAGGTGCCAGACGTAGTCGCGCCAGCCGATGATCTGTCGCACGAAGCCCTCGACGCTCGCCAAGGGCGCGCGACCGGCGTCGTACTCGGCGGCCACCCGTTCGGCCACGTCGAGCGGATTCAGCAGCCCGAGATTGAGGGGCGCGCTGAGCAATGAGTGGGCCATGGTCCAGTCGCCCGTGAGGGTGGCGTCTTCGAACGGGCCGAAGTCGTTCAGGCGGCTGACGATGAAGTCGTCGAGGGCCAGGTTCGCTTCGGCTTCTGTGACGGCGAAGCGCCGCGGAGCATCCGCCCCGACCAGGTGCACAAGGCTTTCTGCCTGCCAGCGGTCGAGATCGGCTCGCACCTCGGCGTCGATGTCGTCTTCGACGGGCCACCAGGGGTCGGGCAGGCCGAGCGTCACGGCGCCTTTCGGTGGGGCATGTCGGTTCTTCGTGTCGTAATTCCACTGGCCGCCGGCGGGGCTCTCGCCCTGCATCAGGATGCCCGTGCGCTGCCGCACCGAACGATAGAAGTCTTCGAGCAGCAGCCGTCTGCCACCCCGGCTGTCGGCCCAGCCGGCGAAGTCGGCCTCGCTGGTGACGAAGCCGCGGCTCGGCAGAATGCGGGCATCGAGTCGTCGCACGAAACGGCGGGCGCTGTAGGAGGTCGGGTCGATCACCTCGAGGTCGGTACGACCCTCGACGACCTCGCGGTAGTCGAGCACCTGGTGGAACTCGACCCGGTCGCCGAGCTCGGCGGCGCGATGACGCAGGGCAGACAAGATGAGGTGCGCTTTGGCTCGATGCATCGGGCGCCGGCCGAACGCCGAGCGCGCCTCGATGAGCAGCAGGCGGCCGCCATCGTCGAACTGCGCGCCGAGCTGGCCGGCGAAGATCCAGCGGATGCGATTCATAGCATTCAGCACATCGTGCCTCGTCTCCGGTGTCACGCCCTTGACGGAACCTCGCGAAACCTCGCGCGACCTCGCGCAACCGCCTCGTGAGCCTGTTACGCCGAAGTGAGGCCGGTATAACGCCCTCAATTCGGCGTGAGGGGCTCAGTTCGCAGGGTGAGAGCGCATACGCTGAAGTGAGCGGAACGAAGCGGGAATAGATCGGGCCCAGTGCTCGTTGACTCGAATATCGATGCAAATGCATAGAAATTGGTGCACAGAAGAAAGAGGGCATCATGCAATTCGGACTTTTCAGTGTCAGTGACGTGACGGCTGACCCCACAACCAACCACACCCCGAGCGAACACGACCGCATCAAGGACATCGTGACGATCGCGCAGAAGGCCGAAGAAGTCGGCCTCGATGTTTTCGCTATCGGTGAGCACCACAACCCGCCGTTCTTCTCGTCGTCTCCGACCACGACGCTCGGCTACATCGCCGCGAAGACCGACAAAATTCTGCTCAGCACCTCGACCACGCTCATCACCACGAACGACCCGGTGAAGATCGCCGAAGACTACGCGATGCTGCAGCACCTGGCCGACGGCCGTGTCGACCTCATGATGGGGCGCGGCAACACCGGCCCGGTGTACCCCTGGTTCGGCAAAGACATTCGGGAGGGCATTCCGCTCGCCATCGAGAACTACGCCCTGCTGCACCGGCTCTGGCGCGAAGACTACGTCAACTGGGAGGGCAAGTTCCGCAGCCCGCTTCAGGGCTTTCAGTCGACTCCCCGCCCGCTCGACGGTGTGCCGCCGTTCGTGTGGCACGGCAGCATCCGCTCGCCCGAAATCGCCGAGCAGGCCGCGTACTACGGAGACGGCTTCTTCGCCAACAACATCTTCTGGCCGAAAGAGCACTACATGCAGCTCATCGGCTACTACCGCTCGCGCTTCGAGCACTACGGCCACGGAACCGCCGAGCAGGCGATTGTGGGTCTCGGCGGCCAGGCGTTCATGGCGAAGAACTCGCAAGATGCGGTGAACCAGTTCCGCCCGTACTTCGACAACGCGCCGGTGTACGGGCACGGCCCGTCGCTCGAAGACTTCACCGAGCAGACCCCGCTCACCGTGGGCAGCCCGCAGCAGGTCATCGACCGCTACGCCAGCATGCGCGAGTACTTCGGCGACTACCAGCGCCAGCTTTTTCTCATGGATCACGCCGGCCTGCCGCTGAAGACCGTGCTCGAGCAGATCGACTTCTTGGGCGAAGACGTGGTGCCTGTGCTGCGCAAGGAGTTCGCCGAGAACCGCCCCGCTGCAGTGCCCGACGGCCCCACTCACGCGTCGCTCGTCGCGGCTCGGGATGCCGCAGAAGTAGCCGCTGCGGAATCCATGGTCGCTTCGGCCGACGTCGCTTCGGCCGAGACCGTCGCCTCGTTGAGCTCAGAAGGAAAGTAGCCATGGCCGAGAACGTTTCGAATACTGACGTTTCGGCCGCTGCCGGAGCTTCGAACGGGGCGGGCGCTCGACCAGCCCGCACACTCGTGGTGGTCTCTGCCGGTCTGAGCCAGCCGTCGTCGACACGACTGCTGGCCGACCGGCTCACCACGGCCACGGTCGACCGTCTCACCGAGAAGGGTGTGCAGCCCAGCGTCGAGGTCATCGAACTGCGTGACCTCGCGCACGACATCACCAACAACCTGATCACGGGGTTCGCAGCGCCGAAGTTGCAGAAGGCGCTGGATGCCCTGGCCTCCGCCGATGGCCTGATCGCGGTCACACCGATCTTCACCACGAGCTTCAGCGGACTCTTCAAGTCGTTCATCGACATCATCGAGCCCACCGCATTGACCGACCTGCCCGTGCTGATCGCCGCGACGGGTGGAACCGAGCGGCACTCGCTCGCCCTGGATTACGCCGTGCGCCCCCTCTTCACGTACCTGCACGCCGTCGTCGCTCCCACCGCCGTGTATGCGGCGTCGAGCGACTGGGGCAGCGGGGCTACAGGTGCGGGCCCGGCCTCTGGCCACGGTGCAGTTGCCGGCGGAGGCGCAAGCGCGTTGCCCGACCGAATCGCGCGGGCCGCCGGTGAGCTCACTTCGCTCATCATCGCCTCCGAGCGCTCGTCGCGGGTCATCGACCCCTTCGCGCTGCCGGCGGGTTTCAGCCCCGTCGGTGGTTACGGCGCCCAGTAATGATGGCGAACAAGTTAACAAGCGCGAAGTATTTCAGCAGACCGCTCTGTCGACACGCACAAAAGATGATCTGATATTTGTAGAGAAAGCAATAGGTGCCGCCCGTCAATTTGCTGGGATAGCGTGTCGAGCGTAAGTTAAACCTACTGACACTACCCCCTGGCTTGCTTCGTCTTTTGCGTAGTAACAGAGCACCGTAGCTCCATTCGCGCCGCAGTACATCGCGGTTTGACCCCTGCAATCTGTGGGGTGAAACCATGCGAGAAGGGGATGCTATGCAGCTCGTCGTTCGGGGAACAACAACCGCTCTCGCAGGCGCGCTCGACATTCCGGTCTCGAAATACCATGCGCATCGTGCGCTCGTGCTAGCCAGCTTGGCTCCCGGTACGAGCGTCATCTCGGGAATTTCCACGACACGGCAGGTGGAGTGGACCATCGGCGTGCTCAGGGCCCTCGGCACGAGCATCCGTGTCGTCGGCGACGACTACATCGTCACGGGCGGCCCCTACCGCGCTACCGACATCGTCGACCACGGCTCGCGAGGCGCAGACGGTCTGCTGAACGTCGGCTCGTCGGGAACGACGCTGTACTTCATGGTGGGGCTCGCCGCCCTGGCCGATCGGCCGATGACCCTGACCGGCATGAAGTATTTTCGCCGCCGTCCCATCAAGGCACTGCTCGACTCGCTCGGCCAGATGGGGGTGCGACTGGAGTCCGACCGCGACTGCCCGCCCATCACGGTGCAGCCGGCCCGGCCGAAAGGCGGAGAGGTCAGCATCGCGGGTACGCTTTCGCAGTGGCTGAGCGGACTGCTTCTGCTCGCGCCGTTCGCAGAGCACGACACGACCATCCATGTCACGGGCGGAGCCCTCAACGAGCAGCCCTACGTCGAATTGACCGTGCGCATGATGAAGCTGTTCGGCCCTGAGGTCGAGCACTCCGACGATTGGCTCACGTACCAGGTGAAGGCCAACCAGCAGGCGCGACCTGCGAACTACGTGATTCCGCCCGACATCGGTTCGGCTGCGTTCGGCATTGCGGCAGCAGCGATCCACCCGTCTGACGTCGTGTTCCGCGGTCTGTCGGCGCTCACCTCGGCCGAGACCGACCACCCCGAAGCCGAATTCCTCGACCTGGCGACGGCCATGGGGGTGCCGCTCACAAAAGACGAGGCAACGGGATTCGTACGCGTTCAGCACGACGGCATTCGGTTGAGGCCCCTCGACATCGACTGCCAGCCGATTCCCGACCTGCTTCCCGTGTTGGCGTCGATGGCGACGTTCGCCGACGGTACGACCCGACTGCACAACGTGGGTCACATTCGCCTCAAGGAGTCCGATCGTGTCGCCGCCATGCTGCAGCTGAACCGCCTCGGCGGCCATGCCGAGCAACAGACGGATGAACTGCGGGTCACGGGCGTCTCGAAACTGCACGGCGCGGCGATGTCGAGCTTCAACGACCACCGCGTCTTGATGTCGCTGGCTGTCGCGGCGTCTACCGCCACGGGAATGTCGAGTCTCACGTATCCGCGTGCGTATCGCATCTCGTATCCCACCTTCCTCGAGGCGATGAACTCCATCGGGCTCGACATCGACGTCGCTGCGGTTCCGGCGTTCGACGCCGTGCGTGCCGACGTTCCCGAGACCGAGACCGAGACCGAGGCCGGGTTCACTCGCCAGCAGGAGCTCGCCGAGACCGGCGAGGCCGCCGATCAGCGGCCGGGCACGGGCGGGCACCAGCATGTGGGTCAGCCCAGTGCCGACAGCGTCGAAGAAGAGCTGGTGCCGGGCATCCGTTCAGACCTGCCGCTGGTGCTGAGCGACGAGGTGCGGCGGCTCGCGACAGAGTCGCCAGACCAGACCGCCGTCATCGAGGTCGGCGGTGAGCGGCCGAGCGAAACGACCTGGGCCGAGCTGCAGGCCGAAGCCGATCGGGTGTCGGCGCTGCTGCTCGACATCGGCGTGCAGCCGGGCGAGTCCGTGGCCATGCAGCTGCCCAACTGGAGCGAGTTCATCGCTATCACCCTCGGCGCCATTCAGATCGGCGCGGTCGCCACACCGATCATGCCGGTCTTCGGCCCGAGGGAGACCACCATGACGCTCTCGCGCTCCCGGGCGCGTGTGCTGTTCTTGCCCGACAAGTTCCGCAAACGCCGGCCGGCCGTCGAGCTGCTCGATGCGGCCGAAGAAGCGCGAGTCAACCGTCGCCCGCTGGCTCTTGAACACATCGTGGTGCTGCGCGCGGATGAACGGCACAGTGCCGACGTCGCGAACGACGTTCCGCCCATCCCCGAGAACGCAGCCGAGGCCGCCGCCGCCTCCGACTGGACCTGGCGGTATTACGACCAGGCGCTCGAGTCGGTCACCCCCGACATCGACCTGATTCTGTCGCGCTCGCCCCGGCCCGACGACGCCTGCCAGCTGCTTTTCACCTCGGGTACGACGGGCGAGCCGAAAGGCGTGCAGCACTCGCACCGCACTCTTGCCATCGCGACCGCCCTGCATGTTCAGCAGTCGGGCCTCGGCGCCGACGACCGCGTCTACGTACCGTCGCCGCTCGCGCACCAGACCGGCTTCTTGTACGGCATGCTGCTGGCCTGGCGGCTGAACGTCGCCGTAATCATCCAGCCGGTGTGGAACGCGCAGATCGCCCTCGAGCAGGCGTTCGGGCAGGCTCGCGGCACATTCGTGCAAGCGGCCGCGGCCTTCGTCGACGACCTCGTGCGAGCCGTGAAAGACGGCGTCGCACCGCCTCCGGCAGCCCTGCGGATGTTCGTTGCCACCGGTTCCGCGGTGCCCCGCGCCCTGGCGCGCGAGGCCCGCGAGGTGCTCGGAACGAGCATCCTCGGCGCGTTCGGAACCACCGAGACGTGCCTCGGCACCCTCGCCGCGCCCGGAGACCGCCCCGAAGACGCCTGGGGGAGTGACGGGCGGGCGCTGCCCGGCATCCGCTTGCGCATCGTCGACGACCAGGGCCGCGAGATGCCGCGCGGCATCGAGGGCAACTACGAGCTGCACTCGCCCACGATGTTCAGCGGCTACCTCGACCGGCCCGATCTCACGGCCGACGTATTCACGCCCGATCACTGGTACCGCACCGGTGACCTCGCCGTGCTCGACGAGGCCGGCTTCTTGCACATCACGGGCCGAGTGAAAGACGTGATCAACCGCGGCGGTGAGAAGATTCCGGTGGTTGAGATCGAAAATCTGCTCTACCAGCATCCGCTGGTCGCCGACGTGGCGATCGTCGCGATGCCGGATGCCCGGCTGGGCGAGCGCGCCTGCGCCTTCGTTGTGCCGGGGCGGGCAGCGAACGCGCTCACCTTCGGCGAAATGCAGGCCTACCTCGAGAAGCACGGAGTGTCGAAGTACTACTGGCCCGAGCGGCTCGAGTTCATCGACGGGCTGCCGCGCAACGCGGTGGGCAAGATTCAGAAGAATATACTGCGTGAGCGCGCCAGCCACCTGGTCGCGGTTGCGGCCCAGACCGGGCCGAATGTCGCACAGGTCGGTGCAGAGAATGTCGGTGCACAGAATGTCGGTGCACAGAGCGTCGCCCCACGGAACATCGCTGCACAGAACATCAAGGAGTAGTACGTGAGTTTCACCGAAGCATCGTTCCAGGAGCTGAAGAGCGAGATCGACGCGTGGGTGCGCGGCCCGGGCGAAGAATACGCGAACGTCATCGAGCAGACCGGCTCGGTGCCGCCAGAACTGTTCGCCGACCTGAAGCAGCACGGCTACTTCTCTCTGGCGGCGCCCGAGCATTTGGGCGGAAAGGGCATCCCGTTCGACCGGTATCTCGAGCTGATGGAGATCTTCTCGCGCTCGCACGGATCGGTGCGCATGCTCGTGCACGTCATCAACGGAACCTGGCGCGCTATGGAGCCGTTCGCCACCGACGAGCAGCGTGAGAGCATCATCAAGCCGTCAGTCGCCGGCGACACTCTGGTCGCGTTCACGCTCACCGAGGCGACTGCAGGGTCGGGCGCGGACCTGCGCAGCACCGTGCGTCGCGAGGGCGACACGTACATTTTGAACGGTGAGAAGCACCTCATCACGTTCGGTGTGAAGTGCAACTACTGGCTTTTGGCCGCACGCCTCGAGGGCGCGACCGGTAAAGAGGGCTTCATCGCGCTGCTGCTGCCGAACACCGGGCTGCCGGGCGTCGAGGTGATCGACGATTCAGAGACCATGGGCATTCGCGGCACCGACCACGCGATTCTGCGCTTCACTAACGTGGCCGTGCCCGTTTCAGCCCGCCTCGGTGACGAGGGCGAAGGGCTCGCCGTGACGCTCGGTGGCTTCTTGCTGCCAAGCCGGGTTTCGGTAGCGATGAGTTGTGTCGGGCTCGCCGAGCGGGCGCAAGAGCTCGCTGTCGAGTACGCCAACCGGCGCGAGACCTTCGGCAAGCGCATCGCCGAGCGTCAGGCTATCCAGTTCATGCTCGCCGAGAACTACGCCGACATCGCCGCGGCCCGGGCGCTTGTGCTCGAGGCCGCTCGGGCATTCGAAGCGGGGGCGGCGAATGCGGGCATCCTGTCGAGCGCATCGAAGATGATCGCGGTTGACATGATCACTCGCGTCACAGACAAGGCGCTGCAGATTCACGGCGGCCAGGGGTACTGGAAGCGCAACACCATCGAGCGCGTCTACCGCGACGCCAGGGCGCCACGGTTCGAAGAGGGCACGAACGAGATTCAGAAACAGGTCGTCGCTCGTGCCGTGCTGAACGGAACCTCCGCATATTGACGCGTTACGACACGGCGTGATTCGCTTCAGGCATCATGGAATCCGCTTCGACACCGCGTGACCGGCCCGAGCCGGGCATCCAGAATCCACCTTTCACCACCGCACCTCACCCTCGCAAGGAGAACCATCGTATGACCACCCCTTCGCCGGCGCCCGTCGCGCTGATCACCGGCGCTTCACGCGGCATCGGTAAGGTGCTCGCCATCAAGCTCGCCAAGCGCGGCATCGACGTTGTAGTGAATTACAAGGCGAATGCCGACCTCGCCGAAGAGACGCTGCGCGAGATTCGCGCGGCCGGCGCCGACGGATTCACGGTGCAGGCGAACATCGAAGAGCCCGACGACATCGATGCGATGTTCGACCAGGTTCGCTCGACCTATGGTCGACTCGACATCTTCGTAGCGAATGCCGCCGCGAGTGCCTTCAAACCCGTTTCGCAGCTCAAGTTGCACCACCTCGACCGCAACTGGGCCATGAACGTGCGGTCGTTCGTGCTCGGGGCGCAGCGGGCGGCGGAGCTCATGGATTCGGCGGGCGGCCGCATCGTCGTGTTGACGAGTTATGGTTCGCTGCGGGCCTTTCCGACGTACGCGTCGCTCGGGGCCGCGAAGGCAGCAGCAGAGATGTATGTGAAATACATGGCGGCGGAATTCGGCCCGCGCAACATCACCGTGAATTCCGTCAACGGCGGTCTCATCGACACCGACTCGCTCGACTTCTTCTACAATCGCGTGCCGGGAATGGCGCCGATGTCGAGCGTGATCGAAAAGATTCCGTTGGGGCGGCCGGGTACGGCAGAAGACATGGCATCGGCCGTGGACTTCTTGCTCGGCCCGACAGCCGGCTACATCACCGGGCAGACGCTGACGGTCGATGGTGGCCTCACGGTTGTTGCTCCGCCGTTCTGGAGCGACACGACAGGCGACCTGCACGACGCGGTGTTCGGGGTGGCCGGCGCGGGTGATGGCGACGCTGCCAGCTAGTTCGGGCGGGCGGGGCGGGTCTGGCTCGCGAGTCGAGTCTGACTCGGGCGCGCGGGCCGGTTCGGGTTCGGGTGCGGCCTCGGGCTTGGGCTCGGCCTCGGGCGAGCGGCTCGCTTCTGGATTGGGTGAGCGGGGCGGCGCTGGCGTGCGAGTCGATTCGCCCGTGAGCGCGGCGGATGCCGAGCATCCGCTCGCCCACACGTTGACGCCCTGGCGGCTCGGATCGCTCGAAGTGCCGCACCGAGTCGTGATGGGCAGCATGCACACCGGTCTCGAGCTCATCGATGACGGCGGTGAGGCGCTCGCCGCGTTCTGGCGCGAGCGGGTCGAAGGCGGGGCGGCTCTCATCGTGACGGGCGGGCTCGCGGTGAGCCCTGCGGGGCGCGGTGCGGCCGACTATGCGGTGCTCGGTGAAGCGGCGACGGATGCCCGGCTCGCCTACGCCGTCGAGGCGGTTCATGCGGCCGGGGGCCTGGTGTCGGCGCAGTTGTTCCACGCGGGCCGCTATGCCCTGCTCGACGGGCTGCTCGGGGCTGACGGTGAGTTGCTGCAGCAGGTCGCTCCGAGCGCTGTGCCGTGGCGTGCGGCGCGGGGCGCGGTGCCGCGTGCGCTCAGCGATTCCGAGGTGTGGAACGTCATAGGCGACTACGCTCGCGCCGCAGCGACGGCAGTGCGGCTCGGTTTCGATGCGGTCGAGATCATGGCGTCAGAGGGCTACCTCGTCAACCAGTTCTGCTCGCCGCTCACGAACCTGCGCGACGATGCCTGGGGCGGCGACGCCGTTCGGCGCCGCCGATTCGCCCTCGAGGTGCTTACGGCGGTGCGCGCCGCCGTTGCGCTTCCGGCCCCGGTCGCGCGCGGCGCCGAGCTGCGGGTTTATGCGGGTGGAAGCACGGAACACCCTCACGAATCCGCAGCTCGATCAGCTCGGAGTGGTGAAACGGGCCGCGGGAGTGTGCCGGTGGCCGTGCGCGTTTCGGGCGATGACCTCATGCCGGGGTCGACGACGGCCGAGGAGGTCGACGACCTCGTGCGGGAGTTGGTGGCGGGCGGTGTCGATGCCATCAGCGTGGGAGTCGGCTGGCACGAGTCGCGGGTTCCGACGGTGCAGGCTTCGGTGCCGCACGGGGCGTGGCTGGGGTACGCGGAGCGCATCGCGGCGGTGGTGCGGGCATCCGCCGCCCAGATCGGCGCGGGTGCGGAACCGCCGTCTGTCGCTAGGGCCGGCGCGGGAGCGGAACGGCCGCCCGGAGGCGGGGTCGGCGCGGGTGTGGAACGGCGGCCCGGAGGCGGGGTCGGCGCGGGTATGGTGCGGCCGTCTGCCGCCGCGACGGATGCGGGTGTGGTGCGGACATCTGCTGCCGGGCTCGGCGCGGGTGCGCTGCGGGCATCCACCGCGCCGGCTGACGAGGAGGCCGACGCGCGGGTCGACCCCGACCGGATCACCGGGGCGGGAGTTTCGTCGGAGCTGAGCCACACTGCCGCCAATACGGGCGCTTATGCCGTCAGCTCCGACGAAAGCGACGCGGCTGCGGGCGATGAAGGTGCCGTCGCGCGGTCAGCTGCCGAGGCTCATCCGAGCGACCCGGTGGTCGCCGAGGCGCCGCCGACACGAACGCTCGCCGACATCGCCGGCAGCGGCGGCGGCGGCAGCGGCGGCGGCGGCGGCGATGCGAGCGCCGCGGGAGCACCGCGATCGGTGGCCGTCATCGCCAGCAACCGGATGACCGACCTCCGTGACGCAGAAGAAGTGCTCTCAGGCGGGCTCATCGATGCGGTCGCACTGGCGCGGCCGTTTTTGGCCGATCCGCAGCTGGTTGCGCGCAGCTCGCGCGGCGAGTTCGACCTCGTCAACACGTGCATCGGCTGCAATCAGGCCTGTATCGACCGGTCGCTGGTCGGGGCGCGCGTGTCGTGTCTGGTGAATCCGCGGGCGGGGCACGAGAGCGTCACGCCGCTCACCCTCACGACGCGTCGAGTGCGGATCGCGGTCGTCGGCGCCGGGCCGGCGGGCCTCGCCGCGGCAGTGGATGCGGCGCGGCGCGGCCACGAAGTCACGCTGTTCGACGCAGCGGCCGAGCCCGGCGGGCAGTTCGGGCTTGCGGCCCGCATTCCGGGCAAAGAAGACTACGCGGCCACCCCGCGCTCGGCTCTCGCCGAGCTGCGTGCCCGGGGCGCGACCTTGCGTTTCGGCGAGCGGGTAACCGCCGAGGTGCTGTTGGGCTATGGTTCGGCAGAGGCGCTGCCCAGCGGCGCGGTCGCATCAGCGGCGTTGCTCGGTGGTGGCGCGGTTGCACCTGCGGCGTTGCTCGGTGGTGGCGCGGTTGCACCTGCGGCGTTGCTCGGTGGTGGCGCGGTTGCACCTGCGGCGCTGCTCGGTGGTGGCGCGGTTGCACCTGCGGCGCTGCTCGGTGGTGGCGCGGTTGCACCTGCGGCGCTGCTCGGTGGCGGCGCGGCCGCACCGGCGGCGCTGCTCAGTGGTGACCCGGTTGCACCTGCGGCGCAGGTCAGTGGTGACACGGTTGTACCGGCGGTGCAGGTCAGTGGTGACACGGTTGTACCGGCGGTGCAGCTGGGTGGTGGCGCGGTTGCACCAGCGGCGCTGCTCGGTGGTGACGCGGCTGCACCAGCCGCGCAGGTCGGTGGCGGCGCGGTCGCACCGGCGGCGCAGGTCAGTGGCAGCACGGTTGTACCGGCGGCGCTGCTTGGTGGTGGCGCGGTCGCACCAGCGGCGCTGCTTGGTGGTGACCCGGTCGCACCAGCCGCGCAGCAGAGCGATGACCAGACTGCCCCGTTCGGCGCGGTCATCATCGCGACGGGCGTCACACCACGCACCATCGACCTACCGGGAGCAGACCTGCCGCACGTCATCACGTACGAACACGCGCTTCGGCACGGTGTTCCCGCCGGAAGCGTCGCCATCATCGGCGGCGGCGGCATCGGGGTCGACGTGGCGGCGTGGCTGACCGAGCCGGCCAGCGAGGCCGAACGCGCCGTTCATTTCGCCGAGCGTTTCGGCCTGCTAGCCTCGATGGCCCTCGTCGGCTCGGCGGGTTCCGCGACCGAGGCTGGCACTGCGCGGCAGCGCACTTCGCCGCGAATGGATGCCCGCCCTGCCCCGCGCGCCGGCGAACTCGTGACAGTGCTGCGCCGCGCCGGGCGCTTCGGCGACGGCATCGGCATCAGCTCGCGCTGGGTCGCGATCGATCGCCTGAAAGCCGGCGGGGTACGGATGCTCGGGGGAGTCCACTACGAGAGAATCACCCCCACCACGCTCGACATCGTAGACGCCGACGGGGTGCCGCAGAGCATCCCCGCCGCGACCGTCATCGTCTGCGCCGGACAGGAGCCGAACGAGAACCTCACCGCCGACCTCGAAGCAGCCTCGATGCCGTTCGAGGTCGTTGGCGGGGCGAAGGATGCCCGCGCCATCGACGCCGTGCG
This sequence comes from Subtercola sp., assembly GCA_025463765.1. Classification (GTDB taxonomy): domain Bacteria; phylum Actinomycetota; class Actinomycetes; order Actinomycetales; family Microbacteriaceae; genus Subtercola. The sequence continues at coordinate 74,219 of JAODBC010000084.1, read as the reverse complement.
CGCCACCGCAGAGGGCCTCGCCGCCGCCCGCCGTCTCGCCCCGTAGTCGCCCCGTTCGCCGTGCCACCCGCCCGCCACGGGCCTAGCCCCATCCCCTGTGCCACCGGCACCCGCACCCGCCCCCGTCGCCCCAACGCCGAGAGAAGAGCGTGGGGACGAGAGAAGCCGGTGCAATGGCTTCTCTCGTCCGCAGACGCATCTCTCGCGGGCGCCGCGGGTCGCGGGCAGACGGAAGGCCCGGAGCGCGGGGAGGGGGGAGGGGCGCGGGGGGAGGGGCGTCAGGCCGAGCGGCGTCAGGCCGAGAGCACACGCACGGGCGCACCGGCCTCGAACGCGAGGATGTCGGCTACAGCGTCACCGTAGAAGACGGCGTACGAGTCGGTGCTGACGTAGCCGAGGTGCGGCAGCAGGAGGGTGTTCGGCAGGGAACGAAGCGGATGATCGACGGGCAGTGGCTCGATGTCGTAGACGTCGAGAGCGGCACCCGCAATGGCTCGCGAACGAACGGCGGTGACCAGGGCATCCTCGTCGACGAGAGGGCCGCGCGAGGTGTTCACTAAATATGCCGTAGCACGCATATGAGCCAGATCTGCCGCGGAGACGATGCCCCGCGATCGCTCGCTGAGTGGCATGTGCACCGTGATCACGTCGGCGGTCGAGAACAATTCCTGCTTCGAAACCGCGCGAACACCCTCGAGCGCATCGTCGGCCCGCTGCTGGGTGAGGTTCGGACTCCAGGCGATGACGCTCATGCCGAACGCCTGCGCGAGCCGCGCGACCGGCACACCCTGCTTGCCGAGCCCGACGACGCCGAGCGTTCTGCCCGAGATGCCGGGGCCGATCGTATGCTGCCACCCGCCCTCGCGCATGGAGCGGTCTTCGACGGCGATGTTGCGGGTGAGCGCGATCATCATGCCGAGGGTCAGTTCGGGAACGGCCGTCGAGACCCCGCCCGTGCCGCTCACCACAATGCCGAGTTCGGTGGCGACAGTCACATCGATCGAGGCGTTCGCCATACCTGTCGTCACGAGCAGCCGCAGTTCGGGCAGCCGCCGCAACAGCTCCGCATCGAACGGCGTGCGCTCACGCATAGCGACGACGATCGGGCTGTTCCGCAGTCGCTCGACAAGCGCGTCAGGGTCGGAAATGTGCTCGCGAACCACGTCGATGTCGTGGTTCTCCAACACCGCCCGCCAGTCGGCCGACTTGAGCGCAACGCCCTGGTAGTCGTCGAGTATGGACACCGTGGAGCGGCTCTTCGAACTCATCCGACTACGCTACGCCTCTGACCGGGCAACGGGTGGTGCAAACCGTCGAACCTCAGGGCCACCGACGCCTATACCTCGGCGGTGTGCCCCCCGTTCGACCGTTTGCGGGCGTAACGGGAGGTAAGGGTCTCAGACGAACGGCGTCGCCGAGTCCATCAGCCGCGAGCGGATCATGAACCGCACGCCCTCGGGCGCCTCGACCGAGAATCCGCTGCCGCGGCCCTTCACAACGTCGACCGTGAGGTGCGTGTGGCTCCAGTAGGCGAACTGCTCGCGCGACATCCAGAAGTCGATAGGCATGGGCGATCCGTCGGCATTCGGCCCGATGTCGAACGTTCCGAGCCGAACGTCGTTGTCAGAAGTGAGAAAGTCGCCAGCGGGATAGCACATCGGTGAGCTGCCGTCGCAGCATCCGCCCGACTGGTGGAACATGAGCGGGCCGTACTGAATCCACAGCTTTCGAAGCAATTCTGTGCTGGCGTCGTTGAGCGACACCCTGGAAATCGTTTCGTCGGGAATCGTGACCGTTGCCTCGAGCATCGCGACCTTCTCTCTTCTGCTTACGCTACGCCTGCCGGTGGGGGTTTAGAAGAACCCGAGCGCGTTGTCGCTGTACGACACCAGCAGGTTCTTGGTCTGCTGGTAGTGGTCGAGCGCGAGCTTGTTGTTCTCGCGACCGATGCCCGAGCTCTTGTAACCGCCGAACGCCGCGCCCGCGGGGTAGGCGTGGTAGTTATTCACCCACACCCGACCGGCCTGGATGTCGCGACCTGCGCGATAAGCGGTGGTGCCGTTACGCGACCAGACGCCGGCGCCGAGGCCGTACAGCGTGTCGTTCGCGATCGAGATGGCGTCGTCGTAGTCGTCGAACGAGGTCACCGCGACGACGGGCCCGAAGATCTCCTCCTGGAAGATGCGCATCTTGTTGTTGCCCTCGAAGATGGTCGGCTGCACGTAGTAGCCGTCGGTGAGGTCGCCACCGAGGTCGGCACGCTCGCCGCCCAGGCGCAGCTTCGCGCCTTCTTGCTTGCCGATGTCGAGGTAGCTCAGAATCTTTTCGAGCTGGTCGTTCGATGCCTGCGCGCCGACCTGGGTCTCGGTGTCGAGCGGGTTTCCCTGAATGGCTTTGGCCGTTCGAGCCGTCACCGTGTCGAGGAAGGAGTCGTAGATCGGCTTCTGAATGAGCGCGCGGCTCGGGCAGGTGCATACCTCGCCCTGATTGAACGCGAAGAGCGTGAAGCCCTCTTGCGCCTTGTCGTAGAACGCGTCGTTCGAATCGGCGACATCAGAGAAGAAGATGTTCGGCGACTTGCCGCCGAGTTCGAGGGTGACGGGGATGAGGTTCGCGCTGGCGTACTGCGAGATGAGCCGGCCCGTGCTGGTTTCTCCCGTGAACGCGATCTTGCGGATGCGCGGGCTCGACGCGAGCGGCTTGCCGGCCTCGACACCGAATCCGTTCACGATGTTGAGCACGCCGGGCGGCAGAATATCGCCGATGAGCTCGATCAGCACGAGAATCGACACCGGGGTCTGCTCGGCCGGCTTCAGCACGACCGCGTTACCGGCGGCAAGGGCCGGGGCGAGCTTCCACACGGCCATCAGAATGGGAAAGTTCCACGGGATGATCTGCCCGACGACGCCGAGCGGCTCGTGGAACTGGTAGGCCACGGTGTCGTGGTCGAGCTCGGCGTGGTCGCCGTCTTGCGCCCGAATGGCGGCCGCGAAGTAACGGAAGTGATCCGACGCCAGCGGCAGGTCGGCGTTCAGTGGCTCGCGGATGGGCTTGCCGTTGTCCCACGTCTCGGCAACCGCGAGCAGCTCGAGGTTCGCGTCGATGACGTCGGCGATCTTGTTGAGCACGGCGGCACGCTCGGTCGGCGAGGTCTTGCCCCAGGCGGGGGCGGCCTTGCAGGCAGCGTCGAGGGCCAGCTCGATGTCTTCTGCGGTGCCGCGAGCGACCTCGGCGAAAGGCTTGCCGGTGACGGGGGTGATGTCTTCGAAGTACTGGCCCTTGACGGGCTTCACCCATTCTCCGCCGATCCAGTTCTCGTAGCGGGGTTTGAAGGTGACTTTCGCGTCCGGTGTTCCCGGGGCGGCGTAGACGGTCATGTTCTGTCCTTTGACGTCGTTGTCGATGGCGCCCAGCTCTGGGCACAACACGACGGTACGTCGGGCAGCGTTGCGGCTACGTTGCAGAAGGTTGCGCGAGCTCCGCGTCGTACCGTTCATGCGCGCGGAGCCGAGAGCTCCGCGTCGTACCGTTCATGCACGCGGAGCCGAGAGCTCCCGGTCGATGCGCTCGATGCGCGCCACGACGGATGCCCGTTTCGGCGACCGCGCCGAAAGCCGCTGCAGGCACTGCACCCACACCTCGCGGTCGTAGGCGCACTCGTCGGTGCGCGCGTACTCGAGCAGCACGTCGGCCGACCCGTCGGTCAGCAGTGCCTCACGGATGCTCGAGCTCACCTCTGTGCGAATGTCGACGATGCCGGGCGCGCTCGAGCCGAGCAAAACCGGCCCGGAATAGGCGCCGAGGGCGACCCGGTGCGCGCCGCGTTCCAGAAACGCCAGCACGCTGTGCGCGTCGAGTTCGAGTTCGCCCGACAACCTGTAGGGGCGCGAAGCCACCTCGAGCCCGGTATCGGCCTGCGCGAGCACGGCCCGCAGCCGCACCATCTCTGCACGCAGCGTCGCCACGGAGTTCTCGGTGGAGTACAGCTTGTGTGCCAGCTGTTCCGCAGTGAGTCCGTGCCGGTTCCAGGCGAGCAGGGTGAGAATTTCGGAGTGGCGCACGCTCAGCTCGAGGCTGCTCTCGCCGCGACCGAGCCGCCCGAGCTCGCGGCCGAGCACAGAGAGCTGCAGGGCATCCACTGCTCGGGAGCGCTGCTTCGGGGCCGGCGAGTTGTTCTGCGGAGGCGGCGCGGTCGTCACCGTGATCGTCGTCGGCATGCCGCTGGCCTCGGGGGTGGCCGTCGTGTGCGGCGCAGAGGGGCCGATCACGACGGCAGCGCGCCGGGCCGGCAGGCGCGGCTGGGTGAGCTGGTGAATGCGCAGTTCGGCTTCGGCGGCGGCCACGGCCGCCTCGAGCAGAGGAAGGGTCGTGGGTGAGACGGCATTGTCACCGCCCGTGATGTCGACGACGCCCAGAATCGACCCGCTCGAGGGGTCGTGCACCGGCACAGCGGTGCAACTCCACGGGTGCACGATGCGGTTGAAGTGCTCGGCGCCGCCGATCTGAATTCCGTGGTCGAGGGCAAGGGCGGTGCCCGGGGCGCTCGTTCCGACGTTGGTCTCCGACCAGTTCGCGCCTTCGACGAAGAGCATGCTCTCGGCCTTGCGGCGAAGGTCGCGGTCGCCGTCGATCCAGAGCAGGCGGCCCGCCTGGTCTCCGACGGCGATGATCAGCCCGGTCTCGAAGGTGTGCTGAATGAGCAGCCTGTGGATGACCGGCAGCACCAGCGCTAGCGGGTGCTCCTGGCGGTACTCGCGCAACTCACGATCGTCGAGGTCGAACCCCGGGTCGATGCGGTCGGGGTCGAGGTGCAGCTCGAGGGAGCGTTGCCAGCTCTCTTCGACGAGTTGCCGCACACCGGGAACGAAGAGCTCACCGGCGAGTCTCGACTCGTAGGCGAGTTCGTCGCTGCGGCGTTCATGGCTCGGCGCGACGCTGTAGGGGTTGGCCACGGTGCTCCGATCTGCGCTGATCTAGGTAGGCCCGCGAACAGAATACCTCTGCGCGTCGCGCTCACGCTGGTCAACCGCGCAGCCAGTACGCTCGGAGCATGAAGATCTCGTTCTTCGATGTCGCGACCGCTACTGCGTTGTCGCAGATTCTGCCGGTGCTGCTGCTGGCGCTGATGGTCGAACTGCGCCGAACGGAACTGCACCGGCGGGGCGGGCGTTTTCACATCACGCGCGGCGCGATGGCCGCCTTCTTCGGCGCTTTCGCGGTCATCGAAACGGTTCTGGTGCTGTCGATCGATGGGCGAATCTATCCGTTCCGCTGGAGCGACGTGGTGGCTGCGCTCGTGATCTTCACGCTGCTCTGGCTGCTCTTCATCATGTCGATGGTGCCGAGCCGCCGCGAACACGAAAAGGCTCAGGAGGCCGCGGCGAAGGCGAAAGCCGAGGCCGAGGCAGAGACCGAGGCTGAGGCGAAGCAGGCCCGAACTCAGCCGGCGGTTGCCATCGAAGACGACGGAGAAGAAGACCTCGAAGGCCTCTGACCGGGCCCTCATGCCCTACGCCCGTCGTACGGGGGGCGGGCATCCCTGCGAACGAGCTCGTTCAGCCTAAGGCGTGACGAACGTGCCTGCCTCGTTGTCGGCCGGGGCTTGCTTCTTCAGCACGAAGTGCTGCTTCTTGCCGGTGGCCGTGTAGGGCAGCTCCGTGACGAAGGCGTACCGCCGGGGCCGCTTGTAGCCGGCGAGCGAGACGCTTTCTCGGGTGAAGTCTTCGAGCGACTTCGCCGCTGCCGTTCGGTCGAGCATCCGCCCCTCGCGGGGTTGAATGTACGCGACGACGACTTCGCCCCACTGTTCGTCGGGCAGGCCGACGACGATGCTGTCGGCGACATCTGGATGCCCGGCGAGAACCTCTTCGACCTGAACCGGATGCACGTTCTCGCCGCCCGAGATGATCATGTCGTCTTTGCGGCCGATGATGGTGACGATTTCGTTCTCGTCCCAGCTGGCGAGGTCGCCCGGGTAGATCCAGCCGTCGTGGAACTTCTCGGCCTCTTCTTTCGGGTTGTTGCGGTACGCGTAACCGCTCTTGACCGTGCGCATGATCACCTCGCCGATCTCATGCGTGTTCTTGTCGGCCAGGTCGTCGGGCGTGGCGAGACGGTCGCTGTACACCTTCACCACGGCGACGTCGTCGTCGAGGCAGGCGCGACCGGCGGCTCCGGCGGCGTCGGGCAGGTCTTCGGGTCGCAGGTAGGTGTTCCAGAAGGCTTCGGTGGTGCCGTAGCCGTTCGCGATGCGCTTGGTTAGCACTCGCTGGTAGCGCAGAGCTGCGGCGCGGTCGAGCGGAGCGCCCATGGTGACGATGCCGCTGAGCGAGCTGAGGTCGCGCGGGCTGGCCTCCTGCGTGTCGGCTAAGCGCTCGAGGTTCGTCGGGGCACCGATGACGTACGTCAGCTTGTGCTTTTCGACCGCGTCGAGCACGGCCTCGGGCGTGAACTGTTGCAGGCACACGGCCTCGGCGCCCACGTACAGCGTCGAATTCGGGCCGGCGCAGTAGTTGCCGCCGCGGTGGAACCAGGGCGACATGTTCATGGTCTTGTCGGTCGGGCCGAGGGGAAAGTGGATGATCGCGTCATGGGCCGTGAGAACCTCGTTCAGGCTCGTCAGCGGCACCGCTTTGGGCATTCCCGTCGTGCCGCTGGTGTACAGGCGGCTCGTTTCGTCCCACACCGTCGCCTCGGGATTCGCCCGGAAGCTCGGCGCACCGTCGACCAGCAGGTCGTCGAAGCGCAGCGAGCCGGGAACGATCTCGCCGTCGCCCACCGCCACCAGCACCGGCGGCTCGAAATCGGCCAGCCCGAGGGCGGCGCTGACGTCGGCGGTCGCCCAGGTCTCGTACACGAAAATGGCCGGCTGCGAGTCGTTCAGAATGTGGGCGGTCTCGGCCGGGGCGAGGCGAAAGTTCATCGGCGAACTCACGGCGCGCAGGCCCTGCGCCGCCACGTACAGAAACGCGAACTCGGGGCGGTTCATGAGCTGGTAGGCGACGACGCTGCCGACCCCGACGCCGTTCTGCTTCAGGCCTTCGACAAGTGCGCCAGTCACGTCGCCGAGTTCGCGGAACGTCCACGAGCGACCCGTCGACGGGTCGCTGACCGCCGGTCGGTTGGCGAAACGGTGGATGTTGCGCTCCACCGCCGAAGCGAAAGTGAAGTTGTGCTCGAACACGTTGCGGAACGCGGTGGGGTCGTAGTCGGTGTTGCCTGGGGAGGCGTTGTGGTTCGTGTTGAAATGGTTCGTGTTGTGGTCGTCGCTCGACAGGGTCTGGGCGGAGTCGACAGTGATGCTCATGAAAACCTCAATCGAATCGGAGGTGAACAAATTCCGAGGCTACGATACGCCTGCTCGCGTCACTGGTTGGGGGAACACGGGCTGTAGTCCTGTTGAACGCAATTCGGCGCGGGGTCGAACGGCGGTAGCGGGGGGGCAGAAGTAATCGGCGCCAGCGGTGGAAAGGTGAATACCGGCGCTGCGAGGGTGGAGAAGACGATCGAGCCCGACGAGCTTGAGCCGGTATCCGAGTTCGAAGACGAGGAATTCGAAGCAGCCTGCGCGGCCTCCGCGGCCGCGGCTTCGCGAGCTGCTTCGGCCGCGGCCGCGGCTCTCGCCGTTTCTACGGCTGCGCTGCTCGACTGTGCGGCCTTTGCGGCCGTCACGTAGGAACTCAGTGCCGCCGCGATGGTGGCCGCACCCGAACCGCTCACGTTTGTCGCATCTGGGGCTGTTGCAACAGCCGCGACCCGGGCGATGGCAGTGGTGAGGGCGTCTTTCGTCGGCTGGTCGGCGCTGAGGTTCGCCGCGGTGATCGTGGCGCCTTCGGTCGCGACCGAGTTAGCGACGGCTACGAGAGCGGCCGCGGCCGTCTGCAGTCGTACGACAACCGCCGCCTGCTCGGCCTGGTACTTGACGGTGTCGGCTTCGGCAGCCGTCGTGTTCGTGTTGGCGGTCGCGGTGTAGTCGCGCAGTTCGCCGAGGGTGAGGGAGCCGAGGTCCACGGACTCGACGGTGGTGGTTGCGCCGGTCGTTGTGGCGGTGACCCCGGGGTCGGTGGTGGTGAGAGCGACGGCGGTTGCTTGTTCGGTGGCGAGGGCGGGTTGGGTTGCCAGGGCGGCGGTGCGGGCATCCGGTGCGACGAAGCCGTCGGTGTCGGCGAGGGAGGCCGTGAGCGTGGCGGTGAAGGCGTCGGCAGTCGCGGTGGTGGTGCGCAGGGAGGCGAGTGCGGCATCCCGAGCCTGGGTTGCCGTGTCGAGGTCGGCCCCAGCGTAGACCGCTGCCGAGGTGGCGGCGTTGTGCACCTCGGTGTTGTGCTCGACGTTCACCACGATTCCGGTCGCGACGAGCAGCGCGGCGACGGCGGCGAACACCGAGAGGCCGATGACTTTCGAGCGCCGCGTCGGCGCGGCAGCGACGGTACCCACGTATTCCCCCGGTGGTGTTAGTGCGATGCAGAACTGACGCTTACTGTAGCCGATGTCAAGAGCCACGCTGGGACCCGCCGAAAGGCCCATGGCAGAAGTACGCTCGAAGCATGACGACGTCTAAGACCCTGCTCATCCTCGGTGCCAGCGGAGACCTCACCGAACGCCTGTTGCTGCCGGGGCTCGGCAGCCTCATCGCCGGGGGAGTCGCGAGCGATGCCGCCCTGGTCGAGGGGCTGCGCATTGTGGGTTCCGGGCGCTCGCCGAAGACCGATCAGCAGTGGCAGGCTACGGTACAGAAGGCATTCGACGGGATCAAGGTGAAGGGTGCCGCCGCGAAGGCGCTGGTGAAGTCGGCAGGGTACGTGGTCGCCGATCCGACATCGCACGACGACCTCGAACGGGTGCTGGCCGATGTCGACGGCGAGCTGGTCATCTACTTCGCGTTGCCGCCGGCGATCGTAGCAGAAGTGGCCAAGACGCTTGCGACCGTCGCGCTGCCAGAAGGCACGGTATTGGCGCTCGAGAAGCCGTTCGGTTCGGATTCGCGCAGCGCCGCCACGCTCAATCGGCACCTGCTGAAGCTGGTTCCAGAAGAGCAGATTCACCGGGTCGACCACTTCTTGGGTATGGCGACGGTCTTGAACATCTTGGGCCTGCGGTTTGTGAACCGGCTCATCGAGCCGGTGTGGAACGCCGACAACGTCGAGAAGGTCGAGATCATCTACGACGAAGACCTCGGGCTCGAGGGTCGAGCGGGCTATTACGACCACTCGGGAGCACTGAAAGACATGTTGCAGTCGCATCTGCTGCAGGTGCTGTCGATCGTGGCGATGGAGGCTCCGACGAGCATCGATCCCGTCGACTTTCGTGCCGCGACGGCGCAGGTGCTTCGGGCGACGCAGGTCTGGTCGGGTGCGCCGGTGCTGGGCGGTACGGATGCCCCGAGCCGACGCGCCCGGTACACCGCCGGTACCGTGGGCGACCGGGCGCTGCCGGGGTATGCGACCGAGAAGGGCGTCGACCCCACGCTCGAGACCGAGACGCTCGCCGAGATGGTGGTCGAGGTGAACACACGACGCTGGGCCGGCGTGCCGTTCGTGCTGCGCAGCGGAAAGGCCATCGGTGTGCCCCGCAAAGAGGTCATTCTGACACTCAAGCCCGTGGGGTTCGTGCCGCGCGGGCTCAAGGGCGTGGAGTCGCCCGAGCGCATCGTCGTCGGTCTGCGCCCGTCGTCGCTCACGCTCGAGCTGACCATGAACGGCGACGGCGATCCGTTCGGGCTCGATCGCCACGATCTCGGCACGACGCTTGCCGACAGCGCGGTGACCGCCTACGGCGAGGTGATGCGCGGGGTGCTCGGAAACGACCCGACACTCTCGATTCGCGGTGACGTGGCAGAGCAGTGCTGGCGCATCGTGGCACCCGTACTCAATTCGTGGCGCAAGAACGAGGTGCCGCTGGAGCAGTACCGTGCCGGATCGCAGGGCCCCGCCCCCTGGCGCCACGACGTCACGGTCTGACGCCACCCACCCCCGCCCCCGCGCCCCCCACCCACCCCCGGCGGTCAGCGAGAGAAGCCGGTCGGGACGAGAGAAGCCGGTGCGCGAGCTTCTCTCGTCGCGACCGGCATCCCTCGCCGTTAGGGGAAGGGATTGGCGCGGCGGTCAAGCCCCGTGACGGCGAGGGGGGCGCGGCGTATCGTGGCGGGCATGAGTGATATCACCTTGGAACAAGCCCAATCGGTTGTCGAGGCCGCACACCGTGCCGCGGTCGAGCAGGGAACCGCCATGAACATCGCCGTCGTCGACGCGGGCGGCAACCTCAAGGCCTTCGTGCGCATGGACGGCGCCTGGCTCGGCAGTATCGACATTGCGCAGAAGAAGGCCCGCACGGCGCGCTTCTTCGACATGGAGTCGGGCAGCATCGGCGAGCTCTCGCAGCCCGGCGGCTCGCTGTACAACATCGAGGTCTCCAACGGCGGCCTCATCAGCTTTCCGGGTGGCATTCCATTGAGCGTCGGCGGCGAGATCGTGGGCGCCATCGGCGTCAGCGGCAGCACCGTCGACGATGACCGCGCCGTAGCCGCAGCTGGCGTCGCCGCGCTTTCCTGACCGCGGACACAACACCGAGCGTCGATCGCGACTCATTCGGACGAGAGCGATAGCCGAGGCCGTCGCTCTCATCCGAAGGTGCCGCTCTCGCTGCCAGCGGGTCAGAAGGCAGCGGGTCGGAAGGCAGCGGGTCGGAAGGCAGCGGGTCAGAAGACGCGGATGGCGATCTCGGCGGGAGCGGCGAGCAGGGTCTCGATCTCCTCGTCGAGCTTGACGAGAGTGAGAGATGCACCGGCCATGTCGAGCGAGGTGCAATACTCGCCGACGTAGTTGCGGCCGACCGAGATTCCCAGCGCTTCGAGCTTCTTGTGGACGATGCCGTACAGCAGGTAGAGCTCGCTGATGGGAGTTCCGCCGAGGCCGTTCACCATCACGGCGACCCGGTCGCCGCTTTCGAACGGTAGGTCGGGCACGATCGCATCGAGTAGCACGTCGGCGATGTCGTTCGCGGGCATCCACTTCTCGCGGCGGCGGCCGGGCTCGCCGTGGATGCCTACCCCGATCTCGATCTCGTCGTCGCCCAGGTCGAACAGCGGTTCGCCCTTTGCCGGCGGCGTACAGGCCGTCAGCGCGATACCCATCGTGCGCGTCACCGAGTTGACCTTCTCACCGATTCTCACCAGCTCGTCGAGGTCGGCGCCGTTCTCAGCAGCGGCACCGACCGCCTTCATGACGAAGAAGTTACCGGCGACCCCACGACGCCCTACCGTGTAGGTGGAGTCTTTCACGGCGACATCGTCGTCGATGAAGAGCGTTTTCACGTTGACCCCGTCGGCCTCTGCGACTTCTTCGGCCATCTCGAACGCCATACGGTCGCCCGTGTAGTTGTTGACCAGCAGCAGCACCCCCTTGTCACTGGCGAGCAGCTTCACCGTCTCGGTGATGAAGTCGAGCGGCGGCGCGGCGAACACGTCGCCCGGGCAGGCGCCGTCGAGCATCCCCTTTCCCACCGTCATCACGTGCGCAGGTTCGTGCCCTGAACCCGAACCCTGGATGATCGTCACCTTGTTGTGGTTCGGCGCGTCTGCTCGGTGAATGAGGTTGTAGGCGGGCACGTACCGCAACGTGTCGGGGTTGGCGAGAGCGATGCCCTCGAGCATCTCGGGAACGAACTGCTTCGGGTCGTTGATGAACTTTTTCATGGTGTCTCCACGTCGTTGTGAGGGTTGGGGTAGTTGGGTTGGCGGATGCTCGGGCTCAGCCCGTCGGCCAGGTGGCGGCGATTTTCTCTGCGAGCACGGCGATGCCCATCGCGCCGGCGTCGACCGACCCGATGCTGCGCTCGCCGGTGTAGCTGGCGCGACCACGGCGGGCCTCGAGCGTGCTCGTCGCCTCGGCGGCGCTGCGAGCCGTGACCGCGAACTTCTGCGCCGCGGCCGCGGCGTCGTCTCCCGCGGCGAGCGAGGTCTCGAGGGCATCGATCGCGGGTACGAGAGCGTCGAGCAGCGTCTTGTCGCCGAGTTCGGCCTTGCCGCGCTTCTTGATGCCCTCGACGGCCGCGCGCAGAGCGGCGACCACATCGGGGCCGGTGATGTTCTCGTTCCCTTTCAGGCTGCCGCCGGCGCGCAGAAAGGCGGTGCCCCAGAGCGGGCCGGATGTTCCGCCGATGTGGCTCGTGATCATGACGGCCACCTTGCTCAAGAACGTGCCCGCGTCGGTGCGATCGATCGAGTCGAAGTCAGCCAGCACGAACTCGAAGCCGCGGGCCAGCGAGTAGCCGAAGTCGCCGTCGCCGACCACCGCGTCGAGTTCGCCGAAGTACTTCTCTTGCGCCACCGATTCTTCGGCGATCGTGCGCACCACGTATTCAGTGACGGCGAGGTCATCGGTCATCGGGGTACCTCCGTTGGGCTGGGGAGCGGGTCGTGTGTCGGGGCGGCTAGGGCGAGCACAGCGTCGATATCGGCGATCTCGACAAAACCGCGCGGATGAATGCTCGCGGCATCGGCCAGCACGGTGAACGAGGGGTCGCCCGGCTCGCCGAGCGAGCTCACTACCAGCGCCGCCCCCGTGAAGTCTTCGCCGACAGTGAAACTGCTGACGGTGACGATGGTATTGAGCCCCGCGGCCAGTGCCGCGCGCAGCCCGTTGTTGCTGTCTTCGACCACCACGGCCTCGTCGGGTTGCAGGTCGAGCGCCTCCAGGGCAGCGAGATAGATGTCGGGTGCCGGCTTCTTCGCCGTCACGATGTCACCCGCGAAAACATGGAAGGCGGATGCCCGTTCGGCCCCCACCGTGTGCTCGAGCACCGCGCGCACCGATGCCTCGGCCGACGTCGAGGCGACCGCGAGGGTGTACCCGTGCGCCGCCGCCTCGACCACGATGCGCTCGATTCCGGGTCGCCCCGGCAGCGCACCGGATGCCACCAGTGCCGTGTAGATCTCGGTCTTGCGCTTGTGCCACTGGGCGACGAGCGCTGCCTGCTCGGCCGGGTCGGTTGGCAGTTCGGCCTCGGCGACGAACTCGGGCGTGAGCAAGCTGGCGAGTCGCTCTTTTCCGCCGCCGATGAGCACCTTCACGGCGTAGTCGGCCTCGGTCCAATGCACGGGCAGGCCGAACTCGTCGAAGGTCTGGTTGAAGGCGACCAGGTGACCGTCGCGTTCGGTGTCGGCCAGAACCCCGTCGCAGTCGAAGATGAGGGCGGGCATCCGCTCACCAGGCCTTGCCGGCGGAACCGAAGGTCGAAGCGAGGCTCGACGTGAGGCTCACGACGTCGCGTGAGACGTCGGCGAAAAGGGTGGGCGGATCCCATTTGGCCGTCTCTTCGCTGCGCTTGAGGCTCGCCAGGGTCGACTGCATGTAGACCATCTTGAGCGAGGTGGAGATGTTCACCTTGGCGCAACCGCGCGCAATGAGGTCATGAAACTGGGCGTCGGTCATGCCGCTGCCGCCGTGCAGAGCGATGGGAATCGGATGCGCGGCGACGAGTTCAGAGACGCGGTCGAAGTCGAGCTGCGGTTCGGTCTTGTAGACCCCGTGGGCGTTGCCGATGGCGGGCGCGAACACGTCGATTCCGGTGGCTTCGATGAAGCGCAGCGAGACGTCGAGCGACTGCCGCTTCGATTCGGTGTCGCTGCCGACGCCGTCTTCGACGCCGGTGATCGACTCGATCTCACCCTCGACGTGTGCTCCATAGCGGCGGGCCTCGGCGACGACCTCGACGGTCTGCCGTTGGTTCTCTTCGACCGGCAGCTGTGACGCGTCGAAGAGCACGGAGTTCCAGCCGAGTTCGAGGCACTCGCTGATGACGTCACGATACGGGCAGTGGTCCAGGTGCAGCGTGACCGGTACCGAGATGCCCGCGGTCATGGCCTGCCACATCGAGAACAAGACGGGGGCGCCGATGGCCCGAACCGTCTTGACCGAGGTCTGCACGATGACGGGGGAGTTGCTATTCACCGCGCCGGTCAGAACGCCCTCGAGGGTGAGGTCGTTGACGATGTTGATGGCAGGCACACCGTACCGCTCGGCGAAAGCCCGGTCGACGATTTCTTTCAGCGACACGACAGGCATCGGCGTCTCCTTCTGAGCGACTTCGAGCATCGGTGATCGGTTCACGGTCACCGGTTCGAATCTAGGCAGCAGCGCGCGGTCCCGCTATGAGGGATTTCCCCCATAGCCGTTCTGGGCGACCGGATACCCGTCGCCGTCACGGTTGTCGGTCTCGGCGCGTGCCATTCCTGCAAGAGCGGTGCGGTTCGGTACGCCGCACTTGTGCAGAATTGCGCCGACGTGCTTCTCTACGGTCTTGGCCGAGATGCGCAGCAGTGTGGCTATCTGCTTGTCGGGCAGGCCCTTCACCACGAGGTTGCGCACCTCTTTTTCGCGAGCGGTCAGGCGTGCCGGCGTCGGCGAGGCCGAGGGGGTGACAGGGGGTGCGGAATCGAGGGGTTGCTCGGCCGCCGGCCCCGAAGCGGCCCCGGATTCGAGGGGTTGCTCGGCCGCCGGCCCCGAAGCGGCCCCGGATTCGAGGGCCGCTGCCACCGCCTTGTCGAGACTGGCCGAGTACATCTGCGAATTGACGATGGCCACGGCGGCATGGGTGGCGAAGAGTTCCAGCAGTTCGGCGTCGGCTGCGGTGAACGGATGCCCGGGCTCGGCGAACACGACGAACGCCCCGATCATGCTGTCGTTGACCGTGATGGGCACGCCGATCACCGGGCTGCCGAAACGTTCGTCGTCGCGGCTGATGTGACCGCGCGGAACAGACGCATACGAGGCGAAACTCACGAAAGCGCCGGCGCGCACTACCGCGCCGGTCACTCCCTCGTCGAGCCGGAACACGTGGCCGGCCTGGCAATGCACGTCGAGATCGACCTCTTTGCGATAGGTCTGGGCTTCGTGATCGATCGTGCAGATCGATCCGCTTCGGCAGCCGAGCAGCCGCACGGCGTTGGTCAGAATCTTTTCGAGCAGTGGTTGCAGGCGAAACTCGCCCGCGAGTTCTTCGGCAAGCGAAGCCATCAGCGTCATGAAGCCCTCATCGTTGAGATCGTCAATACTGTTCTTATCATGCGCCTTCCCGCGGGGCAGTGCCACTGCAAGGGGGTCGAGCGCTTTGCCGGAAAGGTTTCGATAGAGGCGAAACCAGTGGTGAAGATTGCTCGAGTCTAAGCTATTCTATTGGCATGAACCCTGAGCTTCCCTCGATCTTCATCGTCAACGGGCGTCTTTCGCGCGCCTCGGGAAATGCACTCGTGCAGACCTTCGACGACGGCCCGACGACCTCAGAATCGGGGGCCGGGCCGCTGGCTGTCGCGCGTCAGGGCGGTGCCGAGGGCGCGGGGGGCAAGCTGGGCATTCTGTTCGGGTTCAAAAACGGGGGCCTCGGCAAGCACTCGCTGACCACACGCGCCGGTACGGCGCTGACAGTCGAGAGCTCTGCCGGCGGCCTGTCGAGCATCTTCGAAGGCTCGCGAAGACTCGCGCGCATCACGCGCGGAGACGACTCGACCGTGGTCGACGTCGATGGCTCGATGCTCTACACGATCGTCGCCGACCCCGCCGGGGTGAAGGGCGCCGACTCGTATCGGCTTCGTGTGCTCGACGCAGAAGCGGAGCCTGTTGGCACACTCGACGTGATTCTACGCTCGGGCGGCTGGAACATCACCGCGAACACCCTGCTCGACCTCGGTTTTGCGCTCTCAGACCTCGACTACTTCACCGATCGGTGGCTGAACGTGACGGGTGCTCCGCTGAAGTTTCCGAACCTCGGCACGCGGTTGGTGCTGCGCGAGGCGCCGACTCCCGCGAACCTCGACATTCTGCTCGGCGTCTGCGTCGACCTCTCGGTCGGCCTGCGCGCGTACGTCGCCGCCATGCGCTGACGCTCGCCCTCTACGAGATCACAAACTCCGCGACATCTCGCGGAGGGGCGGCGGGAGCACGAGCGGCGGCGGGGGGTCAGTTGATGCAGGCACCCGAGGCGTAGCTCTTCGTGGGGGCCGTCGCGGCGGGGGTCGAGGTGTCGGGGGTCGAGGTGTCGGGGGCGGTAGGCGCATCCGTCGCTGCCGCGTTCGGGTCGGTGGCGGTCAGATCGTCTTGGCCGAGAATGACCGTGACGTCGCTGACATCGGCGACTTCGAGCGTGGCGCCCGGGTAGTAGGCGGCGACGGCCTTGGCATGGCCCTCGTTGCCGGCGGCGTATTGGATGGTCGTGGTCGCCCGTGGATCTGCGTCACCCGGCGTGCCGGTCTTGAACCCGAAGCCGCTCAGAGCGTCGGTATTCGAGGCGGCGACGCCGTTTCCGTTGCTGCCGTTCAGCACGGTGACGGTCACGTCGCCGACCGCCGAGGCTGTCGCGTTGTCGTAGGCCGAGGGCGACGCTGAAGCTGTCGCGGCCGGAGCCGACGTGCCCAGCACGCTGGCGATGAAGCCGGGCATCGCGGCCGTGTCGACTTGAACGATAGAGACGTCGTTGCCATCGACCGAGATGGTCGGCGTGCCCGTGATGGGAATCGTGGTGGAGTGGATGTTGTCGGCGTTCAGCCCGCGCATCTGCGTGGCGAGGTCGATGATGTTGAGCCCAGAATCCGTCTCGATCGACGAACTGATGGCGTCGAGAACGCCGGCGAGTTTGCCGGGGTTCAGCAGGGTTCCGGCCGAGAGAATCTGGCGCGCTTCGACCGACAAGAAGTACTGCTGACGCACCTCACGGTCGAGGTCGCCGTTCGGCAGCCCGTGCCGTTGGCGCACGAACGAGAGCGCCTGCGAGGCGTCGAGCGTCGAGACACCGGCGGGCAGGTTGATGGCCGAGAACGGGTCGTCGACCGCCTCGTTCAGGCACACCTGCACAGGCCCCAGCGCATTGACCACATTGTAGAAGCCGAGCAGCGAGACGCGCACGAAGTGGTCGATCGTCAGCCCGGTCAGGTTCTGGATGGTCGTGATCAGCAGCTTCGCCCCACCCGCGTCACCGCCGCCGTTCTCAGATCCGTAGGTGAAGGCCGCGTTGAGCTTGTCTTGCCCGAACCCGGGAATGTCGACCCAGGAATCGCGGGGCAGCGAGATCATGGTCGCCGAGCTGCCATCGGCGGGGATGTGCACGACGATCATGGTGTCGGTGCTCGTGCCGCCGCCGTCGTCTTGGGTGCCGAGCTGGGCGAGCTGTTCGGGGGTGGCGTTGTCGGGCCGGTGGTCGTCGCCGACGAGCAGGATGTTCTGGTCTTTGTTATTCGTAGCGCCACCCGGCAGCGCGTCGATGTGCGTGATGCCGTTGACGAAGCGCTGGTAGTTGTAGACGACGTAGCCGCCTGTGACAAGCAGAATGAGCACGACTCCGATGACCGACCAGCGGGTCGCCACCTGGCGACGACGGCGTCGCCGGCGCTGCTCGGGAGTCAGAACGCGGTGCTGATGGGGCGGAGTCTGGGTTGTCATCGTCACCGAGCCTAGGCACCGCATGCGCGCAACCCGCTGAGCGACCCGGTTTTTTCGAAAATACACAGGGGTACGGCGCGGAATAATTGAGTGCGAAACTGGTTGATACGCATGCAAACGCATGTAAGTGATTCCGAGAGAACGAAGGCTCCCATGACCGACCACGAGTCGACCGACCGCCCTACCGCCATTGAATTCGGTCTCGACACGTTCGGCGACGTCACCCAGACGCCGGAAGGCGGCGCCATTTCTCAGGCGCAGGTCATTCGTAACGTGGTCGAAGAAGGTGTGCTGGCCGATCAGGTCGGGCTGAGCTTCTTCGGTGTGGGGGAGCACCATCGTGAAGACTTCGCGGTGTCGGCGCCCGACGTCGTTCTTGCTGCGATCGCGGCGCGAACCACGAACATCCACCTCGGTTCGGCGGTCACCGTGTTGAGCTCTGACGACCCGGTGCGGGTCTATCAGCGGTTCGCCACGCTCGACGCTGTTTCGAACGGTCGGGCAGAAGTGATTCTGGGGCGCGGATCGTTCACCGAGTCGTTCCCGCTGTTCGGCTACGACCTGTCTGACTACGAGACGCTGTTCGAAGAGAAGCTCGAGCTGTTCGCGGCGCTGCGTGCCGAGAAACCGGTCACCTGGAGCGGCTCGACACGGGCATCCCTCACCGATCAGGCGGTTTTCCCTACCACCGAGAGCGGTTCGCTGCGCACCTGGGTCGGCGTGGGCGGCAGCCCGGAGTCGGTGGTCAGAACGGCGCGCTACGGCTTGCCCATGATGCTCGCCATCATCGGCGGGTCACCGGTTCGGTTCGCGCCATACGTGGACCTCTACCGCCGTGCGCTGACCCAGTTCGAACAGCCGTTCGACGCGGTGGGCATGCACTCGCCCGGGTACGTTGCCGCGACTGACGAAGATGCGCGCAACGAGTTCTTCTCGCACTACCAGGGCATGCACGCGCGCATCGGTGCCTCGCGCGGCTGGCCGCCCCTGACCCGTCTGCAGTTCGACGCAGAGGCCAGTGTCGAGGGAGCGCTTTACGTCGGCTCGCCCGAGACCGTGGCGCAGAAAATGGCGCGCAACATCGAGGCGCTCGGCGTGAGCCGCTTCGACCTGAAGTACGGGGCGGGCACTCTCTCGCACGAGCGCATGATGACGAACATCGAGCTCTACGGCACCCAGGTGGTGCCCCGCGTGAAAGAGCTGCTGGCCGAGAGCGCCGCGGTTCGTCTCGCGGGCTAGCGGCGGCTACCCTCGCGCGAAAGGGAGGCCAGCGGCCGCTCGTGCCGCGCAAAACAGAGGAGCATTCGATGCACCGTCGCCGTAGAGGCGCCACCGTGTCGAATGCTCCTCTCATTTTGCGCGCCGATATTCTGATGCAGTGAACGACGAGCACGCAACGCCCGACAGCTCCGCACCCGCCCCGATCGTGCCGCCGCCGCCGCCTCCGTACCTAGAGGCCCCGTCGCCGGCCCCGTATGTTGCGGGGCCTCCCTCGTCAGCGCCGTATGTCGCGGCGCCACCCTCGCCGGCGCCGTACCTGATTGCGCCACCTGCCCCCGGGGCGCCCGCGGGCATCCGACCGCTCAACGTGCTCGCGGTGATCTCGCTCGTGAGTGCGTTTTTCGTGTCGGTCGCTGCGGTCGTCACCGGCCACATCGCCCTGTCGCAGATCAAGCGGCGCACCGCGCAGGGGCGCCCAGAGCAGGGGCGCGGGCTCGCCGTCGCGGGCCTCGTCATCGGCTACGTCGGCGTTGCGGCGGGAATCGCGGGCCTGTGCGTCGTGCTCGTGGTGGCGCTCTCGGGCGGCTTTCGCGCGCTACCTGGAATCTCGGCGCTCGCGCCGGCGCCCGATCTCACCTTCGAGGCCGGGCAGAGCCTCGACCCCACGAGCGATATCGCCTTCACCGACGATTTTTCACACCAGCCTGGTTTCACCGAGTCGAAAAAAGACTGGGGAGACGGCGACTCTCAGTACACCTCGGCCGACGGTAAGTGCACCGTCGATTTCTCGAAGACACCGCTCAACAGCGTGCAAGTGGTCAAGGGCGACGACCAAGCGACCAGCGATAACTTGCTCGCCATGCTGCAGAACGCAAGCTATTCAGACGTGGCGAAATTCGCAGACAGCGGAGCGCTGATTCAGGGCAGCCTGTACAGCAGCTCGACGGTCGACGTGCGCACGATGGGCTGGTCTGGAGCCGACGGTACGCAGGGTGCCACCGTCGCGCGGGCTTTCACGGCGCTCGATTACGGGCTGGCCGTGCAGATCAGCTGCGCCGACGATGCCAGTATGCAGACCGCCTCGCGCGACGTGTGGGCATCGGCGGTCATCGCGACGCAGTAGGCGCCTAGCTGGGGCGGAAGCTCGGAGCTCTACGATCAGTGCACAAAACTCAGTGCACAAAACTCAGTGCACAAGACTCAGTGCACAAAAATCAGCGCCAACCTCACCTCACGAAGCTCGCAGGCAATTGCACGTTCGCGGGCACCTCGCTGAAGAACGGGGCGATCTGCTCCGGGCGGTATCCGGCGATGCCGCAGCCGATCTCGGTGACGAGAAAGGTGAGCTGCGGATGTTCGCGGGCGAAGTCGAGAAAGGTGGCGACTTCGGTGCCCAGGGTGTTGAGCCCGCTCATGGTGTCGATTCCGTAACTCTGGCCCTGGAGCCCGTTGGCCTGACCCCAGACTGCGCCGAACTTCTCGTAGGCGGTGCGGGCCGCGCCGCCGCCGTGCAGGCCGCCGGCGTTCGAGCCGAACACGAACACCTCGCCGGGCTCCAGAGCGGTGATGCGGTTCATGAAGTCACTCTCCTCGGTGAAGACGCTCCGGCGGCGCACTGTTCGCAGTAGCACGCCGCCGGGCGTCGGTTCAGGGTTCGACGGTCAGGGCTCGTCGACTCAGGGCTCGTCGAAAGAGGGCTCGTCGACCGACTCAGGGCTCGTCGACTCAGAGCTTGTCGACTCAGAGCTCGCCGGTTCACAGCTCGTCGGTTCACGGCTCGAAAGTTCAGAGCTCGACGGTGTGCGACTCGCCGACGTCGGGCTGACCACCGGTCACGGCGGCGCGAGCAACTTTGAACAGCGTGATGGCGGCCGGCTCGCTCGTACTCCAGTACTCGGCGGAGGTCGCATCGATTTTTATCAGGGCAACGGTCGGGTCTTCGCGGCCCTGCGGGAACCACGCCTCTGCCGACGTGTCCCAGAGTTCATCGATCTTCGCGGCGTCGCGCACGATGCTTGCCGTACCCGCTAGCGAAACCCAGCCCTTTCCGGCTTCCATTGAGACGTTCACCTGAGGGTTGTCGCGAATGTTCGCGGTCTTCGCACTCGGGTCTTGCGTGAAGAACCAGAGGGTGCCGTCGAACTCTTCTTCTTTGATGGCGAGCGGTCGCGAGTGCAGGTCTCCCGACCCGGTGACGGTCGTCAACAATGCGACATGCGCCTTCTTGATCAGCTCGGCAAGGTTCTTCAGGTCTTCTTCGTGGCTGGTGTCTGTATCGGTCATCTTTTGACGGTACGCTCGCCTCCCCTCGGGGTAACGGGGTTGACAATGCGGGCTCGAACGGCGAGGCCCGCGCAGGCGATCACGACGGCGGCCGCGACGATGACGAGCGGGTCGAGGTGTTCGCCGAACAGCAGCGCGGCCCAGACGAGGGTGAGCACAGGCTGAAGCAATTGCACTTGACTGACGCGGGCGATGGGGCCGATCGCGAGACCCCGGTACCACACGAAGAAGCCCACGAACTGGCTGATCACGCTCACATAGGCGAAGGCAAGCCACGCCTCAGGTGCGCCGCCGAGCGAGGCGGTGGGTGAAAGGTGCGACGCCCCGATCAGCGCAAGAGGCAGCATGACGGGCAGACCGATCACCAGCGCCCAGCAGATGATCTGCCACGAGCCGAGCTCTCGAGCGAGCAGTGCGCCCTCCGCATAGCCGACGGCAGCGAGAACGACCGCCCCGAGCAGCAGCAGGTCTGACGGCTGCAGCCCGGTGAGCCCGCCATCGCTGATGGCGACGAAGGCGACGACAGCCAGCAGCCCGGCGATGCTCGCGACCCAGAACGCTCGGCTCGGCCGCTCACCACCGCGCAGCACGGCGACGACAGCGGTTGCTGCGGGCAGCACCCCGATGACGACGGCGCCGTGCGAGGCCGGTGTGGTCTGCATGGCGAAGCTGGTGAGCAGCGGAAAGCCCGCGACGACCCCTGCAGCGACCACCCCGAGTCGCAGCCATTGCCAGCTTCGGGGAAGGCGCGGCCGGATGATCAGCAGCACGATCAGCGACAGTACCGCCGCGACGACCGCGCGCCCTGCCCCGACGAACAGCGGATCGAGCGACTCCACGGCCACCCGGGTGAACGGCAGCGTGAACGAGAACGACAGCACGCCGAGAAAACCGAATACCAGACCAGCGGATGCCCGCGGGCGATCACTCGCGGCATCAGCAGGTTGCTCAGCCGTGCCGGGCGCCGGCGCCGATACCACTGGCGTCGAGGAATCGATAGCGCTACTGTCTTCTTTCATGAGCAACGATAGCACTACGGAGATCGAGCGCCACCTCCGTGCGCTCGTCGCGGCCGGTGCGGCGGGCGATCGCCTACCGTCGACTCGCGCGCTCGTGTCGCAGTTCGCGGTGAGCCCGCTCACCGTTCAGAACGCGATGCAACGGCTCGCGGCGGCCGGCCTCATCGAAACGCGCCCCGGCACTGGAACCTTCGTCTCGGCACGCCCCACCATCACTCGTTCCGACTTCTCGTGGCAGACCACGGCGCTCGGTTCGATGCGCACCGGCCACAGCGTCGTCGGCACCGCTATGTCGCTCGACTCCACTGTTCCGATCGCCATGCACAGCGCCTACCCGAGCGAGGGGCTGCTGCCGCAGCGGCTGATTCGGCAGGCTCTCGGCCGAGCGGCCCGCCGCAGCCCAGACATCGACAGACCGCTGCTCGGGGGCATGCCAGAACTCCGCGCGTACTTCGCCAACGAGATCGATGCCAATACAGCCGCCCGGGCATCCGGAATCTCAAGCGACGACACCATCGTGGTGCCGGGCAGCCAGAGCGCGTTGATCTCCGTCTTTCGGGCGTTGGCCCAGCCGGGCGACGCGATCGTCATGGAGTCGCCCACGTACTGGGGCGCTATTGCGGCCGCTCGCCAGGCGGGCCTCGTGATCGTGCCGATCGCGCGTGGGTCGCAGGCCCCTCGAGCCGCCGAGCTCGACGAGGCGCTCGAGACCTCGGGTGCGCGGCTGTTCTATGCGCAGCCGCACTTCGCGAACCCTACCGGCGCACTGTGGACGGCGGCGGAGGCGGCGAGCCTGCTCGACGTGATCCGCGCTCGCAAGGCGTTTCTCATCGAAGACGACTGGGCGCACGACTTCGGTATCGATGCACAGGTTCGGCCGCTCATCTGGCACGACACCGACGGTCACGTGGTCTACCTGCGGTCGCTGAGCAAGAGTGTCTCGCCGTCACTGCGGGTGGGAGCGGTCATCGCTCGCGGGCCGGCTTTGGCGCGTATTCAGGTCGACCGCACGGTGACCGACCTCTACGTGAGCGGATCGCTGCAGGCGGCGGCACTCGATGTGGTCACCGACCCGGGCTGGCGTTCGCATCTCGTGCGGCTGCGGGAAAGCTTGCGTGTACGTCGCGACACGCTCGCCGGCTATGTCGTGGAGCACCTCGGCGCCGAGACGCTGACGCATCTGCCGAAGGGCGGGCTGAATCTCTGGCTGCGCTTCGACGACGGCGTGGATGTCGCCCGGCTGGTGGCCGAGTGCCTCAGCAAAGGAGTGTCGATGGCGCCCGGTGCCGAGTGGTACCCGGCCGAGCCGCCCGGGTCGTTCGTGCGGCTCAACTTCTCGGGGCCTCATCCCGAACGATTCGGCGAGGGTGTCGAGGTGATCGCGGCTGCCCTCGCCTCTCGTCGCGCGCTCGACGGTCGTAAAGGTACACCGTGAACCGGTCAGCGAGTGCTTTCGCAAGCGGCCGCGCCGGCACGAACCGCGTACCGGCGCTGTTCTGGTCGATGGTCACTTCTGGCCCGTCTCATCCGCGAAAGTCGCGAAGAGCGAGTCGAGTTTGGCGAACGAGAGCACCCACCCTCCCTCGGTGTGCTGGCGTTCGATAGCAGTGAACGGGCCCTGGTGAAGAGTCAGGCGGGTGCGGTCGCCGTGGTCGTGAAACTGCAGCCGCAGGGTGATCTTCTCGAGCGGGCCGAGATCGCTCTGCGCGTTCATCGCGACCACGATGCGTTCGGGCGGGTCGAATTCGACGATCTCGCCGTGAATGGGGTAGGACTCCCCGGTCGCGTCGTCGACCATGCTGAGGTTCCAGCGGCCGCCCACGCGCGGGTCGACCTCGACGCTCTCGATCGGAACCGAGAATCCGGTGGGGCCGAACCAGGAGGCGAGGTGCTCCGGCTCGGTGAAGAACCGAAAAACGAGGTCGCGCGGGGCAGCGAACATGCGCGTGATGTAGACGTCGGTGTCGGCGATCTCGGCGGGGCGGGCGTCACTCATGGTCTGCTGCTTTCGGTTCGGTGTTCTGTCGATCGGCCGCGGGCTGCGGGCTCGTCGCCTGAAACGTCGCCAGTGCGCTGTCGAGTTTGTCGAAGCTCTCGTTCCAGTACTTCTTGTATCGCTGCATCCACGCTGTCGCCTCCTTCAGCGGTTGCGCTTCGAGGTGACTCAGCCGAGACGTCGCCACGCGGGTGCGAGACACCAGGCCGGCCTGCTCGAGCACTTTGAGGTGTTTCGAGATGGCCGGCTGGCTCACGGCGAACGGCTCGCCCAGTTGTGCGACCGTCGCATCGCCGAGGGTGAGGCGCTGCAGTATCGCGCGCCGGGTCGGGTCGGCGAGGGCAGAGAAAACGGAGTCGAGCTGATCGTGTGGCATCCATAACCCATCGGTTCTATAACTGATAGGGCAAATATACTCGCGCTCGCCGCGTTGTCAAGAATTAGCGCTGGGGCATCTGCTGCCAGATTCAGCGATTGCGTCGACGGCCCTGCCGCTGGCCGCGGCACAGCCGTCGTCGTAGTTCGGTACGGTATTCGTCAGGCTTCAAGGTTGGGGCGCTATCGTTGCGTCACCTGAATCTGCGCCCGGCACCACCCGTGCTCGTGCGCACCCTCTTCTCGAAAGCGAGACCCCGCAGGTATGAACGGCAGTTTCGCGTCGCGCTCACCATACGAAGTTCTTGGCGTCAGCCCTGGGTCGTCTGACGACGAGCTGCGTCGCGCGTACCGGCTGCGCTTGCGCGAGACGCATCCCGACACGGGGGGCAGTGCCGTGCTGTTCCAGGCCGTGCAAGACGCGTGGGAGCTGGTGGGTACTCCGGCCGAGCGGGCCGCCTACGATTCAGGGGTGGGCGCGCGGGTCACGGCTCCGGATGCCCGGGGTTCGTCTTTCGCGGGCGGCAGCCGGGCATCCGCCGGCCGCGGCCAGGGTGCGTCGCCGAAGGCCCGATCGTACGGCCACCCGGGCGGCGAAGAGCGGGAGCACTTCTTGCGGCTGATGCGCGAGTGGGTAGGGCGCGGTGTCGAGCTGAAAGACCCGTACGACCCCGCATTGGTACGGTCGGCGCCGCGCGAGGTCAGGCGCTGGCTCGCCAAGGCGATGGCCGAAGAAGAGACGGCCCGCATCGTGTCGACCCTCGGCATCGGGTTCACGGTGTGGAACAACGTCGCCGTCGCGAAGACCGGGCAGAACGTCGACCACGTCGTGCTCGGGCCCGGCGGCGTCTTCGCCCTGCAATCGTATGACTGGGGGAGCCCTGTGCGGCTGTCGAAGAACGAGCTCGTGGGGGAGGCGATCGGCGACGAAGACGAGCCGCTGCGCACCCTCGCCACGAACGCTCGCGCCCTCGGTCGGGGGCTCGGGGTGCGGTTCAGCGCCGTGGTGATCGTGGTGCCCGACGACGACCTCGCGGCGCCATTCGAACAAGTGGAGCGGGGGCGGCTGGCGGGCGCTGTGGTGATTCGGCGGTCGGTTCTGCCGCAGCTGCTGCGCAACGGGCTGGGTGGTTCCGAAGGTGAGTCGATCGACCGGATCTTCGATCTGCGATCACGATTGCAGGCGGGCATCCGCTTCGTTTAGGCCCCTGTGTTAACGTGCACAACACGACCACAAAAAAGGCTGAATGTTTACGCATGGATGTGACAAATTGGTAACGAAAGGATAACCTCGACAAGTCGCCTTGTTCACCCGAAGAACAAGATGGCTGATCGGGCGCGCTTTTACCCGGTCGTCGGGCCAGTGAAACACGCTGGCCTGTGGGCACCGAGAGTGCCGGAGGAATACGAAACGTGACGCATTCGAGCAGAGCACCAGGCGCCGAAGGCGACCAGGCGACCGGCCCGAAATCCACGTTCGACCTTCCCATCGTCATCGCGCCGCTCGGTGTTGACGCGCAGCACAGTGCTGCTTCCCCACTCAATGGGGCTTCAGCCCAGAGTGCCGCCTCACCACTCAGCCGGCGGGAGCTTCGTCAGCGCGAAGCCGCCTCCGAAGCTCTGCCCGTGGTGGAATCTCGTCGTCAGCGCCGCGATCGTGAGCTCGCCAAGGCGCTCGCTGCTTCTGCCCCAGTAGAACCCGTCGTTCCGCTGGCGGCCACGCCGGTGCCGCCCGTTGTTCCAGCGCCGCGAACTGTTTCGAAGTCGCTCTTCGCCCAGCAGATCGCCGACATGGCGAACGCGCAGCAGCAGGTCGTCGATAGTACCGTCGCCGAAACGACATCCGCGGCTGCCGAGGTCGACCCAGCGCTCATCGTGTCTTCGCAGTCGAAGACGTTCGTTCCCGCGATCGATGTCGACGAACCGGTTCCCGCTCACCTGCTCGCCGAAGAGCCGCAGCACGACGTGTATGAGGCGAGCGACGCTCGTAACAACGCCTTCGTCGACGATGCGGTCACCGAGCAGATCGCCGTTGTCGCCTCGAAGGCAGAGCCTCAGCCGATCGATGCTGTGCTTCAGGCCCAAGCCGACGCTTCCGTGCTGAACGAGGCTCCCGTCGTGACGAGCGTCAGCTCTCTGACCTTCGATCGCACGCCCGAGATCGCAACGCCCCGTGCGGCCTCGTCATCGGTGGCAGCGCCTGGCAAACGGCGTGTGCTGCCGCATCGAAGGCGCGCCTCGTCTCGGGCCACTTCGACGCATCCGAAAGCCCGTAAGCGCACCATCGTCAATACGATCGTCATGGTGGCAACTGCCGGTCTCGTCGCCACCTTCGCTCTTCCGGCCTACGCGTACTCCGATCTGGGTGTGCTCGGCAACACGCATTCTTCTGCCTCAGCCGAGATGGGCATCCAGAGCCTGACCGTCGGCAGCGCCGGCACCATTCAAGACGCGCCTCGCGACGGGTACACCTCCACGGGCGACATCGCCTCGATGGATTCCACTACGGGCACCACCGTCTCACCCACCGTGCAGGCCCTTGCTGCCGAACTGATGGCCGACGTCGCCTCAGGCAAGCTGGTCGGATCGGTGCCGAACCACATCGTCGAGATCCAGAACCTAGCGAACGGCGTCGTGGTGCCGAACTGCGGTGTCGACTATCGCGTTCTGCAGGCCATCAAGGTGGCGGTCGACAACTTCTCGAAGGTCGGCATCAGCGACATCAACCGCAAGTGCACCGGCCAGATCGAGGGCGCAGGAACCGCTTCTGCGCACTACACCGACGGCGGCGGTCACGCTGTGGACTTCTACATTCTCAACGGTCACGGGCTCACCGGCGGCGATGCGGATTCGCTCAAGCTCATCGCCCTGCTCGACCCCCTGGTGCCCCCCGGCAGCGGTCTCGGCCAGGCCGAGTGCCGCGGTTCGGTCTCGGTCACGAACTTCGCCCCGTTCGATGACACTTGTACGCACGATCACATCGATTTCTTGAACGCCAAGGGTGTCGCGCTCAAGAGCAGCTAGCGCAGAGCCCCTGGAACTGGTTGCGGGCACGACTGATTGATGGCCTTCCAGTCGGCGTCTGACATGGTCTGGGCGAGCGTCGCCAGCTCTGACGAGGCCATAGCCGACCACGGTTTCGAGTCGTAGTCGTCGAGAAACTGCTGCAGGCTCGGCGGGTCGTCGACCTGGTAGCCGTGCTGCTGCAAACAGGTGCGCTCGGCCAGCTCGGCCGCGTAGAGCAGATGTTTCTGGTTGTCGTCGACCGGAAACTGTGCGGCGACCTGGCTGTTGCAGGCCCATGTGTCGCTGAGGTAGAGCTGGTACTGCTCCTTCGGAATCGTGTCGCTCGAGGCCTGCACGGCCCCGTCGTCGGTGAGTGTGACCTGCCAGCCGCGCGCGATCAGGCAGCGGTACAGCGCATCGGCGACGGGCGACTGGCTGAGCGCGGGCGAAGTGGATGCTCGAGTGTCAGCCGTGGGTGCTGCACTGATCTCGGAGCCGGCGCACCCGGTGACAGTCGCGGCGAGGAGAACGGCCGCCAGTGCCGCGGCCCCGGGCATCCGGAGGCCGCGACGGGAGCGCGTCGGCGCTCCCCCCGAACGGGGTTGTGGTCGAAAAGCATGAGGCATATAGTGAGGATTCATCACCACCAGGATCGCACTGAAATGGCTTCAGGTCAACGCGAATCCGGGGTGTGAAAGGAACAACACATGAAGGTCATTCCCGCGTCTATCGCGGCGGCCGTGCTGGCCGGCGGGCTGGTTCTGGGCAGCGCGCCCTCGGTGCCTCGGCATCGACAGACATCGGTTCGCAGATCTGCGGGTTCGGCGGCCCCGCCGCCGCATCCACTGCCTATGTCAACGCGACCAGCGTGCACTACCACCAGGCGAACGGTGTCGCCTGGGGCAGTCAGACCTTCGGGTCTGGCTTCCATCGGTTCTCGTACGGCAACGGCGTCGTCACCATGCAGATCAGCTACCCCTCTGGTACCGAGACCGGCCACGCCTTCTCCTGCGCGAACGGATCGTTCTAGGCGATGACGAACGGCCCTTTCGAAACGCTCGCCGACACCCGTCGTGCGGTTCTCAGCGAACGCCTGCGCGGGTCTGATCCGCTCGTTCTGGCGTGCGCCGAGGCAGGCGTTCGGCTGGGCCGCTTCGACAAGCGGGTGCTCGACGAGGTGGGTCGGCTCGAAAGCGAAACGGTCTGGGTGCTGGCGTCGATCATCCGGCGGGCAGGGGCCGTCGGGTCGTGAGCCCACGAAAGCTGCGGCTGCCACGGGCGGTCGTCACGATCGGCGTTGCGGCGCTAGTCGTGACGGCGGCCTGTGCGGGGTGGGCGTTCACGGTCATCCTGTCGCCGGCGCCCGGCGTGCCGACTGCTGACGGGTACTCGCTCGTGACGGCGGCCGACGGTGACGTCGGGGCTCACCTCACGCTGAACGCCGCCGCCAGCTGGAACGTCAGCCCCGTCGGCACGAACGAAGCGGCGGGCGTGGTGACGACGGTCGATGCGCAGCCGGGTCAGCTCATCTCGAGCGGCGACCGGCTGTATTCCGTGAACCTACGACCGGTGGTGGCCGTTCAAGGAGCGGTGCCGGCCTATCGTGCCATCTCCGCCGGTGACACCGGAGACGATGTCGCCCAGCTTCAGACGATGCTCGCGGCGCGCGGTTTCTACTCGGGAGCGGCCGACGGCAGGGTGGGGAAGTCGACGGTTGCCGCGATCATCCAGTGGCAGCGGTCGATGGGCATCGGGGTTACGGGCACGGGCGATACGGGTACGGGGGCTACGGGCACGGGGGCGTCGGGTGAGGTGGCGTTCGGCGACGTGGTGTTCGTGCCCGAGCTGCCGGCGCGGTTGGTGCTCACACCCGATGTGGTGCACCGCGGAGAAACGCTCTCGGGCGGAGAGGCGGCGGTGTCGTGGCTCGGTGCCGCGCCAGTCTTCACCCTGCCGGTGAGTGAAGCGCAGTCGCAGCAGGTTTCGACCGGCACTCGTGTGGTCATCGACGACGGGGCGGGCGACACCTGGAATGCGGTCGCGGCGGGGCGAAGCGAGACGTCGACGGGCACCGTGGTGATCTCGCTCGAGGCGGCGAGTGGTGGTGCCGATACGGGTGGCGCAGGCGCACCGATCTGCGGCGCGCACTGTGATGCGGTCGCCGTCGACGGTCAGACCCTCTTCGTGTCTCGGGTGGTCACCGTGGAGCCGGTGCACGGCGTCGTCGTGCCGTCGGCCGCTGTGCAGACGGATGCCGCCGAGCGGGTCATCGTGGTCGACGCTGACGGGGTCGCGCATCCGGTCACCGTCGAGGCCGAGGCTGCGGGCCAGTCGGTCGTGACCGGGGTGGAGGCGGGGCTTTCGATTCGTGTTGCGGCGTCGGCGTCAGCTGCCCAGGCGCACCCGGCGGCACCGGCCGAACCCGAGGCACCGGCGGCACCGCCGGCACCGGCGGCACCGAACGATTCGGGGGCTCCGTGATGATCGCCCTCGAGGCTCGCGGCCTGTCATTTCGCTACGACCGCGCAGCGCCCGTTCTCGCCGACATCGACCTGGCCGTGCATCCGGGCGAGATCGTCGCCCTCACCGGCCCGTCAGGTCGCGGAAAGTCGACGCTGCTCTACCTGCTCGGCCTCATGGTGCGACCGACGGCGGGCGAGATTCTGGTGAATGGATGCCCGACCTCCGCCCTCGGCGATGCCGACCGAGCGCGGCTGCGCGCCACGCGGCTCGGCTTCGTCTTTCAAGATGCGGCCCTCGACTCCACCCGCAGCATTGTCGACAACGTCGTCGAGACGAGCCTCTACCGGGGCGTCGATCGGCGCCGATCCGTCGAGCGAGCACACCGATTGCTCGAACGATTCGGCGTGCAGAAGCGGGCGAAATCGCGTCCCGGTCAGATCTCAGGCGGGCAGGCTCAGCGCATCGCACTCTGCCGTGCCCTGATGAACGAACCGTCGATCGTGCTCGCGGATGAGCCGACGGGCAACCTCGACCGGGCATCCGCTGCGGTGGTCTTCGACGCGCTGCGGGAGCGTGCCGCCGTGGGCGCGGCCGTGCTGATTGCGACGCACGACGCGGCCGTGGTCGGCGAGTGCGATCGGCGCGTGACGTTGTGAGCCACGAAAAGACCGGAGCCCACGCGGTAAGGCGCCGAACTGCGGATTCGGCCGGGTGTGACTACCCGGCACCCGGCCGGATCCGGGGTTCGGCGGCCGCCGGCAGTGGCGAGGAGACACGCGGGCAGGCGGTGCCGCGGCGGGGCGCATCGCCGCGTATCCGGTGGCGACAGGGCGCGGCGCTGCTGCGGGAGGCGGCCGCGGCGGCGTTGGCCGCACGGGTGACCTCGGCAGTGGCCGTGACGATCGTGGCGGTGCTGTGCGCGGTGGTGGTGTTGACCACCGGCCGGGCGGTCGGGGCGCAGAACGCCATCGTCACGAGCATCGACAGCGAAAATACCCGCTCGATCGTCGTGCGTGCGCCCGAGTCTTCGGGTCTCGACACCTCGGTGCTCGGTCGGCTGGCCTACGCGACACAGATCTCGTCGGTGACCGCTTTCGGCCCTGCCGACGACGTGCGCAACGCCCTCGTCGCGGGTGGCACGCGGGTGGCGCTCCGTCAGCAATATTCGACCGCAACCGCAACCGCAACCGCAATCGCAACCGCGACCGCGACTGAGACTGAGACTGAGACTGCGACTGCGACTGCGACCGCGACAGCGCGCGCCCCGCGCGCCATCGCGTCGCCAGCCGCCGCACGAGCACTCGGGCTCGCCGACGGCGTCGGAAGCGTGGTCTCGGTCGCCTCGAGTGCCGAATACCTCGTCGACCAGACGACGGCGTTGCCACCCGGCCTCGAGATGCTCGATCCGGTGGTCGTCGTTCCGGCGGTGGCCGACGCCGAGCATCCGCTGCCCGTCAGCGTGCTCGTGGTCGTCGCGGCCACCAGCGCCCAGGTCGTCCCCGTCACGGCACTCGTCGAGTCAGAGCTGGCGGTGCTCGACCGCAGCAAGGTCACCGTGACGACGAGCGAGCAGCTCGCGGCGCTGAGCGCGGCCGTGCAGTCGCAGCTCGGCGACTTCAGCCGGTCGTTGACGCTGCTGGTGTTCGGCGTCGGATCCGTTCTCGTAACGGCCGTCGTCTACGCCCTGGTGCTGTTACGCCGGCGAGACTTCGGTCGGCGGCGCGCACTCGGCGCATCACGTTCCCTCATCGTCACGCTGCTGCTGACCCAGGTCGCCCTGCTCGGCAGCCTGGGCGCCGTCGCCGGATGCACGGCAGCAGACCTCGTGCTGACCCTCACCGGCGATCCGCCGCCGACGTTCACCTTCACTTTCGCGGTCGCCGATCTCGCCGTGCTCACAGCGGTTGTGGCGTCGGTGATTCCGGCCGTCGTCGCCTCTACCCGTGACCCTCTGCGTGAGCTGCGCGTCGCCTGATCGCCAATGCTCTGGTCGCCAACGTTCTGGTCGCCAACGTTCTGGTCGCCAATGCTCTGGTCGCCAACGTTCTGGTCGTCAACGTTCTGGTCGCCAGTGCTCTGGCGCCCGAGGGTAGGCTCGAACGGTGGAGATGGAACGCGTGGCTGAAGCCGAGTGGCGGCGCGTGCCCGATGCCGAGTGGCGGCAGGCCGAAACGGCGCACCAGCGCCGCGCGGATGCCCTCACCGCCGGCTGGCGCGCACGCCGCCAGACGGGCGAGACGCACGCCGTCGACGACTTCTTGTTCACGTACTACCCCTACAAGCCGTCGCTGCTGCGTCGCTACCACCCGGGCGCCGGCGTGATCCTGGAGCACGGAGCCGACGCCGAGCGCTACGCCTACAAGTGGTACGCAGAGCATGCCCGCGGTGGCAGTTTTGTCGACTCCGCCGCCCTGCTCGCCGCTCGCGGCGCCACGTTCGGGTTCATCGAACGGCTGCTGGGTGCCACAGCAGCACGGCCGGCGCAGTTCGGCTGTTTCGGGTTGCACGAGTGGGCAATGGTTTATCGCGTGAAAGACGGCGAGGTGCGGCACGAATCCATTCCCCTTCGGCTCAGCGCAGAAGAGACCGACCACGTGGTCGAAACGAACCACATCGTCTGCACCCACTTCGATGCGTTCCGGTTCTTCACGCCCGACGCGGTGGGGCTGAATTCGCAACGCCCGACCCGCGAGACCCAAGAGCACACCGAGCAGGCCGGCTGCCTGCACGCCGGTATGGACGTCTACAAGTGGGCCATCAAGCTCGGCCCCATCGTGCCCGGAGAACTGCTGCTCGACTCCTTCGAGCTGGCCCGCGACATTCGGCAGCTCGACATGCAGGCGTCGCCCTACGACGTCTCGTCGTTCGGCCTCGAACCCGTGCGAATCGAGACTCGCGAGGGCAAGACCGAGTACGCGGCCCGACAGCGGGTTTTCGCTGAGCGTTCGAACGCCTTACGAGAGCGGATGCTCGGGGCCATCACCCTCGCCCGCGCCGCTGCCGCCCGTGTCGAGCCTGTCTCGGCACCGGCGCGCATCACCGCTGCCTGAGCGCGCTCCGGCCCGGCTCAGCGGCCGCGCAGTTTGTCGACCTCGCGGCGTTCGCGTTTGGTGGGCCGACCGGCCCCGCGGTCGCGGAGGGCCACCAGCGCGACCGTCTCGCGCGGTGGGGGCGGAGGAGTGCGGTCGAGAAGACACTCCGCGGCGACAGGCGCTGAAACGCGCTTCACCACGAGTCGACGCACCTCGACGATGCGGTCGAACCCGCCGCTTCGAATGCGCACCTCGTCGCCGACGTGAAGCGTTGTTGCGGCTTTGACGCGCTCGCCGTTCACCCGCACATGACCCGCCCGGCAGGCCGCTGTGGCGGCAGACCGGGTCTTGAACAGCCGAACCGCCCACGCCCAGCTGTCGACGCGGGCTGACAGCAGCTCGGTCACGGCGACACCGTCACGAGGCGCGGTTCTGCTGTGTGTTCGCGTTGAAGTGGTTTTCGAAATCGACGTCGACCTCGCCGCCGAGAGCGTTCTCGAACTCGGCATCGGCGTTGTCGATCTCGGTCACTTCGTCGACGTCGGCTTCATCGGTCACGCTGTCACTCTGCGCTCCGTCGGCAACCAGCTCGTCGCCCTCTGCTTCGACCTTGTCGACCCCGCTGTCGCCCTCGGGGTCGACGACCCCGTCGTCGCCCTCGCCCTCGAAACCGTCGACCTCCCCAGCCTCACCCTCGCCGTACAGCGAGTTGAGCACCAGCACGGCCGCGTCGTTCGCCCCGATGGCGTAGTCGCTGGTCTCGTTCTCGTCGACGAGCTGCGCGGTCGCCACGTCTTCGATCTCGTCGAGGGTGGCCTGCGCGAGCTCGAGTTGTGTGGTGAGCTCGAGCTGAGTCTGTTCGACGTAGCCGATGAGCCGGGCATCCGGAGCGTTGTCCGCAGTCCACTCGCCGACATCGGCCGTGCCCGCCAGCCCGGCGACGACCTGCTCGAGCCGACTGCGCCATTCCGATGCCTCGGCGATCGCCCGGTCACGCTGGGCGGTGAGCGAGCTCGCCTCGAGTCGCGCATCGGTGAGGTGCCGTGTGGTGAGCTCCGCTGCCGCAACGGCCGCCGCGAGCTGCAGCGCCGCGGCACTGTGTCGCTCGTCGTGCTCGGCCTGCAGCGCGGCGATCGCTTCGTCGTGCTGTGCATCGGCATCGGCCAATTCGGCGGCGTGCTGGGCATCCAGCTCGGCGAGTGCCGTTTCGTGACCTGTCGTCAGAGAGCCAACGGTTGTGTCGTGTGCGCTGGCGAGCAGCGCGAGGGCCGCGGCGTGCTCGCCCTGAAGCCGGGTGATCTCGCCTTCATGGGCAAGACGCTGTTCGGCGGTATCGGTCTCGAGTTGCGCGTTGAGGGCGTCGATGCGCGCCGAGTAGTCGGCGTGCAACCCCGACACCTCGGATTCGAGCCGCTCGTTCAGCGTCACGATCTCAGCGTCGGCGACCCGCAGTCGTTCGGTGGTCTCGGCCAGCTCTGCGTCGAGGCGTTCGGCACGGGCCTCGACCTCGGCGAGCGTGCGGCTCGCCTCTTCGTAGTGTGTCTGGGCATCGAGCCGGGCCTTGTCGCGCGCCTGACGATCGTCGATGACCACGCCGAGGTGGGCCCGGATGATCTCCAGCGGGTCGCTCGTCTGGTCGAGCTGTTCGACGCTGGCGATGGCCGGCGGCACGAACGCGGGCCGGGCGGTGGGGTCGATGAAGTGGTGGGTGAAGAGTTCGTCGCTGACCGGCTTGTAGCGCGACTGGAATTCGGCCGAGCCGAAACCGACGGCCCAATCGACCATCTTCATAGCTGTGCGGTCGCGCCGCGTGAGCACGTACCCGGTCGCGTTGACCGGCCTGACGACGGCGCTGCTGCTGCCGGGTGTTGCGGTGGTCGCGATTTCTGTCGTCGATGTCGGTGCATCGAATGTCGTTTCGTCTTCGATGGCAGGCGCAGTTTTGTCGACGTTTTCGGGCGTCTTGCCCGATTCTGCGGTGGAGTCGTCAGTCATGGTGCTCCTCGTGGCTTCGATAATTCTGCGGGTGCGAGTTGTCGTCTGCCCGGTAACCAGCTTAACTGCCCTGGCAGCTGCATCAAATGGAGCCGGCTAACACCGCCGACAATCGGCGCCCGTGTGGCTGTGCGGGCGCGGAACGGCACGCCCACAGTGCAGTGAGACGGGCGAATAATGCTCAGCCGTCGTAAAGACGACTCCCAGACAAAATCAGACCACCACATAGCTTGTTCATAAGTTCGGGGCGTTGTCTTGTCTCAGCCCACTTCGGGCCCCGAGAGGAAGAAATGGAAACCCCACAGCCCGCAGCAGACCAGCCGTCGCCGGTCGAGCCCGTCGCCGACGTCGCTCAGACCCCGGTCGCCCCCGTTGTTCCCGTCGCACCAGTCGCCCCCGTCGCACCGACCGCGATTCCGGCGCAGCCCGTGAACGCGCAGCCCGTGAACGCGCAGCCCGCGAACGCCCAGCCCGCGAACGCCCAGCCCTTCAACGCACAGCCAGCGGCCTACCCGCAGACCCCGAACCTCGACCAGCAGTACGCACAGCAGCAGTACCCAGGTCAGCAGTACCCAGGCCAGCAGTACGCCGGTCGGCAGTACCCCGGCCAGCCCTACGCTCAGCAGCCCGCACCCGTGCAGCCCCAGCAGGCCCATCACACGCACTCCGACCGCGTCTGGCGCCCCCGCACCTTTCTGATCCTCGGCGCCGCAGCCGCCGCACTCCTGGTCGGGGGCGCCAGCGTCGGCGCCACCCTCGCCGCAGGCGTGCCGCTCGCCCTCAGCGCCTTCTCCTCGCACACCTCGGTGATCGACAACGGCACCACCGGTACCACCAATGGCGGCTCCGGCAGCAGCGGATCGACCGGCAGCGGCTCGACCGGTTCCGGCAACGGCTTCGTTCCCGGCTCGGGCAGCAACGGCTACGGCTATGGCAGCGGCTCCGGTTCGTCGGGTTCGACCGGCTCGGGCTCGACCGGCTCGGGTTCGACCGGCTCGGGCGCCGGCACCAGCACCTCGGCCGCCACCGACGCAACGGATGCACAGTCCGTCGGTGTCGTTCTGATCAACACCGAGCTGAAGTACGAAAGCGCCGCAGCGGCCGGCACCGGCATCGTTCTCACCTCCGACGGCGAGATTCTCACGAACAACCACGTCGTCGAAGGATCCACCAGCATCACCGTGACCGTGCGGCAAACCGGCAAGACCTACACGGCGACGGTGGTCGGCACCGACGCGACGCACGATGTCGCCGTCTTGAAGCTCGCCGACGCATCTGGTCTCACCACGGCGAAGATCGACACCTCGAACTCCGTTGCGGCAGGCGACGATGTGACCGGCGTCGGTAACGCGGGCGGAACGGGCACCCTGTCGGCAGCCGCCGGCACGGTCGACGCGCTGAACCAGTCGGTCACCACCGAGGCCGAAGGCAGCGCGGCGAGCGAAACGCTCACGGGCATGCTCCAGATCTCGGCCGACATCGAGGCCGGCGACTCGGGCGGGCCCCTGCTCGACTCCGACGGCGAAGTCATCGGCATCGACACCGCCGCTTCGAGCGGCTCGAGCAACGTCACCGGCTTCGCGATTCCGATCAACAGTGCGCTGAGCATCGCCAAGCAGATTCTGTCGGGCACCGCGACCGACTCCATCGTCATCGGCTACCCGGCGTTCCTGGGCATCGAGGTCGGCTCCGCGACCTCCGGCCTCGGGGTCGGCGGCCAGGGCACCGGTTCGAGCACGACGGCCGGTGCATCCGTCGCCGGTGTCATCGACGGCACCCCCGCCGCTTCGGCCGGACTCGTCGCCGGTGACACGATCACCGCGGTGAACGGCACTGCCGTCGCTTCAGGATCCGACCTGACGAGCACGCTCAAGTCGTTCAAGCCCGGTGACTCGATCACCATCGGCTACACCGACGCCACCGGCGCCGCACAAAGCGCAAAGGTCACCCTGATTCAGGGCCCCGCCGCCTAACGAAGCTGCTTCGCCTCATCGAGTGGGCCCCCAGTGCGACGTTCTTCACATCGAAGTCGCACCTCGGGCCCACTCGTTCGCTTGGCAGCGCCGTTACCGAAACGACGGCAGCTGCCATCCGTACGTTAACGCGACGATTCGCAACACGAAACACACCGCGAATCCCGCACTCATCGCCCAGGCCGGCGCAAACTTCGCTCGGGTGGCAACGTAG
Source organism: Subtercola sp. (assembly GCA_025463765.1). Lineage (GTDB taxonomy): Bacteria > Actinomycetota > Actinomycetes > Actinomycetales > Microbacteriaceae > Subtercola. The sequence continues at coordinate 37,216 of JAODBC010000084.1, read as the reverse complement.
ACAGCCAACGCACCCGCGGCTGCGGCCGTGGCGTAGAAGTCTCCGCTGAGCACCAGCGGCACTCGGTTGAGCAGCACATCGCGCACGACCCCGCCGCCGACCGCCGTCATCGTGCCCAGTATCACGACGACCAGACCGTTCGAGTGGTGGTCGAGCGCTTTCTGAGCACCGGTCACGGCGAACAAGGCCAGTCCGGCGGCATCCAGAACCGACAGCACACCCGTCGGCACCTCGTTCAGCTCGCCGGCAATCAGGCAGGCGAAGGCGGCGGCCAGCAGCGCCACGACGATGCGCGACGGCGAGCGGAATGCCGCCGGCGGAAGATCACCGAGCAGCACATCGCGCAGAACGCCGCCGGCGAGCGCGGTGCAGAAGCCGACCACGAGCACCCCGAGCACGTCGAGCCCCGCCAGCACGCCGGCTGTCGCGCCCTCGATGGCGAAGATGCCGGTTGCCGCATGATCGACCACTGAGTACGTTCGGCGCCCGACAACGGATGCCCGGCTCTCCGCGACCGCACCACTGCGCTTCGTCGGCAGCGCCCCGCCTCCTCCGGCCCCAGCGTGGCCGTCGCCGGTGCCACCAGCGCCCGTGCCGCCCCAGCCCGTGTCGCTCACTGCGTGCGCGCCGCCAACCCCGAGTTGATCGACTCCGTGAGCTCGGCATCCACCGCGCGGGCCTGCCCGTCGACGGCGCGGATCGGCGCCGCATTCCGCACGCTCGACACCAGCCACGCGGCATCCGCTCGCGCCAGGTCGTCGGGCGTCAGCCGCTCGTATGCCGTCGGATACCCGTTCACCCGAGCGATCTCGAAGATGCTCTCTTGGGTCGTGCCCGGCAGAATGCCGAGCGTCGTCTCGGGCGTCACGATGCGCCCGTCGAGCTTCAGAACCACCGTCGAACTCGGCCCTTCGAGCAGCAGCCCGTCGGTGCTTACGAAGATGACGTCGTCGGCGCCCCGACGGTTGGCCTCCCGCGCTGCGGCGCGATTGATGGCGTACGAGAGCGTCTTCGCGCCCTGCAGCAGCCACGGCGAGGTCTGCGCGATGGTGCTGTGATAGCCGCGGTCGAGCAGCACCACGGCGATGCCGTCGGTACGTTGCGCCGTGAAGTCCGCGCTGGGCAGCATCGAGACCCACCCGGTGGGGGAGTCTGCGCCCTCGATTCCGCGGGTGTAGATCAGTTTCACGAACGCTTCGATTGTCTCGTCGTGCGCGTCGATTGCGGCGAAGACGGCCTCACGCCAGGCGGCCTGGTGCGGCTCCGGCAACTCGAGCAGCGCGGCAGAACGTGAGAAGCGGGCGAGGTGGGCGTCTAGCGCCTGCGGAATGCCGTCGATCACGGTGATGGTCTCGAAGATGCCGTCGCCACGGGTGATGCCGAGGTCGAAGGCGCTGGCCACCGGCTGCCCGGGGTCGAGACGGTCGAAGCCGGGGGAGCCGGCGGGTTCACGAAGAAGCAGCAGAACTGGTGTAACCATGCTGACCATTATCGAGGTGCGTGCCGGGCGTAGCGCGCCGCCGGCCCGTTCCGCGATGCGACGCGACGCGCGATGCTACTCGCCGGCTGCGCCACTGGTGACGAAGTCGATCAGCTGCTCGACCCGGCCCAAGAGCTCGGGCTCGAGGTCGGTGTAGCTGCGTACCCGGCCGAGAATGCGCTGCCAGGCCGCCGCGATATCGGCTTGGTCGTCGTGCGGCCAGCCGAACGCCTCGCAGATGCCGTGTTTCCACTCGATGCTGCGCGGCACGCTCGGCCACGCCGTGATGCCGAGGCGTTCGGGCTTCACCGACTGCCACACGTCGATGTACGGATGCCCGACGATCAGCACGGCGCCCGAATACGTGCCCTTCATCACCTGATCGGCGATGCGGCTCTCTTTCGAACCCTGCACGAGGTGGTCGACGAGCACGCCGACCCGGCGCTCGGTCGTCGGGGCGAAGTCGCGCAGCGCCTCGCCGAGATGGTCGACTCCTTCGAGGTACTCCACCACGACGCCCTCGGCGCGCAGGTCGTCACCCCAGACCTTCTCCACGAGCTCGGCGTCGTGCCGGCCCTCGACGAAAATGCGGCTGGCCCGCGCGACTCTGGCCCGGGCATCCGGAGCCTTGACCGACCCCGAAGCGGTACGGGCGGTGCCGGTGGGCGCCTTCTTCGCCGGGGCGACGAGGATGACCGGCGACCCCTCGAACAGAAAACCCCCGCCGAGCGGAAACGTGCGCCGCTTGCCGTGCCGGTCTTCGAGCTGCACCAGCTTGCCGTCGACGGCGGTCACCGACCCGCAGAAATCCGTGCCGATGTCTTCGACCACGAGGTCGAGAGTCGCCTCGAGCTTGGGGGCCGCTTGGCGCACCGGGCGGCGAGAGAAGTCGGCGAGAACGTCGGAGCCGTAGCGATCGAAAGTCACCTAGGTGACGTTACCTGCTGACCTCACGCCGTTCGGGTTGCCGCACCGCGCCGCGGAAACCACGGAATGAGCGCCGAGGTTCTGGCCTGATAGTCGGCGTACTCGGGGTAGCGCGATTTGCTGATGCTCTCGGTGAACGAGGTCGAACCGATGAACAGCACGGTGAGCAGCACGGCGCCGGCGACCGACCACTGCAGTACCGAGCCCGCCGCGATGGCGCCGAAGAAGAACAACACCCACCACTGCGCCTGTTCGAAGAAGAAGTTCGGGTGGCGTGACACCGAGAAGAGCCCCGACTGCAGAAAGCGCGGATTGGCCTGGCGGCCGGCCGCTATTTCGGCCTTCTTGCGCTGGTGAAAGTTCCACTGCTGCTGGTCGGCCGTGGTTTCGCCGATGAGAAAACCGGCAAAGACAATGGTCGCAATCACATCGAGTGGCCCGAACGGGCGCGGGTTCGCCGTCATGGTGAGCATCGGCAGGGTGATCAGCAGCAAGATGATGTTCTGGTAGATCGTGATGAAGAAGATGTTGAGGACCTGAAACTGCCAGCCGGGCATCCGTGAGCGCAGAATCTGCCAGCGGTAGTCTTCGCCGCCGCGCTTGTAGCCGCCCTTTCGCGCGAAGTTGAAGGTCAACCGGATGCCCCACAGCGTGATCAGCGTCGCAACGACGGTGAGGCGCACATCACCCAGGCCCGCCGATGCGGCGAAGATCCAGGCGTACACCACGGGCACGACCGACCAGATGCGATCGACCCAGGAATGCTCGTTCGTCAGCATCGACAAGACCCACACCACGACGCAGACGACGGCGAAAACAACCAGGCACCAGAACAGAGGGTTCATATCAAAATCGTATCGTGGGAGTTGCCCACAAGGCTGGTGGGCGCCCCCACCGAATCGGCTACTCTGGAGACGTGAGGAGGGTCGACGATGTCAGATGAGACCGAACAAGCCGGCGCGAATGTGACGCGTGCGGGTGCGGCAGACGATGGCGGGCAGCATGCGCGGCCCTTCGACAGCATGTCGAGCGACACCACGCTCAACCTCACGGGGGAGTTCGCGTCGCAGCTCGCCGCCCTCGAAGGCGGCGTGTCGAGCGAAGAACTCGACGCCATTGCAGCTCTGCCGTCGGGCTCTGCGCTGCTGATCGTGCGGCGCGGGCCGAATGCGGGTGCGCGTTTTCTGCTCGATACGTCGACGGCCACCGTCGGCCGGCACCCCGACGCCGACATTTTTCTCGACGACGTGACTGTCTCTCGTCGGCACGCCGAATTCACCCGCGTCGGCAAGACTTTTCGTGTTCGCGACCTGCGCTCGCTGAACGGCACCTACTTCGACGGTGTACGCATCGACGACGCTCTGCTCAGCGACGGTTCAGAGATCCAGGTCGGCAAGTTCCGGCTCACCTTCTATCCCTCACGTCGCGACGTGGCGGCGAACGCAGAAATCTAGTGCCGGCGTCTTCTGCCCGCGCACCGCATTCCCGTTCCGCCCCCAGCAACGCAGCGGCCAACCTGCTCAGCATCGGGCAGGTGCTCTCCCTTCTGCAGCCCGAGTTCAGCGATGTCAGCCCGTCGAAGCTGCGCTTTCTCGAAGAGCGCGGGCTGGTCAGCCCGGCCCGCACGCCCTCGGGTTATCGCAAATTCTCTGAGGGCGACGTCGAGCGGTTGCGGTTGGTGCTGGCCATGCAGCGAGACTGCTACCTGCCGCTGAACGTCATCAAGCAGTATCTGCTCGACGTCGACGCCGGGCTCAATCCGCCGATGCCCGGTGCCGCGCTCACCGGCGCTCCATCGATGCTCGGCGGGGCGCGCCGGTACTCGCGGGACGACCTGGTGCGTGAGGCACGCGCGAGCGCCGCCCTGCTGAACGACGCGGTGAGCGCATCGTTGGTCACGGCATCCGAAACGTACGGCGACGACGCTCTGGCGGTGCTGAAGGCGCTGGTGGAGTTGCAGAAAGTCGGTATCGAGCCGCGACATCTGCGCGGCTTTCGCGCAGCGGCAGATCGAGAGGTCGGTCTCATCGAGAGTGCTCTGGTGCCTGTCGCGCGCCGCAACAATGTCTCGAGCCGGGCCCAGGTCGCCGAACGAGCCGCCGAGATCTCGGGTCAGCTCGAGATGGTGCGAACGAGCCTGATCCGATCGGCGCTGGCGAAGTTGGCACCCTAGAACGAGCTCGGCCACGTAGAGTGGAAGAAACCCAGCAACACGAACACAGCGACGACACGCCGGGGCACTTAGGCGAATGTCGTTGCCCGGGGCAAGTCAGCTCGCTAGCGTGGGTGAAGTAGTGAAATCGGCTGAATGCCGAACCAGAAGGGCGTTACGCATGAATGAGCATGTCCACGACGAGCAAGCTCGTTTCGATCAGGGCCTGCTCTTCACCGACGGTCTTCCCGAGCTCGACGATGCTGCCGGGTATCGCGGTGCCGTTGCTGCTCGCGCCGCCGGCATCACCTATCGCCAGCTCGACTACTGGGCACGCACCAGCCTCGTCGAGCCCACCGTGCGCGGCGCGGCCGGCTCCGGTTCGCAGCGGCTCTACGGGTTTCGCGACATTCTTGTTCTCAAGCTGGTGAAGCGGCTTCTCGACACGGGAATCTCGCTTCAGCAGATTCGCACCGCCATCGAGCAGCTGCGTGAATCCGGTGTCACCGACTTGGCTCAGACCACGCTGATGAGCGACGGCGCGAGTGTGTACCTCTGCACGTCGAACGACGAGGTCATCGACCTCGTGAGCCGTGGTCAGGGTGTTTTCGGCATCGCCGTGGGCAAGGTTCTGCGTGAGGTCGAGTCGAGCCTCGTCGAGCTGGGTACCGACATCGCAGACCCCATGGATGAACTGGCCGCCCGCCGCGCGGCCCGCATCGCCTGACTAACCCCCGGCTTCGAATTTCGTCGAGCCTCAGCGCCGCTGGTGCGCTCTACGCGCCGGATCGCCTGAGGTTCGACGATTTGCAAGCGCGTGAAGGCTCACGGGCGTGACGGTACGGGGAGAGCGTGACGGGGGCGAGACTTACGGGGGTGATGACGCCGAGGCGCCCGGTGGAGCGAGTCGCGTCAGCTCTTGGCGGCGAGGTCGGCGTAGTCGCCGAGACGGCCCGTGCGCATCACGCGCTCGAGCAGCAGGTCGAAGTTGCGCGCCATCTCTTGCGCGCCTTCACCCGGCCAGACGTGCAGCGGCTTGGCCGCGCCCTGCGCTTGCTGCAGCGACGTACGTTCGGGCAGCTGAGGCGAGAGCACGAGCGGGCCGAACATGTCGCGCAGCTCTTTGATACGAAACTGGTGCTCGAGCGACTGCGAGCGAACCCGGTTGACGATGATGCCGAGCGGCTGCAGCCGGGGTGAGAGCCCCCGGCGAATCTCTTCGATGGCGCGAAGAGCGCGGTCGGCGGCGGCCACGGAGAACAGCCCGGGCTCGGTCACGACGGTCACGCGGTCACTCGCGGCCCATGCGGTGCGCGTCAGCGCGTTGAGAGAGGGGGCGCAGTCGATGAGAACGAGGTCGTAGTCGCTTTCGACGGTGGCCAGTGCCTCTTCGAGCTTCCAGATGTCGCGGATCGACGGGTGTGGCCCGTCGAAGTTGAGCGCAGACGGAGAACCGATCATCACGTCGATGGTGCCGCCACGGTCTTTGGTCCAGCCGCTGGGAGCGATGGCGGCGCGCACGATCTTCTCTTTCGGCGACGCGAGAACGTCGGCCACATTGAGGTGGCCCGTGACATTGATGTCCATTCCGGTCGAGACATCGGACTGCGGATCGAGGTCGACGACAAGCGTACGCAGCCCCTTCGCGAAGGCTGCCGAAGCCAAACCGAGGGTCACGGTCGTCTTACCGACACCGCCCTTGAGTGAGCTGACGCTGAGTACATGCACAATCGTCTACGTTACCTTCACTAGGCTGGGAGAACCTAACTGTCGCCTGTGTGCTGCATCGATGCCGCACGACCATCAGAAGGACTCCATGTTCAAGAAGATTCTGGTAGCAAACCGCGGTGAAATCGCGATCCGTGCATTTCGGGCCGCGTACGAGCTCGGTGCGAAGACGGTCGCCGTCTTTCCCTACGAAGACCGAAACTCGATGCACCGTCTGAAAGCAGACGAGGCCTACCAGATCGGCGAGGTCGGGCATCCGGTTCGCGCATATCTCGACGTGAGCGAGATCATCCGCGTGGCGAAGGAGTCGGGCGCCGACGCGATCTACCCGGGGTACGGCTTCTTGTCGGAGAATCCCGAACTCGCAAAGGCCGCGGCTGAGAACGGCATCACGTTCATCGGCCCGGGTCAGCACGTGCTCGAGATGGCCGGCAACAAGGTCACCGCGAAAGAGCACGCGATCGCGGCCGGTGTTCCGGTGCTCAAGTCGACGCCGGCGACCCGAGACATCGAAGAGCTGATCGCGGGGGCGGAGGCGATCGGGTTCCCGATCTTCGCCAAGGCCGTCGCCGGTGGTGGCGGGCGCGGCATGCGCCGGGTCGAGACGCCCGCAGATCTGCGGGGTGCGCTCGAGGCGGCCATGCGAGAGGCCGACAGCGCGTTCGGTGACCCGACAATGTTCTTGGAGCAGGCGGTTCTTCGGCCCCGGCACATCGAGGTGCAGATTCTCGCGGATGCGCACGGCACCACGTTGCATCTGTTCGAGCGCGATTGCTCGGTGCAGCGCCGCAACCAGAAGGTCATCGAGATCGCCCCGGCGCCGAACATCAGCGACGAATTGCGCGATGCTCTGCACGCCGACGCGATCAAGTTCGCCAAGTCGATCGGGTACGTGAATGCCGGCACGGTGGAGTTCTTGGTCGATACCGTGGGGGAGCGCAAGGGCGAGCACGTGTTCATCGAGATGAACCCGCGCATTCAGGTCGAGCACACGGTCACAGAAGAGGTCACCGACGTCGACCTCGTGCAGTCGCAGATGCTCATTGCCTCTGGCAGCTCGCTGGCCGAGCTGGGGCTGACGCAAGACACGATCGTGTTGCGTGGTGCCGCGCTGCAGTGCCGCATCACGACCGAAGACCCGAACGCCGGGTTCCGGCCCGACACGGGCAAGATCACGACGTACCGTTCGCCGGGCGGCGCAGGTATTCGGCTCGACGGCGGAACGGTTGCATCCGGTGCCCAGATCAGCCCGCACTTCGACTCCATGCTCGCCAAGCTCACCTGCCGCGGGCGTGACTTCGCCACCGCGGTGCGCCGCTCGAAGCGTGCCCTGGCGGAGTTTCGTATTCGCGGCGTCTCGACGAACATCCCGTTTCTGCAGGCCGTGCTCGACGACCCGGCGTTCGTCGCCGGCGACCTGAGCACCTCGTTCATCGAAGAGCGCCCGCAGCTGTTCGCCACCCACGTGTCGAAAGATCGCGGAACGAAGATCGTGAACTGGCTGGCCGACGTCACGGTGAACCAGCCCAACGGCAAGCGCCCCTCCTCGATCGGGCCGGAGGCCAAGCTGCCTGTCGTCGACCTGTCGCTGCCGGCGCCGAGCGGATCACGTCAGCGTCTGCTCGAGCTCGGCCCTGTGGGGTTCGCGGCCGAACTCCGGTCGCAGACCGCGCTGGCGGTCACCGAGACCACGATGCGGGATGCCCACCAGTCGCTACTCGCAACCCGGGTTCGCACAAAAGACCTGGTCGCGGTCGCGCCCTACGTGGCACGGCTCACCCCGCAGCTGTTCTCGATGGAGGCCTGGGGCGGAGCGACCTATGACGTCGCCCTGCGCTTCCTCGGTGAAGACCCGTGGGAGCGCCTCGCGGCGCTGCGCGAGGCCCTGCCGAACGTGGCGATCCAGATGCTGCTGCGCGGCCGCAACACGGTCGGTTACACGCCGTACCCCACCGAGGTGACTGACGCGTTCGTTCGCGAGGCCGCTGATACTGGCATCGACATCTTTCGCATCTTCGACGCCCTCAATGACGTGAACCAGATGCGGCCCGCGATCGAGTCGGTGCTCGCCACCGGCAAAACCATCGCCGAGGTCGCGGTCTGCTACACCGGTGACCTGCTCGACCCGGCAGAAGACCTCTATACGCTCGACTACTACCTGCGGCTCGCCGAAGACATCGTTTCGTCGGGTGCGCACATTCTCGCGATCAAAGACATGGCCGGGCTGCTGCGGCCGTACGCTGCTGAAAAGCTCGTGACGGCGTTCCGCGAGAACTTCGGGGTGCCGGTGCACGTGCACACGCACGACACGGCCGGTGGTCAACTCGCCACTCTGCTCGCCGCATCACGCGCCGGCGCCGACGCCGTCGACGTGGCCAGCGCGCCGATGGCGGGTACCACCTCGCAGCCCTCGGCTTCAGCGCTGGTCGCCGCTCTCGCTCATACTGAGCGCGACACGGGCATCTCGCTGCAGGCCGTCTCCGACCTCGAGCCGTACTGGGAGGCCGTGCGCCACGTGTACGCGCCGTTCGAATCCGGTCTGCCGGGCCCAACCGGGCGAGTGTACAAGCACGAGATTCCCGGCGGCCAGCTCTCGAACCTGCGTCAGCAGGCCATCGCTCTCGGCCTCGCAGACCACTTCGAGAAGATCGAAGACCTGTACGCCGCCGCAAACCAGATTCTCGGCCGCATCCCGAAGGTCACCCCGTCGTCGAAGGTCGTCGGCGACCTCGCTCTGCACCTCGCCGCGGTCGGGGCCGACCCGGCCGATTTCGCCGAGAACCCGCAGAACTACGACATTCCCGACTCTGTCATCGGCTTCATGGCGGGCGAGCTCGGCGACCTGCCAGGCGGCTGGCCAGAGCCGTTCCGCAGCAAGGTGCTGGCGGGCCGCAACGTGAAGGTGGGCGTCACAGAGGTGAGCGATGCCGACAAGGCGTTGCTCGACGGGTCGTCGGATGACCGGCGCAACACCCTCAACCGGTTGCTGTTCCCCGGCCCCACCGCGCAGTTCGAAGAGCAGCGCGAGATCTACGGCGACCTCTCCATGGTCGACACCGTGGATTACCTCTACGGCCTCGAACAGGGCGACGAACATGTCGTCGAACTCGAGCCGGGCGTGCAGTTGTTCGTCGGCCTCGAGGCGATCGGCGACGTCGACGAGAAGGGCATGCGAAACGTCATGGCCATCCTCAACGGCCAACTGCGCCCGGTCTCGGTGCGCGACACGAGCGTGAAGGTCACGATCACTCAGGCCGAGAAGGCCGACACGTCGCGCCCCGGCCACGTGGCCGCACCGTTCTCCGGCGTCGTCACGCTCAAGGTCGACGAGGGTGCTGTCGTCGCGGCAGGTGACGCCGTCGCCACCATCGAGGCCATGAAGATGGAGGCCGCCATCACGACCTCCGTCGCCGGCACCGTACGCCGCCTCGCCATCCCCACGACGCAACAGGTCGAGGCGGGCGACCTGCTCGTCGTCGTCGAACCCAAGCCTCCTCGCCCCTAGCTTCCTCGCCCCTGTCTCCTCGCCCCGCGCTCCCGACGCAATCCAGTTTGCGAAAAGGCCCCCAAGAACAGAATTTTGGGGGCCCTTTCGAAAACTCGGCGCCGCAAGGGCTGGCAAAGCGCGGGGCTGTGCCGAAGTATCGTGGGAGGAGCATCCGATTCCAGCCCCAGGAGAACTTCACAATGACCGTGCGTGAGATTCGCATCTTCGGTGATCCCGTGCTCAAGACCGTCTCAGACGAAATCGGCGTGATCGACGACCGGGTGCGCGGGCTGGTGGATGATCTGCTCGAGACGGTGCAGGTACCCGGCCGCGCGGGCGTGGCCGCCTCCCAGATCGGCGTGAACCTGCGCGCCTTCAGCTACTTCGTCGACGACGAGCTGGGCTACCTACTCAACCCGCGCATCGTGGAACTCTCGGGCGAGCCCGAGTTCATGGACGAGGGCTGCCTTTCGGTTCCGAACCTCTGGTTCAAGACCAAGCGCTACCCGTTCGCGCGTGCCGTCGGCACCGACCTCGACGGCAACGAGGTCGAGGTTTCGGGCACCGGCGTGCTCGCCCAGGCCCTGCAGCACGAAACCGACCACCTCGACGGCCTGCTCTACCTCGACCGCCTCGAAAAAGACACTCGTCGCGACGCCATGCGCCAAGTCCGCGAATCCGACTGGTTCTGACGCCCCCGCCGCCGTCCCACTCCCACCAGCGACGACAGCGACGACAGCGACGGTTTCGAACGAGAGCGACCGCCGCGGCGCCTCATCTCGTCTCGTCTCGTCCGAAACGGTCGCTGTGGGCGGCCGCGGTTCGGCAACGCTGAGTCAGTGCAGTGAGATGGTCTCGGTAGCCGGCGCCGACGTGTACATGCGCTCGATGGTGTCGGCGTAGTCCTTCACGATGACGTTGCGCTTGATGGTGAGCTTCGGCGTGAGGTGGCCCGACTCCTCGGTGAGGTCGACGGGCAGCACCACGAAATTACGAATCGACTCGGCGCGCGAGACTAAGGTGTTCGCGGCATCCACCGCCTTCTGAATCTCGGCAAGCACCGCGGGGTTCTGCGACGCCTCTTCGAGCGTGAGGTCGGCCTTCTGGCCGTTGTTGCCGAGCCACACCGGCAGCATCTCGGTGTCGAGTGTAACGAGGGCGGAGATGAACGGCTTCTGGTCGCCCACCACAATGACCTGGCCCACCAGCGGGTTCGCGCGAATGGGGTCTTCGAGCACGGCAGGCGCCACGTTCTTGCCGCCGGCCGTCACGATGATCTCTTTCTTGCGCCCCGTGATGGTCAAGAAGCCGTCGCTGTCGAGAGAACCGAGGTCGCCGGTCTTGAACCACTCGCCGTCCATGGCCTCTGCGGTGGCTTTCTCGTTGTTCCAGTAGCCCGCGAACACATTGATGCCCGAGACCTGAATCTCGCCATCGGCGGCGATACGGATGCCCACCCCCGGTAGCGGCGGGCCGACGGTGTCGATCTTGAACTGGTCGACGAGGTTCACGGTTGCGGGCGCGGTGGTCTCGGTGAGCCCGTAGCCCTCGAGGATGGTGATGCCGAGGCTGCGGTAGAAGTGCCCGAGGCGGTGTCCGAGCGGCGCTGATCCTGACACGGCGTACTTCGTGCGCCCACCGAGGGCCGTGCGCAGTTTCGAGTAGACCAGGCGGTCGTAGAGGGCGAACTTGAGTTTCAGGCCCAGGGGGATGCTGCCGGCATCCAGAGCCTCGGAGTGCGCGATCGCGACGGCGGCGGCAGCGCGGAAGATCTTGCCACGCCCATCGCCCTCTGCCTTCTGCTCGCTCGAGTTGTAGACCTTCTCGAACACGCGCGGCACGGCCAGCAAGAATGTCGGACGGAACGAACCGAGCGCCGGCAGCAGCTGCTTCGTATCGGCCTGGTGCCCGACCTTCACGCCGGCGTGCACGCAGATGATGGCGATGAACCGGGCGAACACGTGCGCCGTGGTGATGAACAAGAGAGTGGATGCGCCCGGGTGCACGACATCGGCCAGCTTCACAGCGGCATTGCGGGAGAGCTCCACGAAGTTCGAGTGCGTCAGAATGCAGCCCTTGGGCCGCCCCATCGTTCCCGAGGTGTAGATGAGCGTGGCCAGGTCGCTGCCCTTGGCGAGGGTGCGCCGGCGCTCGACTTCTTCGTCGGTCACGGCGACGCCGGCCGCGACGAGCTTGTTCAGGTCGCCCAGGTCGATCTGCCACACCTTGGTGATGAGCGGCAGGTCGGGGTGCGCCTCGTCGAAGCGGGCGAAGTGGTCGGGCGTCTCGAGAATGACAGCAGTCGCCTGCGAATCGCTGAGCGCCCACTGCACCTGCGAGGGCGAAGAGGTCTCGTAGACGGGCACCAGAACGGCGCCGGCGAACCAGGTGGCGAAATCGATGAGAGTCCACTCGTAGCGGGTGCGGCACATCAGGCCGATCTTGTCGCCGGGCTCGATTCCGGCGGCGATCAAGCCCTTGGCCAGAGCGCGCACTTCGGCGAGGAATTCGGCGCCGCTGACGTCGTTCCAGCCACCGTCTTTTGCGGGCAACGCGAAGAGCGGCTCATTCGGGGCGAGCGCCACCCGCCTGATCAGCAGATCGGTGGTATTCGCCTCGGGATCGGCCTCGACGATGGCGGGGGCGACGAACTGGTCCACGGCAAAACTCCTTCGGTTCTTAGCCCTGAGTCTACCCGGGCGCGTGTTGAGGCACTCTCGGGCGGTCGTGTAATGATGAACTGTGCAAGCCATCGGAATCGACATCGGCGGAACCAAAATCGCGGGCGCGCTCGTCGACGAACTGGGTAATATCCTGCGCGCCGATCGCCAGCCGACCACCGCGAGCAACCCGCAACTCATCGAAGACGCCGTGGTCGCCATGGTCGAACGACTGTCTGAGGGCGTAGAGGTCGAAGCGGTCGGGGTCGCGGCCGCCGGCTTCATCGACGCGTCGCAGTCGATCGTCTACTACGCGCCGAACATCAACTGGCGCAACGAGCCTTTTCGCGAGAAGCTCGAGCAGCGCCTGCACAAGCACATCATCATCGAGAACGATGCCAATGCTGCCGGGTGGGCCGAGTTCCGGTTCGGCGCCGGCCGCCTCGTGAGCGATATGGTCATCCTCACCATCGGCACGGGGGTCGGCGGCGCCATCGTCTCGGGCGACAAGCTCTTTCGCGGCGGCTTCGGCGCTGCCGCCGAGCTCGGCCACATGCGTGTCGTGCCCGACGGGCTGCCGTGCGGCTGCGGGGCGCGCGGATGCATCGAGCAGTACGGCTCCGGCCGTGCACTGCTGCGCACCGCCAACGAGCTGGCCGACGCCGGCGGAATCGGCATCGGCCTGGCAGAGGTTCGCGGCCGCGTCGGAACGCTCACCGGGCTCGACGTGAGCGACCTCATCCAGGCCGGGGACCCGGGAGCACTGCTTGCGCTGCGCACGCTCGGGCACTGGCTCGGCCAGGCTTCAGCGAGTCTCGGCGCGGTGCTCGATCCGCAGTTGTTCGTCATCGGCGGGGGAGTCGCACAGGCGGGCGATCTGCTGCTCGACCCCATTCGTGCCGCGTATCTCGACGTGCTGCCGGCCCGCGGGTTTCACCCCGAGCCGGAATTCCGTATCGCCGAACTCGTGAACGACGCCGGTGTCGTGGGCGCGGCCGACTTGGCCCGCATCTACGCTGAGTCGATCTAGAGCCGAATCGATCCGAGGCCCGAGAAAGGCCGAGGCCCGAAAACGGACGAGGCCCGATCGGCCGAGGCCCACTCGCTCCGTCACCAAACCGTTGTCGACGCCGACACCGACGCCGAACGGAGCATAGGCCGGTTTCACGCCCAGTACAATCGACTGACGGCAGAGAGACGACGATGTTCTATTGGTTCATGAAGTACCTGGTCGCAGGGCCGATTGTGAAGACCCTGTTTCGTCCGTGGACTCGTGGGGTCGAGAACATCCCGAAGACCGGCGGGGCCATTCTGGCCAGCAATCACCTCTCGTTCGCCGACTCCGTTTTTCTGCCTCTGATGATGGATCGCCGCATCAGCTTTCTCGCCAAGAGCGAGTACTTCACCGGCAAGGGCCTGAAGGGCAGGCTCGTGCGGTTGTTCTTCACCGCGACCGGGCAGCTGCCCATCGATCGTTCCGGCGGCAAGGCCTCGGAGGCCTCGCTGAACACCGGACTCGAGGTCTTAGGCAGCGGCGACCTGCTCGGCATCTACCCCGAGGGCACACGAAGCCCCGACGGCCGGCTGTACCGGGGGCGCACTGGAATCGCGCGGATGGCGCTCGAAGCAGGGGTGCCGATCATCCCGGTCGCCATGATCGACACCGAGAAGGTGATGAGCGTCGGGCAGCCGATCCGCATCAGGCGGGTTGGCATCGTGTTCGGAGAGCCGCTAGATTTCTCTAGGTTCGAGGGCATGGAATCCGACAGGTACGTCTTGCGCTCGATCACCGATGAGATCATGTATGAGCTGCATCGCATCAGCGGGCAGGAATACTCCGACGTGTATGCGACTTCAGTGAAAGAGAAGCGAGCACGCGTCGCACGCTGAACCGGGCGGCCTTGCGCCGCTTCGTCGGGTTTCATCACGAACGGCTCTGACCCGAGCATCCACCCCACCCACCCCAATCCAGAAAACGTGTTGCTGTGATAGATCTAACCGAACGTGTCATCGAGGCTGAGCCTTCTGTGATTGACGGTCTGGACTATTGGCGCACACTGGTGGCCAAGCAGCAGCCCTCGTGGCCCGACCGTTCCGCGGTCGAGGCGGCGTCGGCGCAGCTCTCTGTGCTGCCGCCGCTCGTCTTCGCGGGCGAGGTCGATACCCTGCGTGACCGCCTCGCAGAGGCGGCATCCGGTCGCGCCTTCTTGCTGCAAGGCGGCGACTGCGCCGAGACCTTCGCCGGGGCCACGGCCGACCAGATTCGCAACCGCATCAAGACGGTGCTGCAGATGGCGGTCGTGCTGACGTACGGCGCCTCGATGCCCGTCATCAAGATGGGCCGCATGGCGGGCCAGTTCGCCAAGCCCCGCTCGAGCGATACCGAGACCCGCAACGGTGTCACGCTGCCTGCGTACCGCGGCGACATCGTGAACGGCTACGACTTCACGCCGGAGTCGCGCACGGCAGACCCGGCTCGCCTGGTAGCCGGCTACCACACGTCGGCCTCGACGTTGAACCTCATCCGTGCGTTCACTCAGGGCGGGTTCGCCGATCTGCGCGAAGTCCACCAGTGGAACCAGGGCTTCACCTCGAACCCGGCGAACGCGCGTTACGAAGACCTCGCGCGTGAGATCGACCGCGCCATTCGCTTCATGATCGCCTGCGGTGCTGACTTCGAGGCGCTGAAGCGCACCGAGTTCTACACCGCGCATGAGGCCTTGCTGTTCGACTACGAGCGGCCGATGACCCGCATCGACTCCCGCACGGGAACGCCGTACAACACGTCGAGCCACTTTCAGTGGATCGGCGAGCGTACGCGCGACCTCGACGGCGCGCACGTCGACTTCTTGGCGCGTCTGCGCAACCCCATCGGGGTGAAGCTCGGCCCGTCGACCTCGGTCGACGACATGCTGCGGCTCATCGACAAGCTCGACCCCGAGCGCGAGCCCGGTCGTCTGACATTCATTACGCGCATGGGAACGGGCAAGATTCGGGATGCCCTGCCTCCCTTGCTCGAAGCCGTGCAGGCGTCGGATGCGACCCCGCTGTGGGTCACCGACCCGATGCACGGCAACGGGCTCACCACGCCGAACGGCTACAAGACGCGTCGTTTCGACGACGTGGTCGACGAGGTCAAGGGCTTCTTCGAGGCGCACCGCGCCGTCGGAACACACCCGGGCGGCATCCACGTGGAGCTCACCGGCGACGACGTCACCGAGTGCCTCGGCGGCTCGGAGCACATCGACGAACACACCCTCGAGACCCGCTACGAATCCCTCTGCGACCCCCGCCTGAATCACATGCAGTCGCTCGAGCTGGCCTTCCTTGTGGCCGAAGAACTCCGCAACGCCAAGGTCTAACCCGCCCCTGTTTCGCCCGGGCGTTGCGCAAAAGCACCTGATCCGCAAGTTTCAGGTGCTTTTGCGCAACCTGGGCGGCCCTCAACCTCGGGTGCCCGAACGTCGGCGCAGGCAGGGGCCCGCGCAGCGGGTCAGGGCAGGCCGTTGAAGCTGACGGTGATGGTGGTGCCGCCGGGGGCGCGAGTGCCCGCGGCGGGGTCGGTGGCCGAGACCGTGATGAGGGCGGGGAAGGCGTCGGCGACCTTGCCAGAGGCGTCGTTGTTGTACGCGATCGCGAAGCCCTGCGCGGCGAGGGTCTGCTTGGCATCGCTCCACGACTTTCCGGTGACGTCGGGAACGGTGGGTTCCGGCCCCTTCGAGACGTGCAGCGTGATCGTGGCGCCGGTGTTCACCGGGTCGGCGGGCACCTGGTGCGAGATGACGGCACCGGATGCAACGGTGTCGCTGTAATCCGTCGATCCGACCGTCGACACCAACCCGACGGCCTTCAATGCCGCTGCGGCAGCATCGGCAGACATGCCGTCGACCCCCGGAATCGCGCCGAGCGACACGATGAAGTGCACGGGCTGCTGGTCGGCATACGTCGCGCCGAGAGGCTGGCCATCGGCACCGAGCGCGGCGATCACCACCCCTGACGCCACGTCGGCCGAGAACTGGGTCGCTTTCGCGCCGCCGTCGACGGTGAAATGTGCGTTCTGAGCGGCAGCGGTAGCATCGGCCTCTGAAAGCCCTACCAGCGTCGGCACGGGTAGCTGCGCCGGACCGATCGAGGTGATGACCGTCACGCTCGAACCGTTCAACACCGACGACCCGCCAGAGGGGTCGGTGCCGATGACCGTTCCCGTCGCAACCGTCGGCGAGTTCGTGGTGGCTTCGGTCGTCGTGAGCCCCAGCGCGGTGAGGGCGGCCACCGCATCGGCCGGGGCCGAGCCGGCGGCGACCGTCGGTACCGTGACCTGCCCGCCGGGGCCGGCGCTGAAGTACCAGCCGGTTCCGCCGGCGGCAGCGACGATGATCACGACGAGCGCAAAAATGATCCAGCCGCGGCGGCGGCGGCGTTTGCCTCGAGCGGCAAGGGTGTCTACGGGGCCTCGTGGACCCGCCAGACGAACCGGTGGGGGAGCTGTGGCCGTGGCAGAGGCGGAACCAGAGGCGGAACCGGAGGCACTGCCATACCCGCTGCCGTGGTAGGTCGTGGCGAAATCGCTGGAGACGATGCCTGCAGCCGTCGGCGCTTCGGGAGTCAACACGCCTGCCCCGGCGGAAGCCGACCCGGCATATCCGCTGCCCGCTCCGGCCGTCACGATGCCGGCGACGTTCGCGTCAGCGGCACCGGCCTGGCCGGCTGCGCCGACTCCGGCCGAAGCGGTACCGGCTCCTGCACCAGCGGCAATCGCCCCCGCACCGGCGGCACCCGCCGCGGCCGCAGCAGCTGCGGCGCGCTTACGGCCCCACCCCCGCGCCCGTGCCGGCCGGAACACCTCGGTCTCGGCATTCACGATCTCGGTATCGAACCCGTCGTCAGCGTGGGCACCCGAGCCCGCGGCCACGCCGTACCGCTTGGTCATGTCGGGGCGAGGGTCGGTTATTCCGGCGGGCGGCAGCACGGAGGTGCGCAGCATGGCCGCAGTGGCCGCGATTGATGCCGAGGTCGCCGTGTCGGCATGCAACAGCTCGTCGAGCAGCACTCTGGCATCGTGCGGGCGTTCGTTCGGGTCGCGCGAGGTGGCCCAGAGCACGATCGCGTCGACCTCGGGCGGCACGGACGGGTTCTTGGCGCTCGGCGCGGGCACCGTCTCGTTCGCGTGCTGAAACGCGATCTGCATCGGCTGCTCGCCCTGGTAGGGCTGCTCGCCGACGAGCATCTCGTACATCATGATTCCCGAGGCGTAGATGTCGCTGCGGGCATCGGCCACCCCGCGGGTCAGGAGTTCGGGGGAGAGGTAGGCGATGGTGCCGAGCAGCGCCTGACCCGTCGCGGTGTTGGCCGAGGCAGCGCGAGCGAGCCCGAAGTCGCCGATCTTGATGCGCCCGTCGTCGGCGAGCAGCACGTTCTCGGGCTTCACATCGCGGTGCACGATGCCAGCCTTGTGCGCGGCTGCGAGCCCGCCGAGAACCGCCTCCATGATGTCGAGCGTCTGCTCGGTGGTGAGCCGGCCGTAGTCTTTCAGCAGATCGCGCAGGGTCATACCCGGCAGATACTCCATGACCATGTAGGCCATCTCGTCGTCTTGCCCCTGGTCGAAAACGCTAACCACGTTGGGGTGGGCGAGCCGGGCCGCCGAGCGGGCCTCTTGCACGAAGCGCAGACGGAACGCCTCGTCGTCGGCGAGGTGCCCGTGCATGATCTTGATGGCGACCCGGCGGTCGAGCCGCAGGTCGTTCGCCACGTACACCGTCGCCATGCCGCCTCGGGCGATGCGCGAGACCACCTGGTATCGGCCGTCGACGAGACGGTCGAGCATCGGATCGGTGGGCGCGCTGGTCACGCCCGTAGTCTAAATTGCCGACTCAGCGGAAAGCTGTATCGACACTGCGTCGCGCCGATACCGCTACCGAATCGAGACGTTGAGTGACGGGCGGCGGTATTTTGCGCAAGGGATTGTGCTGCGGTACGACCCGCATGGCAGGCTTGTGCTGTGAGTGACACAACTTCAGCCCGAACCTGGCTCCCCCTGAACGACCTGGCCGAACGGCTGGGCATAACCCCGAGCAAGGCGCGAAAGCTCATCGAAGAGCACTCGCTGCTCGCCGTTCGCCGCGACGGCGTTCTGTCTGTTCCCGACGCCTTTCTGGTCGACAACCAGCCGCTCAGCGAACTGAAGGGCACCATCATCGTGCTCGGCGACAGCGGATTCTCGAACGACGAGATGATGCAGTGGCTGCTCGAGCGCGAAGACTCTCTTGACGCGGCACCCATCGACGCACTCCGCGCCGGCCGCAAGGCCGAGGTTCGCCGCGTCGCCCAAGCCCTCGGCTGACCACTCGGGCACGAGACCGGCACCGGTGGCCGAAATCGGCGCGTGTACCCGCGGATCTCGGCCGCACGTGGCGGTCTCGATCGTGGATGCCCGGGTCAGGCGTCGCGCTGCGTGATGCGAGTGGCGAGGGTGGCGAGTTGCAGTTTGGCCGGCTCGGCTAGGGGAGCTGCCGCGAGAACATGCAGGGCGTTTTCGGCGTGCGCGGCGATGAGGTGCTCGACCCGATCCGCGGCTCCGCTGTCGGAGATGGTGGCCTGCAGCATCGAGATCTGCTGCGCATTCAGGTCGGGGTCGCCGAGCAGCTCGTCGAAAAGCCGCTTCGCGCCGGGCGAGAGCGTCTGCCGGGTGAGCGCGATGAGCACGGTGCGCTTACCTTCGCGCAGGTCGTCGCCCGAGGGCTTGCCCGTACGTTCCGCGTCGCCGAAGACGCCGAGCAGATCATCCCGCAGCTGAAACGCGATGCCCAGCGGCAATCCGAACGCCCGAAGCGCCGCGATCTGCTCAGCGTCGGCACCGTGCAGTCGCGCGCCGAGCACGAGCGGCGCCTCGACGCTGTACTTCGCGGACTTGTAGACGATCACGCGTTCGGCCCGGCCGAGCAGCTCTTCTTCGGCCAGCACCGGCCAGGCGTTCTCGTCGAGAATGTCGAGGTACTGCCCTAGCGTGACTTCGGTGCGCATGCGGTTGAATTCCAGCCGGGTGGGGATGGCAGACGAGTCGAGTCGCTCGAGCGCCTGCCCCACCAGTTCTTCGCTCCAGGCGAGCAACAGGTCGCCCATCAGCAGGGCGCTCGCCCGGCCGTAGTCTTCGGCGTCGCCGGTATACGCCCTGTCGCGGTGCAGGGTTTCGAATCGTCGGTGTGCCGAGGGCCGGCCGCGCCGGGTGTCGGATTTGTCGATGATGTCGTCGTGAACGAGCGCCGCGGCGTGAAATAACTCGAGCCCGGTGCAGAGTTCGACGAGGGCCGCGAACTCTGCTTCGGCACGTGCCGAAGCCTCACCGGATGAGGCGGCCGAACCCGCAAAATCGAGGTCGGAGACACTGCGCCAGCCCCAATAACAGAACTGGGCGCGGAATCGCTTACCACCGCTGAGAAGATCCCGCGAGAAATCGGCGAAAGTCGCCAATTCGGGCGCAATAGAGACGAGAATAGGTTCACGTTCTGTGACGAAGTCAGCGATGCGATTATCGACGAGCTTCGTCAGGTGTGTACTTTCTGTCACGCGCCTAGCCTAGCTACAGACTGCGCAGTAAGATTTGCCGTACGACGACCGATCGATGCATCCGCATGAGGAGGTCGCCAGGCCGGTCGATCCCGAACCTGAGGTGAAGAAAATGCCGCTTTCGGAGCAAGAGCAAAAGCTCCTCGATGAGATGGAGCGCAGTCTCTACCACAACGATGCCGATTTCGTGTCGGCTGTCGGTGGTGGCAGAGGCCGATTGAATTACGGGTCGCTGGTTCTCGGTGTGCTGCTGGCCATCGTCGGTCTCGCTGTCGTGATCGTCGGGGTCATTCTGCACGCACCCATCGTGGGCATTCTGGGGTTCGCGGTGATGTTCACCGGCGTGCTGCTGGCACTTCGCCCCTCGAAGCTCGGGCGGGCATCCGCTTCGCGCCAGGCCAAGACGTCGTCGTCGGGGTCGAAGTCGTCAGGCAACAAGGCGGGGCTCATGGATCGCCTCGGTGACCGCTGGGACAACCGCGACGAGAAGAACGAGTAACCCAAAGAACTGATCTGAACAGAAAAGGGCTGACCTTCGGGTCGGTCCTTTTTTTGTGCCCGAAATCGGCTGAAGGGGAGGGCGGGGGGCAGAAGTGGAGGAAAATGATTGTTAAGTGGGGCGAAGTGGAGTAAAGTGGAGGAACACCCGCAGTCTGGCCGGAAATGAGGGGGAGTGTTGCATGTTTCTTGGCACGTACGCCCCCAAGCTCGACGACAAAGGGCGCATCATTCTTCCCGCGAAGTTTCGCGATGAGCTCGCGAACGGCGTCGTCATGACCCGCGGCCAAGAGCACTGCATCTATGTCTTCAGTGCCCGCGAGTTCGAGTCTTTGCACGAAAAGATCCGCCAAGCTCCCGTGACCAGTAAGCAAGCGCGTGACTACCTCCGCGTTTTTTTGTCTGGCGCGAGTGCGGAAAACCCCGACAGCCAGCACCGGGTCACTGTGCCGGCACCACTTCGCACCTACGCCGGTCTCGAGCGCGAGCTCGTGGTCATCGGCGCGGGCAGCCGAGCCGAGATCTGGGATGCCCAGGCCTGGGAGACATACCTGGCCGAACAAGAAGCCGCGTTCGCCGACACCGAGGAGGAGGTGATTCCCGGGCTCTTCTAGTTCGTTGTCTGTGACTCCCAGCCGTTCGGCCCTGACACACTTCCCCGGTGCCAGGTCAGGAATGGATGGGGATCAGAGATCACGAACCGAGCCTTTACCTCATGGATGTCACCAAGATCCATACCCCGGTCATGCTCGAACGCAGCGTCGAGCTGCTGTCGCCCGCCATCGGCGAACCCGGCGCGGTGCTCGTCGACGCGACGCTCGGCCTCGGCGGTCACACCGAGGCTTTTCTCACGCGATTTCCGCAGCTCACGGTGGTCGGTCTCGATCGTGATCCCGAAGCGCTGAAGCTCTCGGCCGAGCGACTCGCTCCGTTCGGTGCGCGCGCCAAACTCGTGCACTGCGTCTACGACGAGATTCAGGATGCACTGCGGGGCCTCGGCTACACAGAGGTGCAGGGCATCCTGTTCGACCTCGGCGTCTCGTCCATGCAACTTGATCGTGCCGAACGCGGTTTCGCCTACTCGAAAGACGCTCCGCTCGACATGCGTATGGACGGCACCGCCGATTTGACGGCCGAGCAGGTGCTGGCCGACTACAGCGAGGCCGAACTGCGCCGCATCTTCTGGGAGTACGGCGAAGAGCGACTGGCGTCGCGGTATGCCAAGCGCATCGTCGAGAGCCGGGCAGCTACTCCACTCACCAGTTCGGCGCAGTTCGTCGAGCTGATTCAGAAGGCCACCCCGGCGGCGATCTCGCGGCAGGGCCACCCTGCCAAGCGCGTCTTTCAGGCGTTGCGTATTGAGGTCAACCAAGAGCTCGTGGCGCTCGAGCGAGCCATTCCGGCCGCGATCGCGGCCCTCGCCGTGGGCGGCCGCATGGTCGTGCTGTCGTACCAATCGCTCGAAGACCGCATCGTCAAGCGCGCCCTGCACGCCGCGACGACATCGAGCACCCCGCCCGGGCTGCCCGTCGAACTTCCCGAACACCAGGCGAGACTTCGCTTGCTCGTTCGTGGGGCCGAACTCGCCACAGACGACGAGAAGGCCGCCAACCCCCGATCGACCCCCGTGCGTCTGCGCGCGGCCGAACGAGTGAGAGCAGCATGACCAGCGTCGCCCCGTCACCCCGATACGCCCCGGCCGAGTACGACCCCGCTCCCTACGACCCCACAACCGAACCGTTCGACTTTCCCGCGACCGGGCTCGGCCCGAGCATCCGCTCGCGACTGACCCTGGCCTCAGACCTGGTTCTGCGCCGCCGCAAGCCGAAGCTCGTTTACGCCGCCGTCGTGATTCTCGGGGTCATGGCCATCGTCGTGACTCAGCTGTTGCTGAGCGTCGGGCTGTCGAACGGCGCCTACCAGATCGAGTCGCTGCAAACTCAGCAGAAGACCATCGACCGCAGCAACGCCGACCTGCAAGAGAAGCTCGACAGCCTCTCGTCTCCGCAGAACCTGGCCGCGAGTGCACAATCGCTCGGAATGGTGAGCAACTCGAACCCCGTCTACCTCCGTCTGTCTGACGGAGCCGTGCTCGGCACCCCCAAGGCGGCCACGGCCGGCTCGGGCACCTTCACCGGCGGCCAGTCGTCGCTCGTGCCACCCGCGGCCACGACGCCGGCCACCCCCGCGACATCTCCGGCTGCCGCAACCGCAGCGGGGGCAACCGCAGTCGGGGCAACCGCAGCGGGGGCGACGGCGGCAGGCACGACTCCAGCCGCCACCACGCCGGGTGCGCCTGCGGCTGCTGCGACCGATCCGACAGTACCGTGGCAGGGTGACCTCCCGTCGCCCACCACCCACTGAGCCACAACGGCGATGCTTCGTGACGATCGCGCCGATCATCCAGCACCCCCGATCATGCAGTACCACCGTCATCCAGTAACACTGAAACGACCCGAAAGGCATCTGCTTTCGTGACTTCTGCCCGCTCGACACGAAACCGTATCGCGTTCGCCATCATCGTGATCACGGCCATCGTCGCCGTGCTGGTGGTGCGCCTGGTCGACATTCAGGTCGTACAGGCCGACTCGCTCAACCAGCAGGCCTACAGCACGCTCTCGGTGCCGCTGTCGATCTACGGTGCTCGTGGCGACATCGTCGATGCGAACGGCACGGTGCTGGCGACCACTGTCATCAAATACACCATCACCGCCTCGCCGGTCGATGTGGCGGATTTCACTCCACTCGACCCGAAGACGGGAGCCGCTGAGGCGCTCGTCACTCCCGTTCAGGCCGCCGCAGAGATCGGAGCGATCACCGGGCAGACGGCTGATGCGGTGTACGCCTTGCTCACGGCCGACAAGACTTCGTCGTACGCACTCATCATCAAAGACGTGAGCCTCGACCAGTACAACGCCGTCAAAGCCCTGCAGATTCCGTGGCTGTACTACGAGACAGACCCGCAGCGGGTGTACCCGAACGGAAGCGTGGCGGGCAACCTGGTGGGCTACATGGGTACCGATACCACCGGAGCGGTGACGGGCACGGGCGGCCTCGAGGCTGAAGAGAACCAGTGCCTCGCCGGTTCTGACGGTGAGCAGACCTATGAGAAGGGCGCTGACGGCGTCGCCATTCCGAACACGCTGGTCGTCAACAAGCAGCCCGTCACGGGTGGCACGGTGGTCACCACCATCGACAGCGACCTGCAGTACTACGCGCAGCAGGTGCTCGCTCAGCGGGTCAGCTCGACCGGCGCGCAGTGGGGCAGCGTCGTCGTCGAAGAGGTGAAGACCGGAAAGCTCTTGGCTGTGGCTCAGTACCCCACGGCAGACCCGAACAACCTCGACGCAACCGACCCGAACTACTGGGGCGCAATCGCGTTCAGCGACCCGTTCGAACCCGGGTCGACGTTCAAGTCCGAGTCGGCCGCGGCGCTCATCGACGCGGGCAAGGCGACGCCGGCGACGCAGGTGTTGACGCCCTACAAGTACACGGCACCGGGCGGGTCGGTGATCACCGACTCCGAGGTGCACGATCCTGCTCCCTACACGCTCACCGGGGTCATCCAGCAATCGTCGAACGTCGGAATCTCGATTCTCTCGGCCATGCTCACCACGCAGCAGCGCTACGACTACATGAAGAAATTCCACCTCGGCGAGGCGACCGAGGTCAACTTCCCGGGCGAGTCGGAGGGAATTCTGGGCGACCCGAACAAGTGGGACGAGCAGACCCTCTACAACAGCTCGTTCGGGCAGGGCGTCACCACGACCGCCGCGCAGATCGCGAGCATCTACCAGACCCTCGGCAACGGCGGCGTGCGCATGCCCGTGCAGCTGGTCTCCGGGTGCAAGCAGTCCGACGGAACCGTGACCGACGTGCCGGCCAGCCAGGGCGAGCAGGTCGTCTCGGCGAGCGCGGCCGAGCAGACGGTGAACATGATGCAGAGCGTCGTCGAAGGCGGATACGCGGCCGATTCGCTGAAGATTCCCGGCTATAACGTCGCCGCGAAGACCGGTACGGCAGAGGTCAGCAACGGCGAAGGCGCCTACGGTGGCGGCTATCTCACGTCGGTCGCAGGCGTCGCTCCCGCCGAGTCGCCGCAGTACGTCGTTTCGGTCAACATCATGAAGCCCGTTACAGTTGAAGACGGCTCTGCGTCTGCCCCCGTCTTTCAGAAGATCATGTCGCAGGTGCTGCAGAAGTACCGAGTGCTGCCGTCTACCGTGCCGGCTGTGGACTACCCCACGTCGTATTGAGACCCATCGAACAAGCCAAGGAGCCCAGGTGAAACCGAGCATCACGGCGAGTGCGAACGGCTCTGTGGCCGGCGACGGCGAGGCTGACCTGTGCAGGTGAATGCGCTTCGGCCCGCGCACCCGCACGCTCGATCGGTGACCGACCTCGTGTCGCGTTTTGAGCTCGCGGTGCCTGTCGGTGCTGAGAAACTCGACGGCCTGACCCTCACGGGAATCACGCTGTCGTCGAAGCAGGTGCAGCCCGGCGACCTCTATGTGGGGCTGGCCGGTCTGCGCGCGCACGGAGCGCAGTTCGCCGACGAGGCCAAGGCCAATGGCGCTGTCGCCATCGTGACGGATGCCCGCGGTGAGGCCCTTGCGGCCCGAAGCGGGCTACCCGTGCTTGTCATCGACGACCCCCGGGCATCCCTCGGCGCCCTCTCGGCGTGGGTGTACGGCACCGCAGACTTCGCCCCGACGCTCTTCGGAGTCACCGGAACCAACGGCAAGACCAGCGTCTCGTACATTCTCGAAGCGATTCTGCGTCAGTTGGGCATTCTCGCCGGCATCAGTACCACAGCCCAGCGCCGCATCGGCGACCTCGCTATGACCAGTGCCCTCACCACTCCTGAAGCCACCGAGGTGCACGGCCTGCTCGCTCTGATGCGCGAGGCCGACGCCGACGCGGTCGTCATCGAGGTCTCGGCGCAGGCGCTCACCCGCCACCGGGTCGACGGCATCGTGTTCGACGTCGTGGGTTTCACCAACCTGACCCACGACCACCTCGACGACTACGGCACGATGCAGAAGTATTTCGAGGCGAAGGCGCCGCTGTTCCAGCCCGACCGGGCCCGTCGCGGGGTCGTCATCAACGACGCCGAGTGGGGAGTGCGCCTCGCACGCACCGCCGGCATTCCGGTCGTCACGCTGTCGACCTACCCCGGGCGCCCAGCCGACTGGTACGCCGCGATTCTGCGCGAGACGGTCGATGAGACCCGGTTCATTCTGAGCGGGCCGGATGACCAGAACCTCACCACCTCGATTCCGGTACTCGGCCGGCACATGGCCGAGAACGCCGCACTGGCCATTGTGATGCTGGTGGAGTCGGGCATCCCGCTCGCCGACATCAAACAGGCGCTGGACCGTGACGGCGGCATTCAGGTCTACATTCCGGGGCGCGCGGAACGCATCGTGAACGACGGCCCGGCGGTGTTCATCGATTACGGGCACAGCCCCGATGCCTTTACCAGCACGCTCGACTCGCTGCGGCGGGTCACCGACGGCCGCATCATCATGCTGTTCGGGGCCGACGGCGACCGCGACCCCAGCAAGCGCGTAGAGATGGGCCAGATC
The DNA here is from genome assembly GCA_025463765.1 of Subtercola sp. Taxonomy (GTDB): domain Bacteria; phylum Actinomycetota; class Actinomycetes; order Actinomycetales; family Microbacteriaceae; genus Subtercola. The sequence goes on along the minus strand of JAODBC010000084.1, from coordinate 11,130 downwards.
GCCGCCCGACTCTCTGATGCCGTGGTGATCACCGACTTTCACCCGCGCACCGAAGACCCGGCTGCGATTCGCAAGGTGCTCGTCGACGCGGCCCGGGCGGCCGTGCCCGAGCGTGAGGTCTACGAGGTCGGCGACCCCCGGGAGGCGTTCCGCAAGGCGCTCAGTCTCGCAACGCCCGACGACGCCATTCTGTACGCGGGCCCGGGCCACGAGGATTACCACGAGGTCGGCGGCGAACACCTTCCTTATTCGGCCAGAGACGATGCGCGGCTCGCGCTGCACGAATTCGGCTGGCTCCCAACAGTGCAGAGCTCACCTAGCGTGCAGCACGCACAGACAGCGCAGGAAACACCACATGCTTGATCTGACCCTCGACGAGGTCGCCCGTATCACCGGCGGCACCCTGGTGCTCGGGGACCACTCCGTGCAGGAGGGCCTGTCTGAATCGACCATTGTCGGCGGAACGGTCGACACCGATTCGCGCGAGATCGTTCCCGGCGGCATCTTCGTGGCCAAGCCAGGCGAGTTCAGTGACGGTCACCTCTACGTTCCCGCCGCCATCGAAAGCGGCGCTGAACTCGTGATCGTCGAGCGTGTCTTCGACGACCTGGCGGTTCCGCAGATCGTGGTAGCCGACTCGGTGCAGGCGCTCGGCGACCTGGCAACCGAGGTGGTGCGGCGCATCCGTGAGCTCGGTCTGCTGAAGGTCGTCGGCATCACCGGCTCGAACGGCAAGACCACCACGAAGAACCTGGTGCGCACGATTCTCGAGCGCCGCGGGCCCACCATCGCGCCGCGCGACTCGTTCAACAACGAGGTCGGTGCGCCTCTCACCATGCTGAAGCTCGAACCCGACACCGAGTATCTGGTGGCCGAGATGGGTGCCTCCAAGCCCGGCGAGATCACCCGGCTCGTGCGCATGGCTCGCCCCGACATCGGCGTCGTGCTCATGGTCGGCCTCGCCCACGCCGGCGAGTTCGGCGGCATCGAAAAGACACTGCAGACCAAGACCGAGATGGTGACCGACCTGCTGCCGACCGATGTCGCGGTGCTCAACATCGACGACTACCGTGTCGCCGGTATGGCCGAGAAGACCCGGGCGACCGTGCTCTGGTTCGGACTCGACGAGCGGGCGGATGTTCGGGCCTCCGATATTCGCAGCACCCCCACCGGCACGGTCTTCACTCTCGGCCTGCCCGACGGCCGGTCGAGCGTGGTGAACTTCTCGGTGCTCGGTGAGCACCACGTGATGAACGCCCTCGCGGCCGCTGCCGTGGCGCACACCCTCGAGGTGCCGCTCGCCGACATCGTCTCGGCGCTGGAGTCGGTGACCCGTGCCGAACACTGGCGCATGGAGGTGCTGGCCGGAACGCAGGGCATCACCATCATCAACGACGCCTACAACGCCAGCTCCGACTCGATGCTCGCCGGGTTGAAGACGCTCGCCCAGATCTCGGGCGAGGGCATCCGTCGGGTCGCCGTGGTCGGCGAGATGAGCGAGTTGGGCGAGTTCTCGCTCGAAGAGCACGATCGCATCGGCCGCACCATCGTACGACTCGGCATCGAGCGGCTGTTCGTCGTCGGCGAGGGCGCTCTCGCGTTGCACCTCGCCGCGACTGTCGAGGGCTCGTGGGATGGCGAGTCGGTCTACTTCGCGACGGCAGACGAGGCCTATGCTGTGCTCGAGCGCGAGCTGCGGGCCGGAGACGTGGTTCTGGTGAAGTCGTCGAATTCCGCCGGACTGCGCTTCTTGGGCGACAGGCTGGGGGAGCGGTTCGCATGATCACTCTGATCACTGCCGGTGGGCTGTCGATGATCTTCAGCCTGTTCATGACGCCGGTTTTCATCCGCCTGTTCAAGCGGCTCGCCTGGGGTCAGTACATCAACATCGACGGGCCCAGCACGCACCAGGTGAAGCGCGGCACGCCCACCATGGGCGGCATCGTCATCATTCTCGCGGTGCTGTTCGGGTACTTCGTCGCGCTGCTCATCACCCAGAATCCGCCGTCGATCTCGGTGCTTCTCGTGCTGTTCCTCATGGTGGGGCTCGGTCTGGTCGGGTTCATCGACGACTTCATCAAGACGCAGAAGAAACGCAACCTCGGGCTCGGCCCGAAGGCCAAGCTGGCCGGCCAGATACTGTTCGGTGGCGTGTTCGCGCTGCTGGCCATCCAGTTTCCGAACAAGGCCGGGCTGACACCCGCGTCCACGCACATCTCGGTCGTTCGCGACCTGAACTTCAACTTCTTGGGCGGCGTCGGCTGGGTGCTGATCGCCGGGTTCGTCGCATTCTTGATCTGGATCATTCTCATCGTGATGGCCACCTCGAACGCGGTGAACCTGACCGACGGGCTCGATGGCCTCGCCCCCGGCTCGGCGATTCTCGCCATCGGCTCGTACGTCATCATCGGGTTCTGGCAGTCGAACCAGTCGTGCCAGAGCGTAACGCTCGACCCTGCTGTGGCTTTCAAGTGTTACGACGTGGCTCAGCCGCTCGACCTCGCGATCATCGCGGCGGCCATCGCCGGCGCACTCATCGGTTTTCTCTGGTGGAACACCAACCCCGCGAAGATCTTTCTCGGCGACACCGGTTCGCTGGCCATCGGCGGCGCGCTGGCAGCCCTGGCCATCTTGAGCCGCACCGAACTGCTGCTCATTCTCATCGGCGGCATCTTCGTCATCGTGGCCGGCCAGGTCGTCGTGCAGCTCACCTATTTCAGGCTCACGGGCGGTAAGCGCATCTGGCGAGCCAGCCCGCTGCATCACCATTTCGAGGTCAAGGGCTGGGCCGAGGTCACCATCGTCGTGCGCTTCTGGATCATCGCGGGCCTCTGCGTCGCGGCGGGAGTGGGCGCCTTCTACCTCGAATGGATTCTGCAGACGTGACTCATCGGCTTTCTGAACTCACCAGTTGGCACTCCGACTGGGCCGGGCTGCGGGTCGGCGTGCTCGGCCTCGGTAAGACCGGCTTCTCGGTGGCCGACACACTCGTCGAACTCGGCGCCGAGGTGCTCGTCGTCGCGCAGCGCGCCGAGCCGTCTCAGGTGCAGCTGGTCGAGGTGATCGGTGCTGGGCTGGTGCTCGACGAGACACTGGATGCCCCGCCGGCCGAGCTCGTAAGCCTCGACCCCGAGCTGCTGATCGTGTCTCCCGGATTTCACCCCGATCATCCGGTACTCGTCTGGGCCGCAGAGCGCGGAATCCCGATCTGGGGCGACGTGGAGTTGGCCTGGCGGCTGCGTGACAAGGTCGGCACACCCGCCGAGTGGATCGCCGTCACCGGTACCAACGGCAAGACCACGACGGTGCAGCTCACCGCGACGATGCTCGTCGACGCGGGGTTCCGGGCGGCGCCGTGCGGAAACATCGGCATTCCCGTGCTCGACGCCATTCGCGACCCGCAGGGGTTCGACGTGCTGGTGGTCGAGCTCTCGAGCTACCAATTGCATTCCACTTCGAGCATGTCGCCGTACGCCTCGGTGTGCCTGAACGTCGCTGAAGACCACCTCGACTGGCACGGCTCGCTCGACGCCTACATTGCCGCGAAGGCGAAGGTGTACACGAACACGAAAGTCGCCTGCGTTTACAACAAGAGCGACGCGCGAACGATGACCATGGTCGAGAACGCCGAGGTGGTCGACGGTGCTCGCGCCATCGGGTTCGGGCTCGGCGTGCCGGGGCTCAGCGATTTCGGCGTGGTCGACGGCATTCTGTGCGACCGGGCGTTCACCGACGAACGGCGCATCGCTGCGCTGGAGATCACCACGGTGACCGACCTGGTGCTGCGCGGGCTCGCAGCCCCGCACATCGTGGCGAACATTCTGGCCGCCTGCGCGCTCGCCCGCAGTTACGGCGTGCCGATCGATTCGATCAGGCGCACCCTGCAGCACTTCGAGCTCGATCATCACCGCATCGAGCTCGTCGCCGAATTCGGTGGGGTGAGCTGGGTCGACGATTCCAAGGCGACGAACGCCCACGCGGCCGACGCTTCGCTCGGTGCATACGAGTCGGTGGTCTGGGTGGCCGGGGGCTTGCTCAAGGGCGTCGACATCGATCCGCTGGTGCTCTCGCGGGCATCCCGTCTTCGAGCTGCCGTGCTCATCGGGGTCGACCGCAGCGACTTGCGAAACGCATTCGCGCGACACGCGCCCGGGGTGCCCGTATTCGAGGTCGACGACACCGAGACTGAAGAGGTCATGTCGGCCGCGGTGCGGTTGGCAGCGACCGTCGCCCAACCGGGCGATGTTGTACTGCTGGCACCGGCCGCCGCCTCGATGGATCAGTTCATCGACTACGGCGACAGGGGTACACGATTCGCCCAGGCCGTTCGCGATTATCTTGGAGGTGGGGCAGCTGACCAGCACGATGCGCCCCCCTCGCACTGACAAGGGCACCGACAAGGGCACTGACAAGGCGCCGATAAGCTCCGGTGTTCGAACGGCCCGCATCTCGCTCGGCAAAGCGTTCGAATCCGAATCGAGCAACTACTACCTGCTGCTCGGCACAACGCTCTTTCTCGTGGTCTTCGGGCTCGTCATGGTGCTGTCGTCGTCGTCGGTCGACTCCTACACAGCCCAGCAGGGCTTCTTCGGCATCTTCTGGCGTCAGGGGCTGTTCGCTCTCATCGGCATCCCGCTCATGCTCGTCATCTCGCGCCTGCCGATCGCGTTCTGGAAACGCTGGGGCTGGATCGCCCTCGCTGCCGGCGTGGTGCTGCAACTTCTCGTGCTCTACACCCCGCTCGGCATCGAAGTCGGCGGCAACCTGAACTGGATGTACGTCGCGGGCTTCAACATTCAGCCCTCCGAGATCATCAAGCTCGGCCTCGTCATCTGGCTGGGCGTCATTCTGGCGAAGAAGCAGCGTTACCTGCACCTCTGGGGGCATCTCGCGATTCCTGTGCTTCCGGTTGCGGGCGCCGCCGTGCTGCTCGTCATGCTCGGTGGCGACCTCGGCACCGTCATGATCATGGCGGCGCTCATCTTCGGCGCGCTGTTCTTCGCCGGCGTGCGGCTGCGGATGATCGCGCTGCCGCTTCTCATCGGTGCGACCGCGATCGTGATCATCGCCTTCTCCAGCGCGAGCCGCACGGCCCGCATCGGCAGCTTTCTCGGCTCGCAGTGCACCGACACCACAGGGGAATGCTGGCAGACCCAGCACGGCATGTTCGCGCTGGCCGCGGGCGGCATCTTCGGCGTGGGGCTCGGCAACTCGAAGGCCAAGTGGTCGTGGCTGCCCGCGGCCGACAACGACTTCATCTTCGCCATCATCGGCGAAGAGCTCGGTCTCATCGGGGCGCTCGTCGTGATCGGCCTCTTCGTGGCTCTCGCCATCGCCTTTCTGCGTATCGTGCGGGCCAGCAACGACTTGTTCTCGAAGGTCGTCGCGGGTTCGGTGATGGTCTGGATCATGAGCCAGGCCTTCGTGAACATCGCCGTCGTGCTGGGGGTGATCCCGGTGCTCGGCGTTCCGTTGCCGTTGATCTCTTCGGGGGGCTCGGCGCTGGTGACCACCCTGATAGCGATCGGGGTGGTGCTCTCGATCGCGCGTGCCCAGAGCAACACGCCGGCGGCGACTCTGACGGATGCCCTTTCTGCAGCCGCACGCACGCCTTCCGCCCCGGCGGCTCGGGCACCGCGCCCCTCGGCGACCAGCCGGGTGCGCTCTCGATGACCACGTATCTCTTGGCCGGCGGCGGAACCGCGGGCCACGTCAATCCGCTGCTCGCAACCGCCGACGAGCTGCGCCGCAGACAGCCCGACGCCGAGATCATCGTGGTCGGCACGGCCGCCGGGCTCGAAGCGAGACTCGTACCCGCCCGCGGCTACGAGCTGGTCACGATTCCGAAGCTGCCGTTTCCGCGCCGGCCCAACCGGGCGGCAGTGAGCTTCGCTCCGCGTCTGGCTCGAGTGATCTCCGATCTGGCGCGGCTCATCCGCGACCGGAACGTCGACGTAGTGGTGGGGTTCGGCGGGTACGCGGCAGCACCGGCGTATTTGGCGGCTCGGCGCGCGCGGGTGCCGCTGGTCATCCACGAAGCCAACGCCAAGCCGGGCATGGCGAACAAGCTCGGGGCGCGCTTCACCCCGTTCGTGGCCGTGGCTTTTCGCGGCACGCCGCTGCCGCACGCGTTTTTCGCCGGAATGCCGCTGCGCCGCGAGATCGAGCAGCTCGACCTGCCGTCGGCGCGTGCCGAGGCGCTGGCGTTCTTCGATCTTTCACCCGACCTGCCGACACTGCTGGTGACGGGAGGTTCGCTCGGTGCCGAGCGCATCAACAGCACGGTCTTCGAAGCAGCCCCAGCGATCATCGCCACCGGGTACCAAGTGCTGCACATCGTCGGGGAGCGTTCGAGCCTGGTCGACCCGGGCATGCCGGGGTACCGGATGCTGCGCTACTGCGATCGAATGGAACTCGCCCTGGCCGTGGCCGACTTCGCGGTGTCGCGGGCGGGCGCGGCGACGGTTTCTGAGCTGGCTGCGCTGGGGGTTCCCTCGGCGCTGGTGCCCTATGCGGTAGGCAATGGGGAGCAGCGTTTCAACGCGCACGATATCGTCGCCGCGGGCGGAGCGATTCTCGTGGCCGACTCGGAGTTCACCCCGGCCTGGGTGTCTTCGACCCTGATTCCTCTGATCTCCGACCGGTCGCGGGTCGAGCGGATGGCCGTGGCGGCCGCCTCTGCGGGAGTTCGCAACGGCTCGGCGCGCACCGTCGACCTGATCATGGAGGCCCTGTCGTGATCGGGGAGGCCCTGTCGTGATCGGGAGGCCCTGTCGTGATTCGGGAAGCGCAGCCGTGAGCGTAACGTTGGAGGCATTGTGATCAAACCTGACCTCTCTCTCGAAATACCCGAGAACCTCGGCGCCGTGCACTTCGTCGGAATCGGCGGGGCGGGCATGAGCGGCATCGCGCGCCTGTTCCTGAAGGCGGGCCTCACCGTGTCCGGATCCGACCGCACCGACTCGAAGACCGCGCAGAAGCTGCGCGAGCTCGGGGCGACGGTCTACGTCGGTCATGACGCTGCGAATGTCGGCGACGCCGACACTCTCGTGGTCACGAGCGCGCTCTGGCCTGACAATCCCGAGCTCGTGCTGGCTCAGCAGAAGGGCATCCCTGTTCTGCACCGCTCGCAGGCGCTCGCCTGGCTGGTGAACCGCCGCCGGCTGATCTCGGTGGCCGGTGCACACGGCAAGACCACGTCGACCGGCATGATCGTCACCGCCCTGCTCGAGCTCGGTGCCGACCCGAGCTTTGTGAACGGCGGCGTCATTTCGTCGCTCGGCACGAGCTCCGCCTGGGGCGACGGAGGGCTGTTCGTGCTCGAGGCCGACGAATCCGACGGCTCGTTTCTGCTCTACGACACCGCCATCGCGCTCATCACGAACGTCGACCCCGACCACCTCGACCACTACGGCTCGAAAGAGGCCGTCGAATACGCCTTCGTAACGTTCGCCGACGAGGCTTCTGAGCTGGTGGTGATCTCGTCCGACGACGCGGGCGCGGTGCGCGTTTCGTCGCGGCTGACTGCATCGCGAGTGCTGACCTTCGGTGTCTCGGCGCACGCAGACGTTCGGGTGAGCGAGATCGTGGCCGACGGTGCGGTCTCGTTCCGGCTCGACTACCGCGGTCAGAGCTACTCGGGGCGACTGCGGGTGCCTGGCATCCACAACGCCATCAACGCGGCAGGCGCCTTCGCGGTTCTGGTCGGCTCGGGGTTCGACCCCGCGGCATCCGTCGCCGCCCTCGGTGCCTTCGACGGCACCGGGCGCCGGTTCGAGTTGCACGACACGATCGGCGGCGTGAGCGTCTACGACGACTACGCCCACCACCCGACCGAAGTGGATGCCGCACTCACCGCGGCACGAACCGTGGTCGGTAGCGGGCGCATCATCGCGGTTCACCAGCCGCACCTGTACAGCCGCACGCAGTTGCTCGCCGGCGATTTCGCGGAGACCCTCGAGCGCACGGCGGACTTCACCGTGGTGCTCGACATCTGCGGCGCCCGTGAAGACCCGGTTCCCGGCGTGACGGGCGAGCTCGTCTCGTCGCGTTTCGCCGACCCGTCGAAGGTCGCCTACATCGACGACTGGCAGAAGGCGGCCGACTTCACGGCGTCGATCGCACGCCCCGGTGACTTCGTGATCACGCTCGGCTGCGGTGACGTGAATCTGCTCGTGCCGCAGCTGCTGGCATCGCTCGCGGCGGCTGACGCTGCGGCGGGCGGTGCCAGTGCGTAACGTGGGGCGCCGGTGAAGCGCCCCAACGGCTTTCCGCCACCCCCGCCGCCCGAATCCGAGGCGCCGAGCGCGCCCACCCCGCCGAAGTCGGTGCGGCCGATCCGCGCGCCCAAAGCGAACGCCGCGACCACTGCTGCGGGGAGTGTCGACCGCGACACCTCGGCGGCCGAGAGCAAGCCCACTAGCGCCCCGACCGGGCGTTTCACCATCGGCGGTGCGCTGCCGGGCATCCGCACCGAGCCGATTACGAAGTACGAGGCGGAGGGCACTTCGAGCGAGTCGTCGAAGACGAAGTCGCTGAAGAAGCAGGCTACGTCGGGTGGCAGGGTGACCTCGACCTCGACCCCGACCTCGAAGGCGCCGCGTACCGGAGCTTCGACGTCGACAAATTCGACGAAGTCGCCTGCTGCAGCCACCCGCCCGCCCGCCTCGCCGAGTCGGTCTCGAAGCGACGAATCCCTGGCGCGCAAAAACGTGCGCGCGGCCGAGCGCGAGCGTCGCCGCTACGAGCGGGCCGAGGCGCGACGATTCACCGAGCGCACGCGGCGACGACGGCTGTTCTGGCTGGTGTCCGCCGGTATCGTGGTGGCCCTCGTGCTGCTGGTCGTCTTCACGGCCTACTCTCCGCTCTTCGCCGTGCGCACGGTCGACATCGAGGGTACGTCGCGCATCGACGCCGCGCAGGTCGAATCCGCTCTCTCCGACCAGGTGGGCAAGCCGCTCGCGCTCGTCGACTACGGCGCCATCAACCGCGATCTGGCCGCCTTCACCCTGATTCAGAGCTACGCGACCGAGTCGGAGCTGCCGAACACGCTCGTGATCCGCATCGTCGAGCGCCAGCCCGTCGGTTCGGTGACCGGCGGAACCGGCTTCGATCTGGTCGACGCGGCCGGCGTCGTGATCGAGCACTCCGACCAGCGCCCCGCCAATTACCCGCAGATCGATACCAGTGTGGCCGCCGTCGGCAGCCCGGGCTTTCTCGCTGCGACCGCGGTACTGCGCGCCCTTCCAGCCGACCTGCTCGCCAAAGTCGGTACCGTCAGTGCCGCCACCCCCGATTCGGTGACCCTCGTGCTGACCGACGCCGGTCAGAAAGTCATCTGGGGCAGCGTCGACGACTCCGCGCTGAAAGCCGTCGTGCTCGACAAGCTCATCGCCGCTCAGGGCGACAACAGCACCTACGACGTCTCTTCTCCCGACACCCCCATCGTCTCCTGACCCGCCCCCGCCCGTGCCCGCCCGTCGAGAACGAGAGAACCTTGAGTGGACGAGAGAACACGTTGCACAGGCTTCTTTCGACCCCCCCGGCCTTCTCTCACGGCGGGCGGAGACGGTCAGTGGCAGAGCCATGGGGCGCACGGCCGAATGTGGGAGTCGACGACGAGGTCGTAGGTCGCTTCGGCAACCAGTCCGACTCCGTTCGATGCTGAAACAGTAATGGGATACGTTCCCGCGGCAGGCGGAACTCCAAAGAGTTCACCCGACGTGGCGTCGATGGCGAGCCAGCTTGGCAGGCTCGCGCTGAAAGTGGGCGCTGGCAGGCCAGTCGCCGTGATCGTGAACGAATAGTTCGAACCGGCCTTCGCATGGGAAGGCGGCCCCGACGTGATCACGGGGTCAGCAACAGTCAGAGCTGTGATCCAGAAGCTGGACCCGTTGGCCGAGAAGGCGCGGCCGGTTCGAGAATTTACACTCATTTGCTGAGGCTGTGCGACGCTCGGGCCGCCGATCGGAACCATGCCCGTGACCCGATCGACTGCGCCCTCGTCGATCACCGCAATCTGGGCGTTAGCAGCCCCTGCGAAAACACGATGCGACGTCGTGTCGACCCCGACGCTGAGCGCGCCGCCCGCGCCGGTAGCGAGTGGGGATCCGATTGCGCCTCGAGTGCTTGAATCAATAACGGAAACACCGGCATCGCTCGCTGAATACAGTTGATGCGTGATCGGATCGATGGCGACATTACGTGTTGTGGGATCGACATCGATCGCGGATCCGTCGATGGTATTGGCCGCACCATCGACCACGGTCACCTTGCCATAGGTCAATGATGGGTGCGCGACGAGGGCATAAGCCTTCTGCTGATAGGGGTCGACAGCGATGGATAACGGGCGAACCAGGCCGCCTCCGGTTCCGATGGTATCGAGAATGATCGAAGGGGCCGATGTTCTCGTGTTCTCGTCGAATACGGTGACTGTATCGAAGTCAGGAGTCCTTCCCTCGACATAGACCTTCTGATGAATCGCGTCTACCGCGACCTCGGCCGGGCCGGCATCCAAGACGTATGAAGAAACCGATTTCGTAGCGGGATCGATCATCGACAGGGCGCGTCGGGAGCTGCCAGTGGCGAAAAGGTATCCGCTGATTGGATCGAAGCTCAGACTCGACGCGCCGTCCGGCACCGGAATGAAGTCCGTAATAACATCTGACCCATTGACGATCTCGACCCCCGCCCGAGGTGTATCCACTCCGACGTAGACCTGATTGGTATTCGGATTCGCAGCGATTCCCAGTGCCACCCCGGTATCGGTTAGCGCCGAGCCTAGAGGAATGTTGACGACTCCGCCTGCGCCCGGCAGTGGCAGTGCGGTGGCCGAAGTGGCGAGGCCCGCGATGATCATCGCCGCCGCGCATGCGATGCCCACACCTACGGCAGCTCGTTTGCGGCCCGTACGACCAGAGTGATTTTCCGGCTCCGCCGTCATTGCCCACGATCCGTTCATCTTTACGCCTGTCTGTGATTTCGCGCTCGCCAATCGAGGGCGCGGGTTATAGGCAAGAACGTGTGGATGGGTTCGGGCGTGTCATGTCCGTCCTGCCCAGCCTGCGCTTGTCCAGAGGCCTTCTTCGGCGTTGAGTGCGGTGTCGTAGAGGGCTGGCGTATCGGGTTTTT
>JAODBC010000094.1 GCA_025463765.1 Subtercola sp. | reverse complement strand
GTCGGAGCTGCCCGCTCGCTCCGACGTGTGCTGCGCGGGGGTCCCCAGGGTGTTGGTGGGCGTGTGGATGCGCCCGTGGGTGTCGTAGAAGGTCAGGCCGGACGGGTTCCCGGTGCGGATGGCGAGGCTGGCGGCGGCTTCGGCCGGGTCGCTGAACCGGACTGGGGTGTCCAGCTCCACCGCTCCATGGGTGCGGACGAGGTCGCGCAGGATGCCGCCGGCCGCAGGGGAGGACAGCTGGGCGGTGTCCCCGATCAGCCGCACCGATCCGCCGGCGTCCGTGACGGTGCCAATGAGTTCGGCGAGGTCGTCGGTGCCGGCCATGCCCGCCTCGTCAACCAGCAGCAACAGTGACGGTCCGATCTCGACGTCGGCGACGTGCCAGCCGTGCCGGAGTTGGCGGAGCGCGGAGGCGAGGGTGACCGCCGGGCAGCCGGTCGCCTCCCGCAGCGCCGTGGCGGCGACCGCGGAGGGTGCGGCCCCGAGGACAGTGCCGCTGGCGTCGGCCCAGGACCGGGCCAGCACACCGAGGGCGGTGGTCTTGCCGGTGCCGGCCGGGGCGAGGGCCACCTGGACCCGCCGCCCGGAGCAGGCGAGTTCGGTGACCATCGCCTGCTGCCCCGCGTTCAGGAGCCTGCCGGCGAGTCGGGCCTCGAGCAGGGCGAGCTGGACAAGGCCGGCTGGCACCCGCCGCCCGTCGGTGGCTACGGAGGCGGCGAGGATGCGCTGTTCGGCGGCCAGGACGTCGCGAGTGGTGTACAGCTGGGTGTGCGCGGTGTTGTAGACGCTGGTGCCGTCCCGCCGGCGCAGCCCTTCCGGCTCGACCACGGCCACCCCGGCCGCCGTTGCCGGGTCGGCGCCGCCGATGCCGACAGCCACCTGCTTCGACAGGGCAAGCGTCAGTGCCTGCTCCACCGCCGCATCTAGGACGGGCAGCGGGAGAGAGTCCGTCCGGGCCAGGCGTTCCAGTTCCGCGCGGACGTGGTGGCCGCTAAACACCGCCCGCTCCGCGGTGACCGTGTTCACCGCGGCTACGGCGGCTGCGGGCGCCCAGGACACCGGGTTCACCGGGGCGGGGGGCCGGCGGGAGACCACCTGCCTGACCAGCCGATCCACCACCTCGGGCCCCAGGAGCTGCTCGGCTTGTGCCCGCCAGGTGCGGCGTTGCTCGGCCTCGCTGCGCGGGCCGTGTTTGGCAGGTCGGGTGGCGAGGGTGGCCTGCTGCGCCAACGCCAGCCCCTCCGCGACCCTGGGCTCCCGCCCGTAAGTCTCCCGGAACTTCGCGGTGAGGCCGGCCGAGCGGTCCACGATCCGCGTCCGGCGACTCGACCAGGCCGTCAGCAGCTGCTCGGGGATGCCGGTCAGCTCCCGGACCGGCCGGAGACCGGGCCGCACCGTCCGGTCGCCAAAGGCGACACCCAGCCGTTGGACCAACTGGGCCTCGAGGCGCGTGTTGTACCGCTCGGAGGCCGCCACCGCGGCGGCGTGCAGGGCACGCCCGTCCAACGCCCGCCACCGCCCGTCCAAGGTGCGGACCTTGTTGGAGATGGCGACGTGGGTGTGCAGATCCGGATCCCCGGCCCGGGAATCCCGGTGGGTGAACGCGACCGCCAGCAGCCCGGTCACGTCGACCTGCCGCACCCCGCCGCCGCCCAGTCGGGTATAGACGGCGGTGCGTTCAAGCCAGCCGACGGCGTCGGACACCGCCGTGGCGTGCGCGGCCTCGACCTGCGCCGCCGTCTGTGGGTCGGCCAGCGCCCACAGCGCGGAGACGCTCTTCACCGGGGAGAAGGTCAGGTCGTAGCCGGCCACCGACACCCGCGGCCCGGTCGTAACGAACGGCGCCCCCAGCTGAACCGACCTCGAGGCGGCGGCCGGCCGACCGTCCACCGCGGTGTCTGTCGTGGGCGAGTTGGGGTGCGCGCCGCCGCCGAACAGGGCCAGCATCTGCGCCTCGGTCACCGGATCTCCGGCCCGTGGGCCGCCGTCGAGGGACGAGAGCCCGGCGCCGAGCCACACGCCGGGGGCCTCGCCCCGCTGCTCGTAGTAGGCGCCCAGCGAGTCGCGGCCGCGGGCGGTGACATCGCCGGCCGCGACCTGCCGGGTGAGGTAGGTGTACCCGGATCCGGCGGACAGCTTGTGCAGCGACATCACCGCCCTCACCTCCCTCCGGCCCTCGTGCGCCGATCCCCGCACGGGGTCGGCCGGTGACGGACCCGGACCGGTCCGTCACCGGCCTTGAGGCTCCGGAGAGACGTGCAACGAGGCGTCACCCCGCAGGTCAGCGGTCTGTCAGCTGTCCCGCTGACGCAAAGGTGAACACCACGCAGGGAGGCGTCAGGCGTGGGGTGACGCCGGGGTGACAGGTCGCTGACGCAACCGAGGAGCCATCCGAAGCCGACTGCGCACCGCGCGCGGCGATGTCACCGCCTGGTTGCGCACCGGACCCCGGCGGCGGGGGCGCTCCCCGCCACCCATGGTCACGGCCGGGGAGGTGCCGCCGGAAGGGCGCTGCGCGTCCCCGCCCGCAGGGGCAGCAGCTACGGGGAGCGGAGGCGGGGCGTGGTCGGTGCTGATCGATGCCGAGAAGGGCTTGGACCCGGCTCGCCGAAACGTGTGAGGAAAGGGGCTGCGACGACGGTGGCGCCGGGCGCCGGCCGTTCCCGCCCGGAACCGGGACTGGTTGCCTACCTGTGGCCGAAGCGCTGCTGAGCAGCCTGCTTGGTGATGCCGAGGGCCGCACCCACCACCGCCCAGGAGTCCCCAGCGGCGCGCGCGTCGGCCACGGCCTGGCGGAGGTCGTCCTCGGCATCGGTGAGGGCCTGGTTCGCCGCGATGATGGCCCGGAAGTGCGTGGCGTCGCGGGCCTCGACGGTGCTCGGGTCGAGCTGGTCGAGCCACCGCTCGGTGTCGTCGTGGGCGGGCGGGGTCTTGTGCTTGGGGATGGTCATGGGATCACCTGAGGAGGTCGAGGAACTTCGGCCGCATCCGGTCGGCGTGGATGATGCGGGGCGGCTGGTCGGCGGTGATGGCGACGAGCTCGAGGAGCGCGCCGTCGCGGGCGGGACCGAGAA
>JAODBC010000073.1 GCA_025463765.1 Subtercola sp. | reverse complement strand
GCCGGCCTCGAGGTCGGTTCGATCAACGACGTCACCCCGCAGGCGCACAACGGTTGCCGCCCGCCCAAGCGCCGTCGCGTCTAGCCAGATTCCTGGTTCTTAGAAGCGACATGCGTTTCTGAGAACGTTGCGTTCCAGAGCCATCTCAGTCGAGGTGGTTTTGGTGCGTTGTTCGGCCGGGGAAACTCGTCACTTTTTGAAAACTCAATACCTCGCAAACGCAAGTGTCATATAGCGGACACTTAGCCGAAAGGAATCCACAGTGCTTATTGCACAGCGTCCCACGCTCACCGAAGAGAACATCTCGGAGTTCCGTTCGCGGTTCGTCATCGAACCGCTCGAACCCGGCTTCGGTTACACCCTCGGTAACTCACTTCGCCGCACCCTGCTCTCGAGCATCCCGGGAGCGGCTGTCACGAGCATCCGTCTCGACGGCGTGCTGCACGAGTTCAGCACCATTCCCGGTGTGAAAGAAGACGTCACCGAGATCATTCTGAACATCAAGGGCCTCGTCGTCTCGAGCGAGCACGACGAGCCGATCACGGCTTACCTGCGCAAGCACGCGTCGGGCCAGGTCACTGCGGCCGACATCTCGGCTCCGGCCGGTGTCGAGATCCACAACCCCGAGCTGGTCATCGCCACTTTGAACGACAAGGCGAAGTTCGAGCTCGAGCTCATCATCGAGCGTGGCCGTGGCTACGTGTCGTCGACTCAGAACCGCAGCGAATTCAGCGAAGCGGGCCAGATTCCGATCGACTCGATCTACTCGCCCGTGCTGAAGGTCACCTACCGCGTCGAGGCGACTCGTGCCGGTGAGCGCACCGACTTCGACCGCCTGGTCGTCGACGTCGAGACGAAGCCGGCCATCACGCCGCGCGACGCCATCGCTTCTGCCGGTCGCACGCTGACCGAGCTGTTCGGTCTCGCTCGCGAGCTGAACACCGCCGCAGAGGGCATCGAGATCGGCCCCGCGCCGGTCGACGCCGTGCTGTCGAGCGAACTCGCCGTGCCGATCGAAGACCTCGATCTGTCGGTTCGTTCGTACAACTGCCTCAAGCGTGAGGGAATCAACACCGTCAGCGAGCTCGTTGCGCTGTCGGAGACGCAGCTCATGAACATCCGCAACTTCGGCCAGAAGTCGGTCGATGAAGTCAAAGACAAGCTCGTCGAGCTTGGCCTGTCGCTGAAAGACACCGTTCCCGGTTTCGACGGGGCGCATTTCTACGGCGGCTACGACGACGAGAACATCTAACCCTTCTGAGATTCGCGCGGGCCTCCCGCACTGATTTCACCGCACTCACTGGAGAAAAGAAATGCCAACCCCAACTAAAGGGCCCCGCCTCGGCGGCGGGCCGGCGCACGAGCGTCTGCTGCTCGCGAACCTTGCAGCCCAGCTCTTCACGCACAAGAGCATCAAGACCACCGAGACGAAGGCCAAGCGCCTTCGCCCGGTAGCCGAGCGCCTCATCACGTTCGCGAAGAAGGGCGACCTGCACGCCCGTCGCCGCGTTCTCGCGACCATCGGCGACAAGACCGTCGTGCACGAGCTCTTCACCGAGATCGCGCCCCTGGTCGCTGAGCGTGACGGCGGCTACACCCGCATCACGAAGCTCGGCTTCCGCAAGGGAGACAACGCCTCGATGGTGCAGATCGAGCTCGTTCTCGAGCCCGTCACTCCGAAGGTGCGCTCGACTCGCGGTTCTGCTGCGACTGCTGCGGTCGCCGAGCCCGTCGAAGAGCCTGCTGTCGACGAAGCCGCTGACACCGAGGCCGCTGACGCTGCTGACGCTGCTGACGCTGCTGACGCCGAGGTTCCCGCTGAAGAGACCGACGCGGTCGAGACCAGCGAGCCGGTTGCCGAAGAGGCGCCCACCGAGGCTGCTGCCGAGGTCGAGGCCGACGCTGCCGAAAAGGCAGACGACAAGTAACACGTGACCCAGGTCGCGAAAGCCCCGAACGGCCGATTGCGCCGCTCGGGGCTTTTGTCTCGGTGGCCCCGTATTGCGACGCCGCTGTGACGTTTCTCGCCCGAACCCTTTGACTCGATGGGCATCTGCATGACGACCGACCGCACTGACGATCCGGTGCTCGACACCTCCGTTCTGTTCGACGGCTCCGAGGTGCGCATTCTTGACCGACGTGTCTTTCCGCAGACCATCTCGTGGGTGTCCGCGTCGTCGGCCGAGGAGGTGGCAGCGGCCATCCGCGACATGGTCACGCAGAGTTCGGGCCCCCTCTTCGCCGCCTTCGCCGCGATGGAGCTGACCGCGCATCAGGTCGCCGCACTACCGGTGGATGAAGCGCTGGCCCGTCTTTCGTACGCCGGTGGCGTGCTGGCGACGGCCCGGCCCACGAACAACCACCCGCGCGAAGCGGTCAGCCGTGTGCTCGAGGCGGTGTCGGGGCAACGGTCCACCGCCGGCGTCGTCGAGGCCGCCCTAGAAGCGGTGCATTCGGGCCAGGAGCTGTACCGTGCGCGAAGCAGAACGCTCGGCCGTGAGACGGTGGCGTTGCTCGACGATGGTGCGAGCATCCTGACCCACTGCTGGATGGACACGTATCTGATCGAACTCGTTCGGTCCGCCCGCGAGGCGGGTAAATCGTTCCGCTGGATCGCCACCGAGACTCGGCCCTATCTGCAGGGCGCTCGCCTGACCGCACACACGCTCGCCGAGATGGGTGAGCGGGTGACGCTGATCACCGACGGAATGGGTGCTGCGGCGCTGGCGGGAGACACCTCGCTCGGGCGCATCGATGCGCTCGTGACAGCAGCCGACAGGGTGAGTCTCGACGGCGCGGTGGTGAACAAGGTAGGTACCCTCGGCCTCGCGGTCGCCGCGGCGGCGTTCGGAGTGCCGTTCTATGCGCTGGTGCAGGCTCCCGACCGCGATGCCGCCACAGCGGCCGATATCGTGGTCGAAGAGCGCGACCCGGCCGAGGTGTTGTCGACGCTCGGGCGTCGCACGGCCTCCGAGCTCGTGACCTCGGCGTGGTATCCGGCGTTCGACGTGACGCCGCCGCGGTTCGTGACCGGAATCGTGACCGACCGCGGGGTGTTCGCGCCCGGCGCCGTCGGAGACTATTACGCTCTGACTCCGAGTGGAGCCCTCTCGTGACTTCTGCCTCGCCGCTCTCGTCTTATGATCTTCTCGTCACTCGCGACGACGTTGTGGCCTACCTCGAAACGGCGGGCTTGCTCGGCCTGGTGAGCGCGGATGCGGCCGCCGTCGAGGTGGCCGAGGTCACCGCCGGCAACATGAACCGCGTGTTCATCGCCCGCGGGCCGATCGGCAGCGTGGCGGTCAAGCAGGCGCCGCCGTGGGTTCAGGTGGCGGGGCCGGGGTGGCCCATCGATCCGGGGCGCATCGCGTCGGAAGCCCGTACCTATGAGCGGCTGCAGGCGCGAGTGCCGGAGTCGATTCCCACGATCATCCACTTCGACCAAGCTCGGTACGTGCTCGTGATGCAAGACCTGTCGGAGTTCGCGGTGTTGCGCGATGTGTTGGTGGCTGAGCTCGCCGGGCGAACGGTGGGTGCGGATGCCCGTGCCGACGCCGAGCGCGATGGGCTGTTCGAACGCTTCGACTGGGGGCTCGTGGGCGACGTGGTCGGCCGGTTCGTGGGCGAGCTGACCCGGTCGACCAGCGTCGAGACGCTGGGGGAGGGGGCCTTCACGCAGCTCGTGGCCGAGGCAGCGAACCCCGAGCTGCGTGCGCTCACCATCGATGTCGTGTTCGACGAACCATACCGCGAACACGAGCACAACCACTGGCACTCGACACTGGATGACCGGGTGCGTGCCCTCTACGACGACACGGCCGTGCGTGCGGCGGTGGCGCGCTTGCGGGACACGTTCGAGAACCGGCCGCAGGGGCTGCTGCACGGCGACCTGCACACGGGTTCCGTGATGGTCATGGCGGGTGCGGCCGGGAGCATCGGTGAGCAGCAGACCAAGATCTTCGACCCGGAGTTCAGTTTCGTAGGGCCCGTGGGCTTCGACCTCGGGCTGTTCTGGGCCAACATGCTGATCGCCGGCATCGCGGCTCGGGCGCTGGGAGATTTCGAGGTCGCGCTGGCTCGCGAGGCCGCTATCTCGCGCAGCCTCGATGCTTTTGCTACGAGCTGGGGCGACGACGCAGCGCTTGCCAGTATCGAGGCCGACGCGTGGGGCTTCGCTGGCCTCGAGATGATGCGCCGAGCCGCTGGCTACTCGCATGCGGCCGATCTCGAGACGCTGCCGCCCGAGGTGGCGGGTGCCGCGGCGGTCGAGCTGTTCGACCGCGCGCTGGCGCTCATCATGGGTGCAGGCTCGCCCACGGGCATCCATCGCCCAGCGAAGACCCCCGCTATCCATCTCAAGAGGGATTGACAGAAGTGACCGAGAAAACTACCGCGCCCGTGACCGTAACCGCGAAGTACGTCGTGCTCGACATCGAAGGCACCACGAGCGCCGCCGGGTTCATTCTGGGCGACCTCTACGACTACGCGCGGCCCCGGCTCGCGGGCTGGCTCGACGAGCACGCCGACGACCCGGCCATCGCCGAGGCGCGAACCCAGGTTGTGCAGGATGCCCGGCTCACGCCCGACGCCTCGACCGCCGAAATCGTGGCCGTCTTGCACGAGTGGATGGCGAACGACGTCAAAGCGACTCCGCTGAAGACCGTGCAGGGCCAGATCTGGGCCGACGGCTTTGCGCGCGGCGAGATCAGCTCCGACTTCTTCGACGATGTCATTCCGAAGCTCGAGGCCTGGCACGCGGCGGGCGTCGGGCTCGCGGTCTTCTCGTCGGGTTCGGTCGCCTCGCAGGTGCCCTGGTTCCGGCACTCGCCGGGTGGTGACCTCACCCCGTTGATCACCGGCTTCTTCGACACGGTGAGCGCCGGCCCGAAGAAGGTCGTGTCGTCGTACGACACCATCGCCGCCTCGCTCGCTGCGACGCCGGCCGAACTGGTGTTCTTCACCGACAACCCGGGCGAGGTGACGGCGGCCCTCGAGGCCGGCTGGTCGGTCGTCGCGTTCTCCCGCCCGGGCGAACCGTTCTTCGGCGCCGACTTCGGCGCTGCCCCCGTGGTGTCGTCGTTCGACGAGGTCGAGGTGCTGCCGGCATGAGCGGCCACGTGTTCAGCGTGCTGCCGGTGTCTGAGCCGATCATCCGCGAGGCGGGCGCCGCGCTGGCCGCCGAGTCTGCACGTTTCGCTGCGCGGGGGTGGATGCCCGGCACCGCCGGCAACCTCTCGGTGACGCTTGCTCGTGAGCCGCTGCGCTTGGCCGTCACCGCATCAGGGCTCGATAAGGGCGAACTCACGCCCGCCGACGTCGTCGTCGTGGATGAAACTGGCTCGTGGGTCGCCGAGGCCGGCTGGCCCGAGCAGCGCCCGTCGGCGGAGGCGGGCCTGCACGCCCGTATCGCCGCAGTAACGGGCGCCGGGGCGGTCATCCACGTGCACGCGCTCGCGGCGGTTCGGGCCGGCCAGGCCTGGCCCGAGGGCGTCGAGCTGCACGATCTCGAGATGCTCAAGGGCATCGGACACAGCGCGCACGGCGAGCTCGTGACGATTCCGGTCGTGAACAACCACCAAGACATGCGTGTGCTCGGCGACGACTTCGAGCGTGTCTACACCCCGCCGCGCGATGGCGTGGCCGAGGTTCCGGCGCTCATCGTCGCCAGCCACGGCATCTACGCCTGGGGCGCCGACCTGCGCCAGGCGCGCTGGCACCTCGAGCTCATCGAGGCCCTGCTCCAAATCGCCCTAGCCGCCCGCTGACCCCCTCGACGGGCTCGACGACCATAGCTCTTGTGAACCAAGCTGGGGTGTTACGAGATCAGTTCGGCTAGTCTCTCGGTTGCTGAATCCAGTGCGTCGGCCATTGTTGCAACATCGCGCTCGTTCACCCTGTTGCTGTATGCGACGGCTCGCCAGTTCTTCAGCCCACCGAGCGTCTCGCCGAGAATGCCTGACGCGGCTGCTGGTGTGACGGAGAAGTATCCGGCGACGTCGAGGGCGGTTTGAAAGTCTGCCCGGGTGTCGTCGAACCCGATGGCAGTCTTCAAATACTTCGTCTGTGTTCCCGGTGTCGGATTCACATCGAATGCGGGTGCGAGCCGCCACCCTGCGTTGGTGCGGAGGAATCCGTGGTTGCGGAGGTGGTCGTCTGTGTTGCCGATGGCAATGCTGAAGACGATGCGCCGCCACAGTTCTTTGGCATCAGCACTGGCGGCGGCAGAGTTTCGATCAAGCCAATCGACTATCTCGAGGTACCCGTGGCCGGAGTCTCCATCGCTGGACTCTAGGGCGGTGAGGGCGCTGATGTAGCCGATTCGGTTGTCGCCGCGGCGGTCGAATCGCGGAATGACCAACGCATGCCTCGACCCGATTGCGACCAATTGGCCGTCGACGGCGCGTACTCCGCAGGCGCGGGCGCACCCTGTCGTTGCACGTCGGATGCCCCCAACAGATAGTCGAGCTCGATGAGTTGCCGCGGCGCCGCGCCCGTTTCTTCTGCGCGATCCCGCTCCGCTCGTTTCATCAACATGCGCCCCCAGCGATCTGGGGCGGAGTCCGCGAAGGCGTTGAACAGAGCCTTGCCGGCAGGGGTGTGGCTCGGCGATTCGCTGAGCGGCATGCCGGGGTCGAGCTCGTACGCCTCAGGAGAGCGCACGTATTCGCTGGTGTAACGGAAGGTGCTCGACTCGATGCCACGGGATGCTCGTGTGAAGAGTGTGCCGGCCACCACGTCGACGCCGCCGATCTGCACCGTCACTTCGATATTCTCGGCCATCGTCAGTCTTCTTTTCGATGACGTACCCGGTCGGGCAACTGCTCGTCGGCTCGCAGCCGGCCCACGTCTGTGTTGTACGGGTCGACGGCCGCCTCGAGAGTGTCGAGTAAGCCAAGGGAGCGCACCACACGAAGAAAGGTCTCCAAGCTGACGCTTCCGTCGCTTCCGTCGCCTTTCTCGAGCCTCCGCAGAGTGACAACAGAAATGCCGGCGCGCTCCGCCAGCTGGGCTGCGGTGAGGCGCTGAAGCTTTCGTGTCGCGGAGATGTGCGACCCGAGAATGCGCACGGAGCGTTGAACACGTAACGGTGTTGGCAGCGCCATCTCAGTCTCCCAGCTGCATAAGTGAAAGAATACTATCACTTAAGTCGTTTATGTGATAGTTATCCTTCACTTAAACTGCAGGAGCAGGTGGGGTTGCCGCGGCGCGCAGCAGCGTCGCAGATTCGGCCGAGAGGGCGGCGACGGAGGCGGTGCGCAGACGGCTGGTGGCCAGAGCCCGGCCGGCCAGCAGCACGCCGCGAACGGCGCCCTCACGGGCATCCGGTGGCAGCGTCTCGATGTCGCTCGCCTTCGCGAAGCCGACCATGCGGCGAATCGCCTTGGCGCCCGCGAACACGGCCGCGTCGGTACGGGTGCCCGCCACAAGTTCGTCGAGAATACCGTCGCCCCAGACGCGGGGATCGACGCGCGAAGGCCACAGCGCACGGTACTCCGCTTCGAACGCCGAAAGCAGCTGCGACGGCAAGGTGAGCAGCAACGCGGCCCGATCGGGCGCGCCCAGCGCCTCTGCGCGCGCCGCCGCGATGACGAAATTGGCCCACAGGGCACCCAGGTCGAAGCCGGTCGGGCCGACGAAGCCGAATTCGCTGTCGAAGGCACGCACCGAGGCGGGGGAGTCGGCGGTGGCTGCGCGAACAAAGACCGACCCCGTGTGCAGGTCGCCGTGGATGAGCGACTGCGCGGCCGTCATGAAGCGGTACTTGGCCAGCCCCATCTCGTGCACCAGCTCGGCGTCGCCTTGAATCGCTTGCAAATCGGGTTCGTTCGCGGGCAGCACGGCGTTGTGCGGGTGGTCGATGTATGGCTCGGTGAACACGAGGTCTTCGGTGATTTCGCACAGCTCGGGGTTCACGGCTTCAGCGAGCAGCAATTTGTGCTCGATTGCGCTGAGTCCGATGGGCGAGGTGGCGAACGCGGTACGCGCCACGTAGCGGCCGAGTTCGGCGGCGGCGTACTCGTGCGTCAGCCCGTTGTTCAGCTCGTTGCGCCACACCTGGTGGTCGCTGAGGTTTTCGATGGCCAAGACGTAGTGCTCGGCGTCGAAGTCGTAAAGCGCCGGAACGTGCGAAGGGTCGGCGGCGCCGTGACGGGCGAGCACGGTGGCCTCACGCGCCGAGCGCTCGCGGGTCATCGGCCACGACGGGTCGGTGCGCACGTGCGGCAGCGACTGCTTCAGTACGAGCGACGCACCGGCCGAGTCTTCGACGATGAACACGAGATTCAGGTTGCCGTCGCCGACCTCGCGAATCGAATGGATGCCCGTCGCATCGATGCGTGACGACAACGCGGCACGGCTCGACACGTAGGCGACGACGGTGTCTGGGGCGAGTTGCGAAAAGTCGGTCATGAGTACGTTTTCAGCTCGAGGAGGTCGTCGATCCGGCCGTGACGACTGTACGCCGCCGTGAGAAGGTGAAGCTGAACAGCAGAGCGATCAGCAGCACGATTCCCTTGCCGAAGTCCTGAAAATAGTACGGCAGGCCGAGCATAGTGAACCCGGTGACCATCACCGCGATGAGCACCGCGCCGAGCGCAGTTCCCCAGGCGTTGGGCCGGCCGATGCCGAGCACCGAGACGCCGACGAGAGCGACGGCGACGGCATCCAGCAGCAGAGAGTTGCCGGCGGTGACATCGCCCTGGCCGATGCGGGCCGCCAGAAGCAGCCCGGCGATCGAGGCGAGCAACCCACAGCCCATGTAGGCGGCGGTGCGGTACCACTGCACCCGGATGCCGGCGAGCCGTGCGGCCTCGGAGTTCGTGCCGACCGCGAAGAGGGCGCGGCCCCAGCGGGTGCGTTCGAGCAAGAACCACAGGGCGAGAGTGATCAGAAAGAAGATGATCACGGGTACCGGAACCGGCCCGACATCGCCGTGATCGAGCCAGAGAAAGTCGCTGGTGAACTTGCCCGGAGCGGTCTCGCCGTTCGAGAGGGTCATCTGCGATGAGATCGACTGGCCGTTCACGATGATGAGCTTGAGCCCGACGATCACGAACATGGTCGTCAGGGTCGCCAGCAGGTCGGGGATGCGCGCAACCACGATCAAGAAGGCGTTCAGCGCGCCGATGAGCAGCCCGCAGATCAGCACGACCGTGATGGCGACGCCGCCCTGCTGGTTCGCGACGACCATAGTCCAGGCGGCGATCGACACGGCGAACCCGGCGGAGGCACCCACAGAGAGGTCGATTCCGCCCACCGTCATGGCGAGCATCACGCCGAGCCCCGCGATGGCGGTCGGGGCGATGAACTTGAGCATTCCGAAGACGTTGTCGACGGTTCGAAAGCTCGGTTCGGTGATCGCGAAGAACACGATGAGGGCCACGGTCACGGCGACGAAGCCCCACTTGACCACGAACGCGGCCGTCTTCTCGCCGGCGCTCGAGGTGCGAGTGGCCGCGGGGGCGCTAGTCATTGGGAGGGTCCTTCCACAGCGGATGATCGGGGGTTCGTGTGTGCGCCGGCAATCGTATTCGGGCCGGCGCTCGTTGCTGCAGCGGCGGGGCCGTCGGCGGCTGGGCCCCGAGCGGCGCTCGCACCGGGCTGAGCGGCCCCCAAGAACGCGGCCACGACCTCGTTGCGATCGACCTCGTCGGCGTAGGCGTCGAGTTCGATGACACCGCCGACCAGAACGATGATGCGATCGGCGACCTCGAAGATCTCGTCGACGTCGCTCGAGAGCACGACCGCGGCCGCGCCGGCTGCGGCGCTCTCGGCGAGTCGCGTGCCGATCTCCCGGCGTGCGGCGATGTCGACGCCGCGGAACGGCTCGTCGAGAATGGCCAGCCGGGGCTCGGCCGACAGCCAGCGGCCGACGACGGTCTTCTGCTGGTTTCCGCCCGAGAGGTCGTCGATGAGGGCATCCGCCCCGCCTGTGACCACGTGCAGCGCGGTGATCACCGAATCGGCCCGGTTCGTCTCGAGCCGCTTGCGCAGCACCCCGAACACACTCGACTGCGACAAGAACGGCACCGTGATGTTGTGCACCACCGACCACCCCGGCAGAATGCCCTGGCGCTCGCGATCTTCGGGCACCAACACGACGCCCGCGCGAATGGCGTCGCTGGGGCGCTTCGGCGCGTATGGCTCGCCGCCGAGCGTGAGCGTACCGCTGAGCGGGGCTGCGAGACCACCGAGCACCTCCGCGATCTCGCTCTTGCCCGCGCCGATGAGCCCGAGCACGCCGACGACCTCACCGGCCCTGATCTGCAGATCGATGGGCGCCGACTCGGCGAACAGGGAGACGCTCGACAACCGAGCGACTTCGATGGTGCCGCGATGGGTGTCGCCGCGATCGTGTTTCAGGTCTGCGGCGCGGCCGAGCATGTCGTGCAGAATTTCGGTCCAGGCGAAAGGTCTGGCAGTGTCGCTCTGCACGATTCCGTCGCGCAAGACGACCACGCGGTCGGCCAGGGCCTCGATCTCGCCGAAGCGGTGCGACACGTAGATGATCGAGAGACCGGATGCCCGCAGGGCCCGTAAGACGGCAAACAGCCGTTCCGCCTCCGCCGCCGTCAGCGCAGAAGTGGGTTCATCGAGGATGAGCAGCCGGGGCGTGCCGCGCAGTGCGCGAGCGAGAATCAGCAGCTGGGCATCCGAGATGGCCAGGCGTGCGGCATCCTGATTCAGCAGCCGGTCGGGCCAGTCGAGGCCGAGCACAGCGAGGGCGGCTCGGGCGTCGGCGAGTTGCTGTTTGCGGCCGCGCAGAATGTGCCGCGAAGCCTGTGCCAGGTCGTCGAGGGTGAGGTTCTCGGCCACACTCAGCCCGGGCACGATTCCGTCGGCCACTTTCTGGTGCACGGCCGAGATTCCGTACTGGCGCGCCAGCACGGGCGACGTGAGGTGAGCGACGTCGCCGCCGATCGAGATGGTTCCGGAATAGCGCGAGTTGGCGCCGGAGAGCGCCTTGATGAGCGTCGACTTGCCGGCGCCGTTCGCGCCGAGCAGAGCGGTGATCTCGCCGGGCGAGAAGTCGAGCGAGATATCGGTCAGTACCCGGTTCGAGCCGTACGCGACAGAGACCCCCGTCAGGGACACGACGGCACCGAGGGGCACAACGGAATCGTCGTACCCCTCGGGCGATGGTGCAGGAACAAACGTCATCCGGAGACCGCGGGGAGCCAATCTGCGACGAGGGTCGTGTCGAGCTTCAGCTTCGGTTCGGCCACACGCAGCTGGGCCACGTTGGTGACCGAGTTGTCGGAGAGGAACTTCTGCGTGATGGTCACGGCCGGGAACTGCTCGCTCGTCGCGTTCAGCTGACCGGCGAGCTGCAGTGCCAGGGTGCGCACGACCCCGGCGCCGACGGCGGCCGGGTCGGTGGCCGAGGTGGCAACCCAAGGGCTGCCGGCTGCGGTCATCACCTGCAGGTCAGCGTTGGAGATGTCGATGCCGTACACCTTCACCTTCGACTGCATGTTGTTCTGAATGACGGCCTGAACAGCGCCCTTGGTGATTTCATCGTACGGGGCGAAAATCGCCTGCACGTCGGGGTTCTGCTTGAGCGCGGCGTCGACCAGCGGAATGTTGTCGGTCGCGGTCGACTCGGTGACCTCACCGGTCGAGAAGACGACGTCGAGCTTGTGGTCGGCGACGACCTGGTTCCAGACCTTGGCGCGGGCATCCAGCGGAGCGAAGCCGGTCGCTGAGACGTAGCCGACCTTCGCGCCGTCGCCGACGTCAGAGACGAGCTGGTCGAGAACACCCTGTGCCATCGACGCGTCGGACTGGCTCGTCGTGATGACGCCGGTCGCATCGGTCAGCGCGAGGTCGTAGGTGACGACGGGAATCTTGGCGGCGATGGCCTCGGTGATGAGCGGCTGCAGCGTGTCGGTCTGGCCGTGGTCGACGATGATGGCGTCGGGCTTGGCGGCGATGGCCTGCTCGAGGTCGCTGGCCTGCTTGGCGTTATCGTTGCGCGCATCGGTGACGGTGAGGTCGATGTTCGCGGCCTTGGCCTGCGCAGTGGCGCCGGCGCCCCAGGCCTCGAAGAAGTCGCCCGCGCCGCTCTGGCGAACCAGGGCGACCTTGACGGGCGCGCCGTTGAACGGCGACGGCAGCGGTGCCGTCGCCGTGGCCGCCGAGGTCGAGGTGGCAGCGCTCGTGCTGGCGCCGCCCTGCGAGCAAGCGGTGAGGGCGAGCAGTGCCGCGGCGGCTACTGCTGCGACGAGCGGGGCTCGACGGATGATGGCCATGAAGGCTCCTTGTGGTGACTGCTGGATGCTGGGGTGCGGGAGTGCGGGTGCTGTGATTGCGTTGACCATTCAACTTGCCCGTAGAGCGCCGGCCCAATTGTGTGTCGTTGTATTACTCGCATGCTTGTGTTTCGCCCGGTGACCCATTTTCTGGCACCCGCGGCGAGCCACGTCGATTCGAACGGCAATAACATTGACGTATGACCCTGTTGACTGTGTGGAGCACCACAGACCCCTCGACCCCCGAAATCCAGACGCGCGACGCCGAGACGATCCGCGAGATTCTCGCCGGCCTCGGCGCACGCTTCAGCCGCTGGGAGGTCAAAGAGCTCTCTGACCACCCGACCCAAGACGAGGTGCTGTCACTGTACGCGGACGAGATCGCCGCGGTGAACGCCGAACAGGGCTACTCGCTCGTCGATGTGCTCACGATCATCCGCGAAGACACCGACGAGTACCGCGAAACGGCGGCAACCGGGCGCCAGAAGTTTCTGAACGAGCATCAGCACGACGACGACGAAGACCGTTTCTTCGCCCACGGAAGCGGGGTCTTCTACTTGAACGTCGACGGCAAGGTGCACGCGGTGTTCTGCGAGGCAGGCGATGTGATCTCGGTACCGGCGAACACGACGCACTGGTTCGACATGGGCACGAGCCCCGAGTACGTGTCGGTGCGCTTCTTTCACGACGACGACGGCTGGGTGGGCAACTTCACCGGCAGCGACGTGTCGTCGAACTTCGCGACCTACGACGAACTCGCCCAGGTGAGCGTCTGACTCAGCTGTAGCCGCTGGGGGTCGGAAAGTCGCCGCGCAGGGCGTGGTCGCCGACCTCCTCGGCCTTGTAGGCCACCGGGTCGTGCAGCGTGATGGTTCGGGCGTTGCGCCAGAACCGGTCGAAGCCGTACGAGGCCGACGTCGCCCGGGCACCGGTCAGCTCGAAGACCCGTGACGTCACCTCGAGCACGGCTTTGGTGGTGAACACCTTGGCGGCCGCGATCTCGACGGCCGCCTCACCGCGCTCGTCGTCGGTGAGCTGCCAGCCACGTTCTGCCGCTTTCACGAAGGCGTTCGTGGCCGACCAGGTAATGGCATCCGCTGCCCGGGTCAGCGCGGTCAACTCGCCGGTCAGCTCGCGGATGAACGGGTCGTCGACGGCCGTCTGCACCCCGCTCGTCGACCACGGTTTGGTGGTCGTTCGCACGTAACCGGCCGCAGCGGCGAGAGCGCCCTCGGCCAGCCCCACGTGCACGTGTTCGAGCGCCACCTGGAACAGCAGAATCGACAGCGACGAGTACGGGTGGTAGCGCGGCCCCTCCTGGCCGCCGAAGCCGAGCACCTGCGATGACGGCACGAAGGCCCCGTCGAATGAGACCGATCCGGAGGCCGAGAGGCGCTGGCCGATGCTGTTCCAGTCGTCGTGGTGAAGCACGCCCTCTGCCCGGCCATCGATGACGATGGCGAGCTTCTCGCCGGTGTCGGTGCGGGTGCCGCTCGCCGTGATCTTGTCGGCGACCTGGGCGCCGGTGGCGAAGAACTTTCGGCCGCGCGCGCGAAAGCCGCCCTCGACCGGTTCGAGAGCGAGGTTCGAGTCTCGCGGGTTACCGGCCCCGCCCCAGAACCAGTGCTGCGTGGCGAGCCCGCGCTGCAGCTCGTCGATGGCCGACTCGTTCTCGTTCAGCTGGATGCGCCACGAGTTCACGAAGTGGTACCCGAAGAGGTGCCCGAGGCCGCCATCGGCGCGGATGATCGGCCGCAGCACCTCGAACAATGTCGGCCAGTCGAAGCCCCCGCCGCCCAGCTCGCTCGGCACAACGGCCGGCAGCAGGCCCGTCGCGCGCATTGCTTCGACTTCGGCGAACGGTGCGCTGCCTTCGCGGTCGCGTTCGGCGGCGACGGCAGAGAACTGCTGGGCTAGCCCGGCGGTTGCCTCGGCGGCTGACGCGGCTGAGGTGATGACGAACGGCAGTGTTTCGGGCACGGCGAGGGACTCCAGGTGAATTCGGGGTGAGAACAGCATCTCCAGTTTGTCATCTCGATAGGAAAGCGACATATACTCAATCAATGGCAATTGGGGGTCACATGGTGGAGGCAACGATCGTGCAGAAGGCAATGAACGCAAAGAACATCGGCAGCACGCCGAAAAAGACGAAACGAACCCCGTTCTCGTCCTACGTCGGGGCACAGTTCGACGACTCGGAGGTGGAGCTCGACACGAAAGACGTCGCTCTGCTGCGTGAGCTTGCGTCAGACTCGCGGCAGTCGCAGCGTGCGCTCAGCCGAAAGGTCGGCATGTCGCCGCCGGCGGTCGCCGAGCGGCTCGCCCGCTTCGAGCGCACGGGCGTCGTCAAGCAGTACTCGGTGGCCATCGACTGGTCGAAGCTCGGGCTCGGTGTGGTCGCAGTGGTCAACCTCACGCTGCGGCCAGGGCAAGACCGGCAGACCGTGCTCGACGCGCTCACCGAGATGGTCGAGCTCGAACAGCTCACGGTCGTGACCGGGCGCTTCGACCTCATGGCGCGCTTTCGAGTGTGCGACCAGGGCCATCTGCGCGAGCTGATTCTCGACCGGGTGCCCTCGCTGCCGGGTGTGCTCAGAACCGAGACCCTGCTCGGCCTTGGTACCCTCGACACCAGCGACTTCGCGTCACGTATGTTCGAGACGTTTCTCGACGAGCGCCCGGTCGCAGCGGCGAACTGAGTCGGCGGCCTGCCGGCGCGCTGCGAGGCCAGCTGGCAGAACGAACGACGGCAGATGAGCGAGGTGCGGGTGTGGCGGGTATCGAGGGCGCATCGGTGCGGGTGCGATTCGATCTCGCGTACGACGGAACAGCCTTCTCGGGCTGGGCGCGCCAACCGGGCCTTCGCACCGTGCAAGGCGAACTCGAACGGGCGCTGAGCGGGCTGTACTCGAGCCTCGGCTCGATGCCGAACCTCGTGGTGGCGGGCAGAACAGATGCCGGTGTGCACGCCCGCGGGCAGGTGGTGCACCTCGATCTGACTGCCGAGCAGGTGTCGAAGATCGAGGTGAGCCGCATCGCGCTCAGCGTGAACGGAATGCTGGGCGCATCCACCGACATCGTGGTGCGCAAGACCAGCCGGGCCGACCCCGGGTTCGACGCGCGGTTCTCGGCGCTCTGGCGACGGTACGAGTACCGCATCGCCGACACCCTGCTCGCACGCAGTCCGCTCACCCGGAACACCACTGCGTGGACGACGAAGCCGCTCGACCTCGTCGCCATGCAGATCGCCTCGAACGAGTTGGTTGGCCTGCACGACTGGGCGGCGTTCTGCAAGCCGAGACCGTTCGCCACGACCATCCGCACTCTGCAGCACTTCGTCTGGCGGCGCGACGACGAAGGTGTCGTCTCTGCCTCGGTGCGTGCAGATGCGTTCTGCCACAGCATGGTGCGAGCGCTGATCGGGGCCGTCGTGGCCGTCGGGGAGGGCCGGCTGAGCGTCGCCGAGGTCGTCGACCTGCGCGAGGCTCTCGAGCGCACCAGCGCCTTCAAGGTGATGCCGGCCCGGGGTCTCACGCTGATGGAAGTCGGGTATCCGGATGCGGCGGGTTTGGCCCGTCGCGCAGAAGAGACCCGCGCGCGGCGCTCGCGAGCCCAACTGGCGGCAGGGCCCGAAATAGGCTAGTGTCGATCTTTGGTGTGCATCAGCTTATCTGTGCCACCCGAAGTTGAGCCCTCCACGGGTGTGTTCCCACGCAACAGCGCATATGCGATCGAAGCGTGTGCGATCGAGTAGTCGGTCGCGCAGAACAGCCACGGAGCGGGATTCACGAACACCTCATTTCGACAAGAAAGCCCTATTACTGTGACGCGTACTTATTCCCCCAAAGCGAGCGAACTCGTTCGCAACTGGGTCATCATCGATGCGACTGACGTCGTGCTGGGCCGTCTGGCCAGCCACGCCGCCATCATTCTGCGTGGCAAGAACAAGCCCACGTTCAGCCCGCACCTCGACGGCGGCGACTTCGTCGTCATCATCAACGCCGAGAAGGTCGCTCTGACCGGCTCGAAGGCTCTGCAGAAGAAGGCATACCGCCACTCCGGTTACCCGGGAGGCCTCTCGGCCGTCACGTACGCCGAGTTGCTGGAGAAGAACCCGACCCGCGCCGTCGAAAAGGCGATCCGCGGCATGCTGCCCAAGAACTCGATCGGCCGCGCTCAGCTGACCAAGCTCAAGGTGTACGCCGGTGCCGAGCACCCGCACGCTGCGCAGCAGCCCGTTCCCTACACCTTCGACCAGGTCGCGCAGTAGCGCCCGCCGGTCAAACCTTCTACAGACTTCAGAAAAGGATTCGTAACCAAAGTGGCGAAGATCGCAGACCAGATTGACGTGGCTCCCGAGAGCTACTCGACCGAAACCCCCACCGTCGAGACCCCGAAGGCTGCTCGCCCCGTGCTGAGCGTCGGCGGCGGCGCCGTCGGCCGTCGTAAGCAGGCCATCGCCCGCGTGCGCCTGACGCCCGGCACCGGCACCATCGTGGTGAACGGCCGTGCGTTCGAGGACTTCTTCCCGAACAAGTTGCACCAGCAGCTCATCAACGACCCGTTCAAGCTTCTCGACCTGCTCGGCAGCTACGACGTCATCGCAAAGATCTCGGGCGGTGGCCCTTCCGGCCAGGCCGGTGCGCTTCGCCTCGGCATCGCTCGCACACTGAACGAGATCGACGAAGAGAACAACCGCGCCACGCTGAAGAAGGCCGGCTTCCTGAGCCGCGACGCCCGCGTGAAAGAGCGCAAGAAGGCCGGTCTCAAGAAGGCCCGTAAGGCTCCTCAGTTCTCCAAGCGCTAATCGCCTCGCGCGTTTAGACTCCACGTATGGCTCGCCTTTTCGGCACCGACGGCGTGCGTGGGCTCGCGAACAGGGATGTAACAGCAGACCTGGCTCTTCGTGTAGCTCAAGCCGCCGCCGTGGTGCTCGGTGCCCCGGCGCGTGCAGCCGGCCGCCGACCGATCGCGGTTCTCGCCAGAGACCCGCGAACCTCCGGAGACTTCATCTCCGCGGCGGTCGCGGCCGGCTTCGCCAGTTCCGGCGTCGATGTTTATGACGCGGGTGTCATCCCGACTCCCGCGGCAGCGTACCTCGTGGCCGATTTCGGTGCCGACTTCGGCTGCATGATCTCGGCGTCTCACAACCCCGCACCCGACAACGGCATCAAGTTCTTCGCGCGCGCCGGCAAGAAGCTCGACGACGAGATCGAAGAGCAGATCGAAGCCGCTCTCGACGAGCCGTTCTTGGTTCCGCTCGGCGCTGAGGTGGGGCGCATCCGCCGCTTCTCCGACGCCGAAGACCGGTACGTCGTGCACCTGCTCGGCACGCTTCCGCACTCGCTCGAGGGCATCCACGTCGTGCTCGACTGCGCGCACGGTGCCGCGGCGGGCGTCTCACCCGAGGTCTTCACGGTCGCCGGTGCCACTGTCACAGTGATGGGCAACGATCCCGACGGTGCGAACATCAACGACGGCGTGGGCTCGACGCACATGCAGACGCTCATCGACACGGTCATCGAACTCGGTGCCGACGTCGGCATTGCGCACGACGGTGACGCCGACCGCTGCCTCGCGGTCGATCACACCGGTACCGTCGTTGACGGCGACCAGATCATGGCGATTCTCGCCACGGCACTCGATGCCCGGGGCGAACTCAAAGACCGTACGCTCGTCGCCACGGTGATGAGCAATCTCGGACTGCGTGTCGCCATGGCTGCGCAGGGCATCCGCATGCTCGAAACGCGCGTCGGAGACCGCTATGTGCTCGAGGCGATCAACGCGCACGGCTACAACCTCGGCGGCGAGCAGTCGGGTCACATCATCTTCGGCGATTACGCCACGACGGGCGACGGAATTCTCACCGGTCTGCAGCTCGTGAGTCACATGGCCGCCACGGGCAAATCGCTCGCCGAACTCGCCTCGGTGATGACCGTGTATCCGCAGATTCTGATCAACGTCGCCGGGGTCGACCGAGAGGCCGTCGCCACCGACACAGTGCTCGCCGAAGCCGTCGCGGCTGCCGAAGAAGAACTCGGTGAGAGCGGACGGGTTCTGCTCAGACCATCCGGAACCGAGCCGTTGGTTCGGGTCATGGTCGAGGCGGCAGACCAGCACACGGCAGACCGCATCGCCGAGCGCCTCGCCGACGTTGTACGGTCGCGCCTCGCGCTCACCCCCGCCGCCGGCTGACCCGCCCGCCCGCACGGGGGTGGGGCTAGAGTTTGCGCAGCAAGACGCGTTTGACGGCGTGGTTGGAACCTTTACGCAGAACGAGGGTGGCGCGCGAACGGGTCGGCAAGATGTTTTCGACGAGGTTCGGCTGGTTGATGGATGCCCAGATCGAGGCCGCGGTCGACCGTGCTTCTTCTTCGGTCAGGCTCGCGTAGCGGTGAAAGAACGAGCTGGGGTTGGCGAACGCGCCGCGCTGCAGCTTCAAGAAGCGCTCTTGGTACCAGTGCGCGATGTCGCTGGTGCGCGCGTCGACGTAGATCGTGAAGTCGAAGAGGTCGCTCACCGCAAGTCGGTGCCCGGGTGCCGGCGGCTGCAGCACGTTCAGGCCCTCCACAATGAGGATGTCGGGCTGTCGCACAACGATTTGGGCATCTCTGATGATGTCGTAGCTGAGGTGCGAGTAGAACGGTGCCCGCACTTCTGGCGCGCCGCTCTTCACCTCGCTCACGAAACGCAGCAGCGCCCGGCGGTCGTAACTCTCAGGAAAACCTTTGCGGTCCATGATGCCGCGCCGGGCCAGCTCGGCGTTCGGCAGCAGAAACCCGTCGGTCGTGACGAGTTCTACGCGGGGGGTGTCTTCCCAGCGCGCGAGCAGCTCGCGCAGCAAGCGGGCAATGGTCGATTTGCCCACGGCGACCGATCCGGCGACTCCGATGACAAACGGTGTGCTGCGGGCCTTCTCGCCGAGAAAGTCGCTCGTCGAGCGGTGCAGGTTCTGATACCCCGCGGCGTAGAGGTTGAGCAGCCGGCTCAGCGGCAGATAGACCTCGGCGACCTCGGTCATGTCGAGCGGTTCGCCGAGCCCGCGCAGTTGCACGATCTCGGTCTCGAGAAGCGGATGCGGCGTGGCGGGAGCCAGAGCGGCCCACTCCGCGCGGTCGATTTCGACAAAAGGGGTGGTCTGGCCCCCCGACGCCGACGCCCCCGAATCACTCATTGCCTACCATTCTGCCGTACCCGAGAGAGCTCGTACGCCGCGCCGTGCGCCAGTCGTTCAGGTTGGCCCCTGTAAAATCGCTCGTATGTGCGGAATTGTGGGCTATGTCGGACGACCCCAGAGCCTGGAGGTTCTGCTGGGCGGCCTACGCCGCCTCGAGTACCGCGGGTACGACTCGGCGGGAGTCGCCATCATCACCGAAGAGGGTGAATTGGTGACGCGCAAGCGTGCCGGCAAGCTCGCGGTGCTGGTCGACGACCTCAAGAACGAGGCGTTGCAGAACGGCTCGACCGGCATCGGGCACACCCGCTGGGCCACGCACGGCGGCCCGACAGACGGCAACGCGCATCCGCATCTCAGCCGTGACGGCAAACTCGCGGTCATCCACAACGGCATCATCGAGAACTTCGCCGAGCTGAAGAACGAGCTGCTGGCGAAGGGTTACACCTTCGAAAGCGAGACCGACACCGAGGTCGCCGCGAAGCTGATGGGTGAAGAGTACGACGTGGGCGACGGGCTCAGCGCGGCGCTCGCCCGTGTGGTGGTGCGCCTCGAGGGCGCCTTCACTCTGCTCGCGCTGCACAAAGACGAGCCCGGCATCGTTGTCGGTGCCCGCCGCAACTCGCCGCTCGTCATCGGTCTGGGTGACGGCGAGAACTTTCTCGGCTCCGACGTTGCAGCATTCGTCGAGTACACCCAGCGGGCCATGGCCATCGGGCAAGACCAGATCGTCACGATCACTCCCGACAGTGTTACCGTCACCGACTTCTTCGGCACCGAGGTGCCGACCAGCGAATTCCACGTGTCGTGGGATGCGAAGGCCGCCGAAAAGGGCGGCTGGTCGAGCTTCATGGCCAAAGAGATCAGCGAGCAGCCTGACGCCGTAGCCAACACGCTGCGCACCCGCATCGTGGAGGGTTCGGTGTCACTGCCCGACCTGGGCGACCTCGGTCAGCACCTCGCCGACGTCGATCGGGTCATCATCATCGCCTGCGGCACCGCGAGCTATGCGGGAATGCTCGGCAAGTACGCCCTCGAGAAGTGGGCGCGCATTCCGGTTGAGGTGCAGTTGTCGCACGAGTTCCGGTACAGCGATCCGATTCTCGACGCGAAGACCCTCGTCGTCTCGATCAGTCAGTCGGGCGAGACCATGGATACGCTGATGGCCGTCAAGTACGCCATCGAGGCGGGCGCCAAGACGCTCTCGATCTGCAACACCCAGGGCGCGACCATCGCCCGCGAGTCCGACGCGGTGATCTACACGCACGCCGGCCCCGAGGTCGCTGTCGCGTCGACGAAGGCCTTCGTCGCGCAGATCGCGGCGCTCTACCTCTTCGGGCTGCACCTCGCCGCCGTGCGAGAGACGCTGTCGCCCGCCGAGATTCGCGGAGCGCTGGCCGAGCTCAGCGCGATTCCGGCGAAGATCGAGAAGGTGCTGAAGACGTCGACCCGCATTCGCGAGCTGGCGAAGTGGATGAGCGATACCCGAGCCGTGCTTTTTCTGGGCCGGCACGTGGGCTACCCGGTCGCGCTCGAGGGAGCGTTGAAGCTCAAAGAGCTGGCGTACATCCACGCCGAAGGCTTTGCGGCAGGGGAGCTCAAGCACGGCCCGATCGCACTGATCGAGCCGGGCCAGCCCGTGTTCGTGGTGGTGCCGAGCCCGCGCGACCCGAATTCGCTGCACGCGAAGGTCGTGTCGAACATTCAGGAGATCCGGGCCCGCGGCGCGCGCATTCTGGCCGTCGCCGAGCAGGGTGACGCCGCTGTGCTGCCCTTCGCAGACGAGGTGATTCCGATTCCGTTGGCCGGGCCGTTGTTCGAGCCGCTGCTCGCGGTGGTGCCGCTGCAGATCTTCGCCATGGAGTTGGCTACCGCGAAGGGTCTCGACGTCGACCAGCCGCGCAACCTGGCCAAATCGGTGACGGTCGAGTAGTGCCGAACGGGGCAGGGCAGTCGGTGGCGGCGTGATCGTCGGCGTCGGTGTCGACATCGTCGACGTGCCGCGGTTTCAGCGCGTCGTGAAACGTACGCCGGCCCTCATCGAGCGCCTGTTCGCTGTGGGCGAACGCGGGCTCTCGTTGCGTTCGCTGGCCGCCCGATTCGCGGCAAAAGAAGCGCTCATCAAGGCCGTCGGCGACTCCACCGGGTTTCGCTGGCACGACATGGAGATCGTCACGAACGAGCACGGGCGCCCCTCGTTTCTGCTGGCGGGCGCCGCGGCCGCGAGCGTTGCCGCGCACGGCATCACCATTCTGCACCTGTCGCTCAGCCACGACGGCGACTCGGCATGCGCATTCGTGGTCGCCGAGGGTACGGGTGAGACGCATCGGCACGCCGCGGGCGCGGGCGCGGATGCTGATGCGGATGCGCGTGGCGTCGCCGCCGCGGGTGCGAACGACGACGCCGTCGCGGATGCCCGGGGTGACGCGTGAGCAAGCAGTCGGCGGTGCCGGCGGCGTCGGCGCAACCCGCGGCTGGGTCGACCACGCAGCCGTTGCGGTTGGCCGTCATCGACCTCGCGGGCATCCGCAACAACGTGCAAGTGGTGAAGAAGCTCGTCGGCGAGACCGAAGTGATGGCAGTGGTGAAGGCCGACGGTTACGGGCACGGTGCTGTGGAGGTGGCGCGCGCCGCACTCGAGGCCGGGGCGACCTGGCTGGGGGTGGCCGATGTCGACGAGGCTCTGGCGTTGCGGGCCGCCGGTCTGCAGGCTCCGATTCTTGCTTGGCTGCACGACCCGGCCGCGTCGTTCGACTCCGCGGTGCGGAACAGTATCGACGTCGGGGTGAGCAGCGTGGCGCAGCTCGAGGCGGTCGCGGCTGCAGGTTCGGCGCCGGGGCGGGTGCACATCAAGGTCGACACGGGGCTCGGGCGCAACGGTGCCGAGCGGTCGACGTGGCAGGCGCTGTTCACGCGCGCCGCCGAGCTGCAGGGCGAGGGCCGCATCGAGGTCGTCGGGCTCTTCAGCCACCTCTCTAATGCCAACGACAGCGAAGATCGTGCGCAACTGCGGCAGCTCGACGAGGCTGTCGCGCTGGCGGCGTCTGTCGGAGTCGAGCCGCCGATCATCCACCTCGCTGCGACAGCCGCGACGTTTCGGCTGCCCGAGACGAGACTGTCGATGGTGCGGCTCGGAATAGGAATGTACGGTCTCTCGCCGTTCGACGACGTGACGTCGGCCGAGCTGGGGCTGATTCCGGCCATGCGGCTCGAGGGCCGGGTGATCGCGGTGAAGCGCGTGCCGGCCGACAGCGCGGTGTCGTACGGCTACACGTATCGCACCGCGGGCGAGAGCACGCTCGCGTTGGTGGGGCTGGGTTATGCCGATGGGATTCCGCGGCTCGGCTCGAACCGAGCGCCGGTGCTCATCAACGGTCAGCGGTACCGGGTGTCGGGGCGCATCGCGATGGATCAGTTCGTGGCAGACGTGCACGACGGCGAGGTGGCGGTGGGCGACAGGGTGGTGCTGTTCGGCGACCCTGCTGCCGGGCATCCGGCCGTCGAGGAGTGGGCGCAGGCCGCCGAGACCATCAACTATGAGGTCGTCACGCGCATCGGGCCGCGCTTCGAACGGCGGTACACATCGTGAGCGCCGCGCCGCAGCGGCAGGCGCTGATCAACCTCGACGCTTTTCGGCACAACGTGCGGAGGCTGAGCGAGCTTGCTGCTCCGGCGCAGACCATGCTCGCGGTCAAGGCCGACGCCTACGGGCACGGCATGGTGCGGCTGGCGTATGCCGCGCTCGAGGCGGGCGCGGCCTCGCTGGCGGTGCTCGATATTCCGGCGGCGCTGGTGCTGCGGGAGGCGGGCGTCACGGCTCCGATCTTCGCGTGGATGCACGCGCCCGATGCCGACTTCGGCGCCGCAGCGGAGGCCGACGTCGACCTCGGCATTTCAGCGGAATGGCAGATCGAGGCCATAGCGGATGCCCGGGCATCCGGTGCCCGGCCGTTCACCGCGCCGCGGGTGCACCTGAAGATCGACACCGGGCTGCACCGCAACGGAGCCAGCGTCGAGCAGTGGCCAGGGCTGGTGCGTGCGGCTCTGGCGGCAGATGCCGCGGGCTCGGTTCGGCTGTATGCGGCCTGGTCGCACCTCGCCGACGCCTCGCCCGCCGACGACGCGATCGCCCTGGGTGAGCTGCATGCGGCAGTCACCGTCGCCGAGGGTCTCGGTGCACGGTTCGAGTTGGTGCATCTGGCGGCGAGTTCGGCGGGCATCCGCATGCCGGAGGCGCGCCTGGGCATGGTGCGGTTCGGTATCGCGGCCTACGGCGTGACGCCGTTCGACGACGAGAGCGCGCTCGAGCTGGGCCTGCGGCCGGTGATGACCCTCGTCGCACCGGTGGTCTCGGTCAAGCGCGTGCCGGCCGGGCACGGTGTGTCGTACGGCTTCGACTACCGAACCTCGCGGCCCTCGACCCTCGTGCTGGTGCCGCTCGGATACGCCGACGGAATGCCGCGAGCAGCCAACGGCCATGGCGCCCAGGTGTTCATCGGCGGCCGTCGGTACCCCATCGCCGGGCGCATCGCCATGGATCAGTTCATCGTCGACGTCGGTGATGCCGACGTTCGGCTCGGCGACGAGGTCGTCGTGTTCGGTGAGGGGCGGATGCCCGGGGGGCCCGTTATCGGCGAGGGCACCGAGGGTGCTGCGGGGTGGATGCCCGGGCGGCCCATCGCCGACGGTGCCGCCCGTGCTGCCTCAGCTGCGTCTGCCCCGCCCCTCGATGCGACCGAGCCGGAGCGCGTCGCGCCGGGGTCGCTGCAGAGCATCCCGACCGCCGAGGAATGGGCGGGCTGGGCGCGCACCATCGGCGACGAGATCGTCTCCCGGGTCGGACCGCGCGTACCGCGCGTCTACGTCACCGACGAGTCGCTCTCCGCGTCGGCCGCCGACGGGCGCGGTGGCAGTCGCACCGTTTCGGCAGATGCGCGCCCGTTCGAAGGGGCGCGCAGTGGCCAAACGGGCGCGGATTCTCGCGGCGAGGTTACTGACGTCGGGGTGAGGGCGGGCGGCGGGCACGCCGACGCGCACGCCGTCGGCGAGGGGCCCGTCGAGACGTGGGTCATCGATGACCCCGAGGCGATGGGTGCGCTCGGCGAGCAGTTCGCGGCGCGGCTCGGCGCGGGTGATGTGCTGGTGCTGACCGGCGAACTCGGGGCGGGCAAGACGACATTCACGCGGGGGCTCGGTGCCGGGCTCGGCGTGCGCGGCTCGGTGACGAGCCCGACCTTCGTGCTCGCCAGAACGCACCCGAACGCCGCGACCGGTGTTCCGCTCGTGCACGTCGATGCCTATCGACTCGACGGGGCCGCCGAACTCGACGATCTCGATATCGACTTCGCCTCATCGATCGTGGTGGTCGAGTGGGGCGCCGGAATGGTCGAGGCGATCGTCGACGACTACCTCGAACTCGTCATCGAGCGCCCGCGCGGCGATGTCGCGTCGGCCGACGCCGATATCGACGCGGACGCCGACGTCGACACCGATGTCGACGAGCCAGTCGAACCGCGCATCGTCTCGCTCTACCGGCGCTCACGACGCGCCGCAGAAGGAGCGACAAATGTCTGATCACCGCGAGCTGCTGCTCGCCATCGATACGTCGGCGGGCACGAGTGTCGCCGTGGTCGATCTTGAGCGCGGTGTTCTCAGCGAAGCGAACGGTTTCGACACGATGAAACACGCCGAAGTCATCGGACGGCTGATCGAACAGGCGCTCGCCGAGGCATCCGTGTCGGCTGCTGACATCACCGGGGTCGTCGCCGGCATGGGCCCGGGGCCGTTCACCGGCCTGCGGGTCGGAATCGCCGCCGCCCATGCCTTCGCGACCGGCCGCGGCATCGAACTGCTGCCCGTGGTGAGTCACGACGCCGTGGCGCGCGGGGCGCAGCACGACGGTCATCGGGGCGAGCTGCTCGTGGTCTCCGACGCCCGCCGCCGCGAGGTGTACTGGTCGCTCTATTCGCTGCCGGCCGACGGCGCGCCCGTGCGTCATGACGGCCCGGGCCTGGCGAAACCGGATGCCCTGCCGCACCCGCACGCCGCGCGACACGACGCCGCTCACGTTTCCGCTGCCGCGCTGGCCCTCGTCGCGCTCGAGGTGCGCCGCAGCGGAGCTGCCTTCGCCGACGACCGTGCGCTCTACCTGCGTTCCCCAGACGTCACTATCTCGACCGGCGCCAAGCGGGTGACCCAGCGATGAGCGATGCATCAACGTCTGCGAGTGCGACACCCGACTGGAACCTGCGCGTCGCGGGCCCGGCCGACCTCGACGCCATCATGGCGCTCGAGACCAGCACCTTCGAATCCGACGCCTGGAGCCCGGCGATGATGCTCGCCGACCTCGGGCACCGCCACACGTATTACCTCGTGGCCGAGAAACCGCCGCTCTCTGCGGCCGGGTCGGGCATACCAGCCGCTAGTCACGCCGCGACCGCCACGATCGACGGGACAGCCACGACCGCAAGTCACGACGCGACCG
Organism: Subtercola sp.; assembly: GCA_025463765.1. GTDB lineage: Bacteria > Actinomycetota > Actinomycetes > Actinomycetales > Microbacteriaceae > Subtercola. The sequence continues at coordinate 2,923 of JAODBC010000073.1, read as the reverse complement.
CCGCGACCGCCGAAACAGTCGCCGACGCGTCGGCCCTCACCGGGCATCCATTGCCCCCGTTCGGCGGCTATGGCGGTCTCTTGAGCCCGCAGGGCGCGGCCGACGCCGACATTCAGACCATCGCGGTGTCACCGGATGCCCGGGGCCGGGGTCTCGGCCGCAGGCTCATGCAGGCGCTCATCGCCGAGGCCGCTCGGCGGGGTGCCCGGCGCGTCTTTCTCGAGGTTCGGGCCGATAATCCCGGGGCGCAGCACCTCTATCGAACGCTCGGATTCACCGAAATCGGCGTGCGCCGCGGCTACTACCAGCCCGACGACGTCGACGCCGTGGTGATGCGGCTCGATCTGGACGCATCGCAGAGCTCGACCTCGGCCTCGGCCTCGGCGGCGACTAAGACCAAGACCAAGACCTCGACCTCCCGAAAGGGCGTTTCATGAACACGCACGAGCCCGTGGTGCTCGGCATCGAGACCTCGTGCGACGAGACCGGAATCGGCATCGTGCGCGGCAGCACGCTGCTGGCCAACGCCATCGCTTCGTCGATGGACGAGCACGCGCGGTACGGCGGAGTCGTGCCCGAAATCGCGGCGCGTGCGCATCTCGAGGCGCTGACCCCGACCATCCACGCTGCCCTCGCCGAGGCCCAGCTCACGTTCGACGACATCGATGCGATCGCGGTGACCAGCGGGCCCGGGCTTTCGGGAGCACTCATGGTGGGTGTCGCGGCGGCGAAGGGGCTGGCGATCGCGACCGGTAAGCCGCTGTACGCGGTCAATCACCTGGTGGGGCACGTCGGTGTCGATCTGGTGACGCCCGACTCCGAGCCGCTGGAATACCCGACCATCGCGCTGCTGGTGTCGGGCGGGCACACCTCGCTGCTCTACGTTCGCGATCTCGTGGGCGACGTCGAGTTGCTCGGCGAGACGATCGACGATGCGGCGGGAGAGGCCTTCGACAAGGTGGCTCGAGTGCTCGGCCTGCCCTACCCGGGCGGACCGCACATCGACCGGGTGGCGGTGGGCGGAAACCCGAAGGCCATTCGTTTTCCGCGTGGGCTCAGCCAGCCCAAAGACATGGCGGCGCACCGCTACGACTTCTCGTTCTCGGGGTTGAAGACGTCGGTGGCGCGCTGGGTCGAGGCGCGCACCGATCGGGGCGAAGAGATTCCGTACGCCGACGTCGCCGCGAGCTTCCGTGAGGCCGTCGCTGACGTACTCATCACCAAGGCGCTGGCGGCGTGCGCCGACTTCGGTGTGCCCCGGCTGCTGTTCGGCGGGGGAGTCGTCGCGAACGCGCGCATCCGCTCGCTGGCCGAAGAACGTGCGGCGCTCGCCGGGGTGACGCTGCGCATCCCTCCGCTGTCGCTGTGCACCGACAACGGAGCGATGATCGCGGCCCTCGGCGCCCAGCTCATCATGCGCGGTCACGGGCCGTCGACCCTCGATTTCGGGGCGGACTCCACGCTGCCCGTCACGCAGATACAGGCCTGACAGCGGCGTCTGGGCGGCCGGATGCGCGCCTCACGGCGCCAACTGCGGCAGCCGCACGCGCGCCCGACGGCGCCGCTCCTGTTACGCGGATGAGTGCCGCACGTTGACACTTCGTCATCGGCACTGCCACTATGGGCACGACCGTGAAGGAGCATCACAATGACCAGTCCTGCCCCGTATGGAGCCACCGCCGGCCCCGTCGCACCCCGCACCAATGTGCTCGCCATCGTTTCGCTGGTGGTGTCGATCGTCGGGTTCACCATCATCGGAATCATCCTCGGTTTCGTCGCGCTGAGCCAGATCAAACGCACAGGTGAGGGCGGCCGCGGCCTGGCACTTGCCGGCATCATCATCGGATTCGTCGAACTCGTGCTCGGCATCGTGCTCTTCATCGTGATCATCGCGGTGGCGGCGAACTCGGCGACCGTCACCACCTACTGATTCACCGCTCCCTACTGACTCACGGGTCGCTGCGCAAGAGGATGCCCGAAAAAGCCCGCTTCAGTAGGCTCGCCACAGGGAGCAGCACACCGAAGCACCGAAGCGGTAACGCACGCGACACGCGCGCTCACGCACCGAACTAGCGGAAGGAAGGGTCATCATGACCGATCCCAACACACCCACCGGAGACGGAACTCCCGAGCAGGTGCCCCCGGGGGCACCCACCCCACCGGCTCCGCCTGCCGCGCCACCGGTCGCGCCCGCTCCGCCTTCCTACACGGCTCCGCCCGCCGCAGCACCCGCTCCGCCGGCCCCGAACTACGGCGCGCCGACTGCCCCGGCCGCACCGCCGTACGGCGCCCCACCCGCCGCACCCGGATACGGCGCCCCGCAGTACGGCGCACCCCCCGCGGGCTACGCGGCACCCGGCGCGAGGTCGCCGATTCTCAGCATCATCGGCATGGTCGCGGGCATCCTCGGCCTGCTCATCTCGCTGTTCAGCTGGGGCATCGGCGGTTTCATCTTCTCGGTGGCCGGTGTCGTGCTCGGTTTCATCGGCCGCCGCAGAGAACCGGCGGCGCGGGGCTTCTGGCTCACGGCCATCATCACCGGTTTCGCCGGAATTCTGCTGTCGATCATCCTGATCATTCTGTTCGTGGTTTTCATCGTCGTCAGTGCGAATTCGTCGAACAGCTACAGCTACTGATCTGAGCTTCACGGGTGGCGCGGCGCTTCGGCTCCGCGCCATTCGTCGTTTCTGCCGACGAATCGTGTTGCGAGAAGTGTGTCGTGATGTGCCGCTCGGTGGGAGTGGGGCTGACGGATGCCCCGAGCCTCTCGATAGGCTCGATCAAGAGTTAGACACCGAACACGCAATGAGAGGGTCATCATGACCGATCCGCAGAGCCCAGCCGACGAGGCGACCCCCGAGCAGGCGCCTCCCGCGGCCGCGGTGCCGCCCGCTGCATCCGACACTCCGCCGGCGCAACCGGC
>JAODBC010000042.1 GCA_025463765.1 Subtercola sp. | reverse complement strand
AGCTCCTCGTTCAACGCCGTCTCGAGCACCGTTTCGTGAACTGTTTCAACAGCCCGTTCGGGCCCGTCAGCGACAGGCCCTGCTCCTGGGCCAGCCGGACCAACTCGACCGCGGCCAGCTCCTCCGCCATCGGCTCCTTCTTCTTCTTCGAACTCACAACATCCAGTGTCGTCATCACGGCACCTTCCCCGCCAAACATCAGCTCAGCGTGTCAGGCCAGAAACACCGTTTAAGAGACAGTCCCTGCTGACGGTATCCGTCGTCAGCTTGCGGCGGCTGCGGCCATGACGGTCATCAGCAGTTCCTGGTTTTCTTGGTGTGTCGGGGTCAGCTTGACGATGCTGAGTCGCCATCCTTCAGGGGTGCGGACGGCGGCGTTGTCGTAGAAGCCGGTGACGAGCCAGCAGTTCGGGCCGCCGGCTGCCACGTCGGCTGGAGCGAAGTGTTCGACGTGTACGTGGGCGTGGATCGTGGCGTGGTCGCCGTCAATATCGATCAGGTGGTTCGTAATCGAGTGGTGAGTCGCGTGCCAGCCGGCGAAGACCTGGCTCGATTGCTCGGCCCACGCTTCTCGGGTTACCGTGACGGAGGGGGTGCCGAAGGCGCTGAAGTCGGCGACGAAGTCGTGTGTGAACACCCGTTTGGGAAGTTCGTACCAGTTCTTGGTGTCGGGCATGTTCGCGTAGCGTCCCATGAGTTCGACGATTTCGTCGCGATCCTGGTGCGAGGTGGTGTTCTGTGCGGATGTCACTCGGGTGCTCTTTTCTTGTTGGCGAAGCGGTGTGGAACCGGCGCACGGGAGGGGTGGCCGGCGTGAAGTCGTTACGAGATGGCCGCGGAGACAGGGAAGGTCACGCCGGTCAGCTGTTCAGACTCGTTCCAGAGGCGCCGGGCGACAGCCGCGTCGCGCGCGCGGCGTGCTGGTCGAATGATTTTTGGTGCGCCGCGGAGACCCCAGAGGCGTCCGGGACCAACGTAAGTGTTCCCGGGAACGTCGGCCGTGGCGGCAAACAAAGTAGGGAGCGCGCCAGCAGCCGGCGTCTGTGCGACGAGCGCCATCGAGGCCTTTTCTAACTGGAAGCGGACGCCTCGGCCTTCGGCGTGCATCAAGTTCGTCGCGGAGATCCCGGGATGCGATGAGGTCGCGACGACACTCGAGCCCACCTCCTCGAGTCGCCGCTGCAACTCCATCGTGAACACCAGGTTCGCGAGCTTCGACTGCCCATAGGCGGGGTAAGCCTTGTAGGCCTTGTGCTGCCAGTTGAGGTCGGCGAAGTCGATCGAACCGATCAAGTGAGCAAGCGACGCCACGGTGACGACCCGCCCCGTGATTTGCGGCAGGAGCAGGTTCGTCAAAGCGAAATGGCCGAGGTGATTGGTTCCGAACTGCAGCTCGAACCCGTCAGCGGTTCGCGCCAACGGCGGGATCGACAAGCCGGCGTTGTTGATGAGCACGTCGATCGGATCGGTAAAACGTTCGGCGAATGCCCTGACAGACGAAAGATCGGCAAGATCAAGCTGACAAACTTCCACATTCCCGCTCATCGTGGCGGCTGCGGCGCGCCCCTTCTCGGGCGTGCGAACGGCGAGGATCACTCGCGCACCACGTTCTGCCAGCACGCGGGCAGTGACGAGGCCGATGCCGCTGTTCGCACCGGTGACAACCACGGTGCGATTGGTCATTGAGGGGATGTTTGCGCAGGAGAAAGTCGACATAACCGAAAAGTAGCCATTGGAAACACTGTTGTCAATGACAACATCGGATTGCTAGAATGTCCCCATGCTCGAAACCGCAGAGAACCGGCCCTACCATCATGGGAATCTCCGGCGAGCGTTCCTCGACGCAGCCGAACGCAGCTTGAGCGAACATGGGGCTGAACAGATTTCGCTGCGTGACCTGGCCCGAGACGTAGGAGTCAGCCACGCCGCCCCCCGGCGCCATTTCACAGACAGGCAGGGCCTCCTTGACGCCCTCGCCGAAAGAGGTTTCGGCCGGCTCGGTAACGCTCTGCGTACCGCACTGGCAGAGAGCGACGGCGACTTTCCGTCGCGAGTTAGAAACGCTGTGGCAGCTTTCATGTCGTTCGCCACCGACAACAGCTCGCTGTACGAATTGATGAATGCCGGAAAGCACCGGTCGGATGTTCAGGCCATCGTCGACGCTGCGGAAGCCGCCTATCAGCCGATGAGTCACCTCATTTCGGAGGGTCAGCAGCGGGGGCTGTTGGAGGCGGGCAATCCCGAGCGCATCGGCATCGTTCTTTTCGCGACCGTGCAAGGCATCGCCACCATGATCAACGGAGGCTTGATCGGCAAAGAATTGCTCGATGAACTCACCGAAATGGCGGTAAGCCAATTCCTTCGTGGGGCCCATCCGCTGCCGTGAATCGGCTCAATGCAAGTATTTCTCGGGTTGCAAGACGGAACTAGCGGAGCCATGCCCGCGTATTCCGGAGACTTCCGGAATCCTCCCGTGTCGACCTCCATCGGAGCCCCCGTTGACGAGCGCAGGTACTGGCGCAGCGATTCCTTCGACCGAGACAAAGAGAGCGATTCGACGCCGGGTTTGCCCGCTTATCAGTGAGCGGACTCGTTCGAACGCTGCCTCAAATTCGAATTCGGGCCCGAGCCGGACTGGAAGATCGCCAGGGCTACGACGCGAAGACCCCCCACGCCGACACGGGATCGCCCGACGCGCTCAGCCGCCGACCGACTCGCCGAAGCCGCTCTTGCCCGAGGTTCCGAAACCGCCCTTGAGGGCCGCGCGGTCGCCCGCCTTCGCACCGGCCGGAGCCGGCTGAACGACGTCGGGCTGGATGCTCGAGCCAGCGGCCCCGAAACCACCACTTGTGAGTCCTGACCACCCGCTGACGCGCGGCGAATTCCAGCGCGAACCGGCGAAGATAATGGGGCCGAGGAAGGGGTAGGCGTAGTGCGCAGACGGATACCGACTCGACTCCTCGCAGAGGGTGTTCGGGTCGTCACCAATGGATTCGCCCTCGGCCTGCAGCTTGGCGATCTGCTCAGTCACGTCGGCGATGCAGTCTTCGCGCGTGGCGTACTGGGGGCGCTCAGCGCCGTCGGGAACCACGTAGTTGTTGCCGTCGGCGCCCTTGAGAACGACGCCGTCGTCGCTCGTCGCGCAGCCCGAGAGCAACACGGCGACGGCTGCGATCGAGAGGGCACTGGCGCCACGGGTGAAGCCAGTGCGGTGCGATCTCGCGATGCCCGACAACGCGACGGGGCCCGATCCGCGCCTAGTCACAAAGGCCTCCGATCGGTCGCCGAGCCGGCGGGCGGCACAGAACGAGCCTCGGCGGCACGACGCGCGCTCACGGAGTCACCCCGTCGCGAGCATCCGCTTCGTCGCTGATGAAGTGCGGTACGAACTCGGCGAGGTCGCCGGTGATGAGGCTCGAGGTCTCGCGAATGTCAATTCCGGCGGGCGTCTCGCCGACCACCCAGCTGCCGATGACCACAGTCTTGCCGTCGACCGGCGCGGTGTCAGCGCGCTGCTGATACACGAACCCCTCCTCGCCGTACCCGCCTGGCTGCTGCTCGACCACGGCACCGGCTGCATCGACGATCGTCACGTTGGCTCCTTCGCGGCCGAGGCGCGGCTTGCTGACATACGCGCTGCCAACCAGCGGCGATGCCGAGGCGAACGACGGCAAGAGATTCGGATGATCGGGAAAGAGTTCCCACAACACGACGAGTAGTTGCTTGTTGCTGAGTAACAACTTCCACAGGGGCTCTACCCAGTTCGTGGTGCCGCGGCTCGGCAGGAGGAATCCGCTGAACTGCTCGTTGATCATCCACTCCCACGGGTACAGCTTGAAGATGTGCTGGATGATCTGACCGTCGCCGTCGAGAAAGCGCGAGCTCTCTACATCCCACCGAATGTCTTCGACGAAGATGAGCTTGGGGTCGAATCCGGCCGCCTTCGCCGTCTCGGCCATGTAGGCCACGGTGTCGAAGTCTTCGACGATCAGCTCGCCGTCTCCGCTGTCGTGCAGCGACGCGAGGTGCAGCAGGGCGCCGGCGGCCACTCCCCAGCGAGCGGTGCGGATGTGCATCCACTGTTCGATGAGCTGCTCGTGCAGGCTGTTGAACTGATCGGCCCCTGGGCCGCGTACTTCTTCGAGCCACTGCCACTGTGCGGCCGCGGTCTCGACGAGCGAGGTGGGTGTGTCAGCGTTGAACTCCAGTAGCTTCGGCACGCCGTTCACGTCGAGCACGAAATCGAAACGGCCGTAAACGGTGGGGTCGTCGTCATCCCAGGAGGCGCGCACCAACTCATGAAAACGCGGTGGAATGCCGAATTCGGCGAATCGGCCCGCGCGCACGACAACCTCGACGGCCTCCATGCAGCGATCGAAGAGTTCTTGGGTGGCGCTCTCGAGAGTCTCGATCTCGGCGTTCGTGAAGCAGTAGGCCGCCGATTCGTTCCAGTAGGGCCTGCCACCTTCTGACTCGAGGTCGTAGAAGCTGAATCCGACTTCGTCGCATCGTTCTCGCCAGTTCGCGCGGGGCTGGCTCGTCACTCTCTTCATCTCACCCTATTGTGCCCGATGGTGGGCTCGGGCGCCCGGTCGACCGCTCCGTACGGTCAGCGAAGCTAGGCTCGAACCGTGATCGGAATCATCGACGAAGTGGTGTTCGACTGCGCCGACCCGCGCGCGCTCGCGACGTTCTGGGCGGGCATCCTGGGCGGCGAACCGACGGGGCGCGATGACGCCTGGTGGTACATTCTGCCGCCGGGGTTCTCGCAGGTGTCGTTTCAGAAGGTTCCCGAGGCGAAGACGGTGAAGAACCGGGTGCACCTCGACGTGCGCGTGGATGATCTGGGCCCCGCCATCACCGCAGCAGAAGCCCTCGGCGCCCGCCGCACCGGCGACATTCACAGCGACACCGCCGGTTCGTTCCAGGTGATGCTCGACCCCGAGGGCAACGAGTGGTGTCTCGTCGTTCCGGCGGCTGCGGCGCCCTCAGCGCCTGCCTAGGAGCACGCTGATCGGGCAGCGCCTGCCTAGGAGCACTCGCATCCGTCAGCGCATGCCCAAGAGCACGTAGGCCACGACGGCCGCAACCACAAGCACCCCGATGGTCACCAGCTGCGGAAGGTAACGCGGCAACCGAGAACGGCGCTGCGGCCCTTCGTCTTGTTCGCTCACGCGTCACATCCCCTCGGCCACACTGGCAATCGCCGCGGCGGCAAAGTGGGTCTCGGTCTCTCCCCGCCCGATCAGCCTACGGAATCAGAGACTGTCGTGCAGTCCACATAAACGGGGACATTTGATGAATATGCATGCAATGTTTGCCGATCGGCGCGCTCTGCGCTCGTACGACAGGGTAGACGAGAGCTCAGCTGGCGATTGGCGCAGCTGATACGGTCACGCCGGGCGCGAAGAAGGCTGCCGCGGCCGCCGCGAGGGCGGGCAGATCATCCACATGGGCGAGCTCGCGGGCCGAGTGCATCGAGAGCAGGGGAACCCCCACGTCGACCGTACGAATACCGAGACGCGTCGCGGTGAGCGGGCCGATGGTCGAACCGCACGGAACAGAGTTGTTCGACACGAACTCCTGATAGGTCACTCCGGCCTGAGCGCACGCGAGCGCCCACAGCGCCGCGCCCTGTGCATCAGTAGCGTATCGCTGGTTCCCGTTGATTTTGAGCAACGGGCCGCCCCCGGCGATCGGCCGGTTCACGGGGTCGTGCTTCTCCGGGTAATTCGGATGCACGGCATGACCCGCATCGGCCGACAAGCACCACGAGCCGGCGTAGGCGCGCAGGCGTTGCTCGGTGGTAGCGCCGAGCGAAGCACCGATTCGAGTGAGGATATCGTCGAGCAGCGGCCCGCTCGCTCCCGACCGCGACTCGGAGCCGAGTTCTTCGTGGTCGAAAGCGGCGAGAACGCTGATGGGCTGCGGGGCATCCGCAGACGGGGCATCCACTGGGTGCGCATTCGCTGACCGGGCGTCTGCCGGCTGCGAAGCGAACGTGGCGAGCAGCGCGCGCAGGCCTGCGAAAACCGAGGAGAGGTTGTCCATGCGGCCCGCCGCGAAGAGCTTTTCGTCGAGGCCGAAACGCCGAGGAGCCGCGGTGTCGGCGGTGAGCAGGTCGTAGCCCGCGACATCCGCGCCGGTCAGCCCATCGACGCCGGTCAGGCGCGCGAGGTGGTCGAGAAGATCGACCTGCGAGACGGGGCCGACGCCGAACACGGGCGTGGTGTGGCGCTGGCGGTCGAGGGTGAGACCGTTGTTGGCGTCGCGGTCGAGGTGGATGGCCAGTTGCGGTATGCGCAAGAACGGCCCGGTTCGCACCAGGTGCTCGGCTCCGTCGCGGGTGACGAGGCGGCCGGCGAGCTCGAGCTCGCGGTCGAGCCAGGAGTTCAGCAGGGGGCCGCCGTAGATCTCGACGCCGGCTTGCAGCCAACCGTAGGCGCCGATGGTGGGCTTGGGCTTGAGTTTGAAGCCGGGCGAGTCGGTGTGGGCGCCGACGATGCGAAAGGGGGTGGATGCCGTGGCCGCGGCCGGCACGATCCAGGCGACGATGGCGCCGTCGCGGATGACGTAGAAGCCGCGCGCGGTGGCGGCGGGCGCGGGGGCGGCCCTCCGGCCGGGCTGCGCACCCGCACTTGCCAGTGCCGGCCACGGCTCGGTCTCGACGAGCCGCACGAATCCCGATGCGTCGAGCTGACGGCCCGCTTCGGCGGCGGCGTGGTACGACGAGGGCGACGCGCTGATGAACGAGGCGAAGTCGTCGATGTAACGGTCAGTGTCTGGTGCGGCATCCATCGCCCCAGTCAACCACGCTGCTTCTATTGGTACAGGTAGTCGACTCCCGCGTTGCGGGCGTCGTCGTTGATGACCGCGTCAGCGAGCCACTGGTCGAGAGCCACACCGTCTTGTGTTGCGAGCCAGAAGCTCGGGTTGGTCGAAAGGATGTGCGCCGTCTCGCCGTACTGGTTCGCACCGAAGTCGGTGAGAAAGAGGCTCGGTGGCTGATCGGCGCCGAGTAGGGCGCGCATGGTCTGCTTCATGCTGTAGTTCCAGTCGGAGCCCGCCTGCACGGTGTAATAACCCTCGTCGAGGTCTGCCGAGAAGGTCGCGTCGGTCTTGTCGAGCAGCGTCTGCGAGATCAGCGTGGTGAGCCGGTCACCGAAGCGGGCCGTATTGAACGTCACCGCGTCTTTCAGCGGAGCCCTGCTCAACGTGTAGCCGAAGCGCTGCTCGAACTTCGCCTCCCACACCGGGTCGATCACGTCGCTGAGCAGGGTTGCGGCGTAATACGCGCTGTCGGAGTATTCGTACAACGCAGCCGACGAGTAGTGGTCACCCACCTTGCTGAGCCAGAAGGATGCCGTCAACCCGCCGGTGCCGCCGCCGGCAACCATGACCTTGCCAGGCATCGCCACATTCGCGTACACCCAGGCGAGCGCGGCCGAGGAGTTGTTGTACCCGTTGAACCGCGCGGTCACGGTCTTCGGGCCGCTGCTACCGCTACCGCTGCTCACGATGAACTTGGCTGTGGCATCGCCGATGCCGAGGTCGCCGGTGGTGGTGGGAATGTAGACGGTCGTCCAGTCGGCGAACGGGTTGCGGGCTTCGTTCGAGAGTATTCCGCCGAAGGTGTTGGCGACATAGAACGGAACGTTCGGCGAGTAGAAGTTGCCGCCGCCGAAGATGCTCGAGCCGAGGGTGACGGGCTGAACGGCGGTGGATTCGCTCCAGCTGAGGCCGCCGTCGCCGAAGAAGATGAGCAGGTTCTTGCTCGAGCCCGGTTTCACGTACATGTCGTATGGCGTGCCGTCACCGTTCTCGGCGGGCTGCGGCAGGGTGACCTTGCTCCACTCCCCCGTGGTGGCGGCGCTCAGCGTCGAGACGGAGCCCGGACGAATGAGGAACAGCCCACCCACCGCCACGGCGATCACCGCAATGATGACGACACTCGCAACGACCGCGACCACCACATTCACAACGCGCCGCCGGGTGCTGCTGCTGAGCGGCTTCGTCGCGTCGTCGCTGTCGACTCGGGGCTCGGATGTCACGCTTTCATCATCGCATGCGTCGCCGAGCTGCAAGTTCTGGCGGGTGGTCGCCCGCCCAACCCACCAAAACTCGCAGCTCAGTCCAGAGTGGGCCTACAACTGCACGGTTCCCCTTATGCAGGTGACGGTGTCGCCGCCGACCCAGACCTGGCCGTCGAGCTCGGCGATGTGGATGCGGCCGTCGCGACCCAGGCGTGAGCCCTGGCCCGCGAGGTAGCTCGACGGAGCGTGGCCGGCCCCGATCATCCACTGCCCGAGGCCGGCGTTGAGGCTTCCGGTTACGGGGTCTTCGCTCACCTGGGCGGCTCCGGCGAACCCGCGTACCTCGAACTGCGGATGCTCGGCAGCACCCTGCACGCCGGCGACAACCGACGGGTACGGCCCCACCACGCCGATCGACTGACCGTTGAGTGCCGCGAAGTCGGGCTCGAGCGCCAGCACGGCCTCAGCCGACCGCAGCAGGATGCCCGACCAGCCGGGCCCGTTGTCGATCCAGTTCGAGTCGACGATGTCGTCGACAGCAATGCCGAGCACGCCGGCGATTCGGGCGAGGTCGGCGTCGCCGATCGCACCGCTGCGGCGCAATGGCGGCGCACCGAAAGCGAGGCGAGTCCCGTCGCGCCGGATCGGGATGAGACCGATCTCGCACTCCTGCACGATGGTGTCGGCGTCTCGAGGCACGCCGCCGGCTTCGAGCCACGCGTGCGCCGAGCCGAGCGTCGGGTGCCCGGCGAACGGCAACTCGGTGTTCACAGTGAAGATGCGAACCCGGTAGTCCGCGCCCGCAGCGGCTCCCTCAGGGGTGGGCGGCAAGATGAACGTGGTCTCCGAGAGATTGGTCCAGTTGGCGAACCGGGCCAATTGTTCGTCGTCGAGCCCGGTGCCGTCGAGCACGACGGCAAGCGGATTACCGCGGTACGGCACGCTCGTGAAGACATCGACCTGGGCGAACGGGCGGATGGTCGGGTCGCTCATTTGGCAGTCTCTTTCGTCGTGTGCTCTGCAGAATAGTCGAAGGTCGACCGGTAGAACGCGGCATCTCGCGTGCGAGCCGGAGCGTATCCGTCACGGGCGATGGCGTAGAACGTTGCCCCAATACCGGCCAGACCAATCAGGCCGAGAATAACCAGAAACAGCATCACTACTCACTCCATTCGCCCGATTCCGTTCGGATATGCGCGTCAGACACCAGTCCAACGTCGATAAAGCCAATCCAATTAGAGAATTGGCAGGGCGTCAACAGACCAATTGGCCTAGACTGGTCAGATGACCGCCCTCCACCTGTCAGCCCGAGCCCTCGACGCGATGCTCGGCGAGTGGAAGACCGAGGGCACCGTCTATCAAGCGCTCGCCGACCGCGTCGGCCTGCTCATCGCCGACGGGCGTATTCCGGGCGGCAGCCGCCTGCCCGCCGAACGCGAACTGAGCGAACGGCTCGGGCTGAGCCGCAGCACGATCGGGGCCGCGTATGCCGAGCTTCGGGCATCCGGTTACCTGCAGAGCGTGCGCGGCTCGGGCAGCATCGCGAAGAATCCGGCAGTCGAAGCCACGGAGCACGTCGTGAGCAGCGGCGTCATCAACTTCACCCAGGCCGCGCTGCCCGCGGTGGCGGGGGTCGATACGGCCGTGCAGCAGGCGGCCATGCAGATCGGGCCTTACCTGGCCACGCTCGGTTACGAGCCGCTCGGGCTGCCGCAGTTGCGCCAGGCCATCGCCGACCGGTACACGGAGCGCGGCCTGCCGACGCAGGCCGACGAGATCATGGTCACGAGCGGTGCGTTGCAGGCGCTGACACTCATCGCTCGCACGCTGCTCACGCGGGGTGATCGGGTGATCGTCGAGACGCCGACGTATCCGCATGCGGCCGACGCGCTCGTTGCGGCAGGCGCGCGGCTCGTGCCGGTGTCGGTCACGGCGGCGGGGGCCAGCGGTTCGGGTGGGCGCGGGGCGGGCGGTTCGGGTGGGCGCGGGGCGGGCACCGGGTTCGGGGCGGGCAGCGCGGCCGGCGCGGCCAGTCGGCGCGACACGGAGACCACGGCCGGCGCGACCAGCCGGCGCGGGGCCAGCGGAACAGCCGGCGAGATCGAGGGCACCGGGCCCGAGCATACGTTCAGCGCACCCGAAGACGGCGGCTGGCACGAAGAAGCGCTCTTTCAGGCGTTCGAGCGCACCGCCCCGACGCTGGCGTATCTGATGCCCGACTACCAGAACCCGACGGGTGCGTCGATGAGCAACGACCTGCGCCGCCGGCTCGTCGCGGCTGCCGAACGCAGCGGCACCGTGCTCGTGGCCGACGAGACGACCGCCGAGCTGACGATCGACGCGCCCAGTGACCGCCGCCCTCGCCCCGCCCCGCTCGGCACGTTCGGCGACGTCATCACGCTCGGTTCCACCAGCAAGACGTTCTGGGGCGGCCTGCGCATCGGCTGGGTGAGGGCTTCGCGCGCGATCATCCGCCGCCTGCTCGCAACCCGGGCGTCGAGCGATATCGGCACACCGATCTTCGAACAACTGGTCGCCGCGAATCTGGTGCCGCAGACCGCCGCCCTGCTTCCGCTGCGCCAGGCCGAGCTGCGCGCCGGCCGCGAGGCGCTGTTCGACGCCCTGGCCGAGGCGCTGCCCGAGTGGCAGGTTCCGCGCGTCGATGGCGGACTCTGCGCCTGGGTGAACCTCGGCCGCCCCGCGAGTTCGCAGCTTGTTCTCGCTGCTCGCACGCGCGGTGTGCTCATCACCGCCGGACCCCGCTTCGGCATCGACGGCGCCTTCGAGCGCTTCTTGCGCCTTCCCATCAACCTGCTGCCCGTCGAAACCTCACGGGCAGTGGATGCCCTGCAGCTTGCCTGGCGCGACGTGAGCGGCTTGGCGCTTTCGGCAGAGCTGCCGGCCTACGCAGACATGATTTGAACCGCGCGCGCCCGGCGAGCGGGCGTATAGTTGCTCGCGTGAAACCAGTGACCGCTCTTCGTCAGCCCTCAGGGCGTCAGGGGGTCGTCGGCGCCTTCTTCGCCGGCGGCAGGTAACGCCTCACCCGATCTGTTCGCGTCGTGCGGTTCGCGTCGTGCGGCTCGTATCGTGCGGTTCGCATCGCACTGTTCGTGTCGCACCGTTCGTGTCGCACCGTTCGTGTCGTAGCGACGCTTGCGCGCCGCAGCCCGACGGCTTGTGCCGGCGCACCATACATATTCGGAACAGCCCCGACCCGAGCATCCACTGCCGGCGGGCTGGCCTACTGACGAGGAATCACACCCATGCTCCCCCTGACCGAAAAAGAAATTCGCACGTCGTTCGTCAACGCGTCGCTGAAAGAACGAACGAACCTGACCCTGCCGCCCGAGCTCACCACCCTCAACTGGGAGAAGCTGGACTACCTCGGCTGGCGTGACGCCAAGATTCCGAGCCTCGGCTACGTTTTCACGCACCTCGACGGCGGGCCCGTCGGAATCGTGCTGCGGCAGTCCGACGGAAAAGTGCGGTCGCGCCCGCAGTGCGCCTGGTGCGAAGACGTGCTGCTGCCGAACGACGTGGTGCTTTTCGCCGCGAAGCGCGCCGGGCAGGCGGGCCGCAACGGAAACACCGTCGGAACGCTGCTGTGCTCGCACTTCGAGTGCTCGGCCAACGTGCGCAAACGGCCGCCCGTCGCCTACATCGGATTCGACGTGGAGGCTGCCCGGCAACACCGCATCGAGGCGCTGCGGATGCACGCGCAGAACTTCGTGCGCGACGTGCGCGACGGCGTCTGAGGCCGCGCGGGGCGTGCAACGGGGGGGGCGGGCGCGGCGGCGGCGCGCGACGTGGTGGCCCGCGAGGTGGTGGCGGGGCCTTCTTGCGGCTTGAGTCATCGCGAGCGCGAGAAAAGCGGACGAGAGCGACCGGCGCACCTATCGCCCTCGTCCGCTGAGATCGCTTTCCGCAGCTCCGCCCGTGGCCCGGGCAGCTGAGCTAGCGATCGAACCCCGTTCGGGCTACATCGAGCAGGGTCTTTCCACGAAACCCGCCGGCGGCGAGCGCCGTCTGCGCGGCGGCAGCATCGGCGAGGGCGAAGTGGCGCGTCGGAGGCGGCTTGAGCACGCCCGACAGGGCCAGGTCGGCGATGCGCTGCAGAACATCCGGAGTCTGATCGCTCGCGCCACCGCTCGAGAACGTCACCCCGAGGGCGAAGGCGGCGGTATCGGCGATGGTCAACACACGCTCGGTGCCCCCGGCGAGCTCGATCGAGCCGGGCAACGCACCCGCGCCGGCCGTGTCGAGCACGGCGTCGACCCCGTCGGGCGCCAGTTCGCGCACGCGCTCCACGAATCCGTCGCCGTAGCGCACGGGGTGCGCGCCGAGTTCACGCACCAGTTCGGCGTCGCGTTCGCTGCAGGTCGCGATCACTGTCACGCCCTCGTGCACCGTGATCTGCACGGTAGCTGAGCCAACGGCGCCTGCCCCGCCGTGCACAAGTAGTGTCTCACCACTCATCACCGCGAGCTGGGCGAGGCACCGCAGGGCTGTCGCGCCGGCCACGACAAGCGAAGCGGCTGCCTCCCAATGCAGATCGTCAGGCTTACGAATGACGGCTTTGGCGGCGCAGAACTCGGCATACGACCCGCTCGAGCCCCAGCCGAACACCGGATCGCCGACCTGCAGCGGCGGCCAGACGGTGCGGGCGCGAGCAAGCGCTGGCGCTGGCGCGGAGACGGAGACGGCGACGGAATCAGATGCTGCACCCGAGCGAGCGCTACCCAACCCCACGCCACCGGGCGTCGTCGTGGGCATGAAGGTACCCGGCTCGCCCGACCCCACGCCACCAAGCGTCGTCGTGGGCGTGGAGATACCCGGCTCGGCAGACCCGTGCACGGCGGGCCCGATCGCCACCACGACACCGGCCAGCTCGCTACCCGGAATCACCGGGAACGTGGGATGCACGTTCTGCTGCATCGCGCCCGACCGCAGCTTGAGGTCATAGGGGTTCACGGCGGCCACCCGCACCCGGACGAGCACCTGGCCCGGCTTCAGCTGCGGCATCGCAACGTCGGCTTCGTGCAGAACCTCGGGGCCGCCGTAGGTATCGAAGATCATCGCTTTCATGCCTCCACGCTACCCACTTGTCTGCCAGACTCCCGGCCGGCGGTGCGATCTGTGCACAACTCGACGGCACCAGGCTCTGTGGAGAACTCTCCAACCCGAACGACGCCTATCGCAGCACACAAGGCGCATCCGCCGCCGCGCATCCCCGCCGCGCTTCCCCGCCGCGCTTCCCTGCCGCGCTTCCCCTCGGGGGGCCCGACCGGGCATGCTGGAACGCATGACCTTCAGCTACACCGCCACCCTGCGCGCCCAGCCCGGGCGCCGCGACGACGTCATTCGCCTGTTGCTCACCGACCAGTCCGCGCTCGCCGAGTTGGGCTGCTTGCAGTATCTCGTTGGCACGAACCCCGCCGAGCCCGACGTCGTCTACATCAGCGAGCGCTGGGTGAGCGACGAGGCGCACGCTGCGTCGCTTCAGCTCCCGTCGGTGCAGGCGGCGATAGCGGATGCCCGCCCGATGCTCACCGCAGACATGACCTCCCTCGCCTTCGAGGTTGTCGGCGGCCTCGGCGCCTGACCGCTACGGCTCGACATGGCCTGGCCGCAGCTCGGTTCGGCACGGCGCCTGACCGCTGCGGCCCGATACGGCACGGCATGGCCGCAGTTCGGCTCGGAGCGGCTCGGCTCGGCTCGGCTCGGTTCGGCTCGGTCCGGCTCGGCTCCGCAGCGGCGGCGAGCGCGAGCAGCCCAGCGCGACGTAGCGCAACGCAGTAGCGCCGACGATGCGCGATCCAGACGGGAGAGGAGCTTCCGTCGGAGCAGAGCGAACATCGCCCCAATACGTAGACATAGCACGCGAGCTCCGACGAAAGCCCCGCCGGCCGACCAACGAGTGAACGGAGGCTCAGGCGCTCACGTCTTGCGCTTGCGCGCCGCCAACACCCGCACCGACACCGCCCGCGGGCCCGGCCGCATCCACCGCGCCATGGCGCTGCACGCGACCGAGGATGCCCTGCAGCACCTCGAGGTCGGCCTCGTCGAGAGCGGCGAACGCCGGTGGCGCGGCAGGGCGCACCCGATCGACCCTGGCCAGGGCATCCGCACCCGCCGGAGTCAGCGAGACCGTCTTGGCGCGGCGGTTGGCAGGGTCGATCAGGCGCTCGACCAGTCCGTGGCGCTCGAGCTCGTTCACCGCCACGGTCGCGGCCGGCGCGTCGATGCCCGAGGCCTCGGCCAGCTCCTTGAGGCCCATCGGGCGCTCGCCGAGCCGGCGCAGCACCCGCACCCGGCCGAACGGCAGGTCGAGTTCGTCGCTCACGGCCTTGCGCCACTCGCGCAGATTGTGCGTCGTGAGGTTCATCAGCGCCGACCACACCTCGTCGGCGGGAGTGACCTCGCGGCTCACGATGCGCTCGGCTCTTGCAGCAGATGACCGATGCGTTCGGTCGTCGCGCGCGCCCATTTGGTGGTCGCCGCGATGCCGAGCGCCAGTATGGCGACGCCGCATCCGACACAGATGAACCAGAACACATGCGTCGACAGCACAAACGGCGCACCTAACACCGCGCTCGCGCCGGCCGCGGTCACCGTTCCGGCGAGCGCGACGCCGAGCGAGATTCCGCTCTGCCGCGCAGTCGACGCGACACCGGCCGCCACGCCCGCCTGCGCCCGAGGCATTCCCGACACGGCTGTGGTCGTGATCGGCGCGTTGATGGCGCCGAAACCGAGCCCGAACAACACGTACGACACGACCAACGTCCATTCGGGCGTGACGGGAGTCAGCAGGGTCAACGTGAGCGACCCGATCGTGATGAGCGAGCCGGCGAAGATAAGCGATGGGCGCGTTCCGAACCGCCCGACCAGCCGCCCCGAAAGCAGCGAGGCGATGAGCGTCGCGATCGCGAGCGGCAGCATGTGCAGGCCCGTGTCGAAGGCCGAGAACCCGCGCACGTCTTGCAGGTAGAGCGCGTTGATGAACAAGAACCCGCCGTAGGCCGAATATGCCGTGATGGCCGTCAAAGTCGCGGCGCTGAACGGAAAGCTGCGAAAGAATCTGACGTCGATCAGCGGTTCAGCAACCCGGCCGGCGTGCCGGATGAACAGCGCGACCGCGACGCCCGAGAGCACAAAAAGCCCGAGAATGAGCGGCGAATCCCAGCCCTGCCGCGGCGCTTCGATGAGCCCGAAGACGAGCGAAAACAGCGCAACGAGAACAAAAAGCTGGCCCAGCGGATCGAACTTGCGCACCTTCGCCGCCTTCGACTCCGGCACGAACACGGCGCACAGGATGATCGCGGCGATGCCCACCGGAACGTTCACCCAGAACACCGAACGCCACCCCACGGTCTGCGTGAGGGCGCCGCCCACAATCGGCCCGAAAGCCATCGACACGCCGACGACCGCACCCCAGATGCCGACGGCGCGAGCCCGCTGCTTGGGAATCGTGAAGGTATTGGTGATGATCGACATCGCCACCGGGTTCAGCATCGAACCGCCGAGCCCCTGCAACACGCGGGCGGCGATGAGAAAACCGATGCTCGGGGCGATGCTGCACAGCAGCGATCCCAGGCTGAAGACGGCGAGGCCCACCTGGAACACCCGACGCCGACCCAGCCTGTCAGCAGTGGAGCCCGACAGCAGCAGAAAGCTCGCGATAGTGAGGGTGTACGCATCCACAATCCATTGCAGGTCGGAGACCGACGCGTTCAGATCGGTACCGATCGACGGCAGGGCAACGTTCACGATCGTCGCATCCATCGACACGATGAACAGGCTGAGGCAGCAGATGCCGAGAATCAGTCCCTTCGACGTGTTGCGGCGGCGATCGGGGCGCGCCGACGCGACGCCATCACCGACACCGACGCCATCACCGACGCCGTCACCGTCACCGTCACCGGATGCGGTCGAGGTCGCTCTTATACTTGTACTCACACAACTATTGTGGTCTGTTAACTATCTCGAGTCAAACGGCGCTGCGCTCCGAGCCCTTCGGTAGCCGAACCACGAGATGGTTCGTCGAGCAGAATTTCCTCAGTTGTTGACCGGTTCGACGCGCAGGCCCAGGTGATCGGCGAGCAGCGGCGCCAGCAGCGACAGCTGCGCGTCGTCGATCGTCGCGCCGGCGAGGCCCGCGAGGCCCTGGATGCCCGCGAACTCCGAGCTGCGCAGGTCGACGTTGAGGCACCGTGCCCGCGTCACGTCGAGCGTCTGGATGCGGCAGTTCACGAACGCCACCCGATCGCCCGTGAACCCGCCGAGGTCGAGATCGCCGATCATGCAGTTCTCGACGATGACGTTCGTCAGGCGGGAGCCGCGCAGGTTGAAGTAGTCGATCTTTCCGCCGTGCACGTGAACCGAATCCAGTTCGCTGTCGAAGAGTTCGGCCGAACCCCAGCGGGGCTCTCGAAACGAACGTCGCGCCACGTAGTGCGGGCCGCCTTCAGGCTCTGCGCGAACGTCGAGACGAAGACGCTCTCGATGAAACGGCTGCCGCGCAACTCGGCCTCGGTGAGGGTCACCGCGTCGAAACGACACTCGAGAAACGAGCATCCGGCCAGGTCGTACTCGCTGAGGTCGGCGCCCTCGAACAGCTCACCCTCGCGGTAGTCGCCGGCCAGCAACCCCTCGGGGTCACCCGCGCTCAGACGTTCGGGCGTCGGCTCGACGAAGTCGATCGTGGGCGCGAGGGTACCGGCGGTGCCGCGACCGGCGGCCTTCTTCGGTGGCATGCGTTCAGCCTACGACCGGATGCCCGGGGCACATTGCCGCGCCCCGGCACCGCCGCGGTGCAGGGCCGTCGGGCGGCCTGTTCGCGGCGGTGCGGCCGGGCATCCACCCGCCGAGAGCTACCGAACGCCCGCCATGAGGCGCCGCACGAACGGCGTGATTGCGGCGAGCAGCAGGCCGACGACGATGGCGATCGCGCCCAGAATGCCAAAGTAGGGCACCTGGTTGTTCGGGTCGTAGAACGAGGCGAGCTGGCCCGAGATGGCGGTGCCGAGCGCCACCGACAGAAAGAACAGGGCCACCATCTGCGTGCGGTAGACCTCCGGGGCGAGCTTGGTCGAGATAGAGAGGCCCACCGGCGAGATGAGCAGTTCGGCGATGGTGAACACCAGCAAGATGCCGACCAGGGCCAGCAGTGGGGTCGACGCGTCGCCGCCGTTGGCGAACGGAAGAAACAATAAGAAGGCGATGCCCATCACGATCGCGCCACCCGCGAACTTCAGCGGAGTAAGCGGCTGGCGATTGCCCAGCTTGGTCCAGATGGCAGCGAAGACTCCCGACAAGATGATGATGAAGATCGGGTTGATCGACTGCACCCACGGTACCGGCATCTGCCAGCCGAAAAGGTCGAGGTTCAGCTGGCTGTCTGCGTAGAGGGTGACAACCGTGAACTGCTGCTGGTAGAGCGACCAGAAGGCAACGCTCGTAATGAACAGCGGAATGAAAGCAAGAACGCGGCTGTGCTCTGTCTTCGTGATCTTCTTACTGCTCAGGATGATCGCAAAATAGGCGATCGCAGCGATCAGTGTCACGGCGATGACCACGGTGACGAGGTTGTTCACGTTCAGCACCCCGCTGACCACAGCGATGACGATGATCACCACGGCGATGACCCCGATGATGACGACCCGGCGACGACGGTCTGCCGGAAGCGGGTTGGGAACGACGCTGGCGACCTTCGGCAGGTTCTTGCGGCCGAAGCTGTACTGGATGAGTCCGATGGCCATACCGACGGCCGCGAGAGCGAAGCCGACGTGAAAGCCCCAGGTGGTCTGGGCGAGGCCGGTGAGCAGCGGCCCCACGAAGGCGCCGAGGTTGATACCCAGGTAGAACAGCGAGAATCCGGCATCGCGCCGCGGATCATCCGCTGCGTACAGTGTGCCGACGATCGAGGTGGCGTTGGCTTTGAGCCCGCCCGAGCCGATGGCAATGCAGATCAGACCCACGGCGACACCGCCGCCGCCCGGCAGCGCGGCGAGGGCGATGTGCCCGAGCATGATGAGCACGGCAGCGAAGAACAGCACCCGCTCGGAGCCGAGAATGCGGTCGGCGAGCCACGCACCGAGGATGGTCGAGAGGTACACGGCCCCGCCGTAGGCGCCGAGGATTCCGGTCGCGGTGTCTTTGGGAATGCCGAGGCCACCCTGCGATGCGGGGTAGAACAGGTACAACAGCAGGATGCCCTGCATGCCGTAGAACGAGAACCGCTCCCACGCCTCGACCCCGAAAATGCTCGCAAGCTGCCGCGGTTGCCCGAAGAAGGTCTTGCCGCTGCCCTCAGGTCGCTCGTCGTCGACCTTCACGCCTGTGTCTACATCGCTCACCCCGTCACTGTATCCATTTGTGCGCCGCCGCCCCTGCGGCGCACGGTGCGATTGGTTAATCGGTGCTGTGTTTATGTCGCTACCAACGCTGGGCCCACGCCGGCCGGTGGCTCCGCGCGCCGCTTGCGGCGGGGGGAGTGGCCGGCGGGGGGAGTGGCGGGTGGGGGAGTGGCCGGTGGGGAAAAGCGACGAGCGCGGTCGCCGCTTTCAGCCGATCTCGCTAGCCGTGTAAGCGCTCGCGTTCATGCGGGTTCGGCTCGCGCTGCAGGCTACTGCAAGTCTTGCAGCACGGCCTCCAGCTGGTCTACGGCCCAGTCGAGGTCTTCGGGGGAGACGACGAGAGGCGGGGCGAGGCGGATGGTCGAACCGTGGGTGTCTTTGGCCAGAACGCCGCGCTGCATGAGCAGCTCGCAGACCTCGCGGCCCGTGGCGAGGGCGGGATCGATGTCGATTCCGGCCCAGAGCCCGGCGGTGCGCACGGCGACGACCCCGTGACCCAGAAGCGCCGTCAGGCGCGCCGCGAGACGCTGGCCCAGGGCATCCGCCCGCTCTTGGTACTCACCGGTGGCGAGCATGTCGACCACGGCGCGGCCGACCGCGGCGGCGAGTGGGTTGCCGCCGAAGGTGGAGCCGTGTTCGCCGGGCCGAAGAACGCCGAGAACGTCTGCATTGCCGACCACGGCCGACACGGGCACGATACCGCCGCCGAGAGCCTTGCCGACCAGATACAGGTCGGGCACGACGCCGACGCGGTCGCAGGCGAAGGTGGCCCCGGTGCGGCCGAGGCCCGACTGGATCTCGTCGGCGATCATCAGCACGTTCTGCGCCGTGCAGATCTCACGAACCGCCGGCAGGTAGTCGGCGCGCGGCACGATGATGCCGGCCTCGCCCTGAATCGGCTCGAGCAGCACCGCGACCGTATTCTCGTCGATGGCCGCGGCGAGCGCGTCTGCGTCGCCGTAGGGAACCGAGCGGAACCCCGGAGTGAACGGCCCGAAGCCGTCGCGTGCGCTGGGGTCGTCGCTGAAGCTCACGATGGAGATGGTTCTGCCGTGAAAGTTGCCGTCGGCCACGATGATGTTGGCCATTCCATCGGCGACACCTTTCACCCGGTAGCCCCAGGCGCGAGCGACCTTCAGTGCGGATTCGACGGCCTCGGCCCCGGTGTTCATGGGCAGAACCATGTCTTTGCCGGCGAGTTCGGCGAGCGCCTCCACGAACGGACCGAGCTGGTCGTTGTGAAAAGCGCGCGACGTCAGCGTGATGCGCTCGAGCTGTGCGCGGGCCGCGTCGAGCAGCACGGGGTTCGAGTGGCCGAAGTTCACCGCCGAGTACGCGGCGAGGCAGTCGAGGTAGCGGCGGCCGTCGATGGCGGTGACCCAGGCGCCGTCGCCCGACTCCACGACGATCGGAAGCGGGTGGTAGTTGTGCGCGGCGTGGGCCTCTTCGCGAGCGATGGCCGCATCGGTCATCCCCACCGTGGAGGGAACGGCGGCGCTCATCGGCGCAGCTCCAGCGTGCAGCACTTCACTCCGCCGCCGCCGAGCAGCAGCTCGCTGAGGTCGACGCCGATGGGGTTGTAGCCGCGCTCCCGCAGCTGCGCCTCGAAGCCGGTGGCGCGGGAGGCGATGACCACGTTGTATCCGTCGCTGATCGAGTTGAGGCCGAGCACGCCGGCGTCGGTCTCGCTGACCAGAATCGCGTCGGGGTAACGCCGCTCGAGTTCTGCGCGGCTCTGCGCGTCGAAGGCACTCGGCAGGTAGGCGATGGTCGCGGCATCCGGAGCCTGACCCGCACCCTCGTTGAGCACGGCGATGGCGGTGTCGAGGTGGTAGAAGTTCGGGTTGACGAGGTTGAGCGTGACGACCTCGCGGCCGTAGATGCGGCCGATCTCGGCATGTGAATCGGATGCACTGCGAAAGCCCGTGCCGGCGAGAATGGTCTCGCCGACGAGCATGAAGTCACCCTCGCCCTCGTTCACGTTCTCGGGGGTGCGCACGTCGTAGCCGTGGTCGGCGAACCAGCGCATGTACGCGGGGCCCTCTGCCTGACGCTCGGGGTGCGTGAAGCTCGCGCCGTATGCGATGTTGTCGATGACGAAGCCGCCGTTGGCCGAGTAGACCATATCGGGCAGGCCCTCGATCTGGTCGATGAGTTCGACGGTGTGGCCGAGGGCGATGTAGATCTTGTACAGCTCATGCCACTGCCGCAGCGCCAGGCTCGTGTCGGTGGGGATCGCCGGATCCATCCACGGATTGATCTTGTAGGTCACAGTGAAGTAGTCGGGGCGGCACATCAGGTACGTGTGCGGGGTGGCGCGGCGCTCGGCCGTGCTGGTGGCAGCTGTGCTCGTGGCAGCCGTGCTCGTGGCGGCTGTGCTCGTGACCGTATTTGCTGAAACGGTAGGGGTGAACGGGGTAGACACTGGCATCCTCCTGCGCTTATGAAGCTGTGGGGTGGATGGCGGACACTGTCCTACTTGGCTCCCGAGGAGCACGCCGCTATTAGTGTTACACGCCGGATATGTCAATAGTCGAGCGTTGTACGCTGAAAAAGTGCGCAGAATGTCACCTGCTGCAAGAAACCGGCGTATGCTCGCCCAGTGGATAATCTCGACTTTCGCATCATCGACCTGCTCAAACTCAACGCGCGCACCGGGTACGGCGACATCGGCCAGGTCATCGGGCTCTCCGCGTCTGCAGTGAAACGGCGCATCGACAAGCTCATTTCCGACGGCATCATCCGCGGTTTCACCGTGCAACTCGATACCTCGCTCGACGGAAAAGTCACCGAAGCGTACGTCGAACTCTTCTGCCGCGGCACGGTCGCCCCGGCCGAGCTCAAACGCATTCTCTCGGGCGTTCCCGAGGTCGTCGACGCCGGAACCGTGACCGGCAGCGCAGACGCCATCGTGCATATGCGTTCGCGAGACATTCCGAGCCTCGAGCTGGCACTCGAGCGGGTTCGCATTGCTCCGAACGTGGATCACACTCGCAGCGCCATCGTGCTGTCGAACCTCATCAAGCGCTGAGAGAGCGCGGCACGAACGTGAGCGACGAGGCTCAGGTCACGCCGAAATCGGCCGCAGGCGACAAGAATCCGCTGACGAATGCCACGCTGACGGGCTCCGTTCAAGTACACGTGGATGCCCGTTTGCGAACGCCCGCATCAGAGCAACTGAGGGCGCAGATCGTGCGTGCGGTGTCGGGAGGTGAACTCGCGCCGGGCATCCGCCTGCCCGCCGTGCGCGCGCTCGCCGACGCCTTGGGGCTCGCGCCCAACACCGTGGCGAAGGTCTATCGCGAGCTCGAGCGCGACGAGTTCGTCATCACGCGCGGACGCAACGGTACCACCGTCGCTCCCGTCGGGGAGGGCCCGGCGCGCCAGGCGCAGGCGGCGGCGCTCATGTTCGCCGCGCGCATTCGGGAGCTCGGCGTCGCCGATGCGGATGCCGTGACCTTCGTCGAAGCCGCGCTGCGCGCCGCGCCGCACAGCTCCTGATCTGGTCGGTACCACCCCGCGACATTCAGGCGACCCACCTCTCCCGCGTCGCGGTAGTTTGGCGCGAGCGCGGTGGTTCGAACTTCGCACGCGCCGAACGAGCGCGCACACGCCCGTGCAGGAGCAAGGGTTGGCGGGGCGAGCGAACCGAGCTACCCGACGGGCAGGATGCCCGCGGCGAGCGGGCTCGGGTTGCCGAAGCGGTGGTTGGTGATGCTGACGGCCTGCTCGCGCAGGAACGGCAGCAGCTCGATGCGCGCAGAACGGGTGACCTCGCCCGCGTAGATCGCCACGTCTGGTGAGCCTCCGAGGGCGGCGGCAAGGGCCACGGGGTCTCCCCCGATCATCCTGATGCGCGTGACCGGTGCCGAGCCGACCGCCGCGCCTGCCCCGACCGCGGCGGCCGCCCGCGCCAGCCACTCGGCGTCACCCTCGACGAACACTTTCACACGGCGCTCCTTGAGCAGTGCCCGAAGCGGCCTCGGCAGTTTCAGCGCTGTGCTCAGCACGAGCGGCGCGCCCGCGCGGGTCGCCGCTGCCAGCACCCGCACCAGCGAGCCGAACGGCTGCCCGTCAGAGAGCCGCACGAGCACCGGAAGCGGCCGGTACCGCAACACATTCCGCTCGACCCCGAGCGCCGACACATCGGTGGGCGCGAAGAAGTTCTGCCAGGCATCCTCATCGCCGACGGCCGCGCGCCGCACGACCTCGAACTGCTGCCAGTCGAGGCCCCCGGTCGACGCCTCGAGCACGGCGGCGACGGCGGGCGCGAGGGGGGCGAGACTGATGTCGTCGCCCGCCTGCCCGGGCTCGTCGACCCATGAGCCCAGGTGCACGAGGTAGTTCGGGCCGCCGGCCTTGCCTCCGGCTCCGACGGCCGAACGCTTCCAGCCGCCGAACGGCTGCCGCCGCACGACTGCGCCCGTGATCGAGCGGTTCACGTAGAGATTGCCCGCCTCGACGCTCGCGAGCCACTGGTCGATCTCGCTCGCATCGAGCGAGTGGATGCCCGCGGTCAGCCCGAATTCGACGGCGTTCTGCAGCTCCACCGCAGCCGCGAGGGTCGGAGCGTGCATGATGCCGAGCACGGGCCCGAAGTATTCCGTGAGGTGGAACGCCGACCCCGGGGCCACCCCCGTACGCACCCCCGCAGACCACAGCCGGCCGGTCTCGTCGAGCGCCCGCGGCTGCACGAGCCACTGTTCACCCGGCCCGAGCGTGGTCAGGGCATCCAGCAGCTTGTCGGCGGCGGGCTCGATCAGCGGGCCCATCTGCGCGGCGGGGTCGACGGGATAGCCGACGCGAAGCGAGCTGACCGCGTCGACGAGCTGGTTCTTGAACCGTGCCGAGCGGGCGACCGACCCGACGAGAATGACCAGGCTCGCGGCTGAGCACTTCTGGCCGGCGTGCCCGAAAGCGCTCTTCACCACGTCTTCGGCGGCGAGGTCGAGATCGGCGCTCGGGGTGACGATGATGGCGTTCTTGCCGCTGGTCTCGGCCAGCAGTGGCAGGTCGGGGCGCCACGATCGGAACAGCGCGGCCGTGTCATACGAACCGGTCAGAATCACGCGGTCGACAAGGGGGTGCGTGATGAGCTGCTCGCCGAGGTCGCTCTCGTCGAGATCGACCAGCGTCAGCAGGTCGCGCGGGATGCCCGCCTCCCACAGTGATTCGGCGATGACGGCCGCCGAGCGGCGAGCCTCGGGGGCCGGCTTGAACACGACGCCGGCACCGGCGGCGAGCGCCGCGAGCACTCCGCCCGTCGGAATCGAGACGGGAAAGTTCCACGGCGGCGCCACCACGATGAGCGTCGGGGGCACGAAGGTCGCGCCGTCGACCCG
The DNA here is from genome assembly GCA_025463765.1 of Subtercola sp. GTDB lineage: Bacteria > Actinomycetota > Actinomycetes > Actinomycetales > Microbacteriaceae > Subtercola. Next base: position 13,742 of record JAODBC010000042.1, on the reverse strand, counting down.
CTCGAGTTCTGTCGCCTGCATGCTGTAATAACGAGCGAAGTCGACGGCCTCGCTGACCTCGGGGTCGCCCTCGGCGAGAGTCTTGCTTGTCTCGCTCGCCATCACTTCGAGCAGCAGATCGCGGTTGGCCTCGAGTGCGAGTGCGGCGCGGCGCAGGGCGGCGGCGCGCTCAGCTGCGGGGCGCGCTCCCCAGCTGCGGCCGGCTTCGGCGGTGCGTTCGATGACGGCGTCGAGCAGCTCGGGGTCGGCATAGAGGGCGCCCGCGATGGTGTCGTCGCCGAGCCGCGACGTGGGAACGCGCGCGAGGATATGGCGCACCCACTCCCGGTTCGCCGGCAGGCTCGGGTCGGTGTCGGGCGTGTTGGCGAACTCGCCGCGGGGCGGAGCCGTGAGCGCCTCGGGGTTCGCGCGGTTCTGCGTGCGGCGCGGGAGCGGCGCGGCGGGCTCGGCCGTCGCGGGCTCGGCCGTCGGGGCCTCGCCCCGTGCATCCACCTCGCCAGGCGCGGCGGCGGCGCGATCATCCTCCTCGTCGGGCGCGGGCTCACCCCGGACATCCACTTCGCCCGGCGCGGCGCCCGACAGCTCGGCCTCGAGCGCGGCCAGCGACGCGAGAAAACGGTCGCGCTCGCGGTTGAACGCCTGCTGGTCGGTGCCGATGTCGAACACGGCCGACATGAAGTTCTCGTCGCTGGCGTTCTCTTCGAGGCGGCGCACGAGGTAGTTGATGGCCACGTTGAACTCGCGCGGATGCACCACGGGCGTGTACAGCAGCAGCCCGCCGACCTGGCGTCGAACGGCATCCGCCTGCCCCGTCGCCATGCCGAGCAGCATCTCGAAGTCAATGCGGTCGGTCACCCCGCGGCGCTCGGCGAGCAACCAGGCGAAGGCGATGTCGAACAGGTTGTGGCCGGCGATGCCGATCTGCACGGCATCCGTTCGCTCACGCGTCAGCGCCCAGTTCAGCACGCGCTTGTAGTTCGTGTCGGTCTCTTCTTTGCTGCCCCAGGTGGCCAGGGGCCAGCCGTGGATGGTCGCATCGACACGCTCCATGGCGAGGTTCGCGCCTTTCACGAGCCGCACCTTGATGGGCGCGCCGCCGTTCGCCACGCGTTCTGCGGCCCACGTCTGCAGGCCCTGCATCGCCCGGAGCGCGTCGGGCAGGTACGCCTGCAGCACGATCCCGGCTTCGAGGTGCTGAAACTGGGGGCGCTCGAGCACCTTCTCGAACACTGCGATGGTGAGGTCGAGGTCGGCGTACTCCTCCATGTCGAGATTGATGAACTTGGCGGGGGCGGTAGATGCTCGGGCTGCGCCGGGCGCACTGCCGCCGCCGCCCGGCAGCGCGAGCGTGTACAGCGGAACGAGGCTGTTCGCGACCCGCTCGACCGTCTCGTCGAACGCCCACAGCGAAAGGTCGGCGGCGATGGACGAGAGCTTCACCGACACGTAGTCGACGTCGTCGCGGGCGAGCAGTTCGAGGGTTCCGGCGAGGCGGTTCTGCGCCTCGCGCTCGCCGAGTACGGCCTCCCCGAGCAGGTTGAGATTCAGGCGCACGCCGTCTGCCCGCAGTGCCGCGATGGCCTTGCCGAGCTTGTGCGGGCTCGCGTCGGCGATGAGGTGCCCGACCATGCGGCGCAGCACCCGCTTCGACGTGGGAACGACCACCCACGGCAGCGCCTCACCGAGCGAACCGCCCAATCGGATGGCCGTGCGCAGGTGCGGCGGCAGAAACTCGGGCGTGATCGCGGCGAGCTGCTCGAGGTTCTTGCCCGCGACCACGGCGTCGTCGGGTCGCGCGACGCCGTCGACGAAGCCCACCGTGAAGGCGAGCCCGTTCGGGTCTTTCAGCACGCCGGCGAGGCGCGCAGCCGACTCGTCGACGGGTGTGTCGGCGCTCTCGGCGAGCCAGCGTCGTGCGAGCACCACGGCGGCGGTGCCGAGGCCCCCGATGCCGGCGTCGGCGGCGGTCGCGGCGCCAGGGTCGACGTCAGTGGCGGCGTCGAGGGTCGTGGCGTCGGGGTTCGCGGCATCGCCGGACGCCGACACGTCGGCCACCCAGGGGGCGAAGAACTCGGGGTCGAGCGGTTCGATCACCTGCGTCGCGTCAGGATCGCCGCCCAGCGGTTCGTTCGGGGAGCCCTCCGCGCCGGGTTCGTGTGCCACGTCGACCATGCTTCGACACTATCCCGCACGCGACCGAGAACCGCGGTCATCCACACCCCGACGCGAAGTGTCTCTGACTCGACCCGACTGTCGGCCCCAGACCGCCGCCTCAGCGCTAAAAGGTAGGAGATTCCGCACCCCAACAGCCCGTTACGCCGCAGCACCCCCGAATCTCCTCTGTTTTTGCATGTCGACCCGCCGAACAGCGCCTGCGACAATGGCCGAATGAAGCTCGCGAACGAATATCTGTCGCCGAACACGGCCGAGTTCGGCGCCGTCGCCCGCAATCCTCAGTTCGTGCCCACAGGGTTCCGGCTCACCGAACGCTCGCGCGTGATCGGGCACGGCGGTGCGTTCTTCGGGTTCGCGCGCGAAGCGCTTTTCACGTGGCAGGTGCAGCGCGGCTCGGGCTTCGTGTTCGTCGACGTTCCGCCACGGGTTGAGCCCGGCGCTGTGTCGGTTTTTCGCATTCCGTTCGGGCCGCTGCGGCCCCGCGTGATCTGCCGCGTCTACGAAGTAACCGACACCCCCACGAGGGCCGGCTTCTCGCATGTGGCGCTGACCGGGCATCCGCAACTCGGGTGGGAGAGTTACCACGTCGAACAGAACTCCACCGGCCAGGTGCGGCTGGTCATCCGTGTTGTCTGGCGCCCTGCCGCCTGGTGGATGCGCGCCGCCGGCCCTTTCGCGCGAGTTGCCCTGGCCCTGGTGCTTCGCCGCAACCTGGCGTCCGTCGCGCGACCGGCGGCGGCGCACATCCTTGCCACACAGCCCGGTCAGGTCGATAAATAGGGAAATACTGACCGGCGAGCGTGCATACGCCTCACCGCCCGGCATCAGTGCCAGCGGTGGTCTTGAATCGTCGCGCGAGGCCCGAAGCGCGGCTTGGCGATGCCGCTGGCGAGAATGAGCCGCACGATGCGCTGCCGCTGACCCCGCCAGGGCTCGAGCAGCTCGAGCATGCCGTCGTCGTCTACGGGCTTACCCACGAGAACCCAACCGACATGGGCAGCGAGGTGGTAGTCGCCGACGCTCACGGCATCCGGATGCCCGTGCGAGCGCTGGCTCGTCTCCGCGGCCGTCCACGGGCCCACGCCATGCAGGGTCTGCAGCTTCACGAGCACGTCGGAAACGGCATGGTCAGCCGGCGTCGGCACCAACGAGCCGAGGCGGTCGAGGCTCGCCGCGACGCCCGCAGCCATCACGATCGCGCGCGAGCGGTCGGGGCCGACGCCGGCCCGGTGCCACTCCCACGACGGAATCGTGGCCCAGCCCCGCGCCGACGGCTGCACCCGCATTCCCTCGGGCGCAGGCCCCGGCGCAGGCTCGCCGAACTTTCGCAGCAGGTAGTGCCACGATCGGCGAGCTTCGACGGTGGTCACCTTCTGCTCCAGGATGCTCGGCACGAGCGACTCGAACACCAGCGATGTGCGGGTCAGCCACATGCCCGGGTTGCGTCGGCGAACTTCGGCCAGCAGCGGAATGCGCGCGAGGTCGAGGTCGTTCCACGAGTCGCCGTGGCCGAGCAGCGCAGGCAGCGCGTCGAGCACCCACTCGGCGCCGGCGCCCCAGGCCCACGCGCGAACAACTCGTGCGTCGTCTGCACCCGCGGACGCCGCCGCTACGACCGCTGCGGGTGCGTCTGACACCGGAGCGGCTGCGTGCGAGTGCACCTGCGCGCCCACCTCGACTCGCAGGGTCGCGGGCCCATTGGGCGTACGCATCACGCGCCAGAAGCCGTTCGGCGTGAGGCGCATGGTCGGTTCCGTCGCCCCGCGCAGCAGCGGCCCGACCGTCTGCCGCACGTTCAGCGCCCGCGACGAGGTGTACGTCGTGGTCAGCGGCGCGGGCGACTCGAGCAGGGCATCCATTGTGTTCAGCAGACTAGATCGTTCCGCTGACAATCACGCGCCAGAGAACCTACTAAGAGCGCCGGGGAGACGGTTGTGCCGAGTTGAGGCAGGTGTAGCGACCGCACATCGGCGTAGCGGTCTCACGTAGGCGGGTGCCTGCAGTTCGCTAGGCGGGCGGCAGCGGCAGCGGCAGCGGCAGCAGCACGAGCGGCAGAAAGATGTCGTCGACGATCTCGAGCATCGCCGAGTGCGGCACGGGCTTCATGGTCATCAGTGCCTCGAGGCGAAAGAGATCGAACGGCACGGCGGCGATACGCGGCGTGATGCGCGCCAGATCGACCTCGCCTCGGGCCGCGGCGCGGTCGAGAATCGCGTCCATGACGGAACCGCTGCGGTCGCCGAGCAGAAAGGTGCGCAGGTCGGCCATGCTCGTTCCGGTGTCGCGGTAGAACGAACCGAGTTGGGCGCTCACCACGGCCGCGAACTCGAGACGAGTGTCGTTCGCGTAACTCAGGTACGCGACAAGGTCGCCGCGCAGCGATCCGGTATCGAAGTCGGGTCGCTCGGCCTGCTCGAACGCATGCCGGATGGCGGCGAGCGCGAGCGACTCCCGGTCGGGCCAGCGGCGGTACAGCACGGGGCGGCTGGTACCGGCCCGATCGGCGACGGCGTCGATCGTGAATGATCCGTAGCCGGCATCGACGAGTTGCAGCCATGCCGCCTCGAGCAGAGCGTCTTCGAGTTCTTGCCCGCGACGGCGGCGTGCCGGCTCGGCACGCTCGGCAGGCACAGCGGGCCCGCCCGCCCCGGGCCCCGCGGGAGCTACCGCCCGCGCCCCCGCAGGCACACGCCCCGCACTCGTCTCAAGACTCACTTGTGCATCTTACCGCGCGGCAGTACGCTGGCGCCCGAAGATACATGCTTGTATCTTAAGAGAGGCACTCGATGAGCACCCCAGCAGCAAAGACGGCCGAACCGGCCAGCGACACGATCGATCCCGCGGTCATCCGCATCGCCACCGTGGTCATCGTCGGTGCCATGGCGGTGATCTTCGACACCACCATCGTGAGCGTCGCGCTGCCGACACTCGCGCGCGAGCTCAACACCTCGGTCGCGACCATCCAGTGGGTCAGCACCGGCTACCTGCTCGCGCTCGGTGTGACGATTCCGCTCGTCGGCTGGGGCCAGAGCCGATTCGGCGGCAAGCGGCTCTGGATGTTCGCCCTCACCGTGTTCATGACCGGCTCCATTCTCTGCAGCCTGGCCTGGAACGCCGAGAGCCTCATCGCGTTCCGTGTGCTGCAGGGCATCGGCGGTGGGGTGATGCTGCCCCTCATGTCGACGCTCGTGATGCAGGCCGCGAACGGAAAGAACCTGGGCCGCATCATGTCGGCCGTCAGTCTGCCGGCCGTGCTGGGGCCCGTGCTCGGCCCGGTGCTCGGCGGGCTCATTCTGAACTCGCTCGACTGGCGCTGGTTGTTCTGGGTGAACGTTCCGTTCTGCGTGGTGGGGTTCATCCTCGCCTGGCGAATGCTGCCGAAGGATGCCCGGCCCACTCCCCTTCGCCTTGACCTCGTCGGGCTGGTGCTGCTGTCTCCCGGGCTGGTCGGCGTGCTGTACGCCCTCTCGAACGTCAGCCAGCCGGGTGCCTTCGCCCGACTCGACGTGCTCGTGCCGCTGATCGCGGGCGCCGCGCTGCTCGTGGCGTTCGCGGTGTCGGCGACTCGGCGCGGCGAGCGGGCGCTGGTGGATGTTCGGCTTTTTCGCCACCGCCCCGTCGCCTCTGCCTCCGCCCTGCTTTTTCTCTCGGGAGCCTCGCTTTACGGCGCGATGCTGCTGCTGCCGTTGTACTGGCAGGAGGTGCGCGGACTCGACGCCCTCGGGGCCGGCCTGCTGCTGGTGCCTCAGGGCATCGGAACGTTCTTCAGTCGATCCATCGCGGGCCGCCTCACCGACCGGGTCGGTGCCCGCGTCGTGACCCTCGTCGGGTTCGCGATCGTCGGTCTCGCCACCGTTCCGTTCGCGCTCTCGGGCGCAACGACGAACGAGTGGGTGCTGATGGGCGCCCTGCTGCTGCGCGGGTTCGGGCTCGGAGCGGTGACGATTCCGCTGATGGCGGTGGCCTTCATCGGGCTCGAGCGGCACGAGGTGCCTCATGCGAGCATCCTGACCCGCATCGCGACACAGATCGGCGGTGCCGTGGGCGTGGCCGTGCTGGCGGTGATTCTCGAGACGGCGGTCGCGGCGGCCGGCGGTACGGGAGGAGCGGCCGCCGGGCCGGGCACTGCGGCATTAGCGTCGGCGTTCGATCAGGCGTTCTGGTGGGCGATCGGATTCACCGTGCTGGCGATGGCGTTGTCGTTCGCCCTGCCGGGGCGCCCCGGGCAGACTGAGCACCCTGCGTCGCCCGAGCGGCCGGCGCGGGGGAATCGGGCACGGGGGAATTCGGCGCCGGGGAATTCGGCGTGGGACCAACCGGGCGAGCCCACGCCGGCAGAACCGGGCGAGCCCGCCGTGTCAACCCAGCCCGCGCACACTCCGGCCGCACAGGATTCGAGTCCTATGCTCGAGGGGTGAACGCAGAGCAGCCGCCCGAGAGCGCCGCGACCGACATCGTCATTGTCGGCGGCGGCCACAACGGCCTCGCTGCGGCTGCATACCTCGCCCGGGCCGGCCTCGCCGTCACCGTGATCGAGCGCCTGCCCAGCACCGGTGGCGCCGCGGTCTCGACTGCTCCGTTCGCCGGAGTGGATGCCCGCCTCTCTCGCTACTCCTATCTGGTGAGCCTGTTACCGCCGCAGATCGTCGACGATCTCGGGCTCGACCTGACGTTCGCCGAACGCCGTTACTCCTCGTACACACCGGTGCCCGGCGACCCCGCTCACGCACTGTTGATCGACACGGCCGACCTCGAGGCGACCCGCGAGTCATTTGCCGGCATCGGGGCCGGCGACGACGCCGACCTCTTTCACGAGTTCTACCGGCACTGCCGCGACCTCACCGAGAAGCTCTGGCCGACCCTCACCGAGCCGCTGCGGCGGCGAACGGATGCCCGCGAGCTCGTCGGCGCCGACAACACCTGGCACGCCATGATCGAGCGGCCGATCGGCGAGATCATCACGCGCCACCTGCAGAACGATGTCGTGCGCGGGGTCATCGCCACCGACGCCCTCATCGGAACCTTCGCCCGCCTCGACGACCCCCACCTACAGCAGAACGTCTGCTTTCTCTACCACCTCATCGGGCAGGGCGACGGCTCGTGGAACATCCCCATCGGCGGCATGGGCACCGTCACCGATGAGCTGCGCCGGGTCGCGCTCGAGGCGGGCGCGAGCATCGTGACCGGCGCCGAGGTGACGGCGGTGCGGATGCCCGGCGGCACCGGCTCTGATTGTTCCGTGTCATTCCAGCTCGACGACACATCGCACGCCATTCGCGCACACACGGTGCTGGCCAACGTCGCCCCGGTCGAACTGAACCGGCTGCTTGGCGCTGGCGGAGCATCCGCTACTCTGCCCGTTCTCTCTGCACCGGAGGGCGCCCAGGTGAAGGTGAACCTGCTGCTCTCGCGGCTCCCCCGGTTACGCGACGAGAAGGTGACACCTGAGCAGGCCTTCGGCGGAACGTTCCACATCAACGAGACGTACACCCAGCTCGACGCCGCGTACGACCAGGCTTTGGCCGGGCGAGCGCCGAACCCGCTGCCGTGCGAGATCTACGCGCACTCGCTGGCCGATGCGAGCATTCTGTCGCCCGAGTTGCAGGCCGCCGGAGCCCAGACTCTCACGGTGTTCGCCCTCCACGTGCCGCACCGGCTGGCGGCCGCTGCGGTCGCGCCCGCGAGCGAGGCCAGGGCGCAGGCTTCGGCTGGTGCGCACGCTCCAGCGGGTGGGGACGCTCCGGCGGAAGCCGGCGCCACCGCAGCAGCCGCCGCGGCACACGCAGCCTTTCGCGCCGAGGCGCAGGCCGCCGTGCTGGCCTCGCTGAACAGTGTGCTCGCCGAGCCGATCGAAGATTGCCTGCTGCTCGACGCGAACGGCGAACCCTGCATAGAGACCAAGACCACCCTCGATATCGAAGAGGCGCTGCGGATGCCCGGCGGCAACATCTTTCACGGCCCGCTGTCGTGGCCTTTCGCCGATGACGACGAGCCCCTCGACTCCCCCGCCGAGCGCTGGGGAGTGGCCACCGCGCACCCGCAGCTGCTGTTGTGCGGGTCGGGCGCTCGGCGCGGCGGCGCGGTCAGCGCCCTCGGCGGACACAACGCCGCGATGGCCGTCTTGGAGCAACTCGGGCCGGAACAACGCCCGCTCGACAGAACCGGGGCAGCCGGGCATCCACTCGCCGCGACCACTACCGGGGGAGACACCGAACAGGAGCATCCCGCATGACCGACACCAAGCCCGCCGCGCCCGCAGCCGAGGCGAAGGCCGACGCGAAACCCGACTCGAGCATCACCGACAACGCCGTCTACGTCGACGGAAAGCGCACCGCCGAGCCGCGCACTCTCGACGACACCTTCGAGGTGATGCGCGAGCACCACGGTGTCGCGTGGATCGACATGGTGCACCCCGACAAAGACGAGCTGCAGGCCGTCGCCGACGAGCTCAGCCTGCACCACCTCGCCGTGACCGATGCGCTCACCGGGCACCAGCGTTCCAAGCTCGAGCGCTACGGCGAGACGCTGTTCGTCGTGCTGCGACCCGCGAAATACCTGGACGACGTCGAAAAGGTGAAGTTCAGCGAGGTGCACGTGTTCATGGGGCCCGACTTCGTGGTCTCGGTGAAGCACGGCGACTTTCCCGATATCGGTGCCGTTCGAAAGCGGCTGGAGGAGCATCCGGAGCTGCTCGCCGGCGGCCCGCGCATGATTCTGTACGGCATCATGGACCTGATCGTGGACGACTACGCGCCCGTCATCGCTGGGCTCGAGAACGACATCGACGAGATCGAAGACCAACTCTTCAGCGGAGACCGCGAAGTGTCGCGGCGCATCTACGACCTGTTGCGTGAGGTCATCGAGTTTCAGCGTGCGACGCATCCGCTCGAAGAGATACTGCGCCGCCTGCTGGAGGGCCCGGGGGCCGTCAGCGACACCGGGTCGGTCGAGCAGTCGCGCGCCGCCGGCGACGAAGCCGTACTCGACAAGGCGAAGAACGCGCACGACGACCTCGACGTTCTCGAGGTCAAACGCCACCTGCGCGACGTGCTCGACCACGTGTTGCGCGTGATCGACCGGTCGGAGTCGTTCCGAACCCTGCTCCAGAACGCCCTCACCGTGCATTCGACCCTCATCGCCCAGAAACAGAACGACGAAATGACCCGCATGACCGAGACCAGCCTCGCCCAGGGCGAACAGGTCAAGAAGATCTCCTCCTGGGCGGCCGTCTTGTTCGCGCCCACCCTGGTGGCGGCCATCTACGGCATGAACTTCACCAACATGCCAGAGCTGAAGTGGTTTCTCGGCTACCCCTTCGCCCTCGCGCTCATGCTCGCCTCGGGCGTCGGCCTCTACTTCGTCTTCAAGCGCCGCGGCTGGCTCTAGCGCCGATCGATTCGGCCGCCGGGCGAGTTCTGCGCTGAACTCGAGGAGCGGCGGGTGAGATCCGCCAATTCGAGCTCGATCTCCGCGCCGTCGACGGTCACGAGCAGGCGTGGATGTCTAGCGCCCGCCGCCTCGAGGTAGCCCTGGAGGGTCGAGAGTAGTGCATCCCCGCGGGACTCGAGCCGCGACACGGAACCCTGCGTGACATCCATGCGCCGTGCCAGTTCGGTCTGCGTGAGCTTGCCGGCTTCGCGGATCATCGCCAGCCCTGAAGCGTAGATTCGATCCTCGGCCCGAGCGCGAGCTTCGATCTCGGCGACCCTGTCAGCCACTCCGGGCTTTGCTAACAGGGAAGCGATGCGCTCGTCGCCACGCCGGAATGTTTTCGTCATTGTTCTCGATGCTCCCTGATCCATTGCTCGATGATTTTGTCGGCGCGGGTTCCGACGCTGTCGTAGAAAACGTCACCCATCGACGCTTTTTCGCCCGTGAACAGCGCGACGGCGACGGTATTCGGGCTCGGCGGAAACCAACAGATCAGTCTCAGCGCAATGCCCGGCTCGAACGGATGCGATTGCCGCCATACCTCGTACCGGCCCGACTGGCGAACGCGCTTCAACATGGCAGATTCTTCGTCGGGCTCTCTCGGGACCCGCTGCAGGTCTCGCAGCATGAAGGCTAAGAGAGCGGGAACTCGTCGCCCACGATCGGACCACTCCGCCTCCTTCTCTAAGCGAGTGAGCTGACGGTCGAAATCGTTCGACCAATGCACTTCCATCAGAAAGAATATCACCTCAAATACATATGTAGTGCAAGTTATGTCGAGCGACTATCGACCTGGGCGGAAGGCCGACGAAGGTGCGGTTTGGCCGAAGCCTGACGATTCGACGGTGTCGACAATGGCGCCCTCCGGGTCGAAGCGCCAGCCGCGCACACGCCAGCCACGAACGGTTACCCGCACGTCGACACCTTCGACGGTTGCAGTGCTCGGCACGTCGACACCTTCGACGGTTGCAGTGCTCGGCACGTCGGTCGGGCCCTCGAAGAACCAGTACTCGGCTTGGGCAAGTTCTTCAGGAGTGCGGATGATCTGGCCCCCGATAGTCGTGTAGACGAAGCCGCTCGCCGGGTGGTCTTCGAAGATCGCGAGCTTGTCGCCTGAGAGCAGCGCGCGGTACGGCGCGAGTTCGGCGTCTTCTCCACCCGCCGACGCGGAGACACGTGTTTCGGCGGCGGCGAAGAGGGCGATCATCCGGTTTCGAAGGTCGCCGAGAGTGCCGGATCGGCCGGCGGCGGCGTCAGACCCAGCGTCAAACCCGGCGACGGGCACCGCGAGAGGGCGCTCGACCGGGTGCGCGTCGGCGATCACGTGGATCGCGGTGGCCAGCTCGTCGTAGCCGGGCCGCTCGCGCAGCACAGCTTCGGCAGCCAGCACCTGCCCGTAGTCGAACGGGCCGGGAGTGCCGATCAGGTCGGACTCCCACGTGGCGAGCAGTCGCTCGACCCGGTCGACGTAGGCCTGCAGTGCCAGCGCGGTCTTGTTGTCGAATGGCTCGGCTACCTCCGACGGGCGTTCGACGCGCTGGGCGTAGACGTCGTCGATGCTCGCTCGACGTGCCGCTGTCGCACCGGCCCTCGCGCCATAGAACGCGGACGCGCCCTTCGAACTCCACGCGCCGTCGAGGTCGCCATGCACCGACGCGTCCGTCAGAATCACCGCGCCGAACTCGGGCGAGAACTCGACGCTGTGCACGGCTGACGTGCCGTCACTCCCGCCCTCTGTCTCCGCGCCCGCTTCAGGCACCACGATGCGCCCACCCTGCACCGTGAACGCCACCACCCGAGCCACCCTTGAATCGCGCAACAGCTTCACCTCGTACTGACCGTCGTGCGAGTCGAGCAGGTGCCAGTCGCCACCCCAGCCCGAGTCGCTGAGGTTATTCCAGCCACGCACAGCGTCGAACAGGGCCACGACCTCACGGCCGACGACCGACCCGTCGCTCGCGGTGAACGCATACCGCGTCTCGATGTCTGACGCCTTCGCGAACCGCGTGCCGTTGTAGAAGCAGTGGGCTTCGAGTTGATAGTCGTCGACCTCGCCTTTCAGGAACATCGTCAGCGCGAGCTTGGGCGCATCGAACTCGTCGACCACGTCGAGCGCCACAAACGCCATGGTCAGCAGCCAATCGTTGTCCACGGCAAACGACTTGTCACCATCGAGTGCCTGCACCACCAGAGATCCATCGTGCAGCAATTCATCAACACCATCGAGCTCGGAGACGAGGCGCACCGTGAAGGAGACGACTCCATCGGTGACGATGTCAGCGGGTACATCGAACGGCTCAAGCTCGACGAGATAGGCGTGTCCTGAGCTGAGTTCAGGCACCACCGCGAAGTGCTCGAACCAAGGCGTGCCATTGGGCTGTACCACCTCCCAGACCAGGCTCGCCCCCGCAGGCGTGGGGCCTTGCACCAGAAACTTCAGCTGGGGCATCCACTGCTCAGGTGGGTAGCCGCCGCGTGCTCCTGAACTCGCCCGAAGTGAATGTGTGATGATCGTCATTGAGGAATCATCACCTACTTCACGGGCGATCGCAAGGCGCCCTGTCGGGCTGGTCTGGATAGTCTTAACCTATGGCGAGCCCGTTCGATGACCCTGACGTGCAACGGCTGATGAGCGACGCCGGCGTCGTTCACCGTCCCGGGCTGGCGGCCGAACTGATGCAGGAACTTGCGCCGCTGCTCGCCGAAGACGGCTTCGACATGGACAACCTCGAAACCGCCGATCTCGACACGTTGAACGCAGCACTTGCCCGCGCGGTCGATCGGCGAAACTTCGAACGCTTCGTGCCGGTCGGCTCGGCTCGGCACGCGGCACTGGCCATGCTGCGTCTCACCTCGGAGGCGATCGGCGAAGCAAACATCGAGTTCGCACGCCTCGTCATTGGCGGTATCGAACCCGAACCCGAAGGCGACGATCCCTCCGTCGCCCACGTCATCGGGGTCAGCCTCGGCCTCCTCGACACGTGGCACACCGATCCCTCCCTCCGGGCAGCACTGCGTCGCACGCAGGTTCCCGCGTGGGAGAAGCAGTTCCGCTCGGCGGCCGTCGACATTCTCGCGCTGGCGAGCAAGGGCCGCGCCTTTGACTCGATCGGGGGCCTGCACCGCCGGCACAGCGGTCTCGCACTTCTTCACGGGGGCATCCTCGCCGTCGCCGGCAGCCTCCAGGCCTGGGCGGCGCACGACCGCACGACCGTACGAAGCCTCGGTCGAACGGCTCTGACCGACAGCGCCGAGCCCGAACTTGCGCGCCCGGTCGGCAACGATGCACGCGACCTCAGCGACACCGCCAAGTCGACGTTCGTGCGGCCCTTGCAGTGGATGCTCGACCAGGTCTCGCACGGCGGCATTCGGCTCACCGCGGCGGGCTACCTTCCCCCGGCGATCGTGCGTGCTGCGATGACCGAACTCGGTTGGCGCAAAGACTGGTTCGGCAAGGGCAATCGTGAAGACCTCACCATTCCGGTACTCGATTTGCGCGAGAACATGATGGCCATGAAATTGTTGCATCGCCGCAAGGGGATGCTGCTGCCGACCCCGCTCGGTCGAAGCCTCAGCGGAGACGCCGCCGGGTTGTACAACCACCTTGCCACCTGGATGCTCACGCGTCCCACCGAGGGCGAAGCGCAGGCGACCGAGTGCTTTCTGCTCGCTGTGGCAAGCCGGGCGTTCGACACGCACAGCGAATATCCCGCCGCGGTCGCAAAGTTGCTGTCGTCGCTCGGCTGGGCCGACGTCTCCGGGCGCCGGCTAGAACCGGATGAAGCCTTCGAGCTGTACGCCGACACCTGGCGGCTCATGGGGCGTCTGGGATGCTTCGATGACGACGGGCCGTACCGGTCGTGGGGCATCGCGAACGACATCGGTGTCGCGCTCGCCCGTTACGCTCTCGCTCGACGGTGAGGGCGTCATCCGGGCGGCGAAAACGTAGGAGGATTCGCCCTCATCCCGGGCTCTAGGGCTCACGGGTGCGAAGTCTCCTACGTTTTCGGGGTCATAGGCGGAAACGTGTGGATGGGATTGGTGTTTAGCCGCGTGGTTCCGGGCTGAAACGGGTGTTGTTATGGTCGGGCACCCTTGGGTGTGGCTTTTTCCTCGAACACGACAACCTGTGTGAT
>JAODBC010000018.1 GCA_025463765.1 Subtercola sp. | reverse complement strand
GTACGTGTCGGTGTCCATGAACACGAAGTCTTGGCCGTCGTTGTAGAGGTAGGTGTAGTCGCGGCGGTCGACATTGGCCGTCTCGATCTTGGCGCCGGCGTTGAACGTGCGGTCGACGACCTTGCCCGAGACCACGTTTTTGATCTTGGTGCGAACGAACGCCCCACCCTTGCCGGGCTTGACGTGCTGGAACTCGACGACAGCCCAGAGCTGCCCATCGATCTTCAGCACTACGCCGTTACTGATGTCGCTTGTCGAAGCCATGGGGTGAATCCATTCATTTGAGAAAGTACGAGGGCCAGTATCGGCCCGACATACCAGTGTAGTCGAGGATTCGTGTTGAGGCTCAGAGATGCCCTCCCGCGCCCGTCCGGTCCCCCACGGATCCCCTGTCGCGTGGAGTCGATTTCCGGGCTGAAACGGCAGATTTGCGCCGGAAAATGACTCCACGGGGTTCAGTTCAAGGTTCTCCCCAGGTAGTCCAGTGCGAGCCGGTACGACTCGAACCCGAAGCCGGCGATGACCCCCGTCGCAATGCCCGAGATCACGCTGGTGTGCCGAAACGTCTCGCGCGCGTGCGGGTTCGAGATGTGCACCTCGATGAGCGGCAGCCCGGACTTCGTCACCATGGCGGCGGCGTCGCGCAACCCGTACGAGTAGTGCGTGAAGGCCGCGGGGTTCAGAATGACCGGAGTGCGGGCATCCACAGCCCCGTGCAGCCAGCCGATGAGTTCACCCTCGTCGTCGGTCTGCCGCACCTCGATGGTGAAGCCCGACGGCGCCGAGCCCTCGAGCAGGGTGGTGAGCGCGGCGAGGTCTTGGCTGCCGTAGACGTCGGGCTCGCGGCTGCCGAGGCGGCCGAGGTTCGGCCCGTTGAGTACGAGCACGTGGGTTTGGCCGGTACCGGATGCCCGGGGCGAGGTCTGCTCGCCGGCTGCGCCCGGCGCGTTCTCGCTCACGAGCCGACCTCCTGGTAAGCCGCGAACAGCAACGATGTCTCTGGCCCGGCCAGCACCGACGGCTTGCCGATGTCGTCGAGCACGATGAAGCGCAGCATCGACCCGCGCGCCTTCTTGTCGCGCTGCATGGCCGCGAGCAGGGTCTTCCAGCGGCCGACCGGGTACGTCGTCGGAAGTGTGAGCGACTCGAGAATACGGCGCTGCCGCTCGACAGCGGCGTCGCTCAGGCTGCCCGTGAGCCGCGACAGCTCCGCAGCGAACATCATGCCGACCGATACGGCTGCCCCGTGGCGCCACTGATACCGCTCGGTGTGCTCGATGGCGTGCCCCAGCGTGTGCCCGTAGTTGAGAATCTCGCGCAGGCCCGACTCCGTGAAGTCTTCGCTGACGACACGCGCCTTGAGCCCGACCGACAGCTCGATCAGACGGCGAAACTGCGGCGACAGCGGGTCGGTCGCCCGTTCGACGTCGGCCTCGATGATGTCGAGAATCTCGGGCTCTCCGATGAAGCCGCACTTCACGACTTCGGCGAACCCGGCGAGCAGATCGTTGCGCGGCAGGCTCACGAGCGTGTCGAGATCGACAATGACTGCGCTCGGCGCGTAGAACGCACCGACGAGGTTCTTGCCCTCAGCGGTGTTGATGCCCGTCTTACCGCCGACGGCCGCGTCGACCATGCCGAGCAGCGTTGTCGGTGCCTGGATGAGTTGCACGCCGCGCAGCCACGTTGCGGCAACGAACCCCGCGAGGTCGGTGGTCGCTCCCCCGCCGAACCCGACGATGGCATCAGACCGCGTGAAGTCGGCCTGGCCCAGAATCTGCCAGAGGAACGACGCGACCTCGATGCGCTTGGCCCCCTCGCCGTCGGGAACCTCGGCGAGCAGCACCTCGTAGTCGGCCTTCAACTCGTCACGCAGCACTCCGGCCCAGTCGGCGAGCTGAGGCGCGTGCACAATGAGCACCTTGCGCACGCCAGACGCGAACGAGTCGCGCAGCTGCGAGAGCACTCCCCGACCGACGACGACATCGTACGACCCATCGGTGCCGCCTGCGGCCCCGGAGACGCGGATGATCGTGGGGGCGGTAGTGGCGGAAACCGTGGTCGTGCTGGTGCCGTCTGCCGCAGCTGTGGCTGTGGCTTCGGGCATCGTTTCGGCTGTGGTTTCGGGCGTGCTATCGGTGGTCATACGGTCTCCTTGGCGAGCTGCGTGCGCACCCATGCGGCCACATCTGCGGCGATGTCGTCGGCCTTGCGGTGCGAGGTGTCGATGGTCAGATCTGCGAGGCTCTCGTAGAGGTCGTGCCGGGCATCCACGACCCGCTGCCACGACTCGATGTCGGGAACGAGGGGGCGCTTCGAGTTGCCGAGACGCGCCGAAACCGCCTCGGCTGTGGCGGTGAAGAGCACGACGAGGCATCCGTCGAGGTCGGCCTGGGTGGCCCGGTTGAGCACGGCGCCGCCGCCGAACGACACCACGCCGCCGCCCGCGAGAGCGGTGACGACCTCGGCGCGCTCGAGCCGGCGGAACGTCTCTTCTCCGAGCGACTCGAAGATCGTAGGGATGGGGCCGTGCTGCGCCACGATCTGCTTGTCGGTGTCGGTGAACGGCAGCTCGAGCAGGTGCGCGATGCGCCGGCCGATGCGCGTCTTGCCGGCGGCGGGCGGGCCGATGATGACGACGGTCACGAGGTGGCCCCCTTCGGTGTGCCGAGGTACCGGCACGTGACCGCGGCGGGCAGCAAAGCGACGGTCACGGCAGCTCGACGGGCAGACCGACGCTCGCCGAACCGGTTCGCAGTGCACGCGGAATCGCCGCCAGGTAGCCGTCGAGGTTGCGCTTCGTCTCGATGACCGAGTCGCCGCCGAACTTCTCTTGCACGGCGTTGGCCAGCACCAGAGCCACCATGGCTTCGGCGACCACACCCGCGGCGGGTACCGCGCAGACGTCGGAGCGCTGATGGTGCGCTGCGGCGGCCTCACCCGTCGCGACATCGACCGTGCGCAGGGCGTGCGGAATCGTTGCGATCGGCTTCATTCCGGCGCGAACCCGCAGCACGGTTCCCGTGCTCATGCCGCCTTCGGTGCCGCCGGCCTTGTCACTCGAGCGCTCGATCTCGCCGTCGATCTCGAACAGTTCGTCATGCGCCTGCGACCCTCGTCGCCGAGTGGTCTCGAAGCCGTCGCCCACCTCGACACCCTTGATGGCCTGAATACCCATGAGCGCGGCCGCGAGTTGCGAGTCGAGACGCCGATCCCAGTGCACATGCGAACCGAGGCCGGGCGGCAGATCGTACGCGAGCACCTCGACCACGCCGCCCAGCGTGTCGCCGTCTTCGTGCGCCTGGTCGACCTCGGCCTTCATGAGGGCGGATGTCTCGGGGTCGAAGCAGCG
Source organism: Subtercola sp. (assembly GCA_025463765.1). Classification (GTDB taxonomy): domain Bacteria; phylum Actinomycetota; class Actinomycetes; order Actinomycetales; family Microbacteriaceae; genus Subtercola. The sequence continues at coordinate 6,160 of JAODBC010000018.1, read as the reverse complement.
CAGCGGGTCGGCGTCGAGCAGGTCGACGTCTGCGGGCGCGGGCAGGCGCGAGCCATCCGGAACACGCACCGGCCCGATCGACAGCGTGTGGCTGACCAGGGTGATTCCGAGCTCGCCCAAGAACTTCTTCGCGACGGCTCCGAGAGCGACTCGGGCCGCGGTCTCACGTGCGCTGGCGCGCTCGAGCACAGGGCGCGCCTCGTCGAAGCCGTACTTCTGCATGCCCACCAGGTCGGCGTGGCCGGGGCGCGGGCGGGTCAGCGGAGCCCCGCGGCCGGCACTCGGAACGTAGTTCTCGATGGGCTCTGAACTCATCACGTCGACCCACTTGGGCCATTCGGTGTTGCCGATACGAATGGCGACCGGGCTGCCGATGGTGAGCCCGTGGATCACTCCGCCCGAGACCGTCACCTCGTCTTGCTCGAACTTCATGCGGGCCCCGCGGCCGTAGCCGAGTTTGCGGCGCGCCAGATCGGTGCGGATATCGTGCAGGGTGACCGGGATTCCAGACGGCAGGCCCTCAATGATGGCAATGAGTTCGGGGCCGTGGGATTCACCGGCGGTGAGCCAACGAAGCATGCCTCAATCCTCCCATAGTCGGGCAGTGGCCACGTCTCAGACGGTGAGCCGGATGGCGCGCGTCATGGCGGCGAAGACGGTGTGCTCGTCAGGGAGCCGCAGTTGCGGGTCGCCGTTCACGAAGATGCGAACCTGCGCCAGGGCCTGGTGGGCGAGCATCCACAGCCCGGAGACCGCTACTCCCCCGCGCGCCTGCCACACCGTCGCCAGCGGGCTCGGCCACGGGGCGTAGGCCACGTCGAGCAGAGCCGCACCGGGAGTGGGGGCGAACCCGGCGATGTCGGCCGCAGTGAGGGCTCCGCCGGGCAGGGTGCTGATGGTGACAGGCGCGTCGACCTCGGCGCCGAGCACATCGGCCAGCCAGACCACCGAGACGGCCACGCCGGCATTTTTCGCGACGGCGGTGATCTGTTCGGCCCTCTGCGGTGAACGGGCGGCGATGGTGACGTGCTCGGCGCCGAGTTCGGCCGCGGCGACGACGGATGACCGTGCGGTCGCCCCTGCGCCCAGAATCAGTACCTCGCTACTGCGCGAGATGCCCGTGCCGGCCAGGGCGTCGACGATGCCTCCGACGTCGGTGTTGAATCCCTGCACCGATAGCGCGTCGCCGCTTCTGCCGAAGAGAACGGTGTTCGCCGCGCCCGTCAGCACACTCTGCACGTCGGCGGAGTCGATGAGCGAGAGCACCTCTTCTTTCAACGGCATGGTCAGCGACAGGCCGCGCCACGACTCGTCGAGCCCGAGCACGAAGTCGCTGAGCTCACCGGGGGCGACATCGGCGCGGGTGTATTCCCAGTCGAGCCCGAGTGCTTCGTAGGCCGCGAGGTGCAGCTGAGGCGACTTGGAGTGTGCGATGGGCGAGCCGAGCACCGCCAGACGGCAGGCCGTCGGCAGACGCGTGCTCTCGGGCGTGCTTTCGGGCGTGCTTTCGGGTGCGGGCGGTTTCATGGGCGGCGCGTCATGTGCAGAAGGTCACAAGCAGAAGGTAACAGGCAGAAGTCATTGGCAGGAGGTCAGGGGCAGGAGGTCACGGGCAGGAGGTGGCGTTGCCGGCCTGGTAGAGCTGCACGGCGGCATTGTGCTCGTCGAGATTGTCGGAGAAACACGTCAGGCCGGTGTCGAGATTCACCGTCACGAAGTACAGCCAGCTGCCGTCGGCCGGCTTCAGCGCCGCCTTGATCGCGTCGTCGCCCGGGTTCGAGATCGGCCCGATCGGCAGGCCCTGAATCACGTAGGTGTTGTACTTGTTCGACTCATCGTTGCGCTGGGCGTCTGTCGTATCGACTTCTTTCGAGCCGGTGCCGTAGGCCACCGTCGCGTCGGACTGCAGCGGCATGCCGTCGGCGATACGGTTGGCGAACACCCGCGAAACCTTGTAGAAGTCGGCGGTGCTGCCGCCCTCTTTCTGGATGATCGAGGCCATCGTCAGCACCTTCTCGCGGTCGCCGGGGGCGACCCCGGCGGCGTCCAGCGACTGGAACGCGCGATCGACCATCGTCTTGAGCAGGTCGTGCGCGCTCGTGTTCGGCTGGAACGTGTACGTCGCCGGAAAAAGATAGCCCTCGATGTTCGGGGCCGACGCATCGATGCCGAACTGGGTGTAGTTGGCGGCCTCGGCCTGCAGGTCGGTGAGCGGTACGCCCGTCTTGTCTGCGAGCTGGGTGAGCACGTCGGCGGCGATCGTTCCCTCGGTGATCACGACCGTGTTGGTGACCGCGTTGGCCGGGTTCTGCAGGGCATCCAGTGCGGACTGCGCACTCATCTGCTTCTGCAACGTGTACGTACCGGGCTGAAAGACGAGCGAGGGGTTTTTGATCGCCAGCGAGTAGAAGGTGTCTGACGACTTGATGATGTCGGCCTTCTGCAGGTTGTCGGCGATGCTCGTGCCGGTGTCGCCCGACGCGATGACGAAGGTGACCTGCTCGCCGGTTCCGGTGCCCGAGTAGTCTTCGACGGTCTTGACGCCGAAGACCTTCTCGATCTGCGGCGCGTACGAGGTGTAGACGAACCAGCCCGCGATGGCGAGAGCGGCTATGACCACGATCGCGATGATCAGTGCCCAGAGCCCGCGGCGGCTTCGCCGAGGTCGTGGTGGTCGCGGCTCGCGAACTCGGGGCGGTGGCCCGCCTGGGGGCGGCGATTGCGGCGGAAGGGAGTCGAACGCGTCGGTGGCGTTCTCGGCCGGGCGCGTGACGGGAATGGTCGTGGTCGCCGACCGCGCTGCGGCCGGGTTCGACGGCGCCGGGTTCGACGCCGAGCTCTCTGCTGCGGCCCCCGTCACCTGACCGGCACGAGCCGCGCGGCGTGTGCCGGGAGCCGGCGCCGCTGCCGGAGCAGCGGGCTGTGCGGCGGGTCTGCTCGCCTGCGCGTCGGCCGCCCGTGCCTCGGCGGCCTGACTCTCGGCATCGGGAACTTCACGAAAGAACTCCGCGAACGGATGATCGTCGGGCAGCTTGGGGTCAGTCACGATTCACGTCCTTCGTTCGGGTCGGCGCCCTTGAGTTTGATCGACGACTGAGTCGCATCGACAACATAACCGGGCGGTCTACCCGAAGCGCGCTCGACATCGAGCGCTTGTTGCAAAAGTATAACGGCGGCAACTTGATCGATTACTGCACGCGAGTTCTTCGTGTTCTTGCCCGATCGATGCAACGCCGACTGCGCCGAAACGGTTGTCAAGCGTTCGTCGATCATGCGCACCGGATGCCCGGCGACATCGGCAATGCTCTGTGCGAACGCCTCGGCGTCTTCGGTCGATGCCGTCTTACCGCCCGACATCGAAAGCGGCAACCCCACGATGAACTCGACAGTGTCGATCTCTGCGGCGATCTCGAGAATGCGCCGGATGTCCGCGTCGCCCGATGCCGCCCGGGCCACTGTCTCGACGGGCGTTGCGAGCATTCCGTGAAAGTCGGAGCGCGCCACACCGACGCGCGCCTTGCCCACGTCGATGCCGAGCCGCACTCCCGAGCGCAAGCCGGCTACTTCGCCGCCGCGATCGACGAGCGGATGCCCGTCAGCGCGTCTTCGATAGCCCCCACGTTCGCCCCGCCACCCTGCGCCAGGTCGTCTTTTCCGCCGCCGCCGCCACCGAGAATCGAGGCGGCGAGCTTTGCGAGGGCCCCTGCCTTCAGCGATTCCCCACGAGCCTGCTCGTTGGTGGCCACGATGACGACGGGCTTGCCCGCCACATCGGCGGCGAGCGCCACGACGCTCGCGTCAGAACCGAGACGTTCGCGCACGCTGGTCACGAGCATCCTCAGGTCGTCAGACGAACGCAGCTCGCCGACGGATTCGGCCACGACGTTCACGGCACCGACCCGGCTTGCGTTCGAAACGAGCGCGGGCACCCGAGACGACAGAGCACTCGCCTCGTAGGCGGCGATCTTCTTCTCGGCCGCCTTCAGGTCTGCAGACAGCGTCGAGATGCGGTTCACGAGCTCGTCACGCGGCGCCTTGAGCGACGACGACAGCTGAGACACGATGGCGCGCTCTGTCGCGAACTCGCGAAAGGCGTCGGCGCCGACGAGCGACTCGACGCGGCGGTTGGTCGACCCGATCGACGACTCGCCGAGCAGGTTGATCAGCCCGATCTCCGATGTGTGAACGACATGCGTGCCGCCGCAGAGTTCGCGCGACCACGGGCCGCCGATCTCCACCATGCGCACGACGTCGCCGTATTTCTCGCCGAACAGTGCCATGGCTCCGAGGGCCTTTGCGTCGTCGACGGCCATCTCGCGCGTGATCACGTCGAAGTCGGCCTGCACCGCAGTATTGGAGATCTCTTCGATCTCGCTCTTGGTCTCAGGGCTCAGCGGGTTGCTCCAGGTGAAGTCGAGGCGCATGTAGCCGGCTTTGTTGTACGAGCCGGACTGGTGGGCTGTCGGGCCGAGGATCTCGCGCAGCGCAGCATGCACGATGTGCGTGGCGGAGTGCGCCTGGGTGGCGCCCTTGCGCCAGTCTTTGTCGACGACGCTTCGCGCAGCGTCGCCGATGGAGATCTGACCGCTGCTCACGCGCCCGCGGTGGCTGATGAGCCCCTTGACCGGCTTTTGTACGTCGAGAACTTCGACCTCGAAGGTCTGGCCGCCGTCGAGGCTGATGATCGTGCCCGCATCGGCTTCTTGACCACCGGATTCGGCGTAGAGGCTGGTCTCCGCCAGAATCACCTCGACGAGCTCACCGGTGACCGCGGTGTTGACAGAGGTGCCGTCGATGATGAGCCCGAGTACACGCGAGTCGGTCTCGAGCTCGGTGTAGCCCGTGAAGACCGTCTCGCCCTCTGCGCGGAACTCGGCGAACGCCGAGAGGTCGCTGGCGCCGAGCTTCTTGTTCTTGGCATCGGCCTTCGCGCGCTGCCGCTGTTCGGTCATCAGGCGATTGAAGGCCTCGCGGTCGACCGTGAGGCCGGCCTCTTCGGCGATCTCGACGGTGAGGTCGATGGGAAAGCCGTAGGTGTCGTGCAGCTGAAAGGCGGTGTCGCCGGCCAGCGCGACGCTCTTGTCGGCCTTGGTCTTCTGCACCGCGAGGTCGAGGATGGTCGTGCCACCCGAGAGCGTGCGCAGAAACGCCTCTTCTTCGGCGTAGGCCGTGCGCGAGATGCGTTCGTAGTCGGCTTCGAGTTCGGGGTACGCGGACTTCATCGCGTCGCGCGAGGCCGGGAACAGCTCGGGAAACGTGGTGCGGTCGACGCCGAGCAGGCGCATGCTGCGTACCGTACGGCGCAGCAGGCGACGCAGTACGTAACCGCGACCCTCGTTCGACGGCGTGACGCCGTCAGACATCAGCATGAGGGCGGAACGAACGTGGTCGGCGACCACGCGCATCCGCACGTCGTCATCGTGCACGGCGCCATAGCGGCGCCCCGACAGAGCGGATGCCAGGTCGAGCACCGGGCGAACCTGATCGATCTCGTAGAGGTTCTCGACGTCTTGCTTGATGAAGGCCACACGTTCCAGGCCCATGCCAGTGTCGATGTTCTTCCGCGGAAGCTCACCGATGACGTCGAAGTCGTACTTCGAGGTGACGTTGGCGATGAGGTACTGCATGAATACGAGATTCCAGATCTCGATGTAGCGGTCTTCGTCGGCCGCGGGGCCGCCGTCTTTTCCGTACGCAGGTCCCCGGTCGTAGAAGATCTCGGAGCACGGGCCGGCGGGGCCGGGCTGGCCGGTCGACCAGTAGTTCGAGTCTTTGCCGAGGCGCTGAATCTTGTGGTCAGGCAGACCGGCCGTCTTCTTCCAGAACGCAATCGCCTCGTCGTCGTCTTCGTAGACGGTGACCCAGAGGTCTTTCGGGTCGAAACCGAGGCCGCCGTCGGCCTCGCCGGTCGTGAGCAGCTCCCAGGCGAACTCGATGGCCTGCTCTTTGAAGTAGTCGCCGAAGCTGAAGTTGCCGTTCATCTGAAAGAACGTGCCGTGCCGAGTGGTCTTGCCGACCTCTTCGATGTCGAGGGTGCGGATGCACTTCTGCACACTGGTCGCACGCTTGAACGGTGCCGGTACCAGCCCCGACATGTACGGGATGAACGGAACCATGCCCGCGACCGTGAACAGCAGCGTCGGGTCTTCACTGACCAGCG
>JAODBC010000091.1 GCA_025463765.1 Subtercola sp. | reverse complement strand
GGTACTCGAGAACGGAGGCCTGGAACCGCTTGCCCTCGCACACCTCGCAGGTGGTGGCCACGCCCGCCATCATTCCCAGGTCGGTGAAGATCACGCCGGCACCGTTGCAATTGGGGCAGGCGCCCTCGGAATTCGCGCTGAACAAGCCGGGCTTGACCCCGTTGGCCTTGGCGAAGGCGGTGCGGATCGGATCGAGCATCCCGGTGTACGTCGCCGGGTTGCTGCGTCTTGAGCCTCGGATGGCGCCCTGGTCGATGGAGACCACGCCGGATGCATCGGGGATCGACCCGTGCAGCAGCGAGCTCTTGCCCGAGCCGGCCACTCCGGCCACGACGACCAGCACGCCGAGCGGAATGTCGACGTCGACGTTCTGCAGGTTGTGCGAGGTGGCTCCGCGAATCTCGAAGGCGCCGTTCGGGGTGCGAACGTCTGGCTTCAGAGAGGCCCGGTCATCGAGATGCCGCCCGGTGAGGGTGTCGCTGGCGCGCAGATCGTCGAGCGTTCCTTCGAAACAGACCGTGCCGCCGGCAGACCCGGCACCCGGGCCCAGGTCGATGACATGGTCGGCGATCGCGATCATCTCGGGCTTGTGCTCGACGACAAGAACGGTGTTGCCCTTGTCGCGCAGCCGCAGCAGAAGTTCGTTCATGCGCTGAATGTCGTGCGGATGCAGCCCGATGCTCGGCTCGTCGAAAACGTACGTCACGTCGGTGAGTGACGAACCGAGGTGCCGAATGATCTTGGTGCGCTGCGCCTCGCCGCCCGAGAGCGTGCCCGACGGCCGGTCGAGCGAGAGGTAACCCAGCCCGATCTCGACGAACGAGTCGAGGGTCTGCTGCAGCGCGCCGAGCAGGGGAGCGACCGAGGGCTCCGCGAGACCGCGCACCCAATCGGCCAGGTCGCTGATCTGCATCGCGCATGCCTCGGCGATGTTCAGCCCGTCGATGCGCGACGACCGTGCGCCCTCGCTCAGCCGGGTGCCACCACAGTCGGGGCAGGTGGTGAACGTGACGGCGCGGTCGACGAAGGCCCGAATGTGCGGCTGCATCGCCTCGCGGTCTTTCGACAGAAACGACTTCTGCACCTTCGGAATCAGGCCTTCGTAGGTCATGTTGATGTCGCCGACCTTGACCTTCGTGGGCTCGTGCCGCAGAAAGTCGTCGAGTTCACGCTTGGTGTAGTCGCGAATCGGTTTGTCGGGGTCGAGAAAACCCGATCCGGTGAAGATGCGAACGCCCCAGCCGTCGGCAGTGTAGCCGGGAATCGTGAGCGCGCCCTCGTTCAGCGACTTGGAGTCGTCGTATAGCTGGGTCAGGTCGATGTCGTTCACGCTGCCCATGCCTTCGCAGCGCGGGCACATGCCACCCGTGATGCTGAAGCTGCGGCGCTCTTTCGTGGTCGAGCCACCGCGCTCGATGGTGACGGCGCCCGCGCCCGAGATCGAGGCGACGTTGAACGAGTAGGCCTGGGGAGAACCGATGTGCGGCTCACCGAGCCGCGAGAACAGGATGCGCAGCATCGCGTTCACGTCGGTGGCCGTTCCGATGGTCGAGCGCGCGTTCGCGCCCATGCGCTCTTGATCGACGATGATCGCGGTGGTGAGGCCCTCGAGCACGTCGACGTCGGGGCGGGCCAGCGTCGGCATGAAACCCTGAACGAAGGCGCTGTAGGTCTCGTTGATCATGCGTTGCGACTCGGCGGCGATGGTGCCGAAGACGAGCGAGCTCTTGCCCGAACCGGAGACGCCGGTGAAGACGGTGAGGCGCCGTTTGGGGATCTCGACGCTCACGTTCTTGAGGTTGTTCGCCCGCGCACCCTGCACGCGGATGAGGTCGTGGCTGTCGGCGGCGTGCGGCGCGCCGGTCGCGAGGCCGGGCGTCGTGTCGGTGGTCATGCAGATCAGCCTATTGCTGGCCTGTGACTCTCACTCAGATTCGACGACCGCCGACGGAGTTCAGAACAACGGCCAGGGAACCGCAGGCATCTGCCCACGCGGAGCGGGGAATCGCCTACGCGAAAGAAGGCGTTCGCACCGGTCGGCAAGTGCGATGACCTCGATCTCGGTGAGCAGCTCGCCGAGCGATGCGCCCAGTTCGCCGTCGAGCTCAGCCAGCACTCGGCCCACCCCGGCCAGCTCGTCGGCCTCGAGATCTTCACCGCGCCAGCCCCAGAGCACGGTGCGCAGCTTGTGGTCTTCGTGAAACGTCAGCCCGTGGTCGATGGCATACCGATGACCGCTCGCCATCGGCAGAATGTGCCCGCCCTTACGGTCGGCGTTGTTCACGATGACGTCGAAGACGGCCATCCGTCGCAGGCCAGGAGAGTCCTCGTGAATGAGGGCGACCGGATGATCGTGCTCGTCGGTTCCGTCGAAGACGTGTCGCCAGCCCCGCTCTGGCACCTTCTGCGCTGCGACGAGGTCGACGGCATCCTGTGCCGGGTCGGCGTCTTGCCACAACTGCACCATACCGACGCCGTAGGGGCCGTCGCGCAGCCAGGTCTGAGGCACGAGATTCCAGCCGAGCGACTCGGAGACGAGGTAGGCAGCCGCCTCCCGTTCGGCCAGGTTGCCGTCGGGAAAGTCCCACAGCGGCCGCTCGCCCGACACCGGCTTGTAGACGACCGTCGCTTCGCCGATCGTTCCGACGAAGACCGCGTTCGAGGCCGAAGCGACCTGCCCGGTCAGCTTTAGGGGCGCCTCGTCGAACAGGTCGTCAGCCGGCACGGCGTCTAGTTGTCGTCAAAATCTGCGGGCGGCGGGCAAATGTGTGCGCCCGCATCCATCGGCGTGCCGCACAGCGGACAGATCGGGCGACCGGCGCCGACGATCTCACGGGTGCGTTTCGCGAACGCGCGGGCGGTGCCGACGGGAATGCGCACCAGCAGCATCTCTTCTGCCTCGACTTCGATCAGCCCGGCTTCGAGAACGTCGTCGTCGATCTGCTCGAGGTCGACCTCTACCAGCGGGTACGCCTCGATGACGATCTGCGCGGTCGACGGATCCCAGCCGAGGCTCATCGCGCCTGTGCGGAACTGTTCGTCGACGCGGTCGAGGGGCTCGTTGTCGACGAGCTCGATCGGTGTCGTGGTGGGAACGCTGAATGGGTTTCCGTCGCCGCTCATCAGCTCGTCGAGAATCTCGTCGATCTTTTCGGCGAGAAGGGCGGACTGCTCCTTCTCGAGGGCGACGCTCACGACATCGGCGCGGGTGCGAACCTGCAAGTAGAACGTGCGCTCGCCCGGGCGCCCGACGGTTCCGACGACGACTCGGTCGGGCCAGACGAACTCATGGACGATTGTAGGCATGTTCTATTTTAGGAGCCTGTTGCGGGGATACTCGCCCCGAGGGTCTCGCCGTCGACGGGCTGATGCGGGCCGGCGCCTCCGCCGACGGGGGCGTCGGCTGGGGCATCCGCTGCGCGCAGCCAGGAGAGGTCGCCTGCATCGGTGTTCGTGGCCACGACATCGGGGCGATGGGCCCCGTACCGCACGATCGAAATGGAGGCCGGGTTCACGCTGATGCGCTGAAAGAGGTCGAGGTGCATGCCGAGAGCATCAGCCAGAATCGATTTGATGATGTCGCCGTGACTCACCGCGACCCACACCGCGCCTGGGCCGAATTCGGCTTCGAATGCTGCGTCGTGCCGACGGATTGCGGCCACGGATCGGGCCTGCATCGCCGCCATAGACTCTCCGCCCGGAAAAACGGCGGCCGACGGTTGAGTCTGCACAACCGACCACAGCTTCTCTTTTGACAACTCAGAGAGTCGGCGGCCTTGCCACTGCCCGTAATCGCACTCGGTGATGCCGCTCTCGAGGGGCGTCAGCGGGGTGCCGCTTTGCCGGTCGAGAATGATGCGTGAGGTCTGGCGACAGCGCTCGAGCGGGCTCGACACGACAGCCACGAGCGGAACGGCCGCCAGCCGCTCGGCCGCGTGTGCAGCCTGGCGTCGCCCCGTCTCGTCGAGCTTGACGCCGGCGGTTCGGCCGGCGAGCACTCCGCTGGCGTTCGCGGTGGTGCGGCCGTGCCGAACCAGAATCACTGTGGCCATGCGTACGAGCCTAACCGGCGTGAGCGGGGCCTCAGCCGCAGTGGATGCACGGCGGTAGTGGATGCTCGGCGGCTATGCTCGCGAACGTGACCCTCGCCGCGAAGCTCGCCGTCGCAGCCGCCTCGGCTGTGCTGTGCGTCGCTGGCCTGATGGGCTGCGCGGCGGCCGTGCCGCTGGCGCCTACGGCGTCGGTGTCGCAGCCGCCTCCGCCGTCCACTTCGTCGTCGGCGCACCGGGCGTCATCCCTCGAATTACCGCCGGCTGGCGGAGTGGCTGACTACCAGCTCGGCGGTGCCTACCGGCCGGATGCCGCGGTGCAGATCGTCACCCGAGACAGCACAGCTCAACCCGCGGCCGGCCTCTACTCGATCTGCTACGTCAACGCGTTCCAGAGCCAGCCGGGTGTGAAGTGGCCCAGCGACCTGCTGGTGAGAGACTCATCGGGCACCCCGATCACAGACCCCGGCTGGCCTGACGAGCACCTCTTCGATATCTCGACGGAGGCCAATCGAGCTCGGCTGCTCGATGGGCTGCAGCCGAGCATCCGGTTGTGTGCATCGTCGGGGTTTCAGGCTGTCGAGTTCGACAATCTCGACTCGTACACGAGATCGCTCGGCGCGCTCACGGCAGACGACGCCGTGGCTTTCGCTACGGCGCTGGTGTCATCGGCCCACCCACGAGGTCTCGCCGTCGCGCAGAAGAACGCGGCAGATCTCGCGACGCTCGGCGCCACCTCGATCGGCTTCGACTTCGCGATGACCGAAGAGTGCTTTGAGTTCGACGAGTGCTCGGCCCTCACTGCTGCCTACGGCGCGCACGTCATCGACGTCGAATACACCAGCGATCTCACGACCCCCTTCGCCGACGTCTGCGCCAGCGCCAGCCGCGCGCCGTCGACGATGCTCCGCGACCGCGAACTCACGTCGGCGGGTGCGGAAGGCCACGTCTACGAACACTGCTGAGACGCGTCGGGTGGTCGCATATTAGAATCTTCAGGTCACCCTCCGTAGCTCAGTGGATAGAGCAAGAGCCTTCTAATCTCTTGGTCGCTGGTTCGATTCCAGCCGGGGGGACACCAAATCGCCATACTTCTTACACATCGGCGGTAACGCAGAAACGCCCGGCCGCCAGAGCAGCCGGGCGTTTCTGCGTTCTGTCAGCGGCCGACGCCGGCTTCGATCTGACGCTCGACGGCGTCGACATCGGTCAAGACGCGTTGGGTGTCGAGGGCGCCGGCAGGGGCTGCAGGTGCCGTGTAGACGGGCGAATCGTAGTGTGGTGCGGCGGGAGCCGCGGGCGCTGGCGCGGCGGCAACGGGCGCTGAGGGCGCGGTGACCGGAACGGCTGCAGCGGGAGCGGCCGTGGATGCTGCGACAGTCGTTTGCGCACCCGGTGCGGTCGGGGCGGTGCCGACGTGCTGTTCGTGGTGCTGTTGGGCGACCCACGCCTCTTGCTGATCGCGCAGGGCGCTCTCCGAGTCGGCGGACTTGGCCTTCCAGCGCTCGACATCGGCCTGGAAGGCGCGGCGCGAACGGCCCGGGCGGTGCTGCCATTCGACCAGCTGGTCGCGGAACTGAATGACGGCCGGCTCGATCTGGTACCCGAAAGTCGCAGAGTTGCGCTTCATCTCGGCCAGGGAGTACGCCGCCCAGTTGGCCGCGAGGGCGGCGCCCTTGATCGGGAGAAGACGTACCTGTATGTCGGCCTGCCCCGTCGCCCGGTCAGAGAGCACCTGCTCTTGCGGGGTGAGCGAATTCCAGACAGACGCCTGTTCCGCAGCATCGACCAGCGCTCCGATCGCGGCGACCTTCAGCTCACGATCGCGGCCCGCGATGAGGCGTTTGATCGACCCGCTGGCTATCCACGCGGCGAGCAGACCCGCCACGATGATCGAAACCGCCGGTACCGCGATGCTCGTGATGACGTACGCGCCGCCGTCGGTGTTTGCCCAGTTGAGAAAGTTGCTCCACCATTCCATGCCAGAAGGGTAACCCCGCGTCGATCGATACGCGGCTAAGGCGCCGGGTGTGGCGCGATGCCCGTCTCAGGCCACAGGCCTGGCTGAAACGCAGCAGCTCTAGCTGAAACACAGCATCGCGTCGTCGATCGACGCGAAATGCCCGAGCCCGACGACCTGACGGGTGGATGCAACGAGTCGACGTGCCTCGAAGCGCACCGACTCGACCTGCACCGACTCGACCGGCACCGACTCGACCGGTACCGACTCGACCGGCACCGACTCGACCTGCGCTGCCTCAATCTGGGCTGACTCGACCCGCAGCGGCTCGGCGCCTTCGATGTAGCCGGCCAGCGTGCCGTCTTCGCGAAGAACTCGCCAGAGCGCCGGGCGCACCTGCCGCAACGTGGGAGCAGACGAAGAGCGAGTGGAAGTGGTCATGAGGTGCCTCCTGTTCAATGCGCCGGCCCGGTCGGTTGATGCTGTGAACGATACGAGAGGCCACTGACACCGGCCCCGTCGTAGGGTTGAGGCATGCAAACTTTCGTTCTCGCCGGCGGCTGCTTCTGGTGTCTCGACGCCGTCTATCGCACACTGCACGGCGTCACCGACGTCGTCTCCGGGTACACCGGGGGGGCACACCGCTCATCCCAGCTACGAGGAGGTCTGCACCGGCACGACCGGGCACGCCGAGGTCGTCGCCGTGACGTTCGACCCCGAGATCATTCCGGCAGACGTCATTCTCGACGTGTTCTTCACGTTGCACGACCCTCGCCAGCTCAATCGGCAGGGAAACGACGTGGGCACCCAGTATCGCTCCGCGATGTTCTACACCTCCGACGAACAGAAGCTGCTGTTCGAGCAGAGTCTGGCGCGGGCGGCCGACCTCTGGGACGGGCCCGTCGCCACTGAGCTCGAGCCGCTGACGGAGTTCTTCTCCGCCGAGCAGTACCACCAAGATTTCTTCGCCAAGAACCCTGGTCAGGGCTACTGCATGGCCGTGGCCGTTCCCAAGGTGAACAAGGTGCGCAAAAGCTTCGCTCAGTACGTACGAGCTGCGTGAGGGGCGCAGCTCGCGCTGCGTGAGTTCTGTAACCTGCGCCGTGCCACGCTGCGCCGTGCCACGCTGCGTAGAGCCACGGTGCGCCGCGCCACCGTAGTGTCACGGTGCGTCGCGCGACGGTGCGTTATCCACAGTCAGCGAGCAGCGGATGTTCTGCACAGACTCTCGGCACGTGTGCCCCGACGCTTTCGCGCCGGGGCACACTCGTTTCAGCGGGGCCAACGCCCCCGAACGGCGGCCGCAGTGGTGGCCCGAAACGATCAGGAGAACACCGTGCCAGACAACATTTCACTTACCGGCGTCGTGGCGACCGACCCGCGTCACATCACGACCAACGACGGCCTCGACATCACGAGTTTTCGCCTGGCATCGAGCCAGCGACGATTCGACCGGGCGAAGAACTCCTGGGTCGATGCCGGCACCAACTGGTACACCGTCACGGCGTTCCGGCAGCTCGCAGCCAACATGGCCGTGTCGCTGAACAAGGGCGACCGGGTGCTCGCCTCCGGCCGAGTGCGCCTGCGTGAGTGGTCGAACTCCGAGAAGAACGGGGTGACGATCGAGGTCGAGGCTGAGGCCGTCGGTCACGATCTGTCGTGGGGTAGCGCCAGCTTTTCTAAGTCGATGGCGGGTTCGCGGGGTGGTGGCGGCAACGGGGTCGAGCCCGCCGCAGGCCTGCCGGCAGGCGAGAGCTGGGCCGTTCCGCCGGCTCCGGCGCAGAGCGGTGACTGGGGTGCTCCCGCGCCGGCGATGGCAGCGACGCACTCCGGTGACGGGTTTTTGCCCGACGACGAGCGTAGCGGTGACGAAAGCGGCGGCATCGAAAGCGACGGCACTGAAAGCGACGGCACTGAAAGAGACGGCACTGAAAGAAACGCCGCTAGAAGAGACACGGTCGCCTTCTGAGCGAGCGCCCGAAGCCGCCGCCGCACATTCCGGTGACCTTCGAGCGACTGCCCACTCAGGTCATTCTGAGGTTTGCTCCGACTCCGCTCGCCTAGACTCGACCCGGTAGCCGGGGGAGACGGCCGCCGAGGCCGAATTCACGAAGAGCGGAGTTTTGATGCCCTTTCACGCCACGCGCCGACGTGCGACGCGTCGCCGAGCGGCGGTGATCGTGTCGGCCACCGTGTCGGCAGCGGCGATCTCGGTGCTGCTCGCGGCCTGCACGACGGGTTCGTCGCCGGCGCCCACCCCGGCGACAACGTCTGCGGGCGTCGCGACCGCGACTCCCAGCCCGACCGCGGCGCCGGTTTTCGTGCCAGACGGCACCGCCGCACAGAACCTGGCGTATTTCGACTACGTCAACGACCAGACCATCGCCCAGACATCGGCACAGAACAAGACAGCCGACGGCGTGGCGTTCACCACCGCGCTGCGTTCCGGCGGGTTCGCAGTGACCGACATGCAGGTCACGCCCGACGTCACCACCGTCGGGGTGAAAGCCGACTCGATTCAGTTCTCGGTCGCAATGAAGGGGCAATGCCTCATCGGCCAGTACGGCTTCGGCGCGTACCACAGCCTCATCGTGCCTGTGCTCGGAACCGGCAAGTGCCTGGTGGGCGAGACCCGCACAATAGACTGGTAGCCATGGCCGAATACATTTACTCCATGGTGCGCGCCCGCAAGGCCGTGGGCGACAAGCTGATTCTCGACGACGTGACGATGTCGTTCCTGCCCGGAGCGAAGATCGGCGTGGTTGGTCCGAACGGCGCCGGCAAGTCGACCATTTTGAAGATCATGGCGGGCCTGGACACCCCGAGCAATGGCGAGGCCAAGCTCAGCGCGGGGTACACCGTGGGCATTCTCATGCAAGAGCCCGAACTCGACGAGTCGAAGACCGTGCTCGAGAACGTGCAAGAGGGTGTCGGCCCCATCAAGGCCAAGGTCGACCGCTTCAACGAGATCTCGGCAGAGCTGGCCGACCCTGATGCCGATTTCGACAAGCTGCTCGAAGAGATGGGCACCCTGCAAGAGCAGATCGATGCCGAAGACGCGTGGGATCTCGACTCTCAGCTCGAACAGGCGATGGATGCTCTGCGAACCCCGCCCGGTGACGCGAGTGTGAAGAACCTCTCGGGTGGTGAGAAGCGCCGGGTGGCGCTTACGAAGCTGCTGCTTCAGAAGCCCGACCTGCTGTTGCTCGACGAACCCACCAACCACCTCGACGCCGAGAGCGTGCTGTGGCTCGAGCAGCATCTGGCCAAGTACCACGGCGCCGTTCTCGCCGTGACGCACGACCGGTACTTTCTCGATCACGTCGCGGAATGGATCGCCGAGGTCGACCGCGGGCACCTCTATCCCTACGAAGGCAACTACTCGACCTATCTCGAGAAGAAGCAAGAACGCCTCATGGTGCAGGGCAAAAAAGACGCCAAGCTCTCTAAGCGTCTCGCCGAAGAACTGGACTGGGTGCGTTCCAACGCCAAGGGCCGCCAGGCCAAGTCGAAAGCGCGACTCGCCCGCTACGAAGAGATGGTCACGGAGGCCGAGAAGACACGAAAGCTCGACTTCGAAGAGATCGTCATTCCTGTCGGCCCGCGCCTCGGCTCGCAGGTGATCGACGCCGACAAGCTGCACAAGGCGTTCGGCGAACGCGTGCTCATCGATGGCCTCAGCTTCACGCTGCCCCGAAACGGCATCGTCGGCGTCATCGGGCCCAATGGCGTCGGCAAGTCGACGCTTTTCAAGACGATCGTGGGCTTCGAGCCCCTCGACAGCGGAAAACTCACCATCGGCGACACCGTCGACATCTCGTACGTCGACCAAGATCGCGGCGGCATCGACCCCAAGAAGACGCTGTGGGAGGTCGTCTCCGACGGGCAGGACTACATTCAGGTCGGCAAGACCGAGATCCCGTCTCGCGCGTACGTCTCCACGTTCGGATTCAAGGGCCCTGACCAGCAGAAGGCGGCCGGCGTGCTCTCGGGCGGTGAGCGAAACCGGCTCAACCTGGCGCTCACCCTGAAGCAGGGCGGAAACCTGTTGCTGCTCGACGAACCGACAAACGACCTCGACGTCGAAACGCTCGGCAGCCTCGAAAACGCTCTTCTCGAGTTTCCCGGCTGCGCCGTGGTCATCACACACGACCGGTGGTTCCTCGACCGCATCGCCACGCACATTCTGGCGTACGAGGGCACCGAAGCGAACCCGGCGCAGTGGTACTGGTTCGAAGGCAACTTCGAAGCCTACGAGCAGAATAAAGTCGAGCGACTCGGGCCCGACGCGGCGAAACCGCATCGTTCGGCTTACCGCAAATTGACACGCGACTAGGGCTGGGCGCGGGCACACGATGAGATTGCACGTTCCCACCCGGTTGCGCTGGTCAGACCTCGACGCGTACGGGCACGTCAACAACGTTCAGATCACGAGGCTTCTCGAAGAAGCCCGGGTGCACGCCTTCTGGGCGTCAGATGAGCCAGGTGTCTCGCTCACAACGTCAGAGGGCGGTTCGGCCGAGAGCCGTACCGCGGTCGACAATGCGAGCATGGCCGTCATCAACGGTGATCTCGGTTCGGCGACCCTCACGCTGGTCGCGCACCAGGAGGTGGAGTACCTCGCTCCGATTCCGTATCTGCGGCAGCCGCTCGACCTGCACCTGTGGATCAGCAAGCTGGGCGGTGCGAGTCTCGAGCTCTGCTACGAGGTGTGGAGTCCCGAGGGTGTGCAGCCGAGCATCCTCTACACCCGCGCCACGACGACGATCGTGCTCGTCGACGCAGAGGCGCAGCGCCCGCGACGCATCACTGAAACGGAGCGCGAGGCCTGGGCTCCGTACATCGAGCCCGAGGTCGTCTTCTCGAAGCGTCGATAGGCCGTCACGATAGGCCTGCAACCGCGAGGCATCACTACCGGGGAAGGCGAATCGTGCCTTCCTGGGCGACGGTGGCCATGAGCATGCCGTCGCGGCTGTACATTCGCCCCGTGGACAGTCCTCGGCCACCCTGTGCGCTCGGCGACTCCTGTACATAGAGAATCCATTCGTCGGCCCGCCCCGGTCGATGCCACCACATGGCGTGGTCGAGGCTTGCCGATTTGAGGCCCGGCGTCATCCAGGCGAGACCGTGCCGACGGAATACCGGCTCCAGCAAGGCGTAATCGCTCGCGTAGGCCATCGCAGCCCGATGCAGAATCGGTTCGTCGGGAAGAGGGCGCACCGCCTTCATCCAAATGGCCTGGCGTTCGACGCGCTCCGCGTCGGCCGACACGTAAATCGGCTGGCCGACATGCCGAATGTCGAAAGGTCTGGGGTGGGCCCAGCTCTGGTTCATCGGACGCTCGATGTCACCGAGCGCCTCGGCGATCGACGGTAACGATTCGGGGTCGGGTATGTTGTCTGGCATGTCGATCTGGTGATCGATGCCCGGGTCGTCGGTCTGGAACGAGGCGATCATCGAGAAGATCGGCAACCCGTTCTGGTATGCCTGGGTGCGACGCGTCGAGAACGACCGGCCGTCGTGAATACGATCGACCGAGAAAGTGATAGGCAGAGCGACGTCTCCGGGCCGAAGAAAGTAGCCGTGCAGCGAATGCGCAGGGCGCTCTGTCTCGACGGTGCGACTCGCGGCGATCAGCGACTGGGCGAGCACCTGGCCACCGAAG
This sequence comes from Subtercola sp., assembly GCA_025463765.1. Classification (GTDB taxonomy): domain Bacteria; phylum Actinomycetota; class Actinomycetes; order Actinomycetales; family Microbacteriaceae; genus Subtercola. The sequence goes on along the minus strand of JAODBC010000091.1, from coordinate 15,061 downwards.
ACGCGGCCGTGTGCGGTCCACTCTGAGGGACCCGTGAAAATGTCTTCGCTGGTTCGAGCGCCGGTGTCGGTGAGGTCGAGCGCAGCCAGAAGACTGTCGACCGGGTCTGCGATTGGGGGGCTCTGCAGCGCCGCCGCGGTCTCGATCGCCTCATCGGTCATAGCGTCTCCTTCTCATTACGACAACGGTTGTGCTCAGAATGCGCGCAAGGCCGTTACCTTCTGTAGTTTAGAAGCTGATGGTTCAATCGTTCTCACTCGTCGACGCGCTCGCGTTAGGAGACCTCAAGGTCTTTCTCGGTAGAGCCGCTCGCGTGGGCACCGGTTCGGTGCGGTTGATCGGCGGCCAGGGTGTTCTCGCGGTGTACGCATCAGTGCTCGCGCCGAAGGGGTTGCTCGACGATGCACCCACAGTTCTCGGCCTCAGAACGTTTGCTCTGACCGACAAAGCGCTGGCGTTCGACGAGATCATTTCGATTCGAGCACTGCTCGACCGACTGGCGCTTTTGTCGGTCGTCGTCAACGGCGAGACGGGGCCCGTCGACATCAGTCTTCCGCCTGCTGAGGGCCTCGCCGCCTGGGCCGGCATCTCACCGCCGCGCGGCGGCTGGAAGAATCTCGGAACCGTCGACGCGGCCGTACTCGAGAAGTCGGCGGGCGACGGCATCTCCGAAGTGGCCGCAGCGCTGCCGCCCGAGACCGGTGAGCAGCTCGTGCACAAGGTGCGCTCGCAAGTGTGGGGGCGTGCCATTCCGTCGATCGAACGACCCACGGCCGCGGGGGCTGCCTTCGCCGCGGTGAGCCTCGGCTTTCTGCGTCACGACGACCCCGTGGCGCTGTACGAGTCGGGTCCGTGGACCAGGCTCACGACCCGCCGCGGTCACGTGCTCAGCCGCTGACCCGCTCCGCCGCTGACCCGCTCCCTGCTCCGCGAGACGGTTTTAGAGCGCGGCCGCGACCGCGCGCCCTGCTTGGCGCCCGCTGAAGATGCAGCCGCCCAAGAAGGTGCCTTCGAGCGCACGATAGCCGTGCATCCCGCCGCCGCCGAATCCGCTGGCCTCGCCCGCTGCGTAGAGCCCCTCGACGGGCTCGCCGTCGGCGCCGAGAGCTCGCCCGGCGAGGTCGGTCTCGATTCCTCCGAGGGTTTTGCGCGTCACGATGTGCAGCTTCACTGCTATCAGCGGGCCGGCCGCTGGGTCGAGTAGCTCATGCGGCGATGCCACGCGAATGAGCTTGTCGCCCAGATAAGTGCGCGCCCCACGCACCGCGGTGATCTGCAGGTCTTTGCTGAATGGATGCCCGATCTCCCGGTCACGCCCGCGAATCTCTTTCTCGACCTGCGTGAGGTCGAGAGGCGCATCGCCCGAGAGGCGCTGCATCCCGGCCAGAAGTGTCGGCAGATCGTCGGCCACCACGAAGTCGACGCCCTTTTCTTTGAACGCTTCGATAGGGCCCGGAGCCCCCGGACCCACCCGCTTGGCGAGCAACCGCAGATTCTTTCCGGTGAGGTCGGGGTTCTGTTCGCTGCCCGAGAGCGCGAACTCCTTCTCGATGATCTTCTGGGTGAGCACGAACCAGGTGTGGTCGTAGCCGGTCGTGAGAATGTGCTCGAGTGTTCCGAGGGTGTCGAATCCGGGAAAAAGCGGCACGGGAAGCCGCTTTCCCGTCGCATCGAGCCAAAGCGACGAGGGGCCGGGCAGAATGCGGATTCCGTGCTGCGGCCACACCGGGTCGAAGTTCGTGATGCCCTCGGTATAGTGCCACATGCGGTCGGAGTTGATCAGGCGGGCTCCTGCCGCTTCGGTGATGCCGAGCATCCGCCCGTCGACGTGCGCTGGCACGCCCGAGAGCATGGATGCCGGCGGTTCGCCCAGGCGTTTCGGCCAGTTCTGGCGCACGAGGTCGTGGTTGCCGCCGATGCCGCCGCTCGTCACGATCACCGCGCTGGCACGCAGCTCGAACTCGCCGATGCTCACGCGCGAGCTGCTGACCCCGCGGCCTGCGTTCGACGGCTCGAGCCTCACTCCACGCACGCCCACGACGGGCGTCGCCCCAGCGCCGCCGACGGCGGCGGCACCTTCGCCGACTCCAGCGTCGACTCCGGCGCCGCTCGCGCCGCCGGCTCCGCGTCTCGCGCCGCTCGCGGCCGCCTCTGTCACGAGCTCGTCGACGCGGTGCCGATGCAGAATCGTGACGAGCCCGTCGTTCACGCCCTGCCGCACGCGTGCCACGAAGGGGGCGAGAACACCGGGACCTGTGCCCCAGGTGATGTGAAAGCGCGGCACCGAGTTGCCGTGTTCGAGGGCGGTGTAACCGCCGCGCTCGGCCCAGCCCACGATCGGAAACCAGCGCACCCCCTGCTCGTGCAACCATGCGCGCTTCTCACCCGCGGCGAATTGCAGGTACGCCTCGGCCCACAGCCTCGGCCAGTGGTCTTCGGGGCGATCGAAGCCGGCGCTGCCGAACCAATCTTGCCGGGCGAGCTCGAGCGAGTCGTGCACGCCGAGGCGGCGCTGCTCGGGGCTGTCGATGAGAAAGAGGCCGCCGAACGACCACCACGCCTGACCGCCGAACGAGGCGGCGGGCTCTTGCTCGACGATGGTGACGCGCTTACCTGCCTTCACCAGTTCGGCGGTGGCGACGAGACCAGCGAGGCCGGCGCCGACAACGATGACATCGGTCGTGTCTGTAGGGGGCATCGGAAACTTCCTTGTTTCGGGCGAGCGGTTTCAGGCGAGCGGTTGTGCGCGAGCGACGTTTTACGCGTCGAACGTATTCACCATCGCATGCGCGGCGCGCTCGAGGTAGTCCCAGAGTGTCGCCTCCTGCAGCGGTGGCAGCGCGAGCGAAACCACGGCGGCGTGCATGTGCGAGAGCCACCGATCACGGGCATCCGGATTCACCTTGAACGGGTTGTGCCGCATGCGCAACCGGGGGTGACCGCGTTCTTGGCTGTAGGTGGTGGGCCCACCCCAGTACTGCTCGAGAAACCCGGTCAGGCGCTGGATGGCACCCTCGAGATCGTCTTCGGGGTACATTGCCACGAGCACGGGGTCGGCCGCCACGCCGGCGTAGAAGGTACGCACGAGCCGCTCGAACGTGGCGCGGCCGCCGACCTGCTCATAGAACGTGTCACCCGAGCCGAGGCCATCGTCTGACGCCGGCCCCTGAGCTGCGGCGGGTTTTGTCGCCGTCGGGATGATCGGAATAAGCGGTATTCCGCTGGGAGCGCCGGGCGCTGCACTGTCGTTCGTCATCGTCACGCCTTATCGTCGGTGGGGGAGGATGAAGCGGGGCCGCCCGAGCCGGGTGACTCTGCCGAGCCGGTAGACGACGAGGATGCACTCGCCCGCCCGGCCCTCGCAGACCCGGTCTTGGGTGCGCGCAGCACCTTGGTAGTCGTTGCCGCGTCTCCGGCGGTGCCGTCTGTTGTGGTGTTCACCGGCTTTGTCTTCGGCGGCCGTGCCCCGGCAACCGAGTTCGCGCCTTCGAATCCGGTGAGCACGATGCTGTTCAGCGCCGGCAGCTTCACACCCATGTCGTCGAGGGCGACCTTCAATCGCATGCGCAGTTCGCGGGCGACGTCGTCTTTGGAGTTGCTTCGCGTCTTCACCACGAGCCGAATGACCAGGGCCTCGGCAGAGATGCTCTCAAGCCCCCAGATCTCGGGTTTCTCGATGACGCGCGAGCGCCATTTGGGGTTCGAGGCGAGTTCGCTCGCTGTGGCGAGCATGCGCGCTTGCACGGCATCGACATCGGTGTCGTAGGGGATGGCGAGGTCGATGATGACGCGCGCCCAGCCCATCGACATGTTGCCCACCCGCAGAATCTCGCCGTTGCGCACGAACCACAGCGTGCCATTCACGTCTCGCACGGTGGTCACACGAATTCCTACGGCCTCGACGACTCCGGTCGCCGGCCCCAGGTCGACGACATCACCGACGCCGAGCTGGTCTTCGACCACCATGAACAGCCCGTTGAGCATGTCTTTGATGATGTTCTGCGCGCCGAAACCGAGTGCGGCGCCGATGACGCCGGCCGAAGCGACGAGCGCGGTCACCTGAAACTGCAGTTCGCCGAGCACCATGATGAACGCGAAGATCACGATCGCCCAGGTGATGAAGTTCGACAGCACGCTGCCCATGGTGCGGGTGCGCTGAACCACCCTCACCGCGGCGACCGGTGAGGCCAGCAGCGCTTGCGTGTCTTGCGCATCGTGCTTGTTCTTCACACCCGTGACGATGCGCTTGACCACGCGATCGACAGACTTCAGCAGTATCAGCCGCACGATGATCGCGCCGACGATGATGACGACGATATTGATCAGGTGCTGGTAAGAGCCGTAGAAGTCGCTCAGATTCTTGAAGTAGTCACTCATATGCGCTCAATGCTAACGAGCGCCGATCAACAAAAGCTGACCGGCGCTCGAGCAGAACTGATGCAGGAGTTGTTTACTCGGCGTCTTTGGCCTGCGCCGCGAGCGCACGGTCGACACCCGCGAGATTCTCGACCACCAGGCGCCGCAGTGCGGCCGGCTGCGGGTCGGTGTCGAGCCAGGCCTGCGTCGCATCGCGCAGCTCTTGGCTCGCGAGACCGGCCGGGTAGAGCCCGGTGATCAGCGTCGCCGCGATCTGGTAGGTGCGGGTCTCCCACAGCTGCTGCACCGCGTCGAAGTACTTGGCGATGTACGGCTGAAGCAGCGCGTCGTCGTTCGCTCGCTGAAAACCGACGGTCGTCGCTCGCACGATGAGGTTCGATGCACCGTCGGTGTCGACCAGCGAGGCCCAGGCGTTCGCCTTGGCTTCGGCGGTGGGAATGGATGCTCGTGCGCTCGCCGCACTCTGCGCCCCCGATGCCGTGTTGTCGGCCGCCAGCGCGGCATCGATCTGCGCCTCGCCCGCCTTGCCTGCGGCCACCAGAGACGTCAGCAGGTCCCAGGTGAGGTCGGCGTCGATCTCGAGGCCTTCGAGCTTCGTCTCGCCCTCCAGCAGCGACTCCACCACCGCGAGGCTCTCGTCGGTTTTCGCGGCAGCCGCGAAGAACTTCACGAATTGGAACTGCTCGTCAGAGCCCGGGGCGGCGTTCCGCGCCAGCCCCCACAGCTCGTCGGCGACCTCGGCCTGCGCTTCGGCGCGGAACGACGGCGCAACATAGATCGCGGCCGTCTGTACGACCTGGTTCAGCGCCGTGCGCAGTGTCGTGCTCTCGGCTTCGGTCGCGATGTTTCCCAGAACGAGCCGGATGAAGTCGCGCGGCCGCGTCTCGGCATCGCGCGTGGCATCCCATGCCGACCCCCAGACGATGGCGCGGGCGAGCCCGTCTTCGATCGCCCCGAGGTGCGAGATCGCGGTCGAGAGCGACTGATCGTCGAGGCGGATCTTCGTGTAGGCGAGGTCGTCATCGTTCAGCAGCACCAGGTCGGGTCGGGTCAGCCCCGCGAGCTCTGGCACCTCGGTGAGTTCACCCGCGACATCCAGTTCGACCCGGTGGTTACGAATGAGTGCGCCTTCATGCATGTTGTAGAAGCCGATCGCCAGGCGGTGCGGGCGGATGGTCGGCCACTCGGCAGGCGCCGTCTGGGTGATGGCGAAGCTCGTGATCACCTTGTCGGAGTCGGTCTCGATTTCGGGCCGCAGCGTGTTCACGCCGGCCGTCTCGAGCCACAGCTTCGACCACCCCGTGAGATCGCGGCCGCTGGTGTCTTCGAGCTCGGCGAGCAGGTCTTTCAGCTCTGTATTGGAGTAGGCGTGCTTCGTGAAATACTGGCCGACGCCCGCGAGAAACTCGTCTTGGCCGACCCAGGCCACAAGCTGCTTCAGCACCGAGGCGCCCTTGGCATAGGTGATGCCGTCGAAGTTGACCTGCACGTCGTCGAGGTCGTTGATGGTCGCGAAAATGGGGTGCGTCGAGGGCAGCTGGTCTTGGCGGTAGGCCCAGCTCTTCTCCGTCGAGGCGAAGGTCGCCCAGGCGCCGTGCCACTCGGTGGCCTCTGCCGTGGCGAGCGTGGAGATGTATTCGGCGAACGACTCGTTCAGCCACAGATCGTTCCACCACTTCATGGTGACCAGGTCGCCGAACCACATGTGCGCGAGTTCGTGCAAGATCGTGACGACGCGGCGCTCGCGCTGGGCATCCGTCACCTTCGAACGAAAGACATACGCCTCGGTGAAGGTCACGGCGCCGGCGTTCTCCATTGCTCCGGCGTTGAACTCGGGAACGAAAAGCTGGTCGTACTTGGCGAACGGGTACGGGTAGTCGAAGCGCTTCTCGTAGAACTCGAAGCCCTGACGGGTCTTCTCGAACACGTAGTCGGCGTCCATGTACTGCGACAACGAAGCCCGCGAGAAGACGCCGAGCGGAATCGTGCGGCCGTCGCTCGAGGTCAGCTCGCTGCGCTCGACCACGTACGGGCCGGCCACGATCGCGGTGATGTACGACGAGATCACCGGTGTGGTCTCGAAGCTCCAGGTGGCTTTGCTCTCACCGATCGACACGGGCTCGGGGGTGGGGGAGTTCGATACCACCTGCCAGTAGTCGGGCGCGGTGACGGTGAACGTGAAGGTCGCCTTGAGGTCGGGCTGTTCGAACACCGCGAAAACGCGGCGCGAGTCTGGCACCTCGAACTGGCTGTAGAGGTAGACCTCGTCGTCGACCGGGTCGACGAATCGGTGCAGACCTTCGCCGGTGTTGGTGTACAGCGCGTCAGCGACGACCGTCAGAATGTTTTCGTCTGCCAGATCGTCGAGCTGAATGCGCACGCCGTCGCTCACCTGGGCGGGGTCGAGGTCTTTTCCGTTGAGCAGCACCGAGTGCACGTTCTTCGTGATGGCGTCGATGAAAGTGGATGCTCCGGCCGCGGCCCTGAACCGCACCTTCGTCGTGCTCGTGAAGATCTCGGGGCCCTGCGTCAGGTCGAGCGTCACGTCATAGCTCTGCACCGACACCAACGCAGCGCGTTCTTGGGCTTCGAGTCGGGTGAGGTTTTCTCCGGGCACTGATGTTCTCCGTACGTGTTGTGGTTGTCGAGCCGCGTGCCTCGTGGGTCGCCGCGGTTTCTCGCCAACCAGCCTAGAGCGTCGGGCTGACACCTGCTCGGGCTGGAATCGCTCGTAGAATAGTCCAGCGTGTGTAGACTGTTTTGATGGTAAGTGAGAAATCCTCTCGAAAGGTGGTTGAGATGCTCAGACAGGCGGGCTGGATTCCCTCCGAGCAATTCGTCGGGAGCCATCGAAAATGGCGTTCCCCCGACGGCTTTCGAAGTGTCTCGCTGCCCGAAGGCCATCGAATGATTTCTCCGGGTGTTGTTCGACAAGTGATGAAGGCGATCGAGGTGGCAACCGATGATGACGTTTGACGCCGTCGCGACGCGCGAGGGCAAATGGTGGATGGTCAGCATCCCCGCGATTGATGGGCTGACTCAAGCGCGCAGGCTGTCCGATGCCGGTCAGATGGCGTGCGAATACGTCGCTGCTGCGCTCGAGGTTCCACTCGAAGACGTCGGGGTCGAGGTGACGGTGGACTCGGTCGGAGACGTCGACGGAATAGTCTCGACGCTCGAGCAGATTAGAAAAGAGCGTGTCGAAGCAGAGGCTCTGGAGCGTGAGGCGACAATTGCCGCCTCGAATCTCGCGAAGAGGTTGGCTCTGCAGCACGTGCCCTTACGGGATATCGGCACGGTGCTCGGTGTCTCGCATCAGCGAGCTCATCAACTCGTCAACTACTGAACTCCGAACTACTAAGCTCCGAGCTACTGAACTCTGAGCTACTAAACTCTGAGAATGCGCATTCACCTCGGCACCGACCACGCGGGGCTCGACTTCAGTCGCCACTTGTACGAGCACCTCACGGCGGCCGGTCACGAGGTCGTCGATCATGGTCCTACCTCGTACGACCCCATCGACGACTACCCCTCGTTCTGCATCAACGCCGCGCTCGCCGTCGTACGCGACCAGCAGGCCGGTGTCGAAGCGCTCGGCATCGTCTTCGGCGGTTCAGGCAACGGCGAGCAGATCGCCGCGAACAAGGTGAAGGGTGCGCGCGCCGCATTGGTCTGGAGCGAATCGACGGCTCTGCTCGCCCGCCAGCACAATGACGCCAACCTCATCGCCATCGGCGCCCGCCAGCACACGGTCGATGAGGCTGTCGCCTTCATCGACACCTTCATCAACGAGCCGTTCTCGCTCGAAGAGCGGCACGTGCGCCGCATCGCGCAGCTCGCCGAATATGAAGCGACCGGTGCGATTGCGGGCATCTACGTTGGTGCAGACGTCAACCCGGCCGCGCCCGCCGGCGCCTCCGCGACCGGCGACATCGCCTGAGACCACTGCCGAGCATCCGGAGCCGAGCACTACATGCCTGAAGGCCATTCCGTTCACCGCATCGCGCTGCAATTCGAGCGCGACTTCGTCGGTCACGTCGTCTCTGCCAGCTCGCCGCAGGGCAGATTCGCAGAAGGGGCCGCTCACATCGACGGGCTGCGGATGCTCGAGGCCCGCGCCGTGGGCAAGCAGATGTTTCTGCGGTTCGAGCACGATCGCTGGCTGCGCATCCATCTCGGCATCTACGGCGCGTGGGACTTCTTCGGCATCGTCTCGCCGATCACCGCAGAGTCTGAGGCGCTCGGCTCCATCGGCGCCCCACGCCTGCGCCGGGCGGTGCGCATGGCCGAGACCGAACACACGCAGAACGTCGACCTCGAGACGTTTCCGCCCGAGCCCGTCGGTGCGGTGCGGGTGCGACTGGCCACCGACGAAAGCGTGGCCGATCTGCGCGGGCCGACCATTTGCGAGGTCATCGACCCCGTGCAATTGGCCGAAGTCGTCGACCGGCTCGGCCCCGACCCCGCTACCGACGACAGCCCAGAGGCCGAAGACCGTTTCGTGACCCGACTGCGCAAGAAGCCCACCGCCGTCGGGCAGCTGCTGATGGATCAGTCTGTGGTGAGCGGCATCGGCAACGTGTACCGCGCCGAAATGCTGTTCCGTGCGCGTCTGAACCCGCACACTCCGGGCAAGCAGGTCACCGAAGAGCAAGCCAGGGGGCTCTGGCGCGACTGGGTGTACCTGCTCGACCTCGGCATTCGTACCGGTCAGATGCTCACGATGGACGGCCTCGACCCCGACGCCCAAGAACGCGCGCTCGCGAACCGCGAAGACCGGCACTGGGTGTATAAACGCGAAGGGCTGCCGTGCCGCATCTGCGGAACGAACATCGTCATGGAGATCATGGCGGCACGCAAACTGTACTGGTGCCCGCATGACCAGGCCTGACGCATGAGAGACAGCCCCGCGTTCCGGCTCGACGATGTCGGTGAGGTGCGCCGGCTCATCCGCGAGGTCGGCTTCGGTACCTTCGTCAGCAACACGTCGAAGGGCCTGGTGGCCTCGCACTACCCGATCGTTCTCGACCCGGCCGCTGCACCCGACGAGCTCGCCATTCTCACGCACGTCGGACGACCGGATGAGCGGCTGCACGAACTCGGCCAGCACGAGATTCTGCTCATCGTGATGGGCCCGCATGGCTACATCTCGCCCGGCTGGTACCCCAGCGAGCCCTCGGTGCCGACCTGGAACTTCGTGGTGGCGCACCTGCACGGCGTGCCCGAGGTACTCAGTGCTGCCGAGAATCTCGTCGTGCTCGGCGATCTGGTCGACCATTTCGAAGACCGCATGCTCGAGCCGCGGCGAATGAAAGGCACGCTCGAGAACGCCGAATACGCGGCGCGCATCAGTGCAGGAACGGTGGGATTCCGCCTCACCGCGACGCGCTTCGAGGCCAAGTCGAAGCTGAGTCAGAACAAGTCTCCCGAGACGGTCGAGCGTGTCATCCGCGAACTCGCCGAGGGGGAGTCGTTCTACCGGCATCCGGCCCTTGCGGCAGAGATGCGGCGTGCGCATCCATTGCCGACCGACGGCTCAGGTGGGCCTGGCGAAGCGGATGGGCCTGGCGAAGCGGGTGCGCCCGGCGCAGTCGGAGCGCCCGGCGAGGCCGGCGTGTTGGGCGAAGCGGGTGTCTGACGTTTTTCTGCGCGGCGGCCTCGTCGCCGGCCACGACGCCGTGTGCGACGTGCTGCTCGCCGACGGGCGCATCCGTGCGATTGTGCCGACCGGAATCGTGCGTACTCCCGCTAGTGCCGAGGTCGTTGATCTTGATGGCCGCTTCGTCATTCCGGGGCTCTACGACAACCACGTGCACTTCACCCAGTGGGCGCTGCTGCGCAGTCGGCTCGACCTCAGCGGAATCGGGTCGACCCGCGAGCTCGTCATGCAACTGCAGCGACTCATCGATTCGCGTCCGCTCGACGTCTCGCGCCCCGTCATCGGCTTCGGAATTCGCGACGGGCTCTGGCCCGACGCCGACGCGCTGCACAGCTCCTTGCTCGACACCGTTCTGCCCGGCAAGACGCTGGTGCTCGTCAGTGCCGATCTGCACGGTTGCTGGCTCAACTCGGCGGCGCTCGCCGAATTCGGGTTGACCGGGCATCCGACCGGCCATCTGCGCGAAGACGACTGCTTCGCCGTACTCAAACGCCTCGATGACGTTCCCGACAACATCGGTGACGAACTGGTCGCCCGAGCGGCTGAGGCGGCCGCCCGGCTCGGTGTCGTGGGTATCGTCGATCTCGAGATGCGCGACAATCTCGCCGATTGGAGTCGCCGAATCTCGGCCGGGATCCGCTCGCTGCGGGTCTCGTTCGGCATCTACGCCGAGCATCTCGAGCAGGGCATCCGCGCCGGTCTTCGTTCCGGCGACATCGTTCCGGGCACGGAGGGGTTGCTCACCGTCGGGCCATTCAAGGTCATCACCGACGGGTCGCTCAACACCCGCACCGCCTTCTGCTACGACGAGTACGAGGGGCTCGAAGGCAGCGAGCACTCGCGCGGTCTGCTGACCGTTGCTCCGGATGCACTACTCGCCCTGCTCGAACGGGCGACGTCAGCCGGCCTCACCCCCGCCGTGCACGCAATAGGCGACCACGCCAACGCCCTCGCGCTCGACACGTTCGAACGCCTCGGATCCGGTGGCCGCATCGAGCACGCCCAACTGGTCTCCGCCACCGACTTCGCGCGGTTCGCGCGGCTCGGCGTAGTGGCGAGCGTGCAGCCCGAACACGCGATGGATGACCGTGACATCGCCGACCGTTACTGGAACGGCCGCACCGACCGAGCTTTCGCCTTCGGGAGCCTGCGGGCATCCGGCGCGGCACTGCTGCTCGGCTCAGACGCTCCCGTCGCCCCCCTCGACCCGTGGCAGACCATGGCTGCGGCCGTGTCGCGCTCACGCGAGGCGCGCGCGCCGTGGCACGCGGAGCAGCGCATCACCGCAGAGGCGGCACTGGCTGCCTCGACGAACGGGTATGCCGCGATCGGCGTCGGCATGCCCGCCGATATCGCCATCACCGAGCGCGACCCTCTGCGCGTCGCGCCTTCAGACTTGCGCGGCATGCCGGTCGCGGCTACCTACCTCGCCGGCCGGCCCACCCACTTCGCCCTCTGAGGTTCTCTCTTCGGCTCACTTCGTCGCGTCTGCCGCACTCCCCGAACACAGAGCCAGTGCGAAACTGCCCGATCGCGTCTCGGTGGAGACCACCACCCCGTCGACGGTGATGGTGCAGGTGAGTGTCGACCCGTCGGGGGCGTTGGTCGTGCTGGCGCCCAAGGAGTAGAACGTGTTAGCCGTCGCGTCGACCGTCGCAGTCTCGGTGAACGGCAAGGAGTGGTCAGCCTTCGCTCCGCCGTTGTCGCTGCCGGGTGCGAAGTTGATCGACGCGGAGGGCGCAGTGCCGGTGACTGCATAGACCACGGTGGACTGGGCCGATCTCGCAGGTGCAGCCGCGTGCATCCCCCAGTTCGGAATCCAGCTGGTTGCGGTGCCTCCCTGCATGGCGGGGTACACGAACAGGTAGAGAATCGCCGCCACCGACGCGAGCGATGCGAAACCGAGCAGTGAGCGCAGCAACCCGAAACCGGGCAATCGCTGCGGGAACAGGCGCAGCAGGGTGCTGATCACCCCCGAGACCACGACCACCCCGGCGAGCAGGATCAGTAACGGATTCAAGCCGAAGGCGATCACCGCCACGATCACACCGATGGCGGCCAGCAAGATGAAGCCACCGATGACAAGTGCCGCGATGACAAGGGGTCGCCCGTTCGCGCGGGGGAGTGACGCAGGGGGGAATGACGCAGGGGGGAATGACGCAGCGGGGAGTGGCGCAGCGGGCCCCCCGGGTTGCCCGAGCGAGCCGCCGCTTGTTGGCGCCCTCTTAGGCTGCGGAATGGGAATCATGATGAGAGATTATCAGTTTAATGACTCGCCATGTACATCTCAATGCAACAATCTCGTCGCCCGGCCACGAAAAAAAGGACCCCTCTCGGGGTCCTCATTTTCGGCGAACCGTACTGACTAAACCGATGCGATGTGAGCGAACAAGAACCAGCGGTCTTTCTCGACGCTGCGGGCGGTCTGGATGACCACGTCTTGACTCGCGGCGTCGATGGCGCCCAATTCGGTGATGGCCTTGTTTACGCTGACGAGCAGTGCGTCGATCGAAGCCACGAGCGCAGCGATCATGACGTCGGCGGGCTGGAACCCGGCCGGCAGCTCGGGCAACGTGGTCTTGGCCGCGACGGTGCCGATACGGGCATCCAGTGGCAGGCCCAGAGCGACGACACGCTCGGCGGCGTCATCGGCGTAGCCCTCGGCGCGTTCGACGATGTCGTCGAACAGCTCGTGCACGGCGATGAAATTGGCGCCGCGCACGTGCCAGTGCGCCTGCTTGCCGTTGATGACCAGAGCCTGCGAGTCGATGACGACCTGGCTCAGAAACTGTGCTGCGGCCGCGGCCACATCGGGGTTGGCGGAACTCTTGATACTGGTGACAACGTCAGACATGACGTCTCCCTTCGTCTTCATTAACTCCAACGCTACTCAGCCTAAAATCTTCCGCAAGCAAGCAAAGGCTCCACTTACGTAGGTGAGGGTTGCCTCAGAAGCCCTGATCACAAACGATGTTGCACGTTAATGACATAAACTCATGCAAAATGAGAGAAGGTCTTGTGTGTATGTCGCGTTCCTCGACGAGTCAGCTCGTAACGATGACTTCTACTTCATGGGTACGGTCGTAGTCGACGATGATTCGATCGTGAAGATCGAGACCAGTCTCGACCACATTGGCAGAATGATCGCTGCCGACGTGCCGGGCTTCGACCCCGTCACGGAATTCCACGGATACGACATGTTTCACGGCGAAGGCGCGTGGCAGAAGGTTCCGATCGGCTGGCGAATCAAGGCGAGCAAGCTGGTCGCGAAGACGCTCGCGAATTCAGGCGCGAAGTACGTGCTTCGCGGAATCGACATCAAGGCTCAGCAAGCGAAGTATCGGCGCCCCTTCGCGCCTCATTCGTTATGCACTGCTCACTCATTCGAATCGGTGGATGAAGTGCTCGTGCGGGATCACGAGTCGCGCGCGATGGCGTTGGTGGTTGCTGATGAACACCATTCCGCGCCCGACAGTCGTAGGAATCTGCGGAGTTTCAAGGCGTCGAGCGTGTACGGGTACACGAGCAAGCCTTGTCGGCGGATTGCCGACACCATCTACTTCGGGCCGTCGCATTCCAGTCGGCTACTGCAGATCTCCGATGTCGCGACGTTTTTCGTGAATCGGCACGAGACTGTCGTAGAGACAGATCCACGTGCTGAGGCGGCCGTCGAGCAGATTTTCATCAGCGTCATGAAGGCCTGCAGGTTCTTTTACATCTGGGCGCCGAGTTGAAGAGTGCTTAAACACAGAACCCGCGCACGCGGCGCGGGTGTCTGGCTAGGTGCGGGAGGCCAGGGCATCCTGCAAGAGAAACCATATCGCGATCACCGGAGCCGGGTGAGCATTTTGAGGATTTATTCAGCTGGCGCGCCGCGCCAGAGGAAGCGCGCGGCGTGTCAGCGTTCGAAGGGTTGTCGCCGGCAAGAATCGGTACCGTGATCTTCAGCACCAGAAGAGTCAGTGCGATGGCGAACACCGCATCACTAAAGTACTGCAGGCGCTCGGTCTTCACCGTGTTACGCAGCACGCCCTGGCACCGCTCGATCGTCGACTCCGTCATCGGCATAGCGTACGTGGCGGTGTGCGTCTGAGCTCGTGGAAGCTCTGGGCGACTCGAAGTCCGGGCTCCTAGAAGCTGGGCTTACTCGCTGGGCTTCCAGTGCTCGCGCCGGAACAACCGCCCGAGCCGCGCCGAAAGCGAGCCACCGACATCTTGCAAACCGTCGACCGTGAACAGCGGAGCGCCGTCTGGTTCGGCCAGCGAGCCGACGAGATCGGGCGTCACAGTGGTCTGTACGGCGCTCGTGGAGATGCGTTCGATCTGGCCTGCGTCGACGAACTTCAGACCGGAGGGTGTTGCGATCACGATCCCGTCGAACAAGTCGAGATCGGCATCTGCAGCACATGCTCGACGGTGCCGAACTCGGCTCCCTCTGTGTCGAGTACCGGCGTCTTCGGTTCCAATGCCGTGTACGCAACCTGCTCGTTGTCTGCCATCTCGTCTCCCTCGTCGCTCCTCCCGATTCTGCCCTACCTGCGCGATGAATCCAGCACCTTCGGCCAAGCGATTGGCGGCGGCCGCGACGATGACATCCCCGAGCGAGCAATGGCGCTTCGCCCGTCGGGGACACACATCGGTGCCGCCATAAGGAGATCCCCGCATGCATAATGGGCGTTTCGCCCGGCGCGACACACATCGGTGCCGCCATAAGGAGATCCCCGTATGAGTAATGGCGCTTTGCCCGGCGGGGACGGGCAAAGCGAACAGACGAGGGGATGACGAGAATCGAACTCGCGTGATCAGTTTGGAAGACTGAGGCTCTACCATTGAGCTACATCCCCGCGCTCACCGAAGTGGCACCCGAACATCGTAGTACAGGTTCGCACCCGTGCAGGTTCACCTCAGTGCTTGTGCGCTAGGCTTGCCGAGGTTTATTTCCCGGGGCGTAGCTCAGCTTGGTAGAGCGCTCGGTTTGGGACCGAGAGGTCGCAGGTTCGAATCCTGTCGCCCCGACATGCAGAC
>JAODBC010000090.1 GCA_025463765.1 Subtercola sp. | reverse complement strand
ACCGTCAGAGCCGGGTGCTCCCGATGCTCCCCGGGCCGAACCGGGCGAACCTGCGGCACCGGCCGTCGCCGTCGAGGCCGCACTGCGGCCCGTCACGCGCATCGGGCGCGAGGAGCCCTTGGCCGATGAATTGGCTGGTGGCCGCATGGTGTTCCTCGCAATCGCTGGTCGAGTGGCGCGGCGAAGCCGTGCGTACCGAAATCGGTCTGGCGTGCGCCTCGTGATTTCGATACGCGGCTTCGCCGCGCTACGTCGTCAGCGAGGCTCAGCCCTTGAAACGCGGGAACGCGGAGGCACCCGCGTACACGGCGGCTTCGGCCAGTTCTTCTTCGATCCTCAACAGCTGATTGTACTTAGCGACGCGCTCGCTTCTGGCAGGCGCACCGGTCTTGATCTGACCCGAGTTCGTGGCGACCGCGAGGTCGGCGATCGTGGTGTCTTCGGTCTCACCCGAGCGGTGCGACATCATGGTGGTGTAGCCACTGCGCTGGGCGAGGCTGACCGCGTCGAGCGTCTCGGTGAGCGTACCGATCTGGTTGACCTTCACGAGCATGGAGTTGCCGGCACCGAGCGAGATGCCCTTGGCCAGGCGAACGGGGTTGGTGACGAACAGATCGTCGCCGACGACCTGCACCTTTCCGCCGATTGCGGCGGTGAGGTGCTGGTAGCCCTCCCAGTCGTCTTCTTCGAGCGGGTCTTCGATGGAGACCAGCGGGTAGTTGGCCAACAGGTTCTCGAAGTAGCTGCTGAGTTCTTGCGACGAGGTTGCCTTGCCCTCGAACTGGTAGGCACCCTCGCGGTAGAACTCGCTCGCCGCCACGTCCATAGCAAGGGCGATGTCTTGCCCCGGCGTGAAGCCTGCCGCCGTGATGGCCTCGAGAATGAGGTCGAGTGCAGCCGCGTTCGACGACAGGTTCGGCGCGAAGCCACCCTCGTCGCCCAGGCCGGTGGAGAGGCCCTTCTTCGACATCAGCGACTTCAGCGCGTGGTACGTCTCGACGCCCCAGCGCAGCGCCTCGGCGAACGTCTCGGCACCGATCGGCGCGATCATGAACTCCTGGATGTCGACGTTGGAGTCGGCATGCGAACCGCCGTTGATGATGTTCATCATCGGCACGGGCAGAACGTGGGCGTTCGGGCCGCCGACATAGCGGAACAGGGGCAGGTCGGCCGAGTCTGCCGCGGCGCGGGCGACGGCCAGCGAGACGCCCAGAATGGCGTTGGCGCCCAGGCGGCTCTTGTTCTCGGTGCCGTCGAGGGCGATCATCGCGCCGTCGACGAGTCGCTGGTCGCTGGCGTCGAAGCCCTCGAGGGCCGGGCCGAGCTCGTCGATGACAGCATCGACGGCCTTCAGAACGCCCTTGCCGAGGTAGCGGCTCTTGTCGCCGTCGCGCAGCTCGTAGGCCTCGAAGGCGCCGGTGGATGCGCCAGACGGAACGGCAGCGCGGGAGACCACGCCGTCATCGAGCAGAACCTCGACCTCGATGGTCGGGTTGCCGCGCGAGTCAAGGATTTCGCGAGCGCCTACAGCTTCGATCAATGCCACTGGATTGTCTCCTCAGGGTTCAAAATGACGGACGACGCGGTCAGCGTGCATCCGCCGCCCAGTCTAACCAACGGGCGCTGGCGGTCAGGCTGCCAGCTCCTGTACTCCGATGCGGTCGCCGATGAGGTCGGTCGCTTCGGCCAGAACGACGAGCTCGCGGCTCGACAGGTCGGCGAAGAGGGGTTCGAGGGCGACACCGAGTCGGTAGCGCCAGTCGTCGAGCGCGGCTTGCCCCTTGGGCGCCATGGCGATGAGCCAGGCCCGGGCATCCGAGCTGTCGGCGATGCGCTTGATCCACTCGAGTTCGTTGAGGTTGCGCACGATCTTGGTCATCGTGGGCTGGCTGACCCTGCTGGCAGCGGCGAGTTCGCCGAGGCGCATGGGGCCAGCCGATGTCAGAACGCTCAGGGTGCGCCACGCGGCGGGTGAGGTGGATTCTCCCGTGGCCTGGGCCGCGAGACGGGTGAGACGGTGGGTGACGGTTACGAGGTCTCCCAGTAATGCTGATAATTCGCTGTTCACTTGATTTATTGTATAGCCGAACTATGTATCAACCAAATCGGTTCGCCCAGCGCTTACCCAGGCCGGCCGAGCAGCGCCGCCCACCGATTCGAGATGCCACCACATGCCCCAAGAGCCCACACGGAGGGCTTCTTTCGTCATGTCGATGTGGATCAGACGTGCGGCGAGGGTCAGATGGGCTTGGGGGTGAGGTCGGCGACGTCGTGGGTGTCGGGCGTGACGAAGGCGAAGGAGGTGTAGCCGGAGGCGGCGGCACGCTGCACCTGGGCGCGGGTGTTCTTGGTGCGGCGCTCGAGGCGAACGCGGGTGCCGGCGGCGATGAGCTGTGTCTTCAGGCCCACGAGCTGGGCCGGTGAGGCAGAGGGCTCGTGCAGCAGCAGCAGGGCATCTGCGAGCCCGACCTGTTCGGCCTGCAACAGGTCGACGATGCGCTCGAAGCCGATGGAGAACCCGCAGGCCGGCACGTCTTGGCCCAGAAAGCGGCCGATCATGCCGTCGTACCGCCCTCCCCCGCCGAGCGAGAACGAGAAGTCGGGGTGGGCGATCTCGAAGATGGTTCCGGTGTAGTAGCCCATGCCGCGCACGAGAAATGGGTCGAAGACGAGCACCACGGGGTCGATGACGTCGGCGAGCGCAGCGAGTTCGTCGATGAGGGCAGGGTCGATGCCCTGCGGCAGAGCCTTGGTGATGGCGCGCACGCCGAAGGGGTTGTATTCCATCGTGGTGACGCGGTGGAAGAAGGCGTCGAGCGCATCGACCGCCGCGGGGGTGACGCCGCGCTCACGCAGCTCTTTCACCACGCCGTCGGAGCCGACCTTGTCGAGCTTGTCGACCGTGATCAAGACCTGTGGATGCTCAGGCCGGCCGAACCCGAACACGTCGAGCATGGCGGTGAGCAGCCGACGGTCGTTGATGCGAATGGTGCAGCCCTCGAGCCCGAGCGCATCGAGCGTGGCGAGCGTGGCCGTGATGATCTCGGTCTCGGCCAGCTGGCTCGGCTCGCCGATGATGTCGATGTCGCACTGCACGAACTGGCGGTAGCGGCCCTTCTGCGGTCGCTCGGCGCGCCAGACCGGAGCGATCTGGATGGCCCGGAAGACGGTGGGCAGCTCGGCACGGTGACTGGCATAGAACCGGGCGAGCGGTACGGTGAGGTCGAAACGGAGGCCCAGGTCGGCGAGGCTCTGCGGGTCATCCTCGGCCGCCGCCTTCTCGAGCTCGGCGGCAGGGATGGCACGCTTGAGCACGCTGAAGCTCAGCTTCTCGTTGTCGCCGCCGAGGCCGGAGTGCAGGCGCTCGATGTCTTCCATGACGGGAGTCTCGATCTCGTCGAAGCCGTGCGCGGTATAAGACCGACGAATGATGCCGAGAGCACGCTCACGAGCCGCCTTCTCGGCGGGCAGAAAGTCGCGCATTCCGCGAGGCGGGGTTATTGCTTGAGCCATGCCTCAATTGTGCCAGGCCCGCGCGGGATGCTCCGCCGGATGCGGATGCGGATGCGGATGCGGGGCGGGGCGGGCGATGCGGATGCGGTCGGGCGCGGGCCGCAGTCGGGCGCGGGCTGCGGGCGGCCGCACGGACTTTCGTCGGAGCACAGCCGGCATGCCTGCGTATTGTCGGGATGCGCGCTGTGCTCCGACGAAAGCGACGTCAGCTCACGTCATCCGCCGGGCAGCCGCCGGGCAGCCGCCCGCAGCCGCTGTCAGTCGGCGGCGGGGAAGGCGATGATGCCGGCGTCTGTGGAGTCGATTGCCCGAGCATCCAGTTCCGCCTCGCGGATTTCGGTCTGCAGGTCGCGCAGCGTCGAGCGCAGCGCACGCTCGGCATCGAGACCCTGCGACTTGGCCGAGGCCACGATGGCGAGCAGCAGCGGCCCGAGCTCGTCTTCGGAGGCGACCGGGATGCTCTGCGGCGCATCCGCGTCGAGCAGCCCGATCTTGGCAGCCTTGCCGAGCAGCTTGTCGGCGAGCGCAAGCGACGGCATGCCCTGCGGGATTCCGTCGAGAACGCTGGTGCGACCAGGCTTCTCGACCGCCTTGAGGTCGTCCCAGATCGCCACGACATCATCGGCCGTCTCGAGCGACACGTCGCCGAAGACGTGTGGATGCCGCCCGACCATCTTCGCGGTCATGTGCGCGGCGACATCCTGAATGTCGAACTGCTCCCCCGCGGTGTGCGCGGCGAGGTCGGCGTGAAAGAGCACCTGGTAGAGCACGTCGCCGAGTTCTTCGAGCAGGTCTTCGCGGGTGCCGGTCTCGATAGCGTCGATGAGCTCGTGCGACTCCTCGATGAGGTACTTCACGAGCGACTCGTGCGTCTGCTCGGCATCCCACGAGCATCCGCCCGGCGCTCGAAGTCGAGCCGTGACAGCGATGAGTTCGTCGAGCTTCGATTCGTTGCTCACAGGTTCTCCAGTTCACGTAGCCCGACAGTCGAACGTCGCGTCGTCGGGTGGCGAGCGGCGAGCGGCGGCACACGAATTCCACAGGGCGGCGAGCGGCCATTCTCTCCACAATCGACTGTAGCTGCCACAATGCGCGCACGGAGACTGAGAGGATGAGCGCATGAACTTTCTGCGATCCGAGCGCAATGCGGCAGCCATCCTGCTGGTCGCTGCTGCGCTCGGTCTCGTTCTCGCCAATACGGGATTCGGCACCGAGCTGTTGCAGCTCAATGCGGCGCACATCGGATTCCCGGCGATCAATCTCGACCTCAGCGTCGAACACTGGACCAGCGACGGCCTGCTCGCCGTCTTCTTCTTCATCGTCGCCGTCGAGCTGAAGCACGAACTCGTCGCCGGTTCACTGAATTCGCCCGCGAAGGCTCTGCTGCCCGCAATCGCTGCTCTCGGCGGGGTGGTCGTGCCGGCGGGGGTGTATCTGCTCTTCAACGTCGGCAGCCCCTATGCCGACGGCTGGCCGATTCCGACCGCCACCGACATCGCCTTCGCGCTCGGCGTGCTGGCCATCTTCGGGCGGGCGCTGCCTGGCAAGGTGCGTGTGTTCCTGCTCGCGCTGGCTGTGCTCGACGACCTCGTCGCCATTCTCATCATTGCGGTGTTCTTCACGACCTCGCTGAATATTCCGGCTCTGCTCGGCGCCGCCGTCTGCGTCGCCGTGTTCGGAGTGCTGAGTGTGCTTCTCGCCCGAGGCCGGCGGGAGGGGGCATCCGGCGCCCTGACCAAGCGTGGTCTACGCATCGTCATCGGCATCGTGATGGCGCTGATCGCGCTGCTCACCTGGGATCTGACATATCAGTCGGGCATTCACGCGACCATCGCGGGCGTGGCCCTCGGCCTCGTGATGACGGCCAGGCCCGCTTCGCACACAGCCCACGCCTTGCAACCTTGGTCGAATGCGATCGTTCTGCCGCTGTTCGCGTTCTCGGCTGCCCTGGTGGCGATACCCTCGGTGGGCATCGCCGAACTCAGCCCGGCGTTCTGGGGCATTCTCGTGGCGCTGCCCGTCGGCAAGCTGGTGGGCATCACGGTGGCGGGTTGGCTCGGCAGCCGATTCGTGGGCAAGCGCGCGCCGGCGTCGAGCGTGCTCTCGTTGGCCGATCTGGTGATGATCGGCGGGCTCGGCGGCATCGGCTTCACGGTGTCGCTGCTGATGAACGAGCTGGCGTTCAAGGGCGTCGACGAGGTGATAGACGAGGGCACACTCGCGGTGCTGCTGGGCTCGGCGGTGTCGATCGTGGTGGCGTCGGTGCTGGTGGCGCGGCGGTCGCGGGCTTATCGGCGGGCAGTGGATGCCCGTGTCGAGGCCGATTCGAACGACACGGCCCTCGACAAAGAACCAGCCGAGTCGCCGTTCGCCAACTGACAGCGGCGGCTGATCGCGGGTCAGCCTTCACACGACGTGGCCGGGTCGCGCGAGTTTCTCCTCCAGTACCGCGCGCTCGGCTGCATTGCCGCACAGTTCCGCAGCACGCGCCCATTCCGCGCGCGCCTCGGGCGTACGCCCGAGCCGCCACAGTAGCTCCCCGCGCACGGCCGGAAGCAAATGCGAACCAGCCAGTTCGCCGCGCGCAACCAGCCCATCGACAATGGCAAGACCCTCCGTCGGGCCCAGGGCCATCGCGACTGCCACGGCGCGGTTCAGTTCGATGATCGGCGACGGCCCCAAACGGCCCAGAGCCTCGTAGAGCACGACGATGCGCTGCCAATCCGTCTGCGCCACCGAGGGCGCAATGGCATGGCACTCGGCGATCGAGGCCTGCAGACCGTAGGCGCCCAGACCTCGGCCTACGGCGATGGCGTGGGCGACGGCGGCCTGCCCGCGCCTGATTGCGGCGTGATCCCACAGCCGCCTGTCTTGGTGCTCGAGCAGAATGGCACGCCCATCGTCGCCGAGCCGCGCAGGGAATCGGGCCGCCGTGAGCTCGAGCAGCGCAAGCAGGCCGAACGCCTCGGGCTCGGGGGCGAGCTTCACCAGCACGCGTGCCAGCCGGCGAGCCTCGGCTGCCAGGTCGGCGCGCATCACGTCGCTGCCGCTCGACGCCGACGACCCCTCGGTGAAGATCAGGTACACCACGTGCAGCACTGATGCGAGCCGCGCAGCACGTTCGCCGGGTTCGGGCACGGCGAACGGCACTCGCGCGGCCGACAGCGTCTTCTTCGCGCGGGTGATGCGGGCCTGGATGGTGGCCACCGGCACCAGAAACGCTTTGGCGATCTCTTCGGTGGTGAGCCCGCCGATCATCCGGAGCGTTAGAGCGATGCGTGCCTCTTTCGACAGAATCGGATGACACGACACGAACATGAGGGCGAGTACATCGTCATCGATCGCGTCGGGATCGAAGAGCGAGTCAGGCCCGGGCGTTGCCTCGTCGAGGCCGCGCGCGAGCAACGCGTATCTCTTGTCACGCGCTCCGCGGCGCCGGAAGGCGTCGATGGCACGGCGCCGGCCCGTCGTGAGCAGCCAGCCGGTGGGATCGGCCGGAACACCCTCGACAGCCCAGGAGACGAGCGCTTCGGCGACCGCCTCCTGGGCTAGATCTTCGGCGAGCGAGAAGTCTGCTGTGTAGCGCGCCAGCGCCCCGACAATGCGGGCGGATTCCCTGCGCCAGACCGCCTCGACGGCGACGCGCGCGTCAGAGCTGGCCGGTCTGCTCACGCCAGGCGCGCTCCTTCTGCACCCATTCGTTGTCTTGCGGGAACTCGTCGATCTGGGTCACCCGGCGGATCTCGGTCTTGCTGCCGCTCACCATCGGCGCCCTCTTGGCCCACTCGACGGCCTCCTGAATCGAGGCGACATCGAGCACGTAGTAGCCGTTGAACAGCTCTTTCGTCTCACCGTACGGCCCGTCGGTCACCACCGGGGTCTCGCCGCTGAAATCGACCACGACACCTTGGTTCGGGTCGTCGAGGCCTTCGGCGGCCAGCAGAACTCCCGCCCGGATCAGTTCGTCGTTGAAGCGCCCGATCGAATCGATCATTTCGGCGAAATCGGTGTTCATCATCGCTGCAAGCGATTCGTCGGTTGCTCGTCAGATCAGCATGTACTTCGGCATGGGGCTTCCTGTCTTTCTGTTTCAGTACCGGAAGGTCGCCTCTCGACCCTCTCATCTCTAGGTCGAATGGCGCGAGCAGAAATCGACACGCTTCGAAAAAAGATCGAGGCACGACTGACGGGTAGCGTGGACGGGTGACCGCCCCCATCTCCCCCGCCGCCGGTTCCGACGACGCCGCTGCGCTCTCGGGCCGGCCCGCAACGCTGTGGCCGGTCGCCATGGTCATCGTCGGGCTCGCCTGCCAAGAGGTGGGCGCCTCGTTCGCTGTTGTGCTGTTTCCGCTGGTCGGCGCGTTGGGCATGGTGACGCTGCGACTGGTGTTCTCGGCGGTCATTCTGCTTCTCATCGCTCGACCGAAACTGCGCGGGCACTCGCGCGGCGACTGGATGACCGTGGTGGCGTTCGGCGTCGTGCTCGCCACGATGAACATGCTGTTCTACGAAGCACTCGCCAGGCTGCCGCTCGGAACCACCGTCACAATCGAAGTGCTGGGCCCGCTTGTCTTGTCGGTTGCGGTGAGCCGCCGAGCGTCGAGCTGGCTCTGGGCGGTTCTCGCGTTCGCCGGTGTTGTGCTGCTGAGCCAGGGTGGTGCGGATGCTCTCGACCCCGTCGGCGTCGCGTTCGCTGCTGGCGCAGGCGCCGCCTGGGCCGGCTACATTCTGCTGTCGTCGCGGTCGGGGCGGCGGTTCGCGAAGCTCGACGGAATCGCCCTCGCGATGGCGGTCGCGGCGGTGGTGTCGCTGCCGTTCGGGGTCGGCTCGGCGGGGGGCTCGATCATCCAGCCGTCTGCGCTGCTGCTCGGGCTGGCGGTGGCTGTGCTGTCGTCGACGATCCCGTACGCGTTCGAGCTGATTGCCCTGCGCCGGTTGCCCGAGGCGGCGTTCTCGATCTTGATGAGCTTGGCGCCGGCGATCGCGGCCCTGGCCGGGCTCGTGATTCTGGGCCAGGCGCTGACGTGGGTGGAGGGTATGGCTATCGTGCTGGTAATCGCAGCGAGCATCGGCGCGGTGCGGGCGGCCTCCGTGCGGGCGCGCCGGGAGACGGCGCAGGGCGTCGCCTAGGTTCGGGGCGGCTATCTCCGTCAAGCCGGAACGGCGGCGTCAGGCTGAGGCGGCAGCGGCGTCGGAAGCCGGGGATGAAGCTGCAGCAACAGGCGGTGGGAAGATGGCGGCGAGCAGGTTCTCGACCCAGGAGATGAGCTCGGCGTCTGGCAACGGCGAACCGTTCACGACCGGCATCGGCACCGAGAGCGCCGAGGCGGCGGCGAGATACTTCGCCGACGGGTACATGCGGCGCAGGCGCACCTGCACCGAGTCGGGCAGCGCGGCGGGCGCGACGCGCAGGTTGGACCCCATGGCGACGACCTCGGAGAGACCGGTGCGCTGGGCGAGCCGGCGCAGCTTCGACACCGTGATGAGGTTCGTGACCTGCTCGGGCGGCTCGCCGTAACGGTCGATCAGCTCTTCGAGAACCTGGTCGATCTGGCCTTCGGGCGAGGCCGGAGAGGTGGCTGACGAGAGCTTCTGGTACGCCTCGAGCCGCAGCCGCTCGCTGTCGACGTAGTCTTCGGGAATGTGGGCGTCGACCGGCAGTTCGAGCCGCAGCTCGGTCTGGCCCTCAGCCACATCGCCGCGGAACGTCGACACGGCCTCGCCGATCATGCGCAGATAGAGGTCGAACCCGACGCCCGCGATGTGCCCCGACTGCTCGCCGCCGAGCAGGTTGCCGGCCCCCCGGATCTCGAGGTCTTTCAGCGCGACCTGCATGCCAGAGCCGAGCTCGTTGTTTGCGGCGATGGTGGAGAGGCGGTCGTGCGCCGTCTCCGACAACGGCTTGCCCTCGTCGTACAAGAAGTACGCGTAGGCCCGCTCGCGCCCGCGACCGACGCGCCCGCGCAGCTGGTGCAGCTGCGAGAGCCCGTACTTGTCGGCACGGTCGATGATGAGCGTATTGGCGTTCGGAATGTCGAGCCCGGTTTCGATGATCGTGGTCGACACGAGCACGTCGAACTTGCGCTCCCAGAAGTCGACGATCACTTGTTCGAGCAGATGCTCAGGCAGCTGGCCGTGAGCAACGGCGATGCGGGCATCCGGAACCAGCTCGGCGATGTGCGCCGCAACCCGGTTGATGGACTGCACGCGGTTGTGCACGAAGAACACCTGGCCTTCGCGCAGCATTTCGCGGTGAATTGCGGCGGCGATCTGCCGGTCGGAGTTCGGCCCCACAAAGGTGAGAATCGGGTGCCGGTCTTCGGGCGGGGTGGCGAGCGTCGACATCTCGCGGATGCCCGTCACCGCCATTTCGAGCGTGCGGGGAATGGGTGTGGCGCTCATCGACAGGATGTCGACGTTGGTCTTCAGCTTCTTGAGCTTGTCTTTGTGCTCCACACCGAAGCGCTGCTCTTCGTCGATGATGACGAGGCCGGGGTCTTTGAACACCATGCCCTCGGTGAGGATGCGGTGGGTTCCGATGACCATATCGATCGTGCCATCTGCCAGGCCCTTGATGGTCTCGCGCACCTCTTTGTCGCTCTGAAAGCGCGAGAGGGCACGCGTGTGCACGGGAAAACCCGCGAATCGCTCGGTGAACGTTTCGAGGTGCTGCCGCACCAGCAGGGTGGTCGGCACGAGCATCGCGACCTGCTTGCCCTCTTGGATGGCCTTGAACGCGGCGCGCACCGCGACCTCGGTCTTGCCGAACCCGACGTCGCCGGCCAGCAGCCGGTCCATCGGAATGGGCCGCTCCATGTCGGCCTTGACCTCGTCGATCGTGGTGAGCTGATCGGGCGTCTCGGCGAACGGAAACGCCTCCTCGAGCTCGCGCTGCCAGGGAGTGTCGGGCCCGAATGCATAGCCCTTCGACGCCATACGGGCGGAGTAGAGCTTCACCAGCTCGACGGCGATGTCGCGCACCGCCTTGCGCGCCTTCGTCTTCGCGGCCGACCAGTCGCTGCCGCC
>JAODBC010000082.1 GCA_025463765.1 Subtercola sp. | reverse complement strand
GTGCCGGGGTGAAGGTGAAGGCTCCGGTGTGGTCATCCATCACCAGCGTGCCGTTCGGCGGCGGGTAACCCTGCTGGATCTGCCACTGGCTGGGATCGGTGGAGAGCACATCATTGCTCAACGCACCAGCAGACGCGGCGACGGCGAGAGTCGCGCCGACCGCGGTCGAATACGAGTCGTCGGTTGCGACGGGCCGAGCAGCGACGGTCAGGGGAATGAGGGTCGGCGTGCTGGAGCGCAGGTACGCATCGACACTCGCGACCTGGATGGTGTCGGGCCCGTGATAGTCGACGTTCGGGGTGTACGTGAAGGTTCCCGAGGCGCTGACCGCAACCGACCCATGATCGGCGTGGGCTGCGAGAGTCGACCTGGCCGAAGCGGTGCACTGAACCTCGAGCAGCGCCGTCGAGTTTCCGGCGATCGCCGTCATCGAGTCTGCGGGAGTGACGCACGCCGCCGGCTTCGGCTTGATGTCGATCGAGGCCGTCGAGGTGGTGAAGATCCCGTTCACCGAAGCCGTGACCGATGCCGACGTGGCGTTCAGATCGGTGTTGGTGTTCGTGAGGCGCAACGAGAACGTCGACAGGTCGCCAGCATTCAGCAGGGTGTCGGTGTACGTCACCGTGCCGGCCGTGTCGCTCGGGGCTCGAACCCACCCTGCCGGGATGCTCGTCTCCGCTGTCAACGAAAGCTGATCGAAGTCGATGACGACTTCTGCGGAGCCGGTGGAACCGGCTCGTACGGTGAGGCCGTAGACGATGTTCGACGTTCCCGGCGAAATCGTTGCAGGGCTGAGAAAGCTTGTCGCTGTCGCGCTGTGGATCGGGGCGGCCGTCAGGGTCGGAAGGGGAATCAGGCGCGTTTCGTACTCAACGGGAACGAACGGGTGCGCGGCGAATTTCGCCTGAGTCTGCGGGGAGACGTAGAGGTGCAGGTTGAACGCGTCGGCGGCCGTCGTGAAGGTTCGCACGGCGCCACCGAATCCGTCTGGTTCACCACCATCGGTGTAGATCGGCAGCCACGCCGGTGTGAGAAACGCCGGTGGCCCACCGAGCTGAATCTGCTTGATCGAGGTGAAGCCGCGCAGATCTCCCGCCTGCGAAGCGTAGGCGACCAGTGTGCCGTCGGCCGAGACGGGAGTTCTTCCGTCGGCACTGGAATCTCCGTCGCCGGTCGTGGACTGCCGGAGCATCACCTGCACGGTCGGGTTCAGCGGGTCTTGGTTCGTTCGTTTCACCGAGATCGGCTGCACGTACTCTGGCCGGGCATCCGGTGTCAGCAAGACATCGAAGACGTCGAGGGCGCTGTTGCTGTCGTCGAAGGTCTGGCAGCCGACGCAGTCACCGTGAATCTCAGCCAACGGTGACATCGAGGTCAGCACCGCACTGCGACCGTCACCAGACAGACTGATTCGCGTCGTGGAGACCCATGGCTCGAACCACCGCCTGGTGCGCGTCACCGAGGGGTTGAATCCGTGCGAATCGGGAGTCGACGGCTGCGCTTCGTCGACCATGACGAGCGAGACACGATGGGTCACATCGGTGCTCGGGTCGGTCAGGTCTCGCACATACGCGTCGGTCATGTGATTTGCACTCTTCGGGTAGTCCGTCGCATCGAGAAGGTTCGTGCCACCCGAAATAAACCCGACCCTCGACCCGTCGTATGAAATCGAAGGCCCATAAGAACTGTCGTCGATCGCCGTCGTGCCGGTCGCCGAATCGCTCGACGCCTGGCTGATCAGCATGCTCTTTCCTGTCTGGGCATCCCAGCGATACACATAGCTTCTCGGATCTGCAGCGTCGGGAGAGGGCGAGTCGGTGGCCGCCACCCCGAGGTCGGTGGCGGCGGAACTGTACGCGACATACCGCCCGTCAGACGAGACCGCAGCCTCATCGCTCGTGCCGTTCGCGGTCTCGGCGGCGCCCGACGTGGCGTTGACCCCGCTCGACACATTGGTGATGTCGCCTGTGCGGCGATCGAACTGCTCCACGGCGAGTGTCGTGCCGGTCGGGGCCCCCTTGTTGCTCATGCCGGGCTGGCTCGACGAGAAGACGACGTGACTGCCGTCTGACGAAACCATGGCGTTTTCGTTGACAGGGAGGGCCGCATCGAGGTCTGTGCCATCGGCGGCCGCGGGTGGCGTCGGTACGGTTCCTTTCGGAGCAGAGACCAAGGTGACCCCTCCCGACGACATGTCGACGAGAGCGATCTGAAGCGAACCGACGGGCGTCGGGTCTTCGCTGAAGACGCTTCCGTCGGTGGTCTGGAATGCCACCCATCTGCCGTCGAACGAAATGGACGCGCCGTAAGACGAGCCGCCCGGGGTCGGGGTGCGCAGCTGTTTCGAGACCAGCACGAGGGAGCCGTCTGCGGCACTCTGCCGATATACGTGCCGCTGGGTGCCCACTGCGTCGGGAGTCAGATCTTGATCTGACTCGAAGACCGTGAACTGCCCGTCACCTGAATACGACTGAGCCATTCCCTCTGCGGTCAACGTGGGCCCGCTCGATTCGAATGCTGCACGAAAGCTGGGCGGAGTCAGCGGCGCCGGAGCAGCAGTAGCCGCGGCGGCACCACCAGCCAAGATGAGCGCGCCAACGATGGGCGCGCACACGAGAAGACGCTTCATAAACGGGTCGATCTTTCATTCCGAACTCAGCAGAGTCGAACACGATGTTCATAAAACGAGAGTTCGAAGGACGACGTTCATTACGCGACTTCGACAGTGGATTCGTCAGTGCGAGCGCGCTGACCACCAGGCGAGCAGGCGGCGAGTGGCCTCCTCCTCGCCAAGGGGGCCCTCTTCGAGGCGCAGTTCGAGCAAGAACGTGTAGGCCTCACCGACCTCGCGGGAGGGCTTCAGGTTCAGGATGCTCATGATCTGTTCTCCGTCGAGATCGGGTCTGGTCGAGTCGAGTTCTTCTTGCTCGGCGAGTTGAGCGATGCGGTCTTCGAGGTCGTCGTAGGCGAAGGAGAGATGGTCGGCCTTGCGGCGGTTACGAGTGGTGACGTCGGCTCGCACCAAGATGTGCAGTCGCTCGAGCAGCGGGCCGGCGTC
This sequence comes from Subtercola sp., assembly GCA_025463765.1. GTDB lineage: Bacteria > Actinomycetota > Actinomycetes > Actinomycetales > Microbacteriaceae > Subtercola. The sequence goes on along the minus strand of JAODBC010000082.1, from coordinate 44,663 downwards.
GCGAACGTAGCGGCGCACGGCGGAGTCGGTCCAGGCACCGTCTGTGTAGCCGAAGAAGCGCAGGTGCAGTTCGATGAGGCGCGACACGTCGGCGATGGTGTCGTTGTCATAACGGAGGGCGCGCAGGCGCTTCTTGGCGAGCTTCGCTCCGACGAGATCGTGGTGGTAGAACGACACCACTCCGCCGGGCTCGAGCTTGCGGGTGGCGGGTTTTCCGATGTCGTGCAGCAGAGCGGCAAGTCGCAGGGTGAGGTCAGGAGCGTCGCCCGGGTGGCGCTCGTTCTCGAGGTCGATGGCCTGTTCGAGCACGGTGAGGCTGTGCTGATAGACGTCTTTGTGGTGGTGGTGCTCGTCGGTTTCGAGGCGCAGCGCGGGAATCTCGGGCAGCACGTATTCGGCCAGACCGGAGTCGACGAGAAGCTCGATTCCGCGACGGGGCGACGGCGAGCGCAGCAGTTTGCTCAGCTCTTCGTTCACGCGCTCGGCCGAGATGATGGTGATTCGCTCGGCCATGTCGGTCAGGGCCGCACGGGTTTCGTCGTCGACCTCGAAGCCGAGCTGAGCGGTGAAGCGCACGGCCCGCAGCATGCGCAGGGGGTCGTCGCCGAACGAGACCTCAGGGGTAGAAGGGGTTCTCAGGGTGCCGGTGAGCAGATCATCCATGCCGCCAGAGGGGTCGACGAGCACGAGCTCGGGCAGCTTGAGTGCGAGAGCGTTCACGGTGAAGTCGCGGCGCAGCAGATCGGCCTCGAGTGAGGTGCCGAACTCGACCGAGGGCTTACGAGTGACCTGGTCGTACACGTCGGAACGGTACGTGGTGATCTCGACGGTCTCGCCGCCGATGCGCGCGCCGATGGTGCCGTAGGCCCGGCCGATATCCCAGTGGGCGTCGGCGAGGGGAGCGATGATCTTCAGAATCTGATCGGGCGTGGCATCGGTGGTGAGGTCGAGATCGTGCACGGGCCGGCCGAGAAACGCGTCGCGCACGGGCCCCCCGACGAGGGCGAGCTCATGCCCGGCGGCGGCGAACGCGCGCGCCACCGCAGAGACCGGCGGCTGGGCCGCGAGGTCGGCCAGGGCCTTCATTGATTCCACTACCGAACGCACCCCGTTACTTTACGGCAGCCCCGTGTTTATTAGTGCGCCGCCGCCGCTGGGCCCACGCCGGCCGGAGGCTCCAGGCACCGCGTGCGGTGGGTGGAGGGGCCTGGTGGGGACGGCGCACAGTGCGACTGGATGCCCGATCCGACGCATTGGCCGCTACCGACGCGGAACGCGACGAGCGCGGTCGCCGCGTTCCGCCGACCACGCGGGCGCGGCGCGAGCGCAATCCGGCTTCACAGGCGGGTGCCCTTACAATCGCAAGTATGGAGCGGTCGGGAAATTCGGGCGCCGGCCGCGGCCCCGAACATCCGTTCTGGCCGATCGTGGCGGGTGGAATCGCACGACCGCAACCACGTGGGGCAGCCACCTCCGCAGCATTAGTGCGCGGCACGAGACGACTTAGGGCGAGCGCGATCACCGTTGTGGCGCTCATCGTCATGCTGCTCGGGATGCTCGGCTCCCCACTCGCCGCGAACGCCGCTACGACCCCTACGCCGACGCCCGGTAGCACGGAAGCGGCCACTCCCGGGGCACTCACGCTTGCGCTTGCTCCCGACAACGGAGGCACGCTCGCGGCCGGCCAAGACCTCGGCCTGACTGTCACACTGAGCAACAGCACCGCTGAGGTGGTGCCTGCCACGATCGTGCACGTGTGGCTCGATCGCACCCAGCTCTCCACGCGCGCGGAGCTGTCGACGTGGCTCGGTTCGGACACGACCGGCGAGACCGGCGAGACTGGCGACGGCGGCGAGAGCGGCGCGGCCTCGGGCGGCGACACGAGCACTCCGGCGGCGGCCACACCTGCCGCGGCCGCAACATCCGAGGTCGCACCATCCGAGGCCGCAACATCCGCGGCAGCAACGGCGAGCGGTGCGGGCGAGGCGTCTGAGGCGGCAGCGGCAGCGGTACCCGCGCCTGCGCCCGTGCAAGGCGCCAACACCGTGGCCGTCGAGGTCGTCAGCCCCGCGATCGCGCCTGGTACGACGGCGACGCTGCGAGCATCCATTCCGGCCGCGCAGCTCGCGCTCGGCGCCTGGGGCGCGTACGGAATCGAAGCTCTCGCTTCGGCCTCCGCGACCGGCACCGGATTAGCCCTGGGGGCCGACACGCTGGCGAGCGGCGTGTGGAGCACGAGCGTCGTGACCTGGTCGGTCGGCGCGCCCGCCACTGCGGCGACCATCGGGCTGATCATGCCGCTGACGGTGGCTCCGCTGACCTCCGGGCTGCTCAGTGCGACGCAGCTCGCCGCCGACACCGCACCCGACGGAGTGCTCACCACGAAGCTCGATGGGGTGATCGGGCGACCGGTCACGCTCGCCATCGACCCCCTCATCATCGTGTCGATTAGGGTGCTCGGCACCGCCGCGCCGCAGTCGGCGCTGAACTGGCTGGCGAAGCTGGCGGCGGCGCCGAATCCGACATTCGAGCTCGCCTACGCCGATGCCGATCTCGCGGTTCAGCGGGCTGCCGGTTCCCCAGCCCTGCTCACGCCGACCTCGTTCGACTACGCGCTGAGTCAGACGAACTTTCAGACGCTGCCGTCGCCCGATCCGTTCGCGCTGCCCGGGCAGGTGAGCTCGATCGATCCGCTCGCTCCGGCGGGGGCAGCGGGTTCGGCGGGTTCGGCGGGCGCAGCCACCCCCACTCCCACCGCGACGCCCACTCCCGCGGCAGGAGCGCTGCCGACCTTCACCGACCTCACCGCGTGGAACTACACCCGCACCGACATCGCCTGGCCCGCCTCGGGCACGGTGAGCACCGGCGACCTCGAGTACTTCGCCGCCAGCGGGCTCGGCACGAGCATCCTGAGCTCGACGAACGTGAGCACGCCTGAAGCCGGCGCGACGCCGAATGCGCCGGCCACCATCGGCTCGTCAAACGTGATCGTGGCCGACGCGCAGCTGACGGATGCCCTGCAGAACGCCGTGGGCGCGCCGACCCAGGCCCCTCGTGATGCGGCCCTGGCCGAGGTCTCGGCCGAACTGGCCATCATCACCGCACAGGCCGGCGGCACCGCCCCGGCGCTCGTTGCGAGCCTCGGACGATCGGCTCCGTCATCGGCCTTCGCCGTCACCCACACGCTCGACACCGTCGAGACGCTGCCGTGGGCGGCCGAGGTTCCGCTCGGCGATGTGCTCACCGCAGCGCAGACGGCTGGGGTCACGCTGGTCGACAGCCCCGAGGCCCCCGCGCGAGTCGCCGCGGTGTCGTCGATGCTCGGCTCCGAGCACCAGGTGAGCGATTTCGCCCCGGTGATCGACCAGCCCGAGCTCATCACGGGCAAGCAGCGGGCGAGCCTGCTGGCCGTGCTCGCGCAGTCGTGGCTTGCCGACAGCGACGGAGCGTCGGCCGCCATCACGGCGTACGACAAGGCTTCGAACGCCACTCTCACATCGGTTCAGATCGTCGACGGCAGCACGGTGAACCTGCTTGCGACCAACGGCGATGTACCCGTGCCGATCAGCAACGACCTCGACCAGGCGGTCACCGTCACACTGCAGGTGACAGCCTCGAACGGGCGGCTCGTGGTGGAGCCGAGCAGCATCGACGTGACCATCGAGGCGCACTCGCAGAAAACGGCGAAGGTTCCGGTGAAGGCAGCCGTTGCGACCGGTCAGGTCGAACTGGGGCTGCAGCTCTACAACAAGAACGGCGTGCTGGTGAGCCAGGCCGAGCCTCTGCAGATCAACGTGAGCGCCGACTGGGAGGGCATCGGAACCCTCGTGATCGGCATTCTCGCGGTGCTGCTGCTGGCGTTCGGCGTGGTGCGGCAGGTGCTGAAGCGGCGGCGGGCGCGGCGGGCCGCGGCGGCCGGTATCACTCCCGGTGACGCTGTGGGCGAGACGAATGCCTCCGGGCGAGTGGATGTTCGCGACCCCGGTGACACGAAGCACCCCACCTCCGAGCCCGCGACCGACCACCCCGCCGCAGACGACGAACGAGACGGACGCGATGGCTGAGCGCAGCATCGCACGGTCGAGCACACTGCTCGCATCGGGAACCGTCGCCTCGCGCATCCTGGGCTTTCTGAAGGCGATCGTTCTCGCGCAAGCGATCGGCGTCTTCATCTCGGGCAACATGTTCGCCATCGGCAATCAGCTGCCGAACACGATCTACGTCATCGTGGCGGGCGGGGCGCTGAGCGCGGTGCTCGTGCCGCAGATCGTGCGCAGCGCCCTTCACGCCGACGGCGGGCGCGGTTACATCAACAAGCTCGTCACGATCTCGCTGCTTCTGCTGGCCGTGACCACGGTGATCGCCACGATTCTGGCGCCGTTTCTCGTCTCGATCACGGCACACGCCCTGCCCGCCGATCAAGCCGCACTGGCGACGGCTTTCGCCTACTGGTGTCTGCCGCAGATCTTCTTCTACGGCGTGTACACGATCCTCGGCGAGGTGCTGAACGCTCGCAATTCGTTCGGGCCGTTCACTCTGGCTCCGATTCTGAACAACATCGTCGCTCTGGCCGGCCTGATCGTGTTCATCGGCGTGTACGGCGCCGACCCGAACGGCCTGCGCTCGATCAGCTGGTGGACGCCCTCGTCAATCGCGCTGCTCGCCGGAACCGCGACGCTCGGAATCGCTCTGCAGGGCCTCATCCTGTTCGCGTTCTGGCGCAGGGTCGGGCTGACTTACCGGCCCGACTTCCGCTGGCGTGGTGTGAACCTCGGGGCCACGGGGCGCATCGCGGGGTGGTCGTTCGGCATGATCCTGGTGACCACCGCGGCCGGGTTCGTGGAGACGAACGTTGTCGCTACGGCATCGACCGACTCCGATGCATCCGTCGCCGTGCTGGGCAATGCCTGGCTGATCTTCATGCTGCCGCACTCGGTGATCGCGGTGTCGATCGCGACCGCGTACTTCACCCGTATGAGCGAGAATGCGGCCGGCGGCGACCTGGCGAAGGTGCGATCGGATGTGTCGGCGAGCATTCGGCAGATCACCGTGATGATGGTGCTCGCGGCGATCGTGCTCGTGGTGGTGGCGTATCCGTTCGGGCGCGTCATCATCGATTCGACGGCGGGCGCCGCGGCCATCGGCGACGTGCTCATCGCGTTCGTGATCGGGCTGCCGGCGTTCTCGATTCTGTTCGTGCTTCAGCGCGCCTTCTTCGCGCTGGGAGACACGCGAACGCCGTTCTTCACGACACTGTTTCAGGGCGTGGTGTTCAGCGCGGGAGCCGTCGTCGTGCTGCTGGTGGTGCCGGTCGAGTGGCGCGGCGTGGGTGTGGCGCTGATGCTCTCGCTGGCGGGCATTCTGCAGACGATTCTGATCGCGGTGCTGATCAGGCGAAAGCTCTCGGGCAGCGCTCGCCGCACGATTGTGAGCTTCGCGAAGGATGCCCTGGCAGCCGTGCCGGCGTCGGCCGCCGGTGTCGTGGTGTTCGTGTTGTTCGGCGGGGCATCCGACACCGGGTTCGCCCTCTCGGGGCGCATTCAGGCCGTCGTGTCGATGGTCGTCATCGGGGCGGTGATGGCGGCGGTGTACGCGATCACGTTGCGGCTGCTGCGGTCGTCGGAGCTCAGCGACGCGGTCGGGCCCATCCTGGCGCGGGTGCGGCGGCGCTAGCCGCCCCGCGCTTGCGGTGAGAGAAGCCCCTCGAGACGAAAGAACCCGGCGCAACCCCTTCTCTCGTCCGTACAGGCTTCTTTCGTCGATGAGCGGCTGGGTGGCGGGGCGGGCAGCGGCGTCGGGCGGGAAGTGTCGGGGGTGCGCGGCAGGATGGGTGAGTGCCAACCGCTGACGAACTACTGGGGCCCGACGTGCTCGCGCGACTCATCGACGTGCTCGAGGGGGTTCGGCCCGGGCATCCATTCGCCGCGTTACAGTGGTGCCGCGCGGCGTTGGCTGCAGATGCGCCGACGCCGCTCGCCCTGCGCGAGCGCAGCGACCTGCTGAAAGACGCGCTGCTGGCCGATATTCCGGGGTCGGCAGCACAACTCGACACCGTGGTCAGGGCGGCGATGGCAGATGCACGATTCACCGGGTGGATGATCTGGCCCATCACCGAGGCCGTGAGTGCCCGCGCGCTCGAGAGCCGGGCATCCGCAGGCCGCGAGCGCGAGCACGCAGCCCCCGAGCACGAGCGGTCTGCCGCTTCGGGCAGCGACTTCGACGCCGCGCTCGAACTTCTCGCCGAGCTGACGCCGCGGCTCACGGCGGAGTTCGCCATACGCCCGCTGCTGCAGGCCGACCTCACGCGGGCGCTGTCGATCATCCAGACGTGGGTGACCAGCCCCGACCCTCATGTTCGGCGGCTGGCGAGCGAGGGCACGCGGTCGTTCCTGCCGTGGGCGAAGCGGGTGCCCGCGCTGCTCGCTGACCCGCACGCGACGGTGCCCATCATCTCCGCGCTGTATCGCGACGAGAGCGAATACGTGCGCCGCTCGGTGGCCAATCACCTCAACGATCTCAGCCGGCAGAGCCCCGATCTCGCGGCTTCTGTCGCGGCCAAGTGGATGCTCACGCCCGACGAGAACACCGCCCAGGTTGTTCGGCACGGGCTGCGTTCCCTCGTGAAGAAGGGGCACGGGCACACGCTCGCGCTCTTCGGGTTCGATCCGCAGCACGGTGTCACGGTGGTCGGGCCGGTGCTCGGCGGCGGCGGTATGTCCGGGGCCGGGATGACCGACGGCGGCGGGATGGCCGACGGGGGCGGGATGGCCGACGGGGGCGGGATGTCCGACGGGGGCGGGATGGCCGACGGGGGCGGGATGCTCGACGGGGGCGGGAAGTCCGGCGCCGGGATGGCCGACGAGACGGCGAGCCGGGCGTCCGTCGTCATCGGCGGCGAGTTGGCGTTCTCGATCACGCTCGAGAACACCACGGCGCAGCCCGCGACCCTAGTGGTCGACTACATCGTGCACCATCGCAAAGCGAACGGAACCCAGACCGCCAAGGTCTTCAAACTCGCCACCCCCACGCTCGCCCCCGGCGAGAGCGTCAGCTACGCCCGCCGCCACTCTTTCAGGCGCATCACCACTCGCGTCTACCACCCCGGTGAGCACGCACTCGAGGTGCAGGTGAACGGCGTGGCCTCGGGTCGCGTGCCGTTTCAGCTGCTCGCCGATTGAGAATACTCGTCACCACAGCAGCTCAGGCATGATCTCGCCGGCTTGAATCGGGCGGTGGCCGTGCGGCGCCGTGTGAAGACGCCCACCGCTGCGCCTCGCCTTCGCTAGCCGCACGCCCCCCACGCCTCGCCTCGCCTTCGCGAGTTGCACATCCACCACGCCGCGCTTGTGTGAGCCGCCGGCCGGCGAGGCACGGCCGGCGAAGCACGGCGACATCCCGCCGGCCGCCACGGCGACATCCCGCTGCCCGCCACGGCGCCGATCCGGCCGCGGTCGCCGGCTCGCGAGGGGCGCAGCGCGCACTTCGGAGCATCCGCGCCTGCTCGAGCGGGGGCTGATGCTCCGAAGTGCGCGGGAAGAGTAGCCAGCCCGGGCGGGCCGGGGCGGGGCGGGGCGGGGCGGGGCGGCCAGGGCACGGCACGGCGGTCGGGCGCAAGTGCCGCGGCACCGACGCCGGGTGGCGGCGATTGCGGCGGTGCGCACGATGCTGCTCGACGATCTCGTGCAGGCGTGAGGCCGCGCCCGCGCCCGCTCACCATGCCGGCCCGCTGCGCCCGCTCACCACGCCCGCCCGCTGCGCCCGCGCGCCGAGCTGCAAGTCGTGGCGGTGGCGAGGCCGAACGCCCGCCAGAATGCGCAGCTCGATCATCCGTTCGCCCGTCGAATCGCGCTGGAGGGCGGCGTCGAATACCCTGGTACGAAACCGCGACGACCGCGCCGCGAAGATGAGCGGCGCCAGAATGAACACGACAGGACACATTCGTGACGACCCTCCCCCGGCTGGTTGCCTTCGACCTCGATGACACCCTCGCTCCGTCGAAATCTCCACTCGACCCCGAAATGGCCGAAATTCTCGTACGACTGCTGAATGTGGTCGAGGTGTGCGTGATCTCGGGCGGCCAGATCGCCCAGTTCGAGATGCAGGTCATCGACAACTTGCAGGGTGCCAGCGACGAAGCGCTCGAGCGCCTGCACCTCATGCCCACCTGCGGCACTCAGTACTACCGCTACGAAGACGGCGCCTGGAACCAGATCTACGCCCAAAACCTCACCGACGACGAGAAGCAGCGCGCCCTCGAGGTCGTCGAGCGGGTCGCGCGCGAGCTCGGCTACTGGGAGACCAAGACCTGGGGCCCGATTCTCGAAGACCGCGGCTCGCAGATCACGTTCTCGGCGCTGGGCCAGCAGGCGCCGGTGGCCGATAAGACGGCGTGGGATCCGACGGGCGTCAAGAAGAACACCCTGCGCGAGGCGGCTCAGGCCGAGCTGCCCGACCTCGAGGTGCGCTCGGGCGGGTCGACGTCGGTCGACATCACCCGGCGGGGCATCGACAAGGCCTACGGAATGAAGAAGCTCGCCGACCTCACGGGCATCCCCCTCGACGACATGGTCTTCGTGGGCGACCGGCTCGACCCCGACGGCAACGACTACCCGGTCAAGGTGCTGGGCGTGGAGTGCGTCGCGGTCGAGGGCTGGCACGACACCGCGGCCTACCTCGAGAAGCTCATCCCCGAGCTGCAGGCGGCGGCCGCCGAGTAGGCGGTGCCGAGTAGTCGGTGCCGGGTGAGCGGTGCCGGGTAAGTGGTCCCGAGTAGCGGCGGCCGCGTGCGCGGCGCCGAGTAGGCGATGCCGAGTTATAGGGCGTCGTGCGGCGACAATAAGGAAGTACTCGTCGACGAACCACTCTGTGGGGCCGCGATGCCTGTGGCCTTATTTATCGACGCAGGGGCGCGGCACCGGGCGTCGGCGTAGCATTGCCGGGGTCATGGCCGAACGACTCACGGATGCCCAGCTCGCCGCCCTCGAACGAGCACTGCACCGGCAGCGCACCGAGATCGCGGCTGCGGCTGCGCGAATGGCGGGCTCCCTCGCCGATGTGCGCGCGGCTCGAAGCGCGTCGGATGCCGACGACGAGCACGACCCGGAGGGTCCGACGCTGTCATCGGAGTGGTCGCGCATCAGCGGGCTGACCACCGAACTGGCTGCCCGGTCGGCGGCCGTCGACGGCGCGCTCGACCGCATCGCGGCCGGCACGTACGGCACGTGCATCCGTTGCGGTTGGCCGATCGCCCCCGAGCGACTGGATGCCCTGCCCTTTGCCGAACTCTGCATCGTGTGCGCCTCGGAACTGTCGCCGCTCAGATGACCGCTGGCTAGTCAGAATCGGGGGCTGCGCAGCCACTCTCGTCGTCGGCGCGCGGTGATCGACCGGGTGAATCAGGATATGTGACGCGATGGGTGGGAGAGAACTCGACGGCGCAAATACGCTGATTGAGCGCCCGGTGGTCAGCGAAGGACGGCTGCCACTGGGGGCCGTGGTCAGGCAGTCAGGCCGCCGGGCAGTCGCGGCCAGCAGGTCAGGCGGTCAGGCGGTCAGACGGCTGAGCCCGCGGCCAACAGGTCAGGCAGTCAGGCGGCCTCGGCCAGCAGCCTCTCCATCACGTCGAAGAAAGCGTTGTAGCCCACGATGGTCTGGGCGTATTGCTCCTCGGTGAGGTTGCCGCCGCTCTGCGTCATGGTCATCTCAGTGCCGCCGTCGACCTCTCCGAGCGTCACAGTGACGGTCTCGCGGGCCGGGTTCGATGGGTCGTCGGTCATGGTGAAGGCGAGGCGTGAGGGCGCATCGACCTCGAGGTACTCGCCGACCCAGTCGATCTGGTTTCCGTCGGGGAGGTGCATGGTGGCCTTCGCCGCACCGCGTGGCGCCGCCCGCCGCGGCGTCAGCCCTGGATGAGCACGCTCGAAATGAGGCCGCCGGCCGTCGTGAACACGAAGCTGCCGCCGCCGTTGTAACCCTCGCCACTGACCTTGATCTTCACCTCGAGGCCCCCACGGCCATCCGTCGCCGGGCACGTGCCGAGCACGGCGATGCGGCTGTGCACGCCGATGTTCTCGGCCGCGTTCCACTCGGCGATCTTGTCGAGGCCGCGAAACACCCGCCCCCAGTCGTTGAGCACCGCCGTCGGAGCGAACGCGGCCAGAAAGGCTGCCGAATCTTCGCCGTTCGTCGCGTCGAAGAACACGCGGATGGCCGGGTCGAGGCTCTGCAACGTGTCGGTGGACTCTGGCATGTGTCGAATCTACTGACGCAGCTGACACGATCAAGCGGTTGACACAAGACCGTCAGGTGAACGCCGTGCGAACTTCTTACGGGGCGAACGTCGACGCAGGCTGGCCCGGGATGTCCGGAGCCGGCCCTGTCACGACGGCGGGGGCGCCCGGCACCACGTGAGACACAGCGAGCGTCAGCGGCACCAAGATCACCGCGAGAACAGCCAGCGTCACGACGATGAAGATCACGTTTCTGACCCAGCGCATGCGGCGGCCTCCCTGCCTCCAGTCTGCCGGTTTGTGCCAAAAGCGCCAAAAACCACAACGCCGGCTAACGCATCGGAATGCGTCCGTCTTATACTGAGTAAATGTCATTACCAATGCATGCGCGTCGCCAGTGTCCACAAACGTCTCATGAGTGACGTGCCGACCGGCGAGGCGCAGTTCGACCGAGTGTGTCGAAAAGTGACCGAGCTTGCCAACGCCCGCGCAATCCACCTCGAGTCGCCTGCAGACGAGATGACCCTCGCTCGGTTCGAAAGTGATTTTTCAGTTCGACTCCCGAGCCGATTCAGAAGCTTTCTGCTTCACGTGAGTAGATGCGCGCCCGGACCCGGAGGGAGCCTTCTTTCATCAGATCGCTTCACTGAGGCGATTGAGGCGGAAGCCGTCAGCTGCCTCAGCACCAACTTCGCTCTCGACCCGCATCGCGAGTTCGCCGACTACGGCTCAAGCGAACCCGCCGCCGGAGCGATCTCAATTGCAGATGGCGAAGAACTTGTTCTGCTGCCTCTGAACGGTCTAGACCGCGGAAAGGTCATCTACTTTCACCCCGGAACTCGATCAGCCGCGTGGCAGTGGATCGCGTCCCCCCTGAGAAAGGCCTCGTTCCTCGATTGGTACGACAAATGGCTCGACTTTGCTCTCAGCGGTCGGGAGGCGTGGTTTCCAGGGGCATGGGCAACCCTCGGCACCGAGCGCGAGCTGGTGAACGAGCTTGGGCGACCACAATCACCGGAAGCGCTCCGTGGAATCTTGCGCGGGCTGATCTCACTTGGCGCACCCACTCCTGCCACACTGCGAGCTGTCGACACAATATTCGCAACGAGTGAACTCGAAGTACGAGCGACCGCACTGGAACTCCTCGCTCGGCACCATCACATCGACACGGAGACTGTGGCCGCAGAGCTGAATAATACGAGCGTCGTCGTACGTCTGGCGGCAGTGCGCCAGCTGTGGCGCGACCAGAGTCGAACAGCCTCAGTTCGTCTCGCTCGCGCACTCGACGACCGCGATCCGTCGGTCGTCGAGTTGACTCTCATTGCATTCTCCGCAAGAAACGAACTCACGGTCGACCACTTGGCGAGGGTATCCCGCTCCAACTCTGCCGAACTTCATGCAAACCTACGATCGCGCATCGCATCCGAATTGCGCGCATTTCCGTCGACAAACACACAAGATCTACTCGGGCTTTACCTTCAAGACAAAGCCGCAGAGGTGCGAATCGCAGCCGCACACAGCCTCGGCCGATTCGGAGCTGCGGGCGCGGCAAGGCTGGAGGCTGCACTCACACTCGAGCCGTCGACGCGGGTTCGGTCGGTCATTGAGCAGGCAATCAAGAGGGCGCACACGCGGTCCTAGCCGGCATCGAATGGCGCTCGCCCCGTAGAAGTACACCCGCCGCGCACAACGCGTTGCAAGCGCTTTGCGCCGAACGCAACACGCGTGCGCCCCGTCTGCGAGAGACTGGATGCCGTGACCGACGCCGAAACCACAACTCACCCCAGCGACACAGGCCAGCACGGCGACACCCGTCAGCCCGAAACCCCCACCCCGCTCGCGTTCGACCCCGCGACCCGCCTGCACGACCCCGCGTGGCGCGGATTCGCGTCGGACAACTATGCCGGCGTGCATCCGCAGGTCATCGCCGCCATCGCTGCCGCCAACGAGGGGCACCAGATCGCGTACGGCGAAGACGTCTACACGGCGCGCCTGCAGGAGGTTGTGAAGGGGCACTTCGGCGACGCGGCCGAAGCGTTTCCCGTGTTCAACGGCACCGGGGCCAACGTGGTCGGGCTGCAGTCGATGCTGCCCCGCTGGGGGGCCGTGGTCTGCACGGCGACCGCGCACATCCACACCGACGAGAACGCCGCGCCCGAGCGGGTGGGCGGGCTCAAGCTGCTCACCGTCGATACGCCCGACGGCAAGCTCACGCCCGACCTCATCGACCGTGAGGCTTGGGGCTGGGGCGACGAGCACCGCGCGCAGCCGCTGGCCGTGTCGATCACGCAGACCACCGAACTCGGCACCTGCTACACGCCAGACGAGGTGCGAGCGATCGCCGAGCACGCTCACGCCCACGGCATGACGCTGCACATGGACGGCGCGCGCATCTCGAACGCGGCCGCCTTTCTCGGGGTTCCGCTCGCCGCCTTCACCTCCGATGCGGGAGTCGACGTGCTTTCGTACGGCGCAACCAAGAACGGCCTGCTCTACGGCGAGGCGGTCGTGGTACTGAATGAACGGGCATCCGTTGGCCTCACCTACCTGCGCAAGCTCGACATGCAGCTCGCCTCGAAGATGCGTTTCGTGTCGGCGCAGCTCATCGCGCTGCTCGGCACCGACCTGTGGCTCGAATCCGCCACCCACTCGAACGCCATGGCGCAGCGGCTGCGCGCCGCGGTCGAACGGATGCCCGGGGTCACCATCACGCGCGACACCCAGTCGAACGCGGTTTTCGCCATCGTGCCGCCCGGGGTGGCCGACGCGCTTCGAGAGACTTTTCGCTTCTACGACTGGAACCCGGCCACGGGCGAGGTGCGCTGGATGTGCGCATTCGACACCACCGAAGAAGACGTCGACGCGTTCGCGGCGGCCCTCGCAGCCCTCCTGCCGCGCTGACGGTTTTCATGCAGGTGCATGGAATAACGCGGGAGTAGTTTGGTTTAAGCACTTACGAGGCAATGGCGCCTGACCGACCATCCACCGAAAAGGAGCCACCCATGACGCTCACCGATGCCACCCCCGCGACGAACCCGTCGCCCACCGACCGCCTCGCCGACACCAGCGTGCCCATTCTCGACGTGCTCACCGAGCGCTGGAGCCCACGCTCGTTCGACGTGACCAGCGACATCGACGAGGCGACACTGACCGCTGCCCTCGAGGCCGCTCGTTGGTCGCCTTCTGCGGCGAATACCCAGCCGTGGAAGTTCATCGTCGCCCGCCGCGGCACCGCTACGTTCGACCTCATCAATGCGAACCTGATGGGCTTCAACCAGGCCTGGACCCCGAACGCCAGCGTGCTGATCGTCGCCATCGCCGAGGTCATCGACGAAGACGGCAAGCCCCGGCGCTGGGCGCAGTACGACCTCGGCCAGGCCATGGCGCACCTCTCGGTGCAGGCCCACGCCGACGGGCTGCACGTGCACCAGATGGGCGGCATCGATGTCGAGGGGCTGCGTGAGACGTTCGGTCTCGGCGAACGCTGGGAGCCGATGACCGTCACCGCTCTCGGCATCGTCGCTTCTGCCGACGCCCTGCCCGACGAGAAGTCGCGCGAACGCGAACTCGCCCCCCGCTCGCGCAAGTCGCTCGACGAGATCATCGCCGTCAACGACTGACTCGTCGCGGGCGATGTCGGCGCGAGGCCGGCGCGACGCAGGCCTGGCGGCACAACCACGCACCGCCGTCTAGCGGATAGGCGGGGCCCGCGGCCCGGCCGCCGCGCGCAGGAGACGTGGGAGAACGGGCGGAGCGACGTATACGTCGCAGCCGCGCTCAGCTCCGCCCGTTGCACCCCCGTGTGTAGTTGTGATGCGCGACCGCAGGCACGCACCGGCCGCCGCCGTGCAGAATGAGGCAGAGCGAGACGGCCGGCGGCGGCCGCCTCCGTCAGTCGTCGAGCACGAGGTCGGCGTCGGCCGGAGCAACCGTCAGGCCCGAGCCGTCGGGCGCGAGACCCACGTAGACCGTCTGGCCGTCGCGAATGGTGCCGCTGAGCAGCGCCATCGAGAGGCGGTCGTCGATCTCGTGCTGCATGAGCCGGCGCAGCGGCCGGGCTCCGTACACGGGGTCGTAGCCCTTCTCTGAAAGCCAGGCCCGGGCATCCGGAGTCACCGCCAGCGACAGCCCACGCTCAGACACACGCCGTGCAAGCCGGTCGACGTAGAGCGAGACGATCTGGGCGAGGTCGTCGTGCGAGAGTGCGGAGAACACCACGATGTCGTCGAGCCGGTTGATGAACTCGGGCTTGAACGACTGGCGCACGATCTGCATGACGAGCTCTTCTTTCGAGGCGTCAGAGAGCGACTGGTCGACCAGGTACTGCGAGCCGAGGTTCGAGGTCAGAATCAAAATCGTGTTTCTGAAGTCGACCGTACGACCTTGCCCATCGGTCAGCCGCCCGTCGTCGAGCACCTGCAACAGCACGTCGAAGACCTCCGGGTGGGCCTTCTCGATCTCGTCCATCAGCACCACTGAATAGGGGCGGCGGCGCACCGCCTCGGTCAGCTGGCCACCCTGCTCGTAGCCGATGTACCCGGGAGGCGCACCGAGCAGCCGGGCCACCGAATGCTTCTCGCCGTACTCGCTCATGTCGATGCGGATCATCGCCCGCTCATCGTCGAACAAGAACTCCGCGAGCGCCTTGGCCAGTTCGGTCTTGCCCACACCGGTCGGCCCGAGGAACAAGAATGAGCCCGTCGGCCGGTTCGGGTCGGAGATGCCCGCGCGCGTGCGGCGCACGGCATCGGCGACGGCCCTGACCGCCGCCTTCTGCCCGATGAGCCGCTTGCCCAGCTCGTTCTCGAGGTTCAGCAGCTTTTCGGTTTCGCCCTGAGTGAGGCGGTCGACGGGAATGCCCGTCCAGGCAGCGATCACGGCGGCGATGTCGCCGTCGGTGACCTGCTCGTTCACCATGCGCTCGACGTCGGGATTCTGCTCGGCGCTCTCTGCCTCGCGCAGCTGCCGCTCGATGACGGGAATCTCGCCGTACAACAACTTGGATGCCCGCTCGAGGTTGCCCTCACGCTGCGCCTTCTCGGCTGCCATTCGTGCAGCGTCGAGCTGGGTCTTCAGCTCACCGACGCGGTTCAGAATGGCGCGTTCTTTCTCCCAGCGCTGCTGCAGAACATCGAGATCGGCCTGCCGAGTCGCGAGGTCGGCACGCAGTTTTTCGAGGCGCTGTTTGCTGGCCTCGTCTTTCTCTTTCTTGAGCGCGAGCTCTTCGAGCTTGAGTCGGTCGACACTGCGACGCAGCTCATCGATCTCGACGGGAGCCGAGTCGATCTCCATGCGCAGGCGCGAAGCTGCTTCGTCGATGAGGTCGATGGCCTTGTCGGGCAGCTGGCGGCCCGTGATGTAGCGGTTTGAGAGAGAGGCGGCGGCGACCAGCGCCGCATCGGCGATCGACACTTTGTGGTGCGCTTCGTAACGCTCTTTCAGCCCGCGCAGAATGGCAATCGTGTCTTCGACTGACGGCTCGCCCACGTATACCTGCTGAAAGCGGCGCTCGAGAGCGGCGTCTTTTTCGATGAACTCGCGGTATTCGTCGAGCGTGGTCGCGCCGATGAGCCGCAGCTCACCACGGGCCAACATGGGCTTGAGCATGTTGGAGGCCGCGACGGAGCCCTCGCCGCCCCCCGCACCCATCAGCGTGTGCAGCTCGTCGACGAACGTGATGATCTGGCCGTCGGCATCGTTGATCTCTTTGAGTACGGCCTTCAGCCGCTCTTCGAACTCGCCGCGGTACTTCGCCCCGGCAACGAGGGCAGCGAGGTCGAGCGAGACGAGCTGCTTGCCCTTCAACGAATCGGCGACGTCGCCCGCGACGATGCGCTGGGCGAGGCCTTCGACGACCGCCGTCTTGCCGACGCCGGGTTCGCCGATCAGCACGGGGTTGTTCTTCGTGCGCCGCGTCAGCACCTGGCTGAGACGACGGATCTCGGCGTCTCGACCGATGACGGGGTCGAGCTTGCCGCTGGCGGCGATCTCGGTGAGATTGACGCCGTACTTCTCGAGGGCGCTCTGCTGCTCCTCGTTCTGCTGACCGCTCTGCGGCTGCATCCGGGTATTACCTTTCATTCAAAACTTGAGTCGACTTAGCTCAAGTTTACCGAAAATGCCGATGCTCCGCCACTATTTACCGCACGGTCATCCCCTTAACAGGTGGTATCTCATAGAGTATTTACAGTGAAGAGCATTCTGAGGCGAGAATTGGGCTCCCCGCTCATTCTGGGGCTGGTGGCTTCGCTCTTCATCGCGCTCGGTTCGCTGGGGGTCGGCTGGATAGGCCCCGGCTCCAACGTGCTCGGCTGGCCCGTTATCAGCACGCTGCGCTCGAGCGACGTGGCGGGCTACGTGCTCTCGATCGTGGTCATTGCTGCGAGCATCCTGCTCATCATCGCGTGGCTGAAGCTCGGCGTTCAACTGCGCAACGAGCCCGCGGAGGGGCTGCGCCGGGTCGTGACGGCATCGATCGTCTGGGCCGTGCCGTTGGCGTGTTCCGTTCCGCTCTACACGCGTGACATGTTCGCCTACGTGGCGCAGGGCCGGTTGATGCTCGCCGGGTTCAACCCCTACAACGACGCCGTCTCAGCTCTTCCCGGCTGGTTCAACATCGGGGTCGACCCGATGTGGGCGAACGCCAAAACGCCGTACGGCCCGCTCTTTCTCTGGATCGAACAGATGATCATGGGCGCGGTCAACACGTCGCCCGTCACCGCCATCGCGCTGTTCCGGCTGATCGCCATCGCCAGCGTGGTGGCGACCGCGTTGTTCGGGTACCGCATCGCCCGCTTGCGTGGCGTCGAGCCCGCGAAGGTTCTGTGGCTGGTGGCGGCGAGCCCGCTCATCATGTTCAACTTCGTGGTCGGCGGCCACAACGATGCTCTGATGCTGGGCCTGCTGGTAGCCGGCATCTACTATGCGCTGAAGAAGCACCCGATCGTGGCGACACTGCTGGTCACCGCCGCGATCGGCGTGAAACCGATCGCCCTGCTGGCCCTGCCCGTGGTGGGAATCATCTGGGCCGGCCAGAACCGAACCCTGCGCAGCACGATCAAATACTGGCTCGCCTCCTTCGCCCTTTCGGCGGCCGTTCTCGGCATACTGGGCTGGATCACGAACGTCGGTTTCGGCTGGGTGTTCACGCTCGCCACGCCCGGCTCTGTGCAGCATTGGTACGCGCCGGTCAGCATCATCACCGGCGCCTTCGGCGGCACGCTCGACGCGCTGGGCCTCGACAGCACCATGACCGTCGAGGTCATCAAGCTGATGGCCCTGGGGCTCATGGTGGTCTTCGTCGCCTGGATCATGTTCACCATGCGCAAGATCGACCCCCTGATGCGCCCCGCCCTGGCATTCGCCGCCGCGGTGCTGTCTTCCACGGTCATCCACCCCTGGTACGCCGCCTGGGTCATCGTGCTGTTCGCACTGGTGGGTCTCAAAGAGGGCATTCAGACGCACCTCGTCGTCTCCGGCTCGATCTTCTTCGCGTCGCTCAGCATCGCCGAGACCATGGATATCCCCGACGCCGTTCAGGGCGATGTGGTTTCGCAGATCATCCGCAACGCCATCATCAGTGCCGGCGCCGTCGCGCTGATCTTCGCGTACTGTCTTCACGAAGACCTGTCGTTGCCGCGGTTCTTACGCCGACTGCGCGACCTCTGGCGGCAGCGAGCGGATGCCCGTGCGGCACTTCGGGCGAAGAACGCGCCCGCGTTCACGGGTGTCGCTCGGGCGGGCACTGACGACAGAGTGACCGCGGGGAACCGACTGGCGCCGGGGAACCGGGTGGCCACAGGGAACCGGGTGGCCACAGAGAACCGAGCGGTCAGAGACCCAGCTTCCGCACCCAGTACGACAGAAACGCCGCACCCGCCTCGTCGTGGATGAGGTCACCCTCCACGATGACCCGATAGGGGCGCTCGAGCAGGCCGTCGGCCGGCCGAACATCGACATGGGCCACGTCGTAGCCGGCGGCGTAGAGGTAGTCGGCCATCTTGTAGTCGCTGCGTGAGTCACCCACCGAGCGCCAGGTGTGCGGAACCTCGCCGTGCTCGACGAAGTAGCTGAGAGCGCGTTCGGCACCACGATCTTTGTCGAGCGTGACCGACTCGACGTCTGACGAGATGATCGTCGGGTCGATGCGATAGGGCACGTCTCCCGCGGCGTTCGGCACCTCACGGTCGCCGTAACGCGCACCGAGTCCGTGCTCGACGAGTGCCTCGAAGGCGGCCTCGTTGTAGAGGGGCTGCTGCTGCTGAAAGACCGCCGCATCGACTTCGTGCCGCTGCTCGACCGACACCATCGCGCGCTTGGTATTGTCGAAGAACATCGTGTCGGCGAATCGTTCGTCGACCACGCGGCGAATCTCGTCGGCGAAGTACTGCGGCAGAGCAACGGTGTTGTCGACCTCGACCGGCCCCGCGCCCTGCGCCCCCATGGTGAACCAGACTGCGCCCTTTTCGCAGACCACGAACATCCGCCCGCCCCCGGCGAGCGCGTCGGCCAAACCCGCCGCCATCAGGGGCACCACGACCTGCTCGCGAACGAACGTGTCGCTGCGCCCGGTGATGAAGGCAATCGGCACGCCGGCCGCGACCAGCTTCACGAGGTCGCCCGGAATGCTCGGCTGCACGATGGTGCGCGTAAGCGGTGACGCGATGGGCCCGTCGATATCGAGAAGAAGTCCGAGGGGCGCAATCGTCATGCCCCCATCCTCGCATCCCCCGCACCCCGCTCGACGCGCCGGCGACCCTCACTCAGATCGCAGTAAGTGCCCCAAAACGTGAAGTTCGGGGGACTTATCGTGATCTCGCAAAGTCAGGTCGGGCGGAGGCGAGTCAGCGGGGTCAGGGGCGCCAGACGACGACTTCGGTGCGGCGCTGGGTGCGGGAGCCGCTGCGCAGCGAAACCGCGCCTCCTTCGGTGCCGGCAGCGAAGACGCGGCGGCCGGGGCGCGTGAGCAGCTCGTCCGCGAGGGCGCTTTCGAGTTCGCGAACGCGCGTCGCGAGCTGCTGGTTGAGGTTCTCGAGTTCGAGAATGCGCCGGATACCCTCGAGCGAGATGCCCTCGGCACCCAGCCGCGCGATTTCACGCAACTGCATGACGTCGCGCAATGAGTATCGCCGCGACTTGCCCACCGTGCGCCTCGGAACCACAAGCCCGAGCCGGTCGTACTGCCGCAGCGTCTGCGGGTGCATCTCGGCCAGCTCGGCAGCGACGGCGATGGCGAACAGGGGGGCCTCTTCATTCATGGGAATACTCATGGTGCCCTCCTGTTCGCCCTTCGTTCGTCGTGTACCGCTCGCTTCGTATTCAGTGTGCACTCGCCGGCGAACGGATGCCCGGAAATCGCCCCACGCGCGTCGGCGCGTCTCGTATCTACTCGTGTGCCTTGGCGAGCAGTTCGGCCCGCGGGTTCTCGTTCGGTTCGAGCGCGTGGAAGGCCTCGAGAGCCTCGCGCGCCTCGTCTGACAAATGCGACGGAACCGCGACCTGCACGACGGCGAGCAAGTCGCCCGTGCCTTTCGCCGTTTCGACGCCGCGACCCTTGACCCGCAGAACACGGCCGCTGGGCGTGCCCGCGGCGACCCGCAGCTTCACGGGCTCACCGCCGAGCGTCGGAACCTCGATGGTCGCACCGAGCGTCGCCTCGACGAACGTGACCGGCACGTTCACCCGGAGGTTGAGCCCGTCGCGCTCGAAGACCGGGTGCTTGCGCACCGACACCGTCAAGACGATGTCGCCGGTCTCGCCGCCGTCGGGGCTCTTCTCACCCTTGCCGCGCAGTTTGATCTTCTGCCCGTCGGAGACGCCGGCGGGAATCTTCACCGTAATGGTGCCGCCCTCAGACGTCTGCAGCTTGATGGTGTCGCCCTTGGTAGCGGTGACGAAGTCGACCGTCGTGCGCGCACTGATGTCGCGCCCGCGGCTCGGCCCACCGAAACCACGAAAGCCGCCGCTGGGCTGACCGAAGCCTTGGTTGCCGCCGAACATGCCGCCGAGCAGATCGTCGTAACCGGCTTGCTGAAACGAGTAGTTGGCATTGCTCGCACCGCCGCCTCGACCGCCTGCGCCCCCGCCGAACATGCCACCGAAGACGTCTTCGAAACCGCCCGACTGGCCCTGGCCACCCGCCGTGAAGCGAGCGCCAGAACCCATCGCGCGAATCTGGTCGTACTCTTTGCGCTGCTCGGGGTCGGAGAGAACCGAATTGGCCTCGCTGATCTCTTTGAACTTCGCTTCTGCCGACGCGTCGCCGGGGTTGGAGTCCGGGTGGAACTGTCGAGCCAGCTTTCGATACTGCTTCTTCAGGTCGGCCTCGGTGACGTCTTTCGACACCCCGAGCACCTTGTAGAAGTCTTTATCGAACCAATCCTGGCTAGCCATTCGGCACCGCTACGACAACTTTGGCCGCACGGAGCAAGGATGACCCGAGGTAATACCCCGTCTCGACCACGTCTGCCACGGTCTCGATCTGCACATCAGCGCTGGGCTGCTGAAAGATCGCCTCGTGGATCTGCGGGTCGAACATATCGCCCTTCGCGCCGAATGGCGTCAGGCCGAAGCGCTCGATGCCCGTGCGGAGCTTGGCCGCGATCGACACGAATGGACCCTCGGCGAGGTCGCCGTGCTTTCCGGCACGGTCGAAGTCGTCGAGCACCGGCAGCAGAACCTTGACCACTTCGCCGACCGTGCGCTCACGCTCGATCTCGCGGTTGGCCTCGGTGCGCTTACGGTAGTTCGCGTACTCGGCGGTCACCCGCTGCAGGTCAGCGAGTCGCTCGGCAGCGAGGTCGGAATCCTGGGTCTCACCGGCACTCACGGCCTCGAGAAAACTGAGGTCGTCGTCATTCAACTCGCCCTCGCCCACGGTCTCACCTTCTCCTGCTGCCTCTGAATAGCCATCGTCATCGTCTTCGCCGGTGTTTGCCTCAGACGTGTGCGTCTCGACGTCGGGGCCTTCGGCCTCGACGAACTCCGCGTCATTGACCGACTCACCCGTCGCCGGGTCCGTTGCATCTGCACCGGACCCGGCCCCGTTGTTCACGCCGCCTGACTCCTCGTCGCCCTGGTTGTTACCGCCATGCTTTGATTCGTCTTCGGCCATAGTTACTTCTGCTCTTTCGACTCTTCGTCGTCGACAACTTCTGCGTCAACAATATCCTCGTCAGAGGGCGCCTCTTCTGCAGGCTGCTCACCAGCGGAGGCCGCGGCGGCCTCTTCGGCCTGCGAGTTGGCGTAGATGGCCTGGCCGAGCTTCGACTGGCTCTCGTTGAGCTTGTCGAACGCGGTCTTGACCGCCTCGTCGTCGTCGCCTGCGAGGGCGCTCTTCAGTGCATCCACATCGGCCTGCACCTCGGTCTTGACGTCTTCGGGCAGCTTGTCTTCGTTGTCTTTGATCAGCTTGTCGATGGAGTACGCGAGCTGCTCGCTGGTGTTGCGAACCTCCGCGGCCTCACGGCGCTTCTTGTCTTCGGCCGCGTGCTCTTCGCCTTCGCGAACCATGCGGGCGATGTCGTCTTTCGACAGGCTCGAACCACCGGTGATGGTGATCGTCTGCTCTTTGCCGGTGCCCTTGTCTTTCGCAGACACCTGCACGATGCCGTTGGCGTCGATGTCGAACGTGACCTCGACCTGCGGGATGCCCCGGGGAGCCGGCGCGATGCCGGTCAGCTCGAAGGTACCGAGGTTCTTGTTGTCGCGCGTGAACTCACGCTCGCCCTGAAAGACCTGAATGGCCACCGACGGCTGGTTGTCGTCTGCGGTCGTGAAGGTCTCGCTGCGCTTGGTGGGAATGGCGGTGTTGCGGTCGATGAGCTTGGTCATGATGCCACCCTTGGTCTCGATGCCGAGCGACAGCGGGGTGACGTCGATGAGCAGAACGTCTTTACGCTCGCCCTTCAGAACGCCGGCCTGCAATGCGGCGCCGACGGCGACGACCTCGTCAGGGTTGACACCCTTGTTCGGCTCGCGGCCACCGGTCAGCTTCTTGACCAGAGCCACGACGGCGGGCATACGAGTCGAGCCACCGACGAGAACGACGTGCGAGATGTCGGCGACCGAAACCCCGGCCTCCTTGATGACGTCTTGGAACGGCTTCTCGGTGCGGGCCAGCAGGTCGGCGGTGAGCTCTTCGAACTTGGCGCGGCTGAGGGTCTCGTCGAGGTTGGCCGGGCCGCTCTCGGTGAGCGAGAGGTAGGGCAGCTGGATGCTCGTCGAGAGTGAACCCGACAGCTCCTTCTTCGCCTGCTCTGCGGCCTCTTTCAGACGCTGCTTGGCGATCTTGTCGTTCGAGACGTCGACGCCGGTCGAGTCTTTGAAGCGCTTGATCAGGTAGTCGACGATGCGCTGATCCCAGTCGTCACCGCCGAGGCGGTTGTCACCCGCGGTGGAACGCACCTGAATGGTGCTGAAGTCGTCGTCTTTGCCCACTTCGAGCAAGCTCACGTCGAAGGTACCGCCGCCGAGGTCGAAGACCAGAATGAGCTCGTCTTCTTTACCCTTGTCGAGGCCGTACGCGAGCGCCGCAGCGGTGGGCTCGTTGATGATACGCAGAACGTTCAGACCCGCGATTTCGCCGGCCTCTTTCGTGGCGTGACGCTCGGCGTCGCCGAAGTAGGCGGGAACGGTGATGACAGCGTCGGTGACCTTGTCACCGAGGTAGGACTCTGCGTCGCGCTTGAGCTTGGCGAGAATACGCGCCGAGATCTCTTGCGGGGTGTACTTCTTGTCGTCGATGGCGACGGTCCAGTCGGTGCCGATGTGGCGCTTCACGCTGGAGATGGTGCGGTCGACGTTGGTGACGGCCTGGCGCTTCGCGGTCTCACCGACGAGCACCTCGCCGTCTTTGGTGAATGCGACGACTGACGGAGTGGTACGGAACCCCTCCGCATTGGCGATGACGGTGGGTTCTCCACCTTCGAGCACGGATACAACCGAGTTGGTGGTTCCGAGGTCGATTCCTACGGCACGAGCCATGTGCTTTACTCCTTCTTGGCCTGACGGCCGGCTAAAGATGCATCAGACTCAGGGCGCTCTCAGCCGGGATGGGCTTAACGTTGAGTCTTATGGGCTCAAGTTTACCCGAGCATCCACCGGTGTCAAGTCGAAACGCAAAAACTTGAGTGTTATCGACTCAACTTTCAATACACCTCCGGTTTACCCGCCGCCGGTACTGTGTGCACATGACTGCAACGGCGGCAGAATCGGCTGAGCCCACCACGACGATCCCGCGTTCGCGCGTGCTGGCCTGGGGGCTGTGGGATTGGGGCAGCGCTGCGCTGAACGCCGTCGCGACCACGTTTGTGTTCACGGTCTACCTCACCGGCAACAGCACGAGCCACCCCTTCGGCGACGAGACCTTCGTATCGGCACAGCTCGGCTGGACCCTGGGCATCGCGGGCCTGCTGGTCGCCCTGCTGGCCCCCATAACCGGGCAGCGCTCCGACGCGTCTGGCCGGCGCAAGTTCTGGCTGGCGGTAAACAGCTACATTGTGGTCGTCATTCTCGCCCTCATGTTCTTCGTGCAGGCCTCGCCGAACTACCTCTGGCTCGGCTTGCTTCTGCTGGCGGCCGGCACGTTGTTCTTCGAGTTCGCGCAGGTGAACTACAACGCGATGCTCACGAGCGTGTCGACGCGGCGCACCATCGGCAAAGTCAGCGGCTTCGGCTGGTCGATGGGCTACTTCGGCGGCATCGTGCTGCTGCTGATCGTGTATTTCGGGTTCATCCACCCCGACGTGGGGCTGTTCGGCGTGACGAGCGCGAACGGGCTCTCGGTGCGGGGTCTCGATGCTGATCGCCGCCATCTGGTTCGGCATCTTCGCCCTGCCCGTTCTGCTCGCGGTTCCCGAGTACCACGCACCGGCCGCCGTCGCGCGTAAAAAGGTGAGCTTCTTCGCCTCGTACGCCCGGCTCGGCCGCGACATCGCCCGGCTGTGGCGCGAGAGTCGGCAGACGCTCTACTTTCTGATCGCCAGCGCGGTGTTTCGGGATGGCCTCACCGGCGTCTTCACGTTCGGCGGCGTGCTGGCTGCCGGCACCTTCGGCTTCTCGCCTTCCGAGGTGATCGTGTTCGCGATCGCGGCCAACGTCACCGCCGGCGTCTCGACTGTGGTGGTCGGCCGACTGGATGACCGCATCGGCCCGAAGCCGGTGATCGTCGCCGCACTGATCGGGCTGGTGATCTGCGGACTGGCCGTGTTCTTCTTGCACGACGCCGGGCAGACCGCGTTCTGGATCTTCGGGCTGGCGCTGTGCCTGTTTGTCGGCCCCGCGCAGTCGGCTTCGCGCTCGTTCCTTGCCCGCATGATTCCGGCCGGCCGTGAGGGCGAGATCTTCGGCCTCTACGCCACCACCGGCAAAGCGGCCACCTTTCTGGCGCCGACGGCCTTCGCCATCTTCGTCTCGATCGGCGGCGCGCAGTACTGGGGAATTCTCGGCATCGTTCTGGTCATCGCCATCGGCCTCGCCGTGCTCATCCCTGTCTCCGCGAAGGCGATCCGCATCAACTCGTAAGCAGCCAGGTCACGGGATGAGCGTGTAGTAGCCAGGCGTGAGCACCCAGTACCAGATGAGCAAGAGGGTCACGACGCAACCCGTGATGAAGTTCAGGTAGAGAAAGCGGCGCCATCCGGCGTTGGCTCGTTCGGCATCTGCATCGGTGATCGACCAGAACGGCAGCACACTGACGGCATAGGGCAGCGCGAGCAGACCGGCTATCGGGCCGGGCCAAGCGGTGAACAGCATCAGGATGCCAGCCAGCACATACGCGGCGAAGGAGAATCGCACGGTCATCCGCCCGCCTATGACCGTGGCGATCGAGGCGATTCCGCCCTCACGATCGGCCACGATGTCTTGCACCGCACCGAAGGCGTGGCTCGCGACGCCCCACAGAAAGTACCCCACGAGCAGCGCCCAGAGTTGCGGGGTGAAGACGGCGCCGGCGAGCACCAGTGCGTAGACAGCAGGGCTCACGAAGTGGGTGCTCGAGGTCAGCGAGTCGACGAAAGGGCGCTCTTTGAAGCGCAGCCGCGGGGCGCTGTAGGCGATAACGGCGAACACGCTGATGGCGAGCACCAGCCACGACAGCGGCGAGCCGACGATGACGAGATAGACCAGAAACGGGATGTTCGTGGCGGCCGCCGCAATGAGGATCGGCCGGTGCAGCCGCTTGCTGAGCACCGCACCCTCGACGCCGCCCTTGCGGGGGTTGCGCAGGTCGGACTCGTAGTCGAACACGTCGTTGATGCCGTACATGGCGAGGTTGTACGGAACCAGAAAGTAGATCGTGCCGAGCACAAACGTGAGGTCGATCTCGCGGGTGGTGAGCAGGTAGCCCGCCGCGAACGGAAACGCGGTATTCACCCACGACAGCGGCCGCGACGACAGCAGTACCTCGCCGATTCTGCTCATTCTCTTTTCCTGTCGCTGCCGGTGTGGGTTGGCAGGAGGGCCCACAGAGCGGGCAGCAGCAGCACAGCGCCGAGCGCGTAGGCGAAGTCTTCGAGCGGGGCGACGCCTACGAAGACGCCCGAGATGAGGTCGCGGTTGTAGCCGACGAGGCCGATCGAGATCATCACGTTGTCGAAGACGGCGGTAATGACGAGGAGGATGATCGCGGTGACCACGAGCGGCAGAATCCGCGGGCGACGGCGAACGACGCGAGCGACGGCGACGAGCAGCACGGCGGCAGCGAGAAAGAACGCGTTCAGGCCCCAGTAGCTCATGCGTCGCCGCCCGCGGCGGTGCCGTTGTGGGTGGTTGCGCTCGGGCGACGGCGGCCGAGCATCCGGCTCACCGCGGCGAACAGGTTCATGGTCAGGTAACAGAGCAGGGTGAGAAAGAACAGCTCTTCGAGCGGCAACTCGTGGCCGATCAGGATGCCCGTCATGAACGAGGTCTCGCCGCGAAAGAAGATGCCCAGGCCGATGCCCGCGACATCCCAGCCGAGAAAGAACAGTACGCCGACGACGAGCACGATGGCAGCGCGACGGGCATCGGCCCAGAAGAAGAGGCGAAAGCGGCGATCGAGTACGACCATGCCGGTGAGCGCCACGAGCAGGCCGAGCAGGTAGAGCAGTGCCATCAGGCGGAGTCGGGGGTGGGAGGCGCGGGGCGCGGCGTGAGCGGGGGCTCGGGCAGAGCCGTGGTGGAGGTGTCGCCGCGCAGCCGCTTGATCACGAGCTCGGCACTGATGAGGCACATCGGCAGGCCGATGCCGGGGATGGTCGAGCCGCCCGCGTAGTAGAGGCCCTGCACCTTCTTGCTCACGTTTCCGGCGCGGAAGAACGCGCTCTGGCCGAGGGTGTGAGCGGGGCCGAGCGCTGTGCCGTTCCAGGCGTTGAGGTCGGAGGCGAAGTCGGCCGGGCCGACGGTGCGGCGCACCGTGATGCGCGAGACGAGGTCGGGAATGCCCGCCCAGCTGGCGATCTGGGCGATCGCTTCGTCGGCGATGGCTTCGACCTGAGGGGAGCCCGCGCCGTCTTCTCCGCCGTGTCCGATGCCCGGATCCGCCGGAATCGGCACCAGCACGAACAGGTTCTCAGAGCCCTCGGGTGCCACCGAGGCATCCGTTGCGCTCGGCCGGCAGACGTAGATCGAGGCGGGGCTCGGTACCGAGGTCTCGACGCGCTTGCCGAGGCCTGCGATGCCTGTTTTGCCGAAGATCTTGGTGAAGTCGGCCTTCCAGCTCTTCGTGAAGAAGAGGGTGTGGTGCAACAGCTCTGGCAGCTCGCCGCTGACCCCCAGATAGATGAGTACGGCGCTCGGGCCCGCCGTCTTCTTCGCCCAGTAGCTCGCCGGGTAGGTCTGCAGTTCGGGCAGCAGCATCGTCGTCTCGACATGCTCGAGATCGGCCGCGGCGACCACGATGTCGGCGTCGAGCGAGTGCGCCGTTCCCGCTTCGTCGAGGTACTGGATGCCCGAAACGCGGGCCGGTACCGCAGCGCCCTTCGAGCCACCCTCACCGGCGGTCTCCGACTTCGTCGTTTCGTTCGTGCGGGAGGCAGCCGGCCCCGCCGCACTCGAGCCGCTCGGGCCTGCCGCATCCGCAGTCGACGCTGCAGCTCCCTGCCGCACCGAGTCGTACTCAACCTCGCCCTCGAGCACGCGGCGCAGCTCGTCGCGGTCGATGACGTTGGTATCGAATTCGTGCGTGTCGTAGTCGTAGGGGCCGGGCGCGGGAACCGGATGCGCTGCCGCGACCGCCTCTGCCACGTCGTCAGTCGTCACGATGCGGCTCACTGCGGCACCCGTCACGATTTCGACCCCGGCCTCGACGGCCAACTGCGCGATGGTTTCGATGACGCGGTTGAGCCCGCCCTGCGGGTACAGCACCCCATCGTCGAGGTCGAGGTGACTCATGAGGTGATACATGCTCGGGGTGGAATATGGCGACGAGCCGAGGAAGACGGCCGGGTACCCCAAGATCTGCAGCAGCCGAGGATCACGCACAGTTCGCCCGGCGAAGCTGTTGAGTGACTCGACGAGAAGGCGCACCAGTCGAGGCGAACGGCGAGCGACAGGGCCTTTCAGAAGCGGGCGCAGATCTTCGAAGGTCGAGTAGAGAAAGTATTCCTTTGCGAGCATGTACGTTTCGGCGGCCGAGTCGAGGTACCCTGCCATGCGTACTCCGGAGCCCGGCTCCAGTGACTCGAAGAGGTCGAGGTTCTCGTCGCGCGAGGCCGCGATGTCGATCGCGTTGTGTTCGTCTTGAAAATGCACGCGGTAACCGGGGTCGAGCTTCCGCAGCTCGAGCTGATCGGCCGCAGTGGTGCCCATCAGGCGGTAGAAGTGGTCGAAGACCTCGGGCATGAGGTACCACGAGGGCCCGGTGTCGAAGCGAAAACCGTCTTTCTCCCACAGGCCGGCGCGACCGCCCACCTGGTCGCGCTTCTCGACGACCGTGACCCGGTATCCTTCTCGGGCCAGCAGACCGGCCGCCGCCAGACCGCTGATACCGGCGCCGATCACGACGGCGTGCGGCTTCACGCCGCCGAGCATCGAGTCGAATAACGACTCCGCGTCTGTCGCGTCGGCGATCTCGGTCAGCCGCGTTATCTCGACGGTCTCGGCCTCTGAAAGCGGCACCTCGTCGGGCAGCTCGGAGGTGCTCTCGTCGGCGCTGTTCACACGGTCTCCTTGGTCGGGGGGTGGTTCGGCTGCCCGGGTGCGAGGTGCAGCGGCGGCTGTCTCGGCAATCGACCTGCGGCGGCCGAAGCCGCTATGCGCAGTTTTACGGGGTTGGGCACCCGGATGCGCGTCTCGGCCAGCACCGAAGCCGGCGTCGACCGTAGCCTCGTGGTGAGTTCATCGAACAACCCCTGAGCGAGGGCGACAGCCCGCCTGCTCGACGGCGGCAGATCGTGCAGCACCGCACGGGCGATGCGCAGGTCGTCGTCGATGTCGTCGAGAATGGCCGACTTCGCCCCTTCGCTGAAGGTGGCGACGTTGACCCCGGGAAAGTAGCTGCGCCCGAGTCCCGCGAAATCGGCCGACAGATCACGCAAGAAGTTGATCTTCTGAAACGCAGCGCCGAGGTGCCGGGCCCCGTCGACGAGAGCGGCCCGCCGGGCATCCGGAATCACATGCCCGTGCAGGAATGCAGCCAAGCACATCAGCCCCACCACCTCTGCCGATCCGTACACGTAGCGCTCGAAGCTCTCGGGCGTGTGCTCGACCTCGGTGAGATCGGCTCGCATAGAAGCGAAGAACGGCTCCACAAGCTCGGCCCCGAACGACACGTCGCGGGCGGTGAGGGCGAAGGCGTGCACGACGAGGTTCGTGCTGTAGCCGACCTCGATCGCCTCGAGCGTCTCGCTCTCGAGGGTATCGAGCAGCCGGGTGATCGCCGGGAGCGAGAGCGACGCCGAGGCGGCGACCCCGTCGACTACCTCGTCGGCCAGGCGCACCAAGGCGTAGATGTTCTCTACGTGCTGCCGCACGTCTCTGCCGAGCAGGCGCGAGGCCAGGCCGAACGACGTGGAATACCGATGGATGACGATGCTCGCGGTTTCGGAGGCGACCGTGTCGTACAGCGAGCGAGCAGTAGACGTCATCGCACCCTGTCGAGAACAGAGTCGAGCACGGGACGAAACTCGTCACGAACCGTGTCGGGCAGAGCGGGCGAATCGAGTTCGGCCAGCGCCTTGGTTCCGAAGTCACGCGCAAGACCCTCGGCGTAGGCTCGGGCACCGCACTCTTCGAGTTCGCGGCGCACCACCCCGGCCTGGGCACGTGTGAGGTCGGGCAGCCCGAGCCAGCGAGAGATCTCGATCCACTCGGGACGGCCCGACGCATACGCAATGAGAACGGTGCGTTTGCCCTCGCGCAGGTCGCCGATGGTCGTCTTGCCGGTCGCCGCTTCGTCGCCGAAGACTCCGAGCAGATCATCTACGATCTGGTAAGCGATGCCCACGTAACTGCCGAACGCTGCAAGCGACCGCACGGCGTCGTCGGATGCCCCGGCGAGCACCGCGCCGGCTTCGAGGGGGGCCTGAAACGAATAGACGGCCGTCTTCAGCCGCTCCATGTCGACTACTTCGTCGACCGTGGGCATGGACTTGAGCTGAGAGAAGTCGACGTCGACGAGCTCGCCCGCTGCCGAGGCGAACATGGCCTCGTCGAAAATGTCGTGCAGCCGCTGGCGCATCGCGTCGGCCAGACCGGCCTTGTCGATCATGCGGAAGGCGTTGAACAGGGCCAGATCGCCCGCGATCACCGCCACCGAGAGCCCCCGATGTTCGGCGGCCGGCACCGGGATGCCTGCAGTCTGCGCGAAGTCGCGATAGACACCAGACACGTTGACGCCGCCGCGGCGAATGAAGTCGCGATCGATGACGTCGTCGTGCACGATGAGGGCGGTGTGCAGCAACTCGAAAGCGGCTCCCACGTGCGCCGCCGCTTCGTAATCCGTTCCGCCGAGCGACTCGTATGCCCCCATGACCATCGACGGTCGAAAGCGCTTGCCGCCCGACGTGTTGCGCTCAAGAGTCTGCCAGAGCGTCAGGTACTGCGACCCGACCGCTTCGGCCCGCACCTTCGAGAGGGCGAAGAAGCGGTCGAGCACAGCATCGACCTGATTCTGCCTGCGCTCTGCGGCAACCGCGAGGTCTGTAGGTTCCACAGTGCGAGCGTAACCCACGAGGCCAGAACTGGGCGGGAGGCGGTCAAGCCCTTGCAAAGGAGGCGCCGACCTGCTGTGCTGATTTAGATTGCTCAGCAGGCTGTCTAATCGCGAGAGGAGCCTCATGACCCTGGTACGAGAACAAGTGGTGCTGCTCTCCGACGACGGAGAGCCGATCGGCGTGGCAGACAAGGCCATGGTGCACACGAACGATACCCCTCTGCACCTGGCCTTTTCGTGCCATGTGTTCAACGAGGCGGGGCGCATTCTGGTGACGCGACGAGCGCTGGCGAAGCGCACGTGGCCGGGCGTCTGGACCAATTCTTTCTGCGGGCATCCGGCGCCCGGCGAGGCCGTCGCCTCGGCAGTGAGTCGCCGCGCGGCAGCCGAACTCGGCGTCACGTTGGCCACGGTCGAGCTCGCGCTGCCCGACTTTCGCTACCGCGCCGTCGATGCCTCGGGCGTCGTCGAGAACGAGATCTGCCCCGTGTATATCGCTACGGTGAAGGATGCCCTGCTGCCCAACCCCGACGAAGTGGCCGAAACCCAGTGGGTCGAACTCGACGCATTGCTGACCGCCATCGAGACCACTCCGTGGGCGTTCAGCCCGTGGCTCGCGTTGCAGTTGCCGCAGTTGGTGAGCCTTAAGGCGTTGTCAGCGTAAAGCCCTGCGGCGTCAGAGTGACGACAACCTCAGAGAGGTGGTCGACCACGACATCGGCGACGAGTTCTGCGCGAGTGTGAGTGCCGACCACGGCGACAGTGAAGCACCCCGCAGCCTTCGCCGCGGCGATCCCCGCGGGGGCGTCTTCGAAGACCACGCAGTCGCGCGGGTCGACCCCGAGACGCCGGGCTCCTTCGAGAAAGGGGTCGGGGTAAGGCTTGCCGCGCGAGGTGTCGTCGATGGTGACCACGGTACGGGGCGCCGGGATGCCCGACCCCGCGATGCGTGCGGCCGCGAGCCGGCGCGTGCACGAAGTCACGATGGCTCGGCGCTCGTCGGGAAGGGCTGCGAGAAGCTCGGTGGCACCGTCGAGCACGACGATGTCGTCGACGTCGTCAAGCTCGAGCTGTTCGACCCGTTCGAACGCCTCCTCCGCTTGCTCGGGCGCCACCAGGGCCTCGATGATCTGGCGCGCGGGGCGGCCGTGCATTCCGATGCGGAACGAGGGATCCATCTGCCACTCTTCGCCCCAGCGGGTCCACGACCGGTCGATGGCGGGAGTGGAGTCGATGAGGGTGCCGTCCATGTCGAACAGGGCGGCGGCGAAGGTACGGGTGGTGGTCACCCTTCGAGGCTATCGCGGGTGCGGCGGGGTGCAGCGGACGGGTGGCGCGGAGTGCGGCGGACCGGCGGGGGTGGCGGGCGGGCCGGGGGCGAACGGACGCGGGTGCGGCGCGCATGGCTCTGCGTGGGGCGAGGCTCTGCGTGAGGCCCGGCTCTGCGTGGCGCGCGGCTCTGCGTGGCGCGCGGCTCTGCGTGAGGCGTGGGCGCGAACGGGGGCGCATGACGCGCAGCGCGCCTCAGCCGGCGGGCTGCGACGAAGGGGGGTCGGTGACGGCGAGCGAGAAGGTGCCGTCGGTGTTCCAGGTGGCGGCGAAGTGCACAACCGTCACGAGCTGTGATCCCGACCGCGGATTGAGGTTCGTCGAACTCGTCACGCCCGCCTGCAGCCCGTTGGCGAGGGTGAGCAGCACGCTCTGACAGGTCTCGCCGAAGTCAGAATCGCCGCCGAAAACGACCAGGCAGATGCGTCCGTCAGACGAGAGGGCAGCGTAGGCGGAGCCGGGAGTGTACTGGCCGCGGCTCAGCAGCCGGTAGGTGGATTCGACGGTGTCGCCCGGAATCACGGAGGCCGGATGATCGGCGGCGGTCTGCGCGACGGTGAAGATGAGCGCGGGCGACAGGGCGGCGCTGCCCCCCAGTGGCGACTGCGAGGAGCCGTCGGAGCCGAAGCGTTCTGAGGTGCTCCCCGTTGCACGCGTAGCGCCGGAATCGCTCGACACCGAGTGAGTCGCGTTGGAGTAGGTGGTGCTCGCTCCGTCGCTGTTCAGGGCACCAGCTGCCGGTGGCCCGTAGCCCAACCCCGTGCTGTCGCCGGCCGCCCCGACGCCGGCGGAATTCGCCGAGTCGCCGCCGATGCCGTAGGAGCTCGACGCGCCCGCGCCCGCGGCCGCGCCGTTGCCAGCCGGCCCTGTGCCCGTACCGCCGCCGCTCGGGCTGCCGCCCCTCGTACTGCCGCTGCTCGCGCTGCCGCTGTTCGCGCTGCCGCTTGCCGTGCCGTTGCCGCTCGGCGACGGCGATGCCGATGTCGTCCCCGCGAGCGAGCCGCCCGAACCGCCCGAGGTGGCGTACGCGGTCACGCCGAAACCGATCAGCACGGCGACGGCGGCTGCGATGGTGGTGGTGCGCAGAATCCTCAGGCGTCGGCGACGCTCGGTGGTGCGGCGCACGCGACGCTCGGCGTCGGCCGACGACTCCGCGTCAGCCGCGCGGTGAGCAGCGACGGCGTCAGCGGCGAGCTGTTCGAGGGTGCAGAGGGCGAGCATCCGCTCGTCGTCGGAGCTGTCGCGGGCGTACGCCACCCGTTTCAGGCGGGCGACATCGGCTTCGGGCACTCACCCATTGTCTCTCGGGCTGCCGACGCGCGACCAGGGCGTCGGGTTTTCGCGTGACGCTAGTCGTGGCCGCCCAGCGTGGGGTGCTCGCCCGAGACGTCGGTGCGGTGAAAGTTGAGGTGCGAGCGTGAAGCGGTCGGGCCCCGCTGGCCCTGGTAGCGGGAGCTGTACTGGGCAGATCCGTACGGATGCTCGGCGGGAGACGAGAGCTGAAAGAAGCAGAGCTGGCCGATCTTCATTCCGGGCCAGAGCTTGATGGGCAGGGTTGCGACGTTCGACAGCTCGAGTGTGACGTGCCCCGAGAAGCCCGGGTCGATGAATCCGGCGGTGGAATGCGTGAGCAGGCCCAGCCGGCCGAGCGAACTCTTGCCCTCGAGACGGGCCGCGATGTCGTCGGGCAGGGTGACCTGCTCGAATGTCGACCCGAGCACGAACTCGCCGGGGTGCAGAATGAACGGCTCGTCGCTCTTGGCCTCGATGAGGCGGGTCAGCTCTGGCTGGTCTTCTGCCGGGTCGATGAAGGGGTACTTGTGGTTGTCGAAAAGGCGAAAGAAGCGGTCGAGTCGCACGTCGACACTCGAGGGCTGCACCATGGCGGGCTCGTAAGGAGCCAGCCCGACACGCCCGCTCTCGAGTTCTGTTCTGATGTCGCGGTCACTGAGAAGCACGGCGCCAGCTTACCTTTCGGCCCGCGTAGTGCGGGCTCGAGCCGCGCACGCGTGGGGTCGGCGCTTGCGGGCGGTGTTTCGGCGGGCGGTGGTGCGGCGCGCGGCGGTGCGGCGCATGCGCGGTAGTTCGGCGCGCGTTGGTTCGGCACGATCGCGGTAGTTCGGCACGCGGTGGTTCGGCACATGCTCGGTAGTCCGGCACGAGCGCGGTGGTGCGAGCTACCGCGGATGCGCCCAACTACCGCGCCGGCACCGAACTCAGAACGACTGGGGCTGGGTGAAGAGGGTGTGCGGGTCGTACTGCTGTTTCAGCTGGGTGAGGCGCGGCAGGTTGGCTCCGAAGTAGGCGGTGGTGGCATCGGGAACAGTGGCGTCGCAGTAGTTCACGTAGGCCCAATTCTGCCAATGGTTCGTCATGGTGGTGCGAAAGCCGCGAACGTAGGCGTCGAACGGCGCCGGGTCGGCGCCGACGGCGAAGGTCGCGGTGTATTGCACCGTCATCAGGGCTTTTCGGTGCACGAAGGCGGTGGCGCTCGGGTCGACGGTCGCCACGACGCCGCCCAGAGCATCCATCGAGATGCCGCCCTCGGTCATGCCCGAGACATTCTGCGCCGCAGTGACCTGGGCGAGGAGGTCGCTGATGCCCGACGCGTCGAGGGTCGTGTAGCCGATGTTGGATGTTCCCGACGAGGGCTCGCGAGTGAGCGACCAGCCCGGGCCGGTATTGCACTGCGCGATGGGAGTGTTCTGGCAGCCCGCCTCGATCATCATCGCGTCGACGTAGGTGTGCTGGAACGACTGATTCGTGCTGGGCGATGCACTGACGCCATTCATGAGGGGCGCGATCTGGGTGGAGAGGTCGCCCTGGTCGCCGATCCAGGTTCCCGAGACCGAAACGCTCGGGTCGCCCTGGTGAGTCTCGCCGCCCAGCAGCTTGAGGGTCGACCAGAGGTTGTTGTCGGCGCTCGGCGCCCAGGTCTGCCAGGCCGCGATGACGTCAGCGGCGGCCGACCAGGGCCACTCGACATACCACGTGGTGACGGGCGGGGCGGCTTGGGTTTTGAACGTGAGGCCGGTGACGATGCCGAGCTGGCCACCCCCGCCGCCCTGACAGGCCCAGAACAGGTCTTCGCCGGTCGTCGCGCTCGTTTCGTGCACGGTGCCGTCGGCGGTGACGATCTCGACGCCGGTGAGCTGGTCGCAGGCGAGGCCGAAAGCGCGAACGAGCACGCCGACTCCCCCGCCGAGCGTGAGGCCGGTGACGCCGACTGTCGCGCAAGATCCGCCCGCGATGGCCCGGCCAGCGTTGCCGACGGTGTTGTAGACCTGGGCGAGAGACGCCCCGGCCCCCACCTGCACGGTGGATTGGTCTTGGCTGAGCGTCACGTCGGTGAGCGTCGCCGTGCTGATGACGAACGAGGGCGCGACGCCGGAGCCGGCGGCGCCGCCCGCCGACCAGCCCTCGTAGTTGTGTCCGCCGGCGCGCATGGCAAGCGGCAGAGCGTACTTCGTGGCGAACGCCAGCCCCGCGGCGACATCAGCTGCCGAACTGGCCTGCAGGATGCCCAGCGGCTGTGCATCGTCATAACGCGGATTCTCCGTGAGCTTCACGCTGCCGTAGGTCGGATCGGCCGGCAGCACGAGCGTGCCTTTCACCTGGGCCTGGAGCGCTGCCCAGTCGGGCGGGCCCACGGGCGTCGGTGTCGGCGTACTCGTGGGGGTATCGGTAGGGCTGAGGGTCGGCTGAGGTGCGGGGCTCGAGCACGCGGCGAGCAACGATGCGGCCGCTACCGAGCTGCCCGCAGTGAGCAGAAACTGCCGGCGTGAGAGGGGGCTCATGCACGCCAGCCTAGGGCGAGCGGGAGCGGGCGGTGGGGAAGGCGGGGTGCGGGGCGGGCGCGGCGGGCGGGCGGGCTGACAACGGCGGCGCGGCGACCGCAACGGCCGCGCCAGGCGGGCGCACTGACGACGGGTGGGGTGCGGGGTGGGCGGCGGGGTGGCGGGGTGGGTAAAACAGCGGAGGATTCGAGGGGGTGGCGGCTATAGGGCGGTACTGTGGCGGATTCTCCGCCGTTTCGACCAGGCCGCAGTCGGGGAGCACGCGAGCGGCGCACATGCACGAGGTCGGAGGGGCGACAAGACGCCCATACACCGCCCGACGGCGGCGAGCGGAACGAGCATCCGGCGCCCACCAGCGGCACGACAGCCTGGCCCCCGTTAAGGCGCCCACCAGCGGCACGACAACCTGGCCCCCGTTATGGCCCCCGCCAATAACGAATGCCACGAACGCGGGTTTGCGGATCAGATGAGCCGTTTGGAAGGTCGCTCTCGCCCGGAAACATCGCGCTCGGAGGGCGATGGGCGATGGGCGATGGGCGGAGAGCCGAGGGCGATGGGCGGTAGGCGATTCGGCGATGACTCAGAACCGCGCGGCCGATTGCTCGAGGGCGGAGCGCACGGCCTCGAGCGCGGGAGACTGCAGGCCGGCTTCGCGCTGGGCGGTGAAGATGGTGCGGTGTGGATGCCCGGCGAGCGCCAGCAGCGTGCAACTCACCTCGCGACCGGCCCAGAGCAGGTTCGGCAGCAAGGCGACGGCGTTGCCCGACTCGACGAGGCGGATGTGCGTCTGCAGGTCTGCCGTTTCATAACGCACATCGGGCTCGAAGCCGGCCGAGCGGCAGAGTTGTTCGGCGAAGTGGCGTGAGGCTGTGCCGGCGGGTTCCATGACCCACGCTCGGCCCCGGGCATCCTGTATCGAGGCGATTGGGGCGAGCGCGGGCGCGGCGGCCTCAGCCGCAATCGCAGTCTCGGTGATCGAGCGGCCCGGCGGCTCGCCGATTGTGGGCTCGGCGGTCGTCGCAGTGACGGTGGTCGAGCGGCCCGGCGACACGGCGACCCGCTGGCCGGGTGATGCGGCAGGGTGGGCCCGCCCGCGAGACGTGGGCTCAGGCGTCAGTCGAACCTCGGGGGGAAGCGAAGCCACAGGCGCGACACTCGAAGCCGCAGGCGCAGGCGCAGGCCGGGGCGGCGGCACCGCCAGCATGATCTCGTCTGAGGTGAGGTCGCGGCGGTGCAGGCCCGGCAACCAGGCGACCGAGTGCGCGGGATACTGCTCGGCGATGACCAGGTCGAAGTCGCGGGCCCAGGTTTCGTGCAAGGCTTCTTCTGGCTCTTTCTGCACCATCTCGACCCTCACCTCAGGGTGCTGCTCGGCCATGCGCAGCAGCGCCTCGGGCATCAGTGCGAGTGCCGCCGACTGAAAGACCGCCACTCGCACGCGACCTCGGATGGTGGTGTGCGATGCCTGCAATTCTGTTTCAGCTCGCTCGAGCACGTCGGCGAGCTCGCCAGCGGCCCGCACGAGAATGTCGGCCTGCGGGGTGAGCTGCACCCGCCTGCCGACCTTGCGGAACAGCGTTGTGCCAGCCTCTTTCTCGAGCAGAGTGAGCTGTTGCGACACCGCCGAGGGGCTGTACTTCAGCGATTCGGCGACCGCGGCCATGGTTCCGCGAATCGACAGCTCGCGCAGCAGCTCGAGGCGGTGAGGGTCGAGCATCCGGCTCTCCTGATACTTCAGTTGAATTGATGAATATGCGTAAGAAACGTTCGCTTTTGCTGATGTCAGCTTAGACGAATACTGAGTGCATGACTGATGTAGCCGATGCGCTCGCGACTGTTCCTGTGCCTGTGCCTGTGCCTGTGACAGACAACGCCGCCCTCACCGACGCGACGACCGCGCTCGTCAGGCGGTGGCTGAGCGAGGCCTCGCACATTCCGGTCGACACGGCCGGTGCACGGCTCGCCGGCGTACTGAAAGACCCGGCGGGCCTCGACTTCACCGTCGGCTTCGTCGACGGCGTCGTGCGCCCCGAAGACCTGCGGGTCGCCGCGGCAGCGCTGCGGTCGATCGCACCGAACGTTCCGGCGTTCTTGCCGCTGCCGATGCGTGCCGCGGTCAGGCTGGGCGGCACGATGGCCCCGCTGTTGCCCGGAGTCGTGGTACCCATCGCCCGCCGGGTGCTGCGCGGCATGGTCGGCCACCTCGTGATCGATGCGACCGACACGAAACTCGGCCCAGCCATCACCAAGATCAAAAAGAACGGCGTGCGACTGAACGTCAACCTGCTCGGCGAGGCCGTGCTGGGCAAGAATGAGGCGCGCCGCCGCCTCGACGGCACCCTGCGACTGCTGGGCCGCGATGACATCGACTACGTGTCGATCAAGGTCTCGTCGACCGTCGCCCCGCATAACCCGTGGGCCTTCGACGAGTCGGTCACCGACATCGTGCGCGAGTTGACCCCGCTCTTCGCCAAGGCAGCGGCGGCCAGCCCGGCCAAGTTCATCAACCTCGACATGGAGGAGTACAAAGACCTCGACCTCACGATCGCGGTCTTCACACAGATTCTCGACCGTCCGCAGTTCACCCACCTCGAGGCCGGCATCGTTCTGCAGGCCTACCTGCCCGATGCTCTCTCGGCCATGCAGCGCTTGCAGAGCTGGAGCGCCGCGCGGCGAGCGCGCGGGGGCGCGGCCATCAAGGTGCGGCTGGTGAAGGGCGCCAACCTGCCGATGGAGCAGGTCGAGGCGTCGATTCACGGCTGGCCGCTGGCCACCTGGGGCACGAAGCAAGACACCGACACGAACTACAAACGAGTACTGCACTATGCGTTGCAGCCAGCACGCATCGCGAACGTACGGGTCGGCGTGGCCGGCCACAACCTCTTCGACATCGCCTACTCGTGGTTGCTCGCGGGGCAGCGCGGCGTGCGCGACGGCATCGAATACGAGATGCTGCTCGGCATGGCACAGGGGCAGGCCGAAGCGGTTCGCCGCGAGGTCGGGTCGCTTCTGCTGTACACGCCCGTCGTCTCGCCGCGAGAGTTCGACGTGGCGATCGCCTACCTGATTCGCCGCCTCGAAGAGGGTGCGTCGAGCGAGAACTTCATGTCGGCGGTGTTCGAGCTGTCGCAGAATGAGGCACTGTTCGAACGGGAGCGCCAGCGCTTTCTGGCGTCGGTGGCGGCGCTGGATGATCGCACCCCCGACCCGCACCGCGTCACCTCTCGATATGCGGCGGTGCCCGCTGCCGGGCTCGGGTCGTTCGAGAACACCTCGGACACCGACCCCGCTGTCGCCGCGAACCGCTCGTGGGGCGAGGCGGCGCTGACTCGTTCGCGCACCTCTGTACTGGGCGTCTCGACCATAACCGATGCTCGGGTTCGTGATGCCGCGGCACTCGACGCAGTCATCGCCGACACGCATTCGGCGAGCAGTTCGTGGGCTACCCTCTCGGGCGAGGAGCGTGCCATCGTGCTGCACCGCATCGGCGACGAACTCGAGTCGCGCCGCGCCGACCTGCTCGAGGTGATGGCGGCCGAGGCCGGCAAAACGCTCGACCAGGCCGACCCCGAGGTGTCGGAGGCGATCGATTTCGCGCACTACTACGCCGAGTCGGCGCGCGAGCTCGATGCGGTCGACGGCGCCGAGTTCTCGCCGGCGGCTGTGACGCTCGTCACCCCGCCCTGGAACTTTCCTGTCGCCATTGCCGCCGGCGGCGCCCTCGCGGCCCTCGCCGCCGGGTCGGCCGTGCTCTTCAAGCCGGCCGCGCTCACCGAGCGCTGCGGCGCCCTGATCGCCGAGGCCGTCTGGGCGGCCGGGGTGCCTCGTGACGTGCTGCGGCTGATTCAGATCGACGAGCAGACGCTCGGGCGCTCGCTCGTGGCTGACCCTCGGGTCGACCGCGTCATTCTGACCGGCGCCTACGAGACGGCCGAGCTGTTCCGCTCGTTTCGGAACGACCTGCCACTGCTGGCGGAAACCAGCGGAAAAAACGCCATCATCGTGACGCCGTCGGCTGACCTCGACCTCGCCGTGAAAGACGTCGTCGCCTCGGCCTTCGGGCACGCCGGCCAGAAGTGCTCGGCCGCGTCTCTTGTGATTCTCGTCGGCTCTGTCGCGGTGTCTCCTCGCTTTCGCGCGCAGCTGCTCGACGCCGTCGCCTCTCTCACCGTCGGGTACCCGGCCGACTCGGGCACGCGCATGGGCCCGCTGATCGAGCCCGCTGCCGGAAAACTGCTCACCGGCCTCACCGAAGTCGCTACGGGCGAGGAGTGGCTGCTGAAGCCCCGCAAGCTCGACTCGACCGGGCGTCTGTGGAGCCCGGGCATTCGCAGCGGCGTGGCACGCGGCTCGGCGTTTCATCGTGTTGAATATTTCGGGCCTCTTCTCGGAATAATGACCGCCGCCACCCTCGACGAGGCGATCGCATTGGTCAATGATGTCGACTACGGACTCACCTCCGGCCTGCATTCCCTCGAACCTGTGGAGATCTCGCGCTGGTTGTCGACTGTGCACTCTGGCAACCTCTACGTGAACCGCGGCATCACCGGTGCCGTCGTTCGCCGGCAGCCCTTCGGCGGCTGGAAGAAGTCATCGGTCGGAGCCGGAACCAAGGCGGGCGGCCCGAACTATCTCGTGGGGCTCGGAACCTGGCAGCCGACGGTATCGACCGCGGCCGGGCGCGAGGTGTCGTCTCCGGCGGTTCAGCGGCTCGTTTCGGCGGCCATTCCCCGGCTCGAGGCAGCCGCAGGCGCCTACCTGAGCCGCGCGGTTCGCAGCGACGCGGCGGCCTGGCACGATTCGTTCGGAGTCTCGCGCGACGTATCGGGGCTGACTGCCGAGCGCAACGTCTTTCGCTACCTCCCCGTCGAGGAGCCCGTGCTCGTTCGCCGTGCTGCGGGCGAGCCCGCGGCCTCACTCGTTCGCGTGGTCGCCGCCGGAGCCCTCGCGGGGGCACGGATGATCGTGTCGACGTCTGCAGACGACACCGTCGACCCGGGCATCCTCACCGCCCTGCGCGAACTCTGCGACGCCGTCGTCGTCGAGAACGACGATTCGTGGCTCACCCGAGTCGCGCGGCCTGGCGTCTCGCGAG
This sequence comes from Subtercola sp., assembly GCA_025463765.1. Taxonomy (GTDB): domain Bacteria; phylum Actinomycetota; class Actinomycetes; order Actinomycetales; family Microbacteriaceae; genus Subtercola. Next base: position 4,082 of record JAODBC010000082.1, on the reverse strand, counting down.
TGCGTCTGCTCGGGGTATCTGCTTCATCGGTGACCGCGGTCACGGGCGGGTGCCCCGACCTCGCGGTGTACGACCAACCCGCTACCGAGGCCGGGCGCCTCGAGCTGCTGCCGTTCTTGCGCGAGCAGGCGGTTGCGATCACCGCGCACCGCTTCGGCACCCCCGACCACCTCACCGACGCCCTGCTGTAGCCGACGCCCTGCTGTAGCCGCCGCCTGCGATCGCGGCGCACGCTCCGGGCGCATTTCGAATGCGCTCGTGAGACTAATACGCCGCGAGGAGGTCGCTATACCGGCCCCTTCACGGCGTATCGGTCTCACATCACGCAAACACGGCCTCACATCACGCAAACGCGGCCGCACCTCACGCAAACGCGGCCTCGCATCACGCAAACACCGTCTCGCATCACGCAAACGCGGCCTCGCATCACGCAAACACGGCCGCAAATCACGCAAACGCCGTCTCGCATCACGCAAACGCGGCCTCGCCGGCCACCGAGCGACAGCTTCAGAACTGCTGCGCCGGCGCCGTCGCCCACAGCAGCCGGGCCGGCCCGAGAGCGCGAGCCGACGCCGAGTGCGGTGTGCGCGCGTCGAGCGCATCTTCGGGCCCGAGTTCGTAGACCACAGCATCGATACTCACCACCACACTGCCCTCCAGCACGAAGACGAACAGGTCGCGCGCACCCGGCGGCAGCGAGAACTCGATGGAACCCGCATCGGCGAGCGCCTCTGCGAACACTTCGAGCTGCAGCATCGGGTGCGAGAGCTTTGCCGCCTCGCCGGGTTCGACGGGGATGCGGGAGGTCTGAATGACCAAGCGGTCCTCGTCGCGGGTCAGCTCGGCCAGCGACGTACGCAGGGCCGTGGCAATGCGTGCGAGCACCGGCAGCGACGCCAGCGTCTGACCGTTCTCGATGTTCGACAAATGCGAGACCGACATACCGGCGAGCTGCGCCGCCTGGCTGAGCGTGAGGTTCGCCGCCTTGCGCTGCGCACGCACGGCTTCGCCGATTCGTACGGCGAGGCGCAGCTTCTCGCCGGGTTCGCTTATCGAATCAGTGCTGGCGACACGAGCCATAAGAGTTCCGTTTCTGAGTCGACGATGAGCTTGTGGTCGGGGTGCGGCGAATAGTGGATGCACTCCCCCGGGCCGAGGTGGTACTCCTTCTGGCCGAACAGCACAGTCACCTGGCCCCGCAGAATCACGGCGAATCGTTCGCCATAGTGCAGGTAGGTGCCGCCGTTCTCCGTTTGAAAAAGCACGTGCCGAAGCGCGGTGTACGACGGGTTGTCGAACCGCGACGACAAGATCTTGTAGCTCTCGGCACTGTCAGAGGAGATCATCAGCCGGTTGACGTCGTTGGCGCGGTGCACCACGACGGCCGGCTTCTCTTCTTCGGGAAAGAACGCCGAAACGTCGGCGCCCAGCACGGCAGCAATCACCGATAGCGCGCTGATGCTCGGAATGATCGACCCGTTCTCGATGCCCGAGAGAAAGCCCTCACTGCACGCGGCGCTCGTGCCGAGTTCTGCGAGGGTGAGGCCCCGATTCTTGCGAAGTTCTTTCAGGCGCGGACCGATGTTCGTGAGTATCCAGTCCACGCACTCCGACCTTTCGTTTCCAGTACATTTCGCTCGGGTAAAACGAGGGTTACGTATAGCGAAATTCTCTTAGATTTTCTTATTTGCGATGTTACTTTGCGAATAGAGAAAAAATTACCACGACCGAGAGTGCTTCCATGATCCGTTCTTTTCTTTACCTTAACGTTCAGCCCGGCAAGCGGAACGACCTGCTCGAGTGGTACCGCGAGGTCGGCTCGCTCGAGAAGGCTGTCGAGCTCGCCGGCTGCAAAGGCACCGAGATGTACTTCGTTCCCGAAGACGAAAACCTCGTGCTCGTCACCGCCCTCTGGGCCGACAGCGACGGATATCAGGGCTGGGTTCAGAACCCCTGGCGCCAATCGCTCTCCGCGGGCCTCAGCGCGTTTCTCGACGCCGAGTTCGCTCCGGATGCCCGGGGCTACGTCTACGAAAGTGTTCTCTCGGCTCCCACCGACTGACCCGCCGCGCAATCGACGAAAGATCTGAAATGGCAAAATACCGCGTCTCTATGGACATCGGCGGAACCTTCACCGATGTCATCGCCTTCAACGAAGAAACCGGCGCCTACTCGGCCGGCAAGGCCTCCACCACCCCCGACGACCTGACCCGCGGAGTCTTCGCCGGCCTCGCCCAGGTCGTCGACTCGCCCGAAGACATCTCCTTCATCGTGCACGGCACGACCCAGGGCCTGAACGCGTTTCTGCAGCGTCGCGGCGAGAAGGTTCTGCTCATTGCGACCGAGGGCGCCGGCGACATCTACCAGATCGCCCGCGGTCACCGCACCCGGCTCTACGACGTGCGCTACCGCAAGCCCGAACCACTGGTGAGCCGCGCCGACACGGTGGAGATCGGCGGCCGCCTCGGCCCCGACGGCTCCGTGCGCACCCCGCTCGATGTCGAGCAGATTCGTGCGGCCGCCCGGCGCTTCAGCGCCGAAGGGTTCGGTGCGATTGCCGTCGGTCTGCTGTTCAGCTACGTCAACCCCGACCATGAACTCGACGTCGAACGTATTCTGCGCGACGAGCTCGGCCCCGACGTGCAGATCACCCTCTCGCACCAGGTCGCCCGCGAGTGGCGCGAGTACGAGCGCACCTCGTCGGCGGTCATCGACGCCTACACCGCACCGATCGTGCGCCGATACCTCACCAACCTGCAGGCCGAGATGCTCAACCGTGGCCTGTCAGTGACCTTGCACGTGATGCAGTCTTCCGGCGGCATCATCAACGCCAACTCGGCTCGCGAGATGACACTGCAGACCCTCTTCTCCGGTCCGGTCGGCGGCGCGGTGGGCGGTGTGGCCCTTTCGGAGCGTCTCGGCAAACCGAACCTCATCGGCGTCGACATGGGCGGCACGTCGTTCGACATCAGCCTGGTGGTCGGCGGCTTGCCCGACGTGAGCAATGAGACAGAGCTCGAAGGGTTTCCGCTTCTCATGCCCGTGGTGAACATCCATACCATCGGCGCCGGCGGCGGCTCCATCGCCTACGCCGAGGCGGGCGGCCTGCGTGTCGGCCCCGAGAGCGCCGGCGCCAACCCCGGCCCCGCGAGCTATATGCGCGGCGGAATCAAGCCCACCGTCACCGACGCCAACCTCGTGCTCGGCCGCGTCGACCCGACCTGGTTCGCCGGCGGAACCATGACCCTGGACAGCACCGCGGCCGAGACCGCTGTGGGCACGCTCGCCGACACCCTCGGTCTCGACCTGGTGCGCATGGCCGAGGGCATCTGCGACGTGGCGAACGCCAAAATGGCGCAGGCCATTCGCAACATCACCGTCGAACGCGGCATCGAGCCTCGCGACTTCTCACTGGTCGCCTTCGGCGGCGCCGGCCCGATGCACGCCGTGTTCCTCGCTCGCGAACTCGAGATCGGCGAGGTCATCGTGCCGCCGTTCCCGGGTGCATTCTCGGCGTGGGGCATGCTCGAAACCGAGGTGCGACGCGACTTCTCGCAGTCGTACTACGGTGCCCTTGCGGCCGCCGACCCCGACGAACTGGATGCTCTGCTCACCCGGATGGCCAGTGACGGCGTGGCCGCGCTCGAGTCTGACGGCCTCGGCGCCGACGCGATTCGGCTCGAATACTCCCTCGACATGCGCTATATGGGCCAGGAGTACACCTTGACCATTCCGATCGGCGGCGACGTGGCACCTACCCAGCCCGACTTCGTCGCCACGGCTTCCGAGCGCTTCGACACAGCGCACGCCGGTCGCTTCGGGCATTCCAACCCCGGAGCGCCGGTGGAGGTCGTAACGCTGCGCGTGGCGGCGTTCGGGCAAATGGAACGGCCCACCCCGGCGCCGGCCGACGCGACTACCGACACGAGCTACCCGTTCGAGACCCGCGACATCGTGTTCGACAAGGCGGTGTACCCCACCCCGGTCATCCGGCGCGATGTTCTGAAGCCCGGGATGCTCGTCGAGGGGCCGGCCGTCATCGTCGAACAGACGGCTACCGCGAGCTCCTGGACGTGGTGCCG
>JAODBC010000076.1 GCA_025463765.1 Subtercola sp. | reverse complement strand
CTGAACGATGTTTCCGTCGTCGTCGGGCGCTGGCGCCTGCGGCGCCGGCGAATCGAAATGATCAGATGGCCGGGACAAAACCGGTGATCACCGCCTGCAGTTGGTAGGTCCAGATGGTCCAGAGGCCACTCACCATCAGAATGCCGATGACGACCAGGCCCGCACCCCCCAGAATGTTGATGGCTCGAATATGCCGTTTGAGGAATTTGACCGTGTGGGTCATCCAGTTCAGGCCGAGCGCCACTAAGAGAAACGGAATTCCGAGCCCGAGGCAGTAGAAGAGGCCGAGCAGCGCACCGCTTGCCGCCGAACCGCCGGTCAGGCTGAGGGCCTGAATCGCACCGAGCGTCGGGCCGATGCACGGGGTCCAGCCGAGGCCGAAGACGATGCCGAGAATGGGGGCGCCCGCGAGCCCCGTGGCGGGGCGCCACGATGGCTTGAACGTGCGCTGCATGAAGCTGAACTGCCCGATGAAGACGAGCCCGAGCAGAATCACGACGACGCCGAGCACCCGGGTGATGACGTCACCCCAGACCAGAAGCCACACGCCGAGCGCGCCGAACAGGGCAGACGCCGAGACGAAGACCAGCGAGAATCCGAGCACGAACAGGCTGATGCCGAGCAGCACGCGGCGGCGATTGCGCACAGCGCTAGGATCGCTCAGCCCGCCGACATAGGCCAAGTAACCGGGCACGAGCGGCAGAACACACGGAGAAGCGAACGAGACTAAACCTGCCAGCATCGCGATGGGAATCGCCACGATGAGCTGGCCGTTCAGAACCGCGTTGGCGAACGGATTGACCACGCGGTCAGCTCTTCTCAGCGACGGCGTCGCCGATCAGCGTGTCGAGAATGTCGGGAGCGGTCGCCTGGCCCAGGATGCGCGCGGCGACCCGGCCCTTCTTGTCGATGACGAGCGTGGTGGGCACCGCATCCGGAGCCACCTGCCCGCTCAACGCCAGCTGCACGGCACCGTTGGTGTCGATGACGGAGTTGTAGGTGATGCCGAACGAGGTGTCGAACGCGACGGCGGTCGCCGGCTGGTCGCGCACGTTCACGCCGAGGAAAGTCGCGCCGTCGCCGGTGTACTTCGCGTTCAGCGTCTGCAGGGCCGGGGCTTCGGCGCGGCAGGGGGCGCAACCGGCGTACCAGAAGTTCAGCACGAGCACCTGGCCGAGGTACTGGCTGGAGTCCACGGTCGAGCCGTCTTGCGTGGTGCCAGTGAAGTTGACCACGGCGCCGCGGTTCTCTGCGGCGATCTCGGTGACCGTGCCGTCGCCGGCGATGTACTGCTTGTTGTCACCGCTTCGATACTGGTCTGCGAGAGGGTCGCTCGAGCATCCGGCAAACACGACGAGCGCAATGGCGGCAGCCGTCATCGCAAGAAGGGTACGTCGAAGCTTCACGTCAGACTGCCCCATCGTCGACGGCCTCGGCCAGCAGATCTGCGGCCGGGTCTTCGTAACCGACCTCGACGAACAGCCCGCCGATGCGTTCGAAGGTGGTGATGCTCGAGAGGTTGCAGCGGCGCTTGCGCGGGTCGTGCCAGAGATGTTCGCCCGCCACTTCGAGGTGGGTCGCCCAGATGGGCAGCTGGTGGCTGACCATGATGACGTCACCGCCCTCGACCGAATCGAAGGCATCGTGCATCGCCGCGAGCATGCGCGTCGTGACGCTGTTGTAGGCCTCGCCCCAGCTCGGCTTGAAGGGATTGGCCACCCACGACCAGTTCTTCGGGTGACGAAGCGCCTTGTTACGCATCTGCGGGCTCATGCCCTCGAACTTGTTCGTGGGCTCGATGATGCGCGGCTCGGTCTGAATCGGCAGAGTGAATGCCGCCTCGATCGGAGCGGCCGACTCTTGCGCCCGCTGCAGGGGGGAGGCGAAAAGGGCCGAAACGGCGCGGTCGCGGGCGACGAGTTCGTCGGCGGCGGACTGCGCGATCTGCCTTCCGAGATCAGAGAGACCGAATCCGGGCAGGCGGCCGTACAGCACGTGCTCGGGATTGAAGACCTCGCCGTGACGCACGAGATGAAGTTGGCTGGCTACCACGCCACTTAGTTTACGGAGCGTAGAAGTCACGAAGCTGCTCAGCACCTGAACGCTGCATAAGTAATGAAGCCAAGCTACACAATCAGTGTAAGAAAAAGCGATTGTGCTGAATGGTTGTCGCTGCAAAAATAAGCGTTGAAAGGATTTCTCATGGCACTCATCATCTTCCTCAGCATCTTCGGTTTCATCGCTCTCGTGGGCATCGTCGCGGCACTCGTTCAGACCGCGACCGACGGTTACGGCCGCGTGGCGAACCGCGCGTATTTTCGCCGCCTGCCGTAAGCACCGGCCGCACGAGACGCCTCCCGCACCGGTGGGCGTCTCGCCTGGCCAGGCTCCCGTCAGCGTCACCGACGCACCCGCGTAGACTTGCTGACCGTGACTGAACGTGTACTCATCAAAGATCTCGCAGCTCTCTCCGACGGCCCCGTCAGCGTTTCGGGGTGGGTCGAGACGGTTCGTGACCAGAAAAAGGTGCAGTTCGTCGTTCTGCGCGACGAGAGCGGCGCGGTTCAGTTGGTCAATCCGCGCAACTCCGACGCCGACGGCGCGGTCATCGCCGACGAGCCCGCCACCACGATCTCTGCCCTGACCCAGGGCTCGTTCGTCAGCGTGACCGGCCAGCTGAAGCACGACGAACGCGTCAAGCTCGGCGGCATCGAGGTCAAGCTCGAGTCGCTCACGGTTGCAACGCTCGCCAACCCCGAGACGCCGATCGCGCCCGACAGCGGCATCGACAAGCGTATGGACTGGCGTTTTCTCGACCTGCGTGTTCCGCGCAACGCGCTCATCTTTCGCATTCAGACGACGCTCGAACACGCTTTCCGTACCTATTGGATCGAACGCGACTACGTCGAGATCCACACCCCCAAGCTGATGGCGAGCCCGTCGGAGTCGAACGCGGAGCTTTTTAAGCTCGACTACTTCGACACCACCGCCTACCTCGCGCAGAGCCCGCAGTTCTTCAAGCAGATGGCGCAGTCCGCCGGCTTCGGCAAGATCTTCGACATCGGCCCGGTGTTCCGCGCCGACCCGTCGTTCACCTCGCGGCACGCCACGGAGTACACGGGCGTCGACGCCGAGATCAGCTGGATCGACAGCCACGAAGACGTCATGCGCATGCAAGAAGAGCTGCTCGTGGCCGGGTTCACGGCGGTCGCCGCGAAGCACGGCGCAGAGATCAAAGAACTCTTCGATGTCGACGTGGTGGTACCGAGCATCCCGTTCCCGCGCATTCCACTGCTTGAGGCGAAAGAGATCGTGGCCGCGCGCGGTCACGTGGTCGACCGCAACGACGACGACATGGACCCCGAGGGCGAACGCCAGATCGCCGCCTACGCGTACGAGACGTTCGGCCATGAGTTCGTGTTTCTCACCGACTACCCCGCGAGCATCCGGCCGTTCTATCACATGCGCAGTGACGAGAACCCGGGCCTGACCAAAAGCTACGACCTCATCTACCGCGGCACCGAGATCACGACCGGGGCTCAGCGTGAGCACCGCGTCGACGTTCTCGAGGCGCAGGCCGTCGAAAAAGGCCTCGAGCCAGAACAGCTCGACTACTACTTCGACTTCTTTCGCTACGGCGTGCCGCCGCACGGAGGATTCGGCATGGGCCTCGCCCGCGTGCTGATGCTCATGCTGCACCAGGGCAATCTGCGCGAGGTCACGTACCTCTTTCGCGGCCCGACCCGCCTCCAGCCCTAGGGCGTATCTCCCAATCGGCTGCCAGCTGCACATGGCACGGTTGCGAACACGTCTCGTGAGCCACCTCTGGCGATATGCGGCGGGTACGCCGACCTCAATTCGGCGCACCTGTCTTGTTTCGCGGGCGACACCGTCGGGGGCGGCGCGCTCAGTCAACGACGTCCCAGTCGGAGGGGCCGATGACGACGGTCGAGAGGTAGCGCAGGCCCACGGTCGATGCGGCGAGCTTCATCACATCGCGCAACGCTCGCAGTTCTTCGCGCCGCTCCATACCGAGCACTGATGCCCCGCCTGGTGCCAGGGCACTCGGATGCTCGACCACCGCCAGCGCGAACGCACTGCCTCCCCGGTAGAGCACCTCGTGCAGCACCCGCGGAACGAGCGATGGAATGCTCTCACCCTCGCCGTGCGCGAGCGAAACCACCACTCGCACGCGTAGCTCAGAGTCGGCCACCACGATGTAGGTCGAGGGCGTCGGTAACGCCCCAGCCGGTTCGGGCTCCTCGGGCGGCGGAGATTCCTCGGGTGGCGTGACGGTGGGCGGCGCGACGGTGGGCGGCATGAGGGCGGGTGGCGGCGGGGTGCGCATCGCCACAAAAGCACGCACCACGTCGACGAGGTCGCCGGGCTGCTCGATCTGCCTGCCGGGAAGCGGGTCGTAGGCGCGGCGCCACAGCTCTGACACCGCGACCACCCGCCCCGCGGTCGCGATGCCGACGCCCATGAGCGCACGCAACTCGCGCACCGTCATTACCATCAGTTCGTGCACCCCGCCCGCCTGGGCGAGCAGCGATGCGGCGCTGTCGAGCACATTCACGCCCGGCAGGCCGGTACCGAGTACCAACGCCACCAGTTCTGCGTCGCTCAGCCCCGCGGGGCCCAGCCGTTGCAGCTTCTCGCGCGGACGGTCACCGGGCGGGGCGGCCCAGAGTGATTCGCGGGTCGATTTCATGGCCAAACGCTATCGACCGGGCATCCACCGCACCGAGCCTCACGTCAGATCGGTGCACAACTCCCGAAGGAAGCGAGCCTGTGGAGAACTCTCAGACGTGGACCACCGCACGTGTGGAGAACTCTCAGACGTGGAGCATCCGCAGATGTGGAAGCATCCTCAGCCGTCGAGCACCCTCAGTTATGGAGCACCCTCAGCCGTGGAGCACCCTCATATGTGGACCACCCTCAGACGTGGAGCACCCTCGGATGTGCAAAACCCTCAGACCTCGTAGTCGATGGCCGAACGAACCGCGACCAGCGGTTTGATGCCTGAGCTCACGCGTACGTGGTCGGGGTGCACCTGGTAGGCGTCGAGGGCTGCGTGATCGGCGAACTCCGAAACGAGAACCACGTCGGCGTTCGCCGGGGTCACCCGAACGTCGATGCCCATGCTCAGCGACTGGATCTCAGTAATAAGCGGGATCAGCGACTCGAGCTGTGCGGCGATCCAGGCCGCCTGCTCGGCGCGCGTCTCGGCCGATTCGGCGGCCAGTTTGAACGTGACGATGTGGCGAATCATGAAACCCCTAATAAGGCTGTGGTGAGACGAGCCGGGTCGACCCGCCAGAACGTGTGCACCTTGCCATTGATGGTGATGACCGGGATGTCTTCGACATGTTCGTCGTAAAGCTCCTGGTCGTCGAGAATCGACAGTTCGCTCACGACGATCTCGGGCGCATCGGCCCGCGATTCGACGTCGGCGACCACCGCCTTGATCACCTCGCGGGCGTCGTCGCAGAGATGGCAGCCAGGCTTGCCGATGAGGGTGAGTTCAGCGCGGGGCACCCGCCAAGCCTACGCGGCGCGGCCACGGGTTAGCATCGAAGAGTACCCAGATGACGAACGAGCATCTCGTCCACAGCACTGCACAGCAGTGCACTGCACAGCACAACAGCACTGCACTGCACTGCAAAGCACTGCACTGCACAACGCAACGCAACGCACCGGCAGAAGGGGAACCGATGACGCACGAGGTCGACACTGCCCAGGGCAACGCCGCCGAGAGCCCCGTCATCGCCTTCTTCGACATCGACAACACATTGATTCGCGGCGCCACCGTGTACCTGGTGGGCATGGGCGCCTGGCGCCTGAAGCTGCTGAAACTTTCAGATGTGCTCTCGTTCACCTGGCAGCAGGCACGGTTCATCGCCGTGGGCGAGAACATGCGGCACACCGAGAAAGCCAAGGGCCGCACCCTGCAGATGCTGGCCGGGCACACCGAGGCCGAACTTCGGGAGCTCGGCGAAGAGGTCTACCAACGCCAGATCGAGGCCCGGCTGTGGCCCGAGGTCGTCGAGCTCGCCGCGCAGCATCTGCGAGACGGCCACCAGGTCTGGCTGCTCTCGGCGACCGCCGAGATCGTGGCCGAGGTGATCGCCGAACGGCTCGGCTTCACCGGCGCCCGCGCGACCCGGTTCGAGACGGTCGACGGCGTCTTCACGGGGCGCCTCGACGGCCCGATGGTGCACGCAGAAGAGAAGGCCGACGCGGCCGCCCGGCTCGCCTACGGCAGCGGTGCGCGCCTCGAGGACTGCTGGGCGTACTCCGACTCGAGCAACGACGTGCCGCTCTTGAGTGCAGTCGGGCATCCGGTCGCCGTGAACGCCGACGCGGCGCTGCTGCGCGAGGCGACAACCCGCGGATGGCCGGTGTTACGCCTGAAATGGCGGCGCCACGCAAAAAGCGTCAGGCCTGAAGGCCTGACGCCCGAAGCAGAACCGAACCTCGAAGCTGATGCCCCCGCTACACCACACGGTGCGACGGGCTGACAGCTGCTTCGAAAGCGGTGACTCTACTTCTTGTTGCGACGCTGGTGACGCGTCTTACGCAGCAGCTTGCGGTGCTTCTTTTTGGCCATGCGCTTACGACGCTTTTTGATGACGGAACCCACTGATACCTCACAAGATTTGGGTTGGGCTGCGCAGAACACGCGGCCGAGAAGGAAAAATTGCCTCGGAGCAGTCTAGCGCACCACGGCGTGGCTGCTGGCGTCAGACTGCCAGCGGATGCCCGGTCAGGCCCGCGACGCGCTCTCGCCGTGCTGGCTGGCCGGCGTTTCGATGGCGCTCTGCACCGCGGTCTCGGGCACGCGGAACGAACGCCCGAAGCGGATGGCCGGCAGTTCCCCCGAGTGCACCATGCGGTAGACCGTCATCTTCGACACCCGCATCATGTCGGCGACCTCGGCGACAGTGAGGAAACGAACGTCAGACAAGTCGTTCGGCATGATTTCCTTGTCTCGCGGTCGATAGGTGTCGCGGTCGGCGGCTTTGTGTTACCTGTGTGATAACTGGTAACTCTAGGGGCAGGTGTGAGTCGCTGTAAAGCGAATTCAGTCGCTGCCCCGAGCAATGGTGGGGAAACGTCGCGCAGCGCCCCCGAACAGGGCACGAGCGCGTTCGGCGGCGGCTGCGGCGCGCTGGCCGGCCACTTCGCCGGCCTTGGCTGCCGACGACTTCGCCGACGTCACAGCCGCCTCGGCCTTCGATACCAGCTCGTCGAGTTCGTCTTCGAAATCGATGCCGTCTTCGTCGAGACCCTCGTCGAAGTCGGCGCTCAGAAACGGAATCAGCCAGTCTTCGACCTCTTCGAGCGGAGCCGCGTCGAGCGCATAGTAGCGGTGCTGGCCCACCTCACGAACGGTGACGAGCCCAGAGTCGCGCAGCACTTTCAGGTGCTTCGAAACGGTCGGCTGACTCAGTTCGAGCAGCGCCACCAGCTCCGATACGCTGACCTCGCCGAGGGGCGCGCTCGCGCCGTCAGCACCTTCTGCTGCTGTCGCGTCGTCGATGTCTGACGCGACATACCGTTCCAGAAGCAGCGAGAGCACGTGGCGCCTCGTGGGGTCAGCTATCACAGAGAAAATGTCGGCCATGGCTACAGGGTAGTTGTTCTCGGCGTGTTGTGGCATCTGCGTGCGCGGTGCCAAGCTGGAGCCAGTACACGACAGGGCAGGGGTGCGCATGCCGGATGGCCAGCGGATGCCCGACCGCCGTCGTGCGGTGAAGGCGCCGCGGTACAGCGGCCCCCGGGCATCCACTCGCGTTCGCGACGCCGTCGACTCGTTCTCGGGCCGGTCACCGGCACGATTCGCGACGCTCATCTTTCTCTTTTTGATCGCGCTGTTCACCTTCTTGTTCACGCTGCCGATTTCGAGCAGCAGCGGTAAGGGCACCGGATTCGCCGATTCGCTCTTCACCGCCGTCTCGGTGATCTGCGTGACCGGGCTCTCGACCGTCGACATGGCGACGCACTGGTCATTCTTCGGTGAGGTGCTCATCTACGTCGGGGTGCAGATCGGTGCCCTGGGGGTTCTCACGGTGGCCTCGTTGCTCGGCCTGGTCATCTCGCGGCGGCTCGGGCTGCGCTCGCGGTTGCTGGCGGCGGGCGAAGCGGACCCCTCGCGCAACGTTTCGGGCGGGCGGGCAGCGGTGCGCCTCGGCGACGTCGGAGGCCTGCTGGCCACGGTCGCGGTCAGTGCCCTCGTCATCGAGTTCGTGCTGGCTGTACTGATTTTTCCGCGGATGCTCGTGGCGGGCGTCCCCCCAGTGCAAGCCGCGCTCGAGAGCTTCTACTACTCCGCGATGGCGTTCACCAACACGGGGTTCACTCCCAACGCCGAGGGGCTCACGCCGTTCGCAACGGACTACTACTTTCTGGGCATCCTCATGCTCGGAGTGTTTCTGGGCAGCATCGGATTCCCCGTGATCTACGCCTTCTCGACAGCCATCCGAACGCGCGGGCGCCAGCGCTGGTCGCTGCATGTGAAGCTCACCGTGGTCACCTCGCTGATTCTGCTGGGCGGCGGCGCGTTGGTCTACTTCGGGCTCGAGTTCTCGAACCCGGGCACGTTCGGGCCGCTGGCGTTCGGCGACAAGCTGTTCCAGTCGCTGTTCTTGTCAACGATGACCCGGTCGGGCGGGTTCGCGACGATCGACATCGATCACCTGAACGGGTCGAGCATGCTCGTCACCGACATGCTGATGTTCATCGGTGGCGGGTCGGCCTCCACCGCCGGCGGCATCAAGGTGACGACGATCGCTGTGCTGTTTCTGGCGGCGGTCGCCGAGGCGCGCGGCAACGATCCCATCCAGGCGTTCCGGCGGCGCATTCCGGTCGACATTCTGCGCTTGGCGGTCAGTGTGGTGCTCTGGGGCGCGACCACAGTGGCGGTCGCGACCATCATCATTCTGCAGATCACCGGCGCTTCACTCGACGACGTGCTCTTCGATGTGATCTCGGCGTTCGGCACCTCGGGGCTCTCGACCGGACTCACCGCCCGGCTGCCCGACGCGGGCATCTACATCATGGCCGGCGTCATGTTCATGGGCCGCATTGGTACAGTGACGTTCGCGGCGGCCCTGGCCTCCAGGCAGAGCCGGCAGCTGTATCTGAACCCCGAAGAGAGGCCGATCGTTGGCTAGGCAGTCCCCGTCCCCCTCGCATGCTCGCAAGGTGCCGGTCGACGCACCCGTGCTCGTCATCGGGCTCGGCCGATTCGGTTCGGCGGCCGCCTCGAAGCTCGAACAGCTCGGCCGCGAGGTGCTCGTCATCGACACCGACCCGCTGCTGGTGCAGAAGTGGGCCGACAAGGTGACGCACGCGGTACAAGCGGATGCCCGTGACCTCGATGCTCTCAAACAGATCGGCGGGCGCGATTTCTCGGTGGCGATCGTCGCCGTCGGGGCCTCGCTCGAGGCCAGCGTCGTCATCACGGCGAACCTGGTAGACCTCGGCATTCCGCAGATCTGGGCGAAGGCGATGTCGCCCTCGCACGGCACGATTCTCGAGCGCATCGGCGCCAATCACGTGATCTACGCCGAGGCCGAGGCGGGCGACCGACTGGCCCATCTGGTGTCGGGGCAGGTGCTCGACTTCATCGAGTTCGACGACGAGCTCTCGGTTGCGAAGCTGCGACCGCCACTCGTGGCGCAGGGCGCCGAGATTCAGACGCTCGGGCTGCGCCGCAAGTACGGCATCACGATCGTGGGGGTGCGGTCGCCTTTGGCGCCCTTCGTTTATGCCAGCTCCGACACGGTGGTGGGGCCGGAGGATTTCATCGTCGTGGCGGGGACCGCCGCCGACATCGATGCCTTCGCGCGCCTGGCCCGCTAGCCGCTTCCTGGGGCTTCTGCGTTGCGCAAGAGCACCCTCGTGTAGCGGGGAAGGTGCTCTTTCGCAACGCTCGCTAGCCGGCGGCGAGTTCGCGGGCCCGGGCCAGGGCGGCGTCGGTAGCATCGATGAAGAGGTCGTCGAGGTGGGCATCCTGCAGCACTTCGAGGGCGCGTTCGGTGGTGCCTTTCGGGCTGGTGACCTGAATGCGCAGTTCTTCGGGAGTGGAATGCGACTGACGCAGGAGCTCTGTCGCGCCGATGAAGGTGCCATTCACGAGCAGCGCTGCCTGGTCAGCGGTGAAGCCTTTCTCCACAGCCGCGGCCGTCAGCATCTCTATCAACAGAAACACGTAGGCCGGCCCTGAGCCAGAGATGGTGCTGAGAGCATCGAGTTGTGATTCTTCTACCTCCAGCACCTCCCCCACCGTCGAGAACAAGCGCTTCACCACGTCGAGCTGTGCGGCCGTCGAGCGCGTGCCCGCGCTCACCCCCGTGACGGCCCGGCCCACGCTGGCCGGCGTGTTCGGCATCGAGCGGATGACCGCCACCTCGCTAGGCAGATGCTGCTCGAACGTGGCCACCGTGACACCGGCCGCGACGCTGACCACCACCGCGCCCGGCTTCATCGCTGGGGCGATCTCGTCGAGCAGATCGGGCACCATATACGGCTTCACCGCGACGAGCACGATGTCGGCGCCCCGCGCTGCGTCGAGATTGGCCTGCGCATTGTCTTCGGTCACGAGCGACTGCACGCGCTCGTCGTCGGGCAGACGCTCGGCGCTGACCGCGGTGCGATTGGTAACCCGAATAGGGCCGTCGACGGTCACGCTCGGCGCGAGCAGGCCGCTCAGAATCGCGCGGCCCATCGAACCGATTCCGAGAATGGCGACGGCGGGAAGCGAAACGTTCGATGAGTCGGTCATCCGACCATCCTAGGATTGAGTTCACTGCTGAGTGACTCCAGCACCAACCACGACGCTTCACCACCGAACACGACAGAACGGATCACCTCACGTGAGCACATCGGGCGGCAGCAGAGCGATTCTGGCGGCACTCGGTGCGAACGTCGGCATCGCCATCATCAAGTTCGCCGCGTTCCTCATCTCGGGTTCGTCGTCGATGCTCGCAGAGAGTGTGCACTCGCTGGCAGATTCAGGCAACCAGGTGCTGCTACTGCTGGGCGGCCGCAAGTCGCGCAAAGAGGCTGACGTCGAGCATCCGTTCGGGTACGGGCGCGAACGCTACGTCTACGCGTTCGTGGTCTCGATCATCCTGTTCTCTGTCGGCGGCGTGTTCTCGCTCTACGAGGGAGTCGAGAAGATCGCGCACCCGCACCCCCTCGAGGCTCCGTGGGTTCCGATCGTCGTGCTCGTTGCGGCCATGGTTCTCGAAGGGTTCTCGCTGCGCACCGCTATGAAAGAGAGCAACCACACGCGCGGAAAGCAGAGCTGGGTGCAGTTCGTTCGGCGGGCGAAAGCACCGGAATTGCCGGTCGTGCTGCTCGAAGACGTGGCCGCCCTCACCGGTCTGGCATTCGCTTTTGTGGGCATTCTGCTCACGATCATCACCGACAACAGCGTCTTCGATGGCATCGGTACGCTGGCCATCGGCACCCTGCTGGTCGCCGTCGCTGTTGTTCTCGGCATCGAGACCAAGAGTCTCCTGGTGGGTGAGGGCGCGAGCGTCATCGATGTGGCGGCGATCCACGACGCCATCGACTCCGGCCACGACGTCGAGCGTGTGATCCACATGAAGACGCTCTACCTCGGCCCCGACGAGCTGATGGTTGCGGCCAAGATCGCGTTGCCACCCTCGGCGCGACTCGAAGACGTCGCGAAGACGATCAATGCGGTCGAGGCGCGAATTCGTGCGGCTGTTCCCATTGCGCGGGTCATCTACATCGAACCCGACGTGTATGTCGAGCAGGCAGACCCCGCCACCCCGACAGAGACGATCGTCATCAAGGCGTCGGACTAGAAGCGGCCGGCGGTCGTATACCGGCCTCCCCACCGGCGGGTTCTCTGGCCACCGGCGGGTTCTCTGGCCACCGCTGGATACAGGGCCTGCCACGCTCTCGAGCCGCGACGCGTAGTCACCCCCGGTCGCAGCTGACACACGCCGCTATTGCGCGCCGCCGCCGCCGCGAAAGAAGTCCGTGAGCAGCGCCGCGCATTCCTCAGCCCGCACCCCCGCGAACACCTCGACCCGGTGGTTCAGCCTGCGGTCGCGCAGCACGTCGTAGACAGACCCGGCCGCCCCGGCCTTCTCGTCCCACGCCCCGAACACGACCGTCTCCACGCGCGCCGCGAGAATCGCGCCAGCGCACATCACGCACGGCTCGAGCGTGACGACCAGGGTGGTGCCGGGCAACTGCCAGGCGCCCGCCGCGCGCGCGGCCGCGCGCAGTGCCACGATCTCGGCGTGGGCAGTGGGGTCGGAGTCTTGTTCCCGTTCGTTGCGGCCCACCGCGAGAACATCGCCCGAGGCATCGAGCAGCAGTGCGCCGACGGGTACATCGCCGCAACGCGAGGCCTCGGCGGCCTCGGCGAGGGCAACGAGCATCCAGTGCTCGTGTTGGGTCGAGGCCGGAAAGACCGTGTCGTGCACCTCGCGCCTCCCTCTTTCACCAAGAACATCGACACCCGCTGGTATGAAGCACCGCCAGGCCCTGCGTCGGGCGGGCCCTCGAACGGTAGGTTTACTTTATGCGAGTACATGTTGCCGACCACCCGCTCATCACCCACAAACTCACCGTGCTGCGAGACAAGAACACCCCGTCGGCGACTTTCCGGGCGCTGACCGAAGAGCTCGTCACACTGCTGGCCTACGAGGCCACGAGGAATGTGCGCGTGAACGAGGTCACCATCCA
This sequence comes from Subtercola sp., assembly GCA_025463765.1. Lineage (GTDB taxonomy): Bacteria > Actinomycetota > Actinomycetes > Actinomycetales > Microbacteriaceae > Subtercola. Next base: position 25,794 of record JAODBC010000076.1, on the reverse strand, counting down.
GACTCCCGTTGCTGAAACGACGGGTGTCGCACTGAGCGAGCCTCGCCCGCTCGTCGTGCCGATTCTGCGCGCCGGGCTCGGCATGCTCGAGGGCATGGTCAAACTCGTTCCGACCGCCGAGGTCGGGTTTCTCGGCATGGTGCGCAACGAAGAGACGCTGATGCCGTCGACGTACGCCGAGCGGCTGCCCGACGATCTCTCCGATCGGCAGTGTTTTGTACTCGATCCGATGCTCGCCACCGGCGGGTCGCTCGGAGCGGCCATCGAGTTTCTGTTCGACCGCGGTGCGATCGATGTCACGGCGATCTGCCTGCTCGGCGCGCCCGAAGGCGTCGCGGCGCTCGAAAAGCGCACCGAGGGGCGAGACGTGACGCTGGTACTCGGGGCACTGGACGAACGGCTCAACGATCAGGGTTACATCGTGCCGGGCTTGGGCGACGCCGGTGACCGCCTGTACGGTTTGGCGTAGCAGCCTGATTCACGTCGAGCCGCCTGAATAACCGAACCGCCTGAATAACAACAGCGAGATCGACGAAACGCGGCAACCGCGCTCGTCGCGTTTCGTGTTGGTCGCGGCCGAATGTCGAGGCCCGGGCATCCGGTCGCCTCTGCACCGGAAGAGCGCCGGCGCAGAAAAAACTTGACGCGCACGCGGGTTTTTTGATTTACTCGAAGTTATGTATGACAACGTGCCTTCCATTGCTGCCGCTTCGGCCTTTGGGAACGCCGGCATGATGATGCCCGGCGCCGTTGCTATGCCCTGTCGAATGTGTCGCTGACGAGAAACGTCTTCACCAAAGACATCCCCTCGCTGAGTTCGGCCGCAGCGGTCTCGCGTCTCGGACGCACCTGCCTGTCGAACTCCCGAGAGACCCGCATCCCGGTCTCTTGCACCCGGCTCCGTCGTCGCTGATGGTCCGGCCAATCGACATCTCTGCACAGAACGCTCCGTCACTCACTGACGGCTGTGCGCATCATCACTAAAGGACCTCTCCCGTGTCAATCGCCCAGCTCAAGACCCCGCTCGCTACTTCGTATACCGCCCCTGCCGTCGCTTCGCGCGCGGCACATGGCGCAGCCGCCTCGGTCGTGGCTCCGAATTCCCTTTCAGCCGCTGCCGGTGCGGCAGGTGCATCCGCATCCGCATCCGCGCCCGTCGCCGCGGGCGCCGCTCCACACATCCGCGCCGTTCCTGCCGGCACTGAGGCTCGCGGCTTCGTGCTCTACGTGGGAATCGACGAAGAGAAAGCCGAGCACGACGGCACCGAGCTCGGCTCGATCGTCGCGCAGATCAAGGCCCTGGTCGCCCAGCTCGCTCCGAGTTCAGAGACCTACGCCGCCGTAGCGTTGGCTCCTCGCGGCTCGGGCGGACGCGACGTCGACGTCGTGCGCCTGGCCCTGCAAGACCCGGCCGCCCTCGCCAAGCACCGCCAGACGCCCGAACCCGCCGACCGCGCGCACGACGGCGTCGTCATCGACCTCTCTCGCAAGCGAGTGCTGCTCGACAACGAGTCGGCGAACCTCACCTACAAGGAATTCGAGCTGCTGCAGTACCTCGTTCTTCGCGAAGGCCGCACCATCGAGCGCGCCGAACTCATCTCAGCACTCTGGAGCTCAGGCGACGACGACATCCCCAACGAGCGCACGATCGACGTTCACGTTCGCCGCCTCCGCTCCAAGCTCGGCAGCTACGAAGACATCGTGCGCACCGTTCGAGGCGTCGGCTACCGCTTCGACCGCCACGCCGACGTCTCCGTGCGCCAAACCTCCACCCCTTCGCCTGACCTGTTCTGAGTCAATTGGCGCGCCGCCGCCTCTGCGGCGCGCATTGCGACCGGATGCTCGCTCCCACGATCTGGCCGCTACCAACATTGAACGCGACGAGCGCGGTCGCCGCGTTCAATCGACCACGTCTGGCGCGCCGCCGCCTCTGCGGCGAACAGTGCGACCGGATGCCCACTCCTCCGTTCTGGCCGCTACCAACACGGGCCCCGACGACGCGGTCGCCACGTTCCGCCGACCACGCCTCGTGTCCCGCCGCCTCTGCGGCGCACGGCGCGAACGGATGCCCACTCCTCCGTTTTGGCCGCTACCAACATTGAACGCGGTCGCCGCGTTTAGTCGACCACGTCTGGTTCGCCGCCGACCCCGCGGCAACCAGTGCGACCGGATGCTCGCCCCCACGATCTGGCCGGCCGCTACCGCTGCACGTCGACAGACCGCTACGCCGAATTGAGGCAGGTGTAGCGGCCGCAATCCGGCGCAGGTGTCTCACGAGACACGTAGTAGTCGCGGACAGCCGGCCGCGTGACAACTCAGGCGCCAACACCTCTGCCGGCACGAAAAGTCTCGCCGGTCGCGCGCGGCAGCGGCGGCGGCAGCGCGTTCAGCCCAACGAGGTCAGCGGTACGCGGCGACCCCGCTCGTCGCGTACCGCGAGACCCGGCGCAACAAGCTCGATGCCAGAAGCACTGCCAGCTGTTCGCCGCAGGAGCGGCGGCGCGCCCAACGAGGTCAGCGGTACGCGGCGACCACGCTCGTCGCGTTCCGCGAGACTCGGCGCAACAAGCTCGATGCCAGAAGCACTGCCAGCTGTTCGCCGCAGGAGCGGCGGCGCGCCCAACGAGGTCGGCGGTACGCGGCGACCCCGCTCGTCGCGTACCGCGAGACCCGGCGCAACAAGTTCGATGCCAGAAGCACTGCCAGCTGTTCGCCGCAGCGGCGGCGGCGCGCCCAACGAGGACAGCGGAACGGGGCGACCACGTTCGTCGCGTACCGCGAGACCCGGCGCAACAAGTTCGATGCCAGAAGCACTGCCAGCTGTTCGCCGCAGGAGCGGCGGCGGCGAACAAATGTAGACAGACAAGGCCCGGTCGTAGAGGCTAACGACCGGGCCTTTCCCTTGCACCAAGAGTGTCCTGCAATCACATTCCGCGCTTCGCTGCCACAGCAAACAACTAACGCTCTTGAACTATATAACGGTTGCGTAACGACGAGCAAGTTATCGAACCGTTATATTCCTAAGGATTTGCCCAGAGTCGCGATGACGCCCGCGCCCGCCGACTCCGGCCGTCACCCGGGGTTCACACGGCGCGACGTCAACCCCGGGCATCCATACGCCCGTATGGGCCTTGAGCACCTAATCTGTAAAGGAGAGGTGCAGTGATGGCTGAGAATGAGCGGGTCGCCGTGAAGACGGTCGAACGGGTGTCGGCGGTTTCGGCGTGGGAGGCGTTGTTCCGCGCCCAGGTCACGGTGATGCGAAAGCTTGCCGAAGACTTTCCCTCGCATGTGATCTCGCTGACCGAGTACGACGTGATGTACACGCTGTCGATTCAGAACAACCGGCGCATGCGTATCCGCGATCTGAACAGCCGCACCCTGCTCACTCAGCCGAGCGTCTCGCGACTCGTCGACCGCCTCACGGCTAAGGGCTTGCTGTCGAAGTCGGTCGACCCCTCTGACGGCCGCGGAACCATCGTCACCCTCACCGACCAGGGATTCGAGGTGTATCGGGATGCCGCGCGCGTGCACGGCCGCTCCATCACCGGCCAGATGACCATGGCGCTCGACCCCGACGAACTCGCCCAGCTGCAGGCACTGTGCGACAAACTGCGCATCGGAGTCAGCGGCGGAAACGACGACTGCGTGATCGACCCCGACGCAGCAGACCCAGACGCGGCAGACCTCAACGCGGCAGACCCCAACTCGACAGACCCCAACTCGACAGACTCCGACGCGGCAGACTCCGACGCGGCAGATACCAACGCGGCAGATACCAACGCGGCAGACCCCGACGCAGCAGGGGCCGTTTCGCCCGGGGCCCCGTGACACAGAGCACCGCGGGCTCACCCACGCTCGTGTGGTTCCGTGACGACTTGCGTGTCGCCGATCATCCGGCCCTGCACACGGCGGTCGAGCGCGGCGAACGCATCGTGTGCGTCTACGTGTTCGACGAGGTGAGCGAGGGCATCCGGCCGCTCGGCGGCGCGTCGAAGTGGTGGTTGCACCACTCACTCGAGGCGCTTGCGGGCGAACTGGATGCCCGTGGCCTCACCCTCACGCTGCGCTCCGGCCCCGCGGCCGATGTCATGGCAGAACTTGCGGCCGAGACGAACGCTGGCGCCGTGTACTGGAATCGGCGCTACGGCATTGCCGAACGACAGCTCGACACCGCTCTCAAGGCCGAGCTGAAAGCCCAAGGCCTCGAAGCGCGCAGCTTTCAGGCGAACGTGCTTTTCGAGCCGTGGACCCTGCAGACCGGCCAAGGCCAGCCCTACCGCGTGTTCACGCCGTTCTGGAAGGCCTGCCTCGGCGTTCCAGCGCCGCGCAAGCCGTTGCCGGCACCGAGCGCCGAGACGGTGGCGCAGCTCGGAACGTCGGGCGCGCATCCACACTCCGAGCCGCTCGACGACTGGCACCTGCTGCCCACGCACCCCGACTGGGCAGGCGGCCTGCGTGACGCGTGGCAACCTGGCGAGAAGAGCGCCCACACTCAGCTGCGCGACTTCACGGCACACAAGCTCACCGATTACCTGCACGACCGCGACCACCCCGCTGAAGACGCCACCTCGCGCATGTCGCCGCGGCTGCGCTGGGGCGAGATCAGCCCGTTCCAGCTGTGGCACTCTGCCGATCATCAGGCGCCGGGGGCTGCGGGCTTTCTGCGTGAGCTCGGTTGGCGTGAGTTCGCCTATCACTTGCTTTACAACTTTCCCCAGATCACGCACGAGAACATGCGGCCGGCCTTCAACGCCATGCCGTGGCGAAACCCCACTGACGACGAACTCGAGCGCTGGCAGCAGGGCCGCACGGGCATCCCGCTCGTCGACGCCGGAATGCGCGAACTCTGGCAGACGGGCGTGATGCACAACCGCATCCGCATGGTGGCGGCGTCGTTTCTCGTGAAGAACCTGCTGCTCGATTGGCGCATCGGGGAGGCCTGGTTCTGGGACACGCTGGTCGACGCCGACCCCGCAAGCAATGCGATGAACTGGCAGTGGGTGGCCGGGTCGGGTGTGGATGCCGCGCCCTACTTTCGCGTCTTCAACCCCGAGTTGCAGCAGAAGAAGTTCGACCCGCGCGGCGAGTACATCGGCCGATTCGTGCCCGAGTATGCGACGGACGAGTACCCGGGACCGATGGTCGACCTCGGCGAATCGCGCAAGCGTGCCCTCGCCGCGTACGACGAGATCCGCTGATTGGTTTGCCGCCGCCCCGGCGGCAAACATTGCGACTGGTCGTTCGTGCGCGCGTGTCGGCCGCTACCCACGCGGAACGCGACGAGCGCGGTCGCCGCGTTCCGCCGATTCCGGTTGGCAAAGTCGAGTATTTGCGCGAGTGGCCCTGTGAGGGCCAGGTGCGGGTGCCGCCGGGGCGGCTGCACCCAAGATGCACCGCGACCACTGTTCTGGCGCGAGGAGGCCGTGGCCAGTAGGGTGAATGCACAACGGAGAGGGCAACTCATGGGCATCTTTTCACCAGGTTTCGTCGGTCGTCGGCGCGACGCGAACCCGCTGCTGCCGCCGGGACAGTACGAGGTCTCGAACTTTCCGGTGCTGTCGGCGGGGCCGACGCCGAAGATCAAACTCGAAGACTGGGCGTTCTCGATCAGGGCCGGTAACGGCGATCTGAAGGCGTGGAACTGGGAGACGCTCATGGCCCAGCCCATCGAGCAGTTCACCGTCGACCTGCACTGCGTGACCCGCTGGTCGCAGTTCGGAATGGGCTGGCGCGGTGTGTCACTCGACGTACTGCTCGACGGCGTCGACACCTCGACCACTCCCTACGCGATGGCGGGCTGCTACGGCGGCTACACCACGAACGTGCGCATGTCAGACCTGCTCGGCGGAAAAGCCTGGGTCGCATTCGAGTTCGACGGCAAGCCGCTCGCCCCCGAGCACGGCGGGCCCGCGCGGTTGCTCATCCCGCACCTCTACCTCTGGAAGAGCGCGAAGTGGCTCAACAGCCTCACCCTGATGGATCACCACGAACTCGGCTTCTGGGAGATGTACGGCTACAACGACATCGGCGACCCCTGGAAAGAAGAAAGATACAGTTGAGCGCGCAGTTGAGCAGGTTCGCTTAGTGGTCGACTGGCACATGGCGCGCGTCGCCGAGATTCACGAGGAGACCGCCACAGCGCGGTCGCTGCGACTGAAGATCGACGAGTGGCCCGGCCAGCTTTCGGGGCAGCACATCGACATTCGCGTGACCGCGCCCGACGGCTACCAGGCGTCGCGCGAGTACTCCATCGCGTCGGGGGCGTCGACGAGCCCGGATGCTCTGGTCGAGGTCTCGGTCGAAGAACTGCCCGACGGCGAGCTCTCGCCCTACTTGGTGCGCGGCGTCGAGGTTGGCGACATGCTCGAGGTGCGCGGCCCCGTCGGCGGATACTTCGTGTGGCGACCGGAGCAGCCCGAACCCGTGCAACTGATCGCCGGCGGGTCGGGTGTCGTGCCGCTGATGTCGATGTTGCGCACGCATGCTGCCGCCGGGCATCCGACGCCCATGCGGCTGCTCTACTCCGTGCGCGCGCCCCAGTTCGTGTTCTACATGGACGAGCTCATGCAGCTCGCCCAGCAGTCGAATGACAGCGTGATGCTCGACTACGCGTACACGCGCGAGGCGCCAGAAGGCTGGGCTCGCTCGGTCGGCAGGCTCACCCGCGACGAGGTGGTCGAACTGACGCTGCCGCCGTCGCAGAACCCGATCACGTACATCTGCGGGCCGAACAGTTTTGTCGAGAACATCGCAATGTGGCTGGTCGAGCTCGGCCATCCCGCCGAGCGCGTGCGTACCGAGCGTTTCGGCGGCGCCTGACCGGCGATCAGGCGAGGTGCTCGCCGAAGAAGGCGTCGATGCGCTGCCAGGCGTCGGCGGCAGCCTCGGGGTTCGGCCCGGCGCCGAGAATGACCGCGGTGAGCGGACGGATGGCCGCGGGCCCCGTGGGCGCATCGTTCAGAAACGAGTGGCCGGCCTTTGCATACTGTTTGACGTTGTGCGGCACTCCCTGGCGTGACAGTTCTGCTGCCAGCTTCGCGGCCGCACCCTGCTGCGTGAGGTCGCGAGCGCCGTAACTGGCGACGATCGGGCACGGGTCGGTGAGCACTTTCGCGAGATCGCGCGGCGGCGGCCCGTAGTTCACGCTCGCGGCGTCGAATCCTCGGCCAGAGGCCGCGACGAGAGCGAAGGCTCCGCCCATGCAGAAGCCGAGGATGCCGATCTTTCCGGTGCAGTCCTCTCGCGCGGCGAGGTACGCCCGCGCCGCCTCGACGTCGACCCACGCGCGGCCCTCACCGCTGGTGATCGCGGCGAACGTGGCGCGAATGCAGTGCCGCACCCCGCCGTCGACGAACAGGTCGGGCATCAGAACGAGAAAGCCGGCCGCGGCCATGCGGTCGACCTGCCGGCGCATCACATCGGTCATGCCGAACGCCTCGAACACCATGACGACCGCCGGCCACGGGCCCTCACCGGCGGGCACAGCCAGCACGCCGTAGAGCCCCGGGCTCATGCCCGGCAGATCTGCGCCGCTCAGGTCGACGTCGGTGACCGTCACGCCGCGATGGGGGGTGGATGCTCGTTCCGCGTTCATGTGTGCTCCCTCGGTTGGTGAAATCCTAAGCGGTCGCGCCGAGAGCAGTCGCTCGAAGACCGGCCGCCGGCGAGGCGCTCGCGCCGAGAGGGCCCCGCCCCGAGGGAGCCGCGGAGGCGGCAGCGTGCATCAGGCCAGGGTCGCGATGTCGATCACGAAGCGGTAGCGCACATCTGAAGCGAGCACACGATCGTAGGCCTCGTTGATCTGCTCGGCCGAGATGAGTTCGATCTCAGGAGCGATGCCGTGCTCCGCGCAGAAGTCGAGCATCTGCTGTGTCTCTGCGATGCTGCCGATGCTCGACCCGGCGAACGAACGACGGTTGCCGAAGAGCCGGAATACGCCGACCGGCAGGGCCTCGGGCGGCGCGCCGACGCTGACCAGGGTGCCGTCTAGTCGCAGCAATGCGAGATACGCATTGATGTCGATGACGGCGCTGACAGTGTTGATGATCAGATCAAAGCTGTTGCGCAAGTCTGTGAGGGTCGCCGGATCGCTCGTGGCGTAGTAGTGGTCGGCGCCGAGGCGCAGCCCGTCGTCTTTTTTGCTCAGCGACTGCGAGAGCACCGTCACCTCTGCCCCCATGGCGTGGGCGATCTTCACGGCCATGTGCCCGAGACCGCCCATGCCGACAACCGCGACACGTTTGCCAGGCCCGGCGTTCCAGTGTGCGAGCGGCGAATACGTGGTGATGCCTGCGCAGAGCAACGGCGCGGCAGCCTCGTAGGGGATGCTCTGCGGCACCTTCAGCACGAAGTCTTCGACGACCACGATGTGTGTCGAGTACCCGCCCTGGGTGATGGTGCCATCGCGGTCGACGGATGCGTAGGTTCCCGTGTTGCCGTTCAGGCAGTAGTTCTCCGCACCGGCGAGGCAGTTCTCGCACTCGCGGCAGGAGTTGACCATACAGCCCACGCCGACGCGGTCGCCCACCGCGTGCAGCGTGACGGCGCTGCCGACCTCGGTGACGGTGCCGACGATCTCGTGCCCGACGGTCTGCGGATACGTGATCGGGCCCCACTCACCTCGTACGGTGTGAATGTCGGAATGGCAGACGCCGGCGTATGCGATCTCGATGAGCACGTCGTTCGGGCCGACGGGTCGCCGCTCGACGGTGGTCTTGACGAGTGGTTCGGTGGCAGAAACAGCGGCATAGGCGGTGACGGTAGACACAGGTCTCCTCGGGAAGAAAGTCGGGTGGGGGTGAATCCAGTCTTTCACCCCGAAAGGCGGCCCGGGCGCCGGGTCGGGGGTACTGATAGACCCTGCCGACCGGGCGACCGACGGTCTAGAGGAACGACATCTAGAGCGCCCGCAGCTTCTCGAGCAGCGGCCCGGCCACGGTGTCGAGAAACTCCTGCTGCCGAGCATCACCCACCTGAACTAGCGCGACGTCGGTGAACCCGGCCTCGAGAAACGGCTTCACGCTCTCGGCGAGTTCGTCGAGGTCAGGGCCGCAGGCGATCGACTCCTCTACGTCTTCAGGCCGCACGAACTGGCTCGCCCCGGCGAACCCCGCCGGCGTCGGCAGATCGGAGTTGACCGCCCAACCGCCGGCGAACCAGCGGAACTGGTCGTGTGCCATCTCGATCGCCGACTTCTTGTCGGGCCCCCAGCAGATGGGAATCTGGCCAATCGACCGCGTCTCGGCGAGGGGCGCGCGAACGGCCGCCGTCTCTCCCCCGGCGACGCCCGCATTCGCAACCGGCCGCGACGGGCCGTCCGCTGCGCCTCGGCCTTCACTCTCGCCACCACGCTCGCGCTCGCCCTCGTCACCACCGTCGCTCAGCGCGACTTTGTGCGCCGCGCCCCATGCCGCTACCAGGTCACCATCGGGCTCGGTCGCGATGAGGTGATCGCCGAGCGGCGCGAACCGCGCGATCGACTTGTCTCCTGAAACGGCGAGCCCGAGCGGCACCCCGCCCTCAGGAAGATCCCAGATGCGAGCCGAGTCGACACGAAAGTACTCGCCCTCCCACGTCACGAGTTCACCCGTATGCAGCGCCCGGATGATCTGCACCGCTTCTTCGAGCATGTCTTGCCGGGCATCCACCATGGGCCAGCCCTCACCCACCACGTGCTCGTTGAGATTCTCACCGGCGCCCAGCCCGAGAATGAAGCGGCCGTCGGCCAGCAGCTGCAGGGTTGCCGCCTTCTGGGCGACGACCGCAGGGTGGTACCGGATGCTCGGGCAGGTCACGTAGGTCGCGATCTCGACACGCGTGGTGGCCTGCGCTACCGCCCCCAGCAGACTCCAGGCATAGGGGGCGTGGCCCTGGCTGGTGAGCCACGGGGAGTAGTGGTCGCTCGACACCTCGAAGTCGAAGCCGACGTTCTCGGCGTCGACTGCATAGCGAACGAGGTCTTCGGGCCGCTCTGCTCGGTCATGAGGGTGTAGCCGAATCGGGTCATGGGTGCGCTCCAAACTGGTCGTCTTCTGGTCTTAGCTCAACGATTCGCCCGCCGCCGACCTCAGTCAACGGGTTGACGACCCGCGTCGATTCGCTGGTGACGATCGCACCCGGTGGGGCGCCGCTGAGCGCCACTGAGCGCCACACTGACCGCCACACTGACGCAACGCGGCCCACGATAGCGAGCGGCCCCGGCTCCGCAGCTGAACCCTGCCTGCCGCTGCGGGCACCGAGGCCGCCCGTGTTCACCCGCCGAGCAGCACCCGTGGCCACGGGCAATTGGCACCCGAACCCACCGAGCCTGAGAGAAACTGGAGCACCCGAATGCCCTGCAGCACCTCATTCTCAACGAAGTGTACTGAGCATATCTCATCTGTGATGAGAGAGCAAACCGATCATGGCGTTACATCCGAATGAAGAATGTGTCCGGGCATCCTGCTGGCACTGCACCCCCGGCGAAGCTCGTTAGACTGAAATGAGTACAGGCTGGGGCACGACCGTTGGGCGGTTTCGAACTGAAGATCATGAGCTACAACCTGCGCAGGCATTCGGCGACCGCCGAGCTGGCGCGGTTGATCGAGCGATACCCTGTCGACGCGCTGACCCTTCAAGAGGGTGACGGCGTTCGTATGCCCACCGAGATCGGCGACCTCAAGCTGGCCAGCGCCACCTATAAGAGCGAGCTCGGGCTGGCGATCTATTACCGCCCCGAGCGCTTCACCGCGCTCGACTCGCATGCATTCGCGCTGCGTAAGGCGATGCACGACCGCATGCTGCTGCCCGGCATCGAGCGCCTGTTGACCACCCACCTCGTCGACACCGAGACAGGTCAAGACGTTCAGCTCGCCTCCTTTCACGCGTCGCCCCTGTCGGCCACGAACATGCTGCGCCGCCGCCAGATCAAGTCGGCCCTCACTCATCTCGACGCGCTGAACACCGACTCGCCCACGCTCATGGCCGGTGACTTCAACTACCCCGTACTGCGCAACAAGCTGATCCGGCAGGTCGAGTCGGCGGGATACTCGCTCTCTCTGAGCGACGGGCCCACCTACTTCTACACCAAGTCGATCGCGTACCACTTCGACTTTCTCACCTCGAAGGGCCTCGACATCCAGCTCATCGAAACCCTCCCCCAGGGCCTCAGCGACCACCGCCCCATCATGGTCACCGCCGAAATTCTGAAGCGCGCAGCACTGCAGAACCCTCCCGAGCCCGCCACTCACACAGGCCCCGTCTTCGACGAGGTCGACTAGCACCCCTCCGGCCAGGTGTCCGCGCAAATCCACTTTGCGGAAAAGCCCCCAAACTAACTCGGGAACGTGCTTTCCCGGAAAGTCGATTCGTCGATTCCGCCCGCGCACCAATCGAGGTCGGCGGAACTCGGCGACCGCGCTCGTCGCGTTCCGCGGGGGTAGCGGCCAACACTCCCGCCACCCATAACCAGTCGCACTATGCGCCGCAGGAGCGGCGGCGCATCAATCGGTCAGGATTTTGCCCGGGTTGAGGTTGTTGCCGGGGTCGACGGCGGTGAACATGCCCTGGATGAGGTCGGCGCCGGCCGGGGAGATGTCTTGCTCGGTCCAGCGGGAGTGCTCCACCCCCACGCTGTGGTGGTGCGAGAGCGTCGCCCCCGAGTCGATGAAGGCCTGCTGGATGGCCGACTTCACCACGTCGTACTGAGCAAGCGGGTCGACACCATCGTGCGTGAACGCGAACGTGAAGTAGAGGCACGCGCCCGAGTGCATCGAGTGCGAGAGGTGGCACATGATCCAGCCGTCAACACCGATCTCGCCGTAGGCCTTGTTGGCGGCGGCGAACACGTTGTCGTAGAGCGGCTTGAGCTTCGACCAGGGAGCGGCCGTCTCTGACACGTCGGCTGCAGCACCACGGTCGAGCAGGAAGTCGCGCAGGTACGGGGTGTCGAACTTCTTCTGGTCGTACAGTGTGCCGGGGCCCTTGCCGAGGGTGATGGCGCCGTGTTCTTTCATGATGTCACCGACGACGGACTTCTGATGCGCGACATTCGCCGACGAACCTTCGTAGCCGATGAACGAGAGGCATACCTCGTCGAGGTTCCAGCCGCGGCGCTTCAAGAAGGCGAACAGCGCCTTCTGCACCTGGCCGCTGATGCCGTGCGATGCCTTGGAGGTCGAGAACGAGAAGGCAGTCTCACGGGCATCCGACACCCGGGTGATCGACGGCGCGGCGTCGCTCTTGTTGATGTCGTGCATCGCAGCGAGCCCGGCATCCCAGTCGCGGAACAGATACCCGATGACCTCGCGCTTGGCGGGCAGCCGGTGCACCTGAACGGTCGCCTCGGTGATGACGCCGAGGCGACCCTCGCTGCCGAGAATGGCCTCACGAACGCTCGGGCCGGTGGCCGACGACGGAATAGGGCGAACAACGAGCAGCTTGCCCGGCTGAACGACGCGTAGACCCTTGGTGATCTCGGCGATATCGCCGTACTTGTCGCTCTGCATACCCGACGAGCGGGTGGCGATCCAGCCGCCGAGCGTCGAGTAGGTGAAGCTGTCGGGCTGGTGACCCATGGTCCAGCCACGAGCGTTCAGCTGCTCTTCCATGTCTGGCCCGAGCACGCCGGCCTGAATCACGGCAAGCCCGGAGTATTCGTCGATGTCGAGCACACGCGACATGCGGCCCATGTCGAGCGAGATCACGGGGCGTGTCTCGGTGGCGATCGGCTCGAGCGAGCCGACGATGTTGCTGCCGCCCCCGAACGGAATGATGACCGCGTCGCTCGCCACGGCCAGGTCGACGATACGCTGCGTCGCGCTTTCGTCTGCCGGGTAGACCACCACGTCGGGAATACGGGGAAGCACGCTTGCGCGCAGACGGATCAGGTCGCGGATGCTCTTGCCGTACGTGTGCACCACACGCTCTTCGTCGTCTTTCGTGGCGTACTCGGGCCCGACGATGAGCGTCAGGGCATCGAACAGCTCATCGGGCGCCTGACTGGCCGGCACGACGAGCTCGTCGAACGAGATCGGCGGAACCGGTTCACGCCACACGTCGATTCCGACGGCATTCACGACGAACGGCGCGAACCCGGGCTTGTCTTCGTGGTGAAAACCCACACCTTCGACGCCCCAGCCCCACCATTTCATGTGCTTGACGTCGGTCATGCGGCTCCTTGCTTCGGGTTGTCGTTGCTGGTGTCGTTCTTTGCGCCGTCTGACTGCGCCACACTCGGATGATCGTGCACGTTCGTGCCGTCATGCGCCGCTTGAAGCGCCTTTTGGCCGGCGTGCAGCTCGCGCACCGTCTTCTCGATGCGCTTATTGAACTGTTCGACGGTCTCGCCTTCGCCGGCGATCAGAGGATCACCGAACGCGACGTACACGGGCGGCCGGCCGGGCACGGGCCAATTGCGGCCGCGCGGCATGGCTTCGGTGGCGCCGACGAGAGCCATCGGAATGCACGGGATGCCCGCCTTCATGCAGAGCGCCGCGGCGCCCGCCTTGAACGGAGCGATGGTGCCGTCTTTCGACCGGGTTCCTTCAGGAAAGACCAGCAGCGGAACGCCGCGGCTGAGAAGCTTGCCCGTGAATCCGTTCGACTTCGCGTTGGCACTGCGATCGACGGGGAACGCGTTGAAGAAGAGCGCGGTGAGGCCTTTGCGCCACCAGACGTCGAAGAAGTAGTCGGCCGCAGCCGCAGCGGCCAGATAGCGCGAAAGCCGGCTGGGCATCGAGCCCAGAATGAGCGGCGCATCAAGATGACTGGAGTGGTTGGCGACCACGATATAGGCGCCGTGCACCTCTTTGACCTTCTCGCGGCCGGTGATGTTCACCTGCACCAGCGACCAGATGGTCGGCTTCAGCAGCAGGCGCTGCGCCACGAACCGAGCACCCGCTTGGGCCTTGGACGTATAACGGTTGCCGAACTCCACCTGCCCAGCGTACTCAATAGGCGAGGGGAACCGAAACGCGCTCAGGTCGCGCGCAGAAACGCGCTCCAGGCTACGACCGGTACAATTTGTGTCAGTGTGCCCTGCTTGATGAGATGCGCCCCGAAATCGACCGGATGGTGCTGCGCGGCAGGTGCCGAGTGAAGAACGTCAAGAACTTGAATCGTGCAGAAGGGATCGAGATGACTTTGCCCTTCGCCACGTCGGCCAGGCAGTCGGCCACGAGTTCGTCGACGTCGATCCAGAGAAAATCCGGAATCGACGACTCTCGTATGCCTGCACGTTCATGGAACTCGGTGTGCACCCAGCCCGGCTGCAGCGCCGTCACTTGCACCCCGCTGCCTTTCAACTCGACAGCGAGGCCCTCGGTATACGAGGTCACCCACGCTTTGATGGCCGAGTAGCTGCCCATCGTGATGTTTCCTGCAACACTCGAGATGTTGATGATCGTGCCCGTGCCGCGCGCACGCATCGCACGCCCGGCAGAGGCGCCCAGCAGCAGCACCGCGCGACCCATGACGTTCAGGGCCCGCTCGTGCGGGGTGGTGTCTTCGGCCAGCAGCGGGGTATGGATGCCGAAACCCGCGTTATTGACCAGAATGCCGATGGGGTTCTCGTCACGCTCGAGCAGCGCGGCGACCCGCAACACGTCGTCGCGATTCTCCATGTCGGCCGAAACCGTCTCGACTTCGACCCCGAAGGCGTGCCGCAGTTGCTCCGCCGTCTCGGCCAGCCGGCCCTCGTCGCGCGCCACGAGAACGAGGTTGTCACCTCGCTCAGCGAAGGCGCGAGCGAACGCGGCACCGATACCCGATGTGCCACCTGTGACTAAAGCCGTAACCATGGCAACCAAGATACGTCACCGCAGCGAACGACTACTGTGCAACAGGAGAAATCCTGCCGCACCGCACGTCTCACTTCTTCTCACCCGCCCTGGAGGCACCCGATGACCGATCCGCACAAGGCCGAACGTGAGCTGATCGGCGACTTCGACATTCGTGCGTACACGCGTACGGCGGCCGGCAGCCATGCGGCGACGCTTCCGCTCGAGGCTTTCGCCGAGCATCCGCTCGCCACGAAGACGCTGCGCGCCATCGCCTACCTGCGCGACCTCGAGCGCTTCACCATGCACCACATGCGCGACGTGCTGGTCACGCCGTCGCACAAAGATGCCCGACTCACCGCATTTCTGGCGACCTGGGCCTTTGAGAAGTACTGGATCGCCGACGCTTTCGACCGCATTCTGGCCGCGCACAGCACGTTCGTGCCCGTGAAGAACCGTGCGCGCCTGAGAATCGTGCGGTTCGGGCGCGAGTTCGTCGACCGCGTCTCGCCCATCTTCACCGCTATTCGCGCGAACCTGATCGGCGAAGACTTCATCTCGATTCACGTCACGCGCGGCTTCATCGACGAGCTCGTGAGTCGTGCGACCTACAGCGAGATCGTGAAAAGAGACCCGAACACGGCCTTGAAAGACGTTCTGATGGGCTTTCAGCAGCTGCGCAATCGTCATTTGCAGTTTTTCGAAGGCGAAACCCTGCGGCGACTGGAAGAATCGATTTCGGCTCGAAAGCTCACCCGCTCATCGTTGAAGCGTTCGTGGGCTCCGACCGGCACGAACGAACAAGCAACCCAGGAGACCCGATTCATGATGACCTATCTGTTTGGCGACGCCGAGGGGCGCGCTGACATCGCGGCCATCGACCGGGTCATCGACACCCTGCCGGGCCAGCGCGGGCTGGCCGTGATGAGCAAAGCGGCTCGTCGCTTCGGCGTGAAGGGCCTGGGACGTTCCGCGGGCGCCACGAGGGCTACCGCGTGAGCCCGCGCACTGCCGCGTTCCGGCCCCTCGAGGGCCAGCACATCATGCTCACCGGGGCTACGGGTTTCGTCGGGCAGGCCATTCTCGAGAAACTGCTCGCCGATTATCCGACGACTCGGGTGACACTGCTCATCCGCCCGAAGGGATCGCTCACCGGCCAGGCCCGGCTGAAGAGCCTGCTGCGCAAGCCGGTGTTCTCGAAGTGGCGGGAGCGTGTCGGCCAAGACGAGGTCGACCGCGCAGCCGTCGAGCGCATCACCGTCGTCGAGTCGACGATGGGCGATGTGGCCTCGCTGCCGTCAGATCTCGACGTGCTGATCCACAGCGCCTCGACGGTGTCGTTCGACCCGCCCATCGACGAAGCGTTCAAGACGAATGTCGGCGGGGCAGTCGGTCTCTACGAAGCACTGCTGCGCACCGGATCCGACCCGCACGTCGTGCACGTCTCGACTGCGTACGTCGGCGGAATCCGTAAGGGCACCACCGTCGAAGCCTCGCTGAAACACACCGTCGACTGGCGTGCAGAAATGGCCGCCGCACTCGCCGCCCGAACCGAAGTCGAGGCGGCGTCGCGTCGGCCCGAAACCCTGCGCAAGCTCATTGCCGAAGCCCGCACGGCCTCGGGCAAGGTCGGCCCTCAAGCCGTTGCCGCTGCTGCAGAAGAAGGCCGCATCGCCTGGGTGACTGCCCGTCTCGTCGACTACGGCCGCGTTCGCGCGCAGAGCCTGGGCTGGGCCGACGTCTACGCCCTCACCAAATCGATGAGCGAGCGTGTCGCCGAAGAGCTCTGGTTCGGCAACGGCCACCGCCTCTCTGTGGTGCGACCCGCCATCATCGAGAGCGCACTGCGTCACCCCTACCCCGGCTGGATCGACGGCTTCAAGGTCGCCGACCCGCTCATCATCGCCTACGGCCGCGGCCTGCTGCCCGAGTTTCCCGGCCTGCCCGACAGCGTGCTCGACATCATTCCTGTCGACATCGTGGTCAACGCCACCCTTGCCGTCGCCGCGAACCCCGCGCCGCGCGACGAACCGAAATATTTTCACCTGAGTTCGGGCGGTCGCAACCCGCTGACCTTTCGCGACATCTACGAGAACGTGCTCACCTACTTTCGGGCCAACCCGATTCCGGATGATCAGCGAGGACATATCCGCGCGCCACTGTGGGCCTTTCCGGGCGCCCGCGCCATCGCCCGCAGCCTGAAGTTCGGCGAGCGTTCGAATAAGTACGCGCAGCGGGCTCTGCTGCGCTTGCCCTCGAGCAGCGTCACGCGCAACTGGCAGCGTCAGGTTTCGTCGCGGCAGACAGACCTCGAATTGTTGCGCGCCTATTCCGACCTGTACCAGAACTACACGCAGACCGAGATCATCTACGACGACAGCAAGACGGCCGAGCTGAACGACACCCTGCCGACGTCGCAGCTGGAGAAGTTCGGCTTCGACGCGACCGATATCGACTGGGACCACTACCTGCAGCAGGTGCACTTTCCGGCCATCACCACGCTCATGCGCACGTTCAGCTCCCGGCCGCGCGCGAAACAGCAGAAGGAAAAACCGCTGCCGCACACCGAGAACGCCGCGGCATTCTTCGACCTCGAAGGCACGGTTCTCGCCACCAACATCATCGAGCAGTATCTCTGGGTGCGGCTGGCGAGCCTCGACCGTTCGAAATGGCCGCGCGAGCTCACCAACCTGTTCAGTTCGCTGCCGCGTTACATCGCTGCCGATCGTCGAGATCGCGGCGAGTTTTTGCGTACATTCCTCCGACGGTATGAAGGCGTCGACGAAGCCGCGCTGCGATCGCTGATCCACGATTCCATCGGCGATGTGCTGCTGCAGCGCATCCGTCCCGAAGCCGTGCGCCAGATTCGCAAGCATCGCGAGGCCGGGCACCGCACGATTCTGGTGACCGGAGCGGTCGACGTGTTCACCGAGCCGTTCGCCTCGCTCTTCGACGAGGTGGTGGCGAGCTCGATGCATGCCAAAGACGGCATATGGACCGGCTACCTCTCCAAACCCCCGCTGGTCGACGAGGCGCGCGCTGCCTGGCTACGCCTGTATGCCGAGCGCGAAGGTATCGACCTGGCAAAGTCGTACGCCTACGGCGACTCCCACGCCGACCGCGCCTGGCTCGAACTCGTCGGTCATCCGCAGGCCGTGAATCCCGACGCAGCCCTCTACCAGCACGCCACGGTCAAGCACTGGCGCGTGCACCAGTGGAACGACCAGGCCCGTTCGCGGCTGAATACCATCGACGAACTCGTGCGCGGCGACATGGCGAGCATCACGCACGCGCCTGCGCACACCTCAGCCGTCGCGGTACCGGCGCCGACCCTCACCGCGGCACTCGCCGCCCCCACCGACCTCGCCGCTGAACCGGCCATCGACAGCCCGAAAGAGACCCACGCATGAGCAGACCAGGCTTCGTTCTGAGCGTCGACGCCCAGACCCCGCCCCTCGTCGTATTCCAGGGCGAAAAAGTGCTGCTGCAGCGGCTGCCGAGCGGTTCGAGCGTGCTGTACCCGCCCGAGGCGCTGCCGGGCATCCACCAGCTCGACGCCGAGATCGGCGAAGCACTCGCCAACCCGGTCGACAGCGAACCGCTCGCAGCGTTGTTGAAGCGCGGGTCCCGCGTGACGATCGTGTTCGACGACCTCTCGCAGCCCATTACCTCTCGAACGGCTCCGGATGTTCGGCAGCGCGTCATCGAACGAGTACTCGAGCTGGCCGCTGCCGCCGGGGTCGACGATGTCGAACTCATTGCCGCCACGGGCCTGCGCCGCCGGCTCACGCCATACGACCTGCAGAAGGTGCTCGGCGAGCGGGTCTTCGCCTCGTTCTTTCCCGAGCAGCTGCACAGCCACGACGCCGAAGACGGCAGTGTGGTCACCGTCGGCACGGCCCCCGACGGCACGCCGATCGAGATCAACGCCCGTGTCGTGTCGAGCGACCTCGTCATCTCGGTGCGCCTCGCCACCGCCGTGGCGAACGAAGGGGCGCCCGCCGTCGCGACGAAGCTCGCCAGCGCCCGCACGGCCCGGGCCCTGAATTCGCCGCTCGCCGGGCCCGAAGCGGCTGCCGCCTACGAATCGCTCGTCGACACGATCGGCGAGACCGCGACCGTGTTCACCATCGACGTCACGCTCACCCCCGAGCCCACCGGGCCCGCGACGGCGTTTCTCAGCAAGCGTGAGCGCGAGTGGAGCATCACCGACCGGGCGCTCTCGGCGGGAATCCAGCTCGCGACGAAGGTGCTGCCGAGCCGGGCGCGCGTGGGGCTCACCCAGGTGTCGGGTGTCGGGTTCGGCGTCACGTCGGTGCTGGCCGGCAAACCGAGTTCCGTGCATCCGCTCACCGAGAGCTTCTTGGCGCAGCAGCAGGTGGGCGAGGTCGATTCGCCGGCCGACGTCGCCATCTTCGGCATTCCCAACCCCACCGGCGTGGGAGCCACCCTCAACCCCGTGACGGCGGCGAGCCTGGGGCTCGGTCAGATCTTCAACGGCTCGACCGCCGCCCCCGTCGTGAGACAGGGCGGCACGGCGATCTTCTACCACCCGCTGACGCCGTGGTTTCACCCGCTGTACAACCCGGCCTACGTCGACTTCTTCGCCGAGGCGCTGAGCGCGACGACCGACCCCGCACAGCTCTCGGCCGAGTTCGAGACGCGGTTCGCGACCGACCCGTGGTACCGGCACCTCTACCAGACGAGCTACGCGCACCACGCGCTGCATCCGTTTCACGCCTGGTACTCGGCGGCACCGGCTATCGACTACCTCGGCGAGATCATCTTCGTCGGCGGCAACCTCGAGTCCACCCGGCGGCTCGGCTTCAAGGCCGCGACCACCCTCAACGATGCGCTCGAGATGGCGTCGGATTCGGTCGGGCTCGAACCGTCGATCACGTACGTGCACGGCGCCCCGGTGAGCATCTCCGAGGTGAGCTGATGGGTGTTCCGTCGCGGGCGACCGTTCGGCTGCTGGTGAATCCCATCGTGCGCGGTCGCGAGTACCTCAGCGAGCTGCCCGGCCCGTTTCTCTTCGTGGCGAACCATCCGAGCGAACTGGATGCCCCGCTGCTCGCTCTCGTACTCGCACGTATCGCGCCGCGACTGGTCGCCGTGGGCGCTGCTCCACAGACCGGGGCGCGCGGGGCTTTCGAGAGCGCGCTCGGCTTGCGCTCGGCGGGCCGCCTAGCGGGGCTGCTGAACCGCGGGGTCAGCGTGCTGCTCTTTCCCGAGAGCCACCGGGCAGACGACGGAACGCTCACGCCGTTCAATCTCGGGGCCGCTCGGCTGGGCATCCTGACCGGCGTGCCGATCGTGCCGGTGACGCTGTCGGGCACCTACCGCGCCCTGCCGCCGTGGCGGCACCTGCCCGAGACGTCGCGGCCGCGGGTGAACGTGATCTTCGGGCGGCCAATCCGGCCGGCCGAAGGCTCCGAACCCTCTGCAGTGAATGACGAGATCGTGACGGCGATCACGCTCGGCATGGCCGAAGTGAAAAACGGCTGGTACGGTGCGCTGCGAGCCGACGCCGAAGGAACGCCGGCGGCAGTCGGCAGTGCAACAGATGAGGGTGGTGCCGAACGTGGCACAGCACGATGGCGCCGCATCTGGAAAGCGACGGCGCCAGACGAGGTGCAACGCAGAACGGTGTGGGTGAAGTAGGTGGGGGTGAACGACGCGCCGAGTCAACCGACAGCGCTTGAACCGCACATGTTTTCATATCGCGTAAATTTCCAGCTAGACCTAGCAGAATAGTTACTAACCCGTACACAGCACGGGCAGGTAAAACGACAGAAACGGGAGGATGAGGCCGACACGCGAACCGCGTCGCGCCTCCAGTGCTCATGGCCTTCGATATCGACAGCTACACCAAGACGAGCAAGAACGTGGCGTGGGAAGACCTCGACTTCGAAGACTTCCGCACGAATCCCCTGCCGCCCGATACGCTGCGGGTCATCCGCTACATGGCCGATGTCGAATACCACACGGTCTGCTACATGCGCGACATGCTCGTCACGCCCTCGCACCGCGACCAAGACGTGACCGGCTTCATGACCATGTGGAACCGCGAGGAGTTCTGGCACGGTGAGGCCCTGGCCGACGTGCTGCGCATGCACGACATCACCCTCGAGTTCGACGAGCTCAAGTCGAAGCGCCTGAAGCTCGGCTGGAAAGACCGTATCGACCCAGTGAAGCAGTCTGTTCTGTCGAACCTCGTCGGCAAAGACTTCATCGGGGTGCACATGATCTGGGGGGCCGCCAACGAGTGGTCGGCCGTCGCAGCGTACAAGCGCCTCGCCGAGATCGAAGGCAACCCGGTGCTCGCCGAGCTGCTCAAGCGCATCGCCATGCAGGAGGCCCGGCACGTGGCGTTCTACGCCACCCAGGCCCGCGAGCGCCTCGGCAAGAGCGTGGTCGCACAGAAGTTCGCCCGGTTCGCCCTCGGCAAGTTCTGGGGCCCTGTCGGGTCGACCATCATGGACAAGACCGAGGTCAAACACGTGATGGGCCACATCTTCGGCGGCCCCGACGGGCGCAAGGCCATCAACGCCATCGACGCCCACATCGCAAAGATGCCGGGCCTTGGCGGCCTGACCATCGTGGCCGACTCGCTCGACGCGAACGGTATTGCGGCGTAACTCATGGCAGCGGGGGGCGGCCACTTAGAGTCTCGACGGTCACCCGCGGCTGGGCCTCGCCCGTTTGCGGCGATCGTCTACAACCCGACCAAGGTCGACATTCGCCGGCTGCGCCCGCTCGTCGAAAAGGTGGAGGCCGAGCGCGGCTGGGCTGCCAGCCTGTGGGCCGAGACGACCGTCGACGACCCCGGTGAGGCGGCCTCGGCGCACTTGCTCTCGCACGTGCCGACACCGAGCGTGCTGATCGCCGTCGGGGGCGACGGAACCGTCAGTGCCGTGGCTCAGGCGCTGGTGACGCGCACCTCGCAGACCTCGCAGCGACTTCAGGGCGCAGGCGCGTCTGTCTCTCGCGACGGTGCGGTCGAGCATCCAGCCGCATCTCTACCTGTAGATGAGCAGGGCGCCGCCGCCCCTCGTGAGCTTTCGGCGGGCGTGCCGCTGGGCATCCTGCCTGTCGGAACCACCAACCTCTTCGCCAGGGCCCTCGGGCTTCCGCTTCGCAGTCGCATCAAAGCCCTGCGCGCCGCGTTCAGCGACACCGTTCGCACCGTCGACGTCGGGCGAGTGGATGCCCGGCTCGAGTCGGGCGCAAACCTGAGCCGCGCGTTCGTGGTCATGGCAGGTATGGGCGTCGACGCGCAGATGGTGGTGAACACCTCGGCCCGCGGCAAGAGCGCGCTCGGCTGGACCGGCTACATCGCCGCCATCGTGGGTTCGTTCGTGACGAACCGCCGGTTCGACCTTTCGTACGCGCTCGACGGGGCTGCCCTCGCGGGCGCTCCGGCGCACACGATCGTGGTGGGTAATGCGGGGGTGCTGCCGGCGGGAATCCGCATGATCCCGGGGGCACGCATCGACGACGGCCTGCTCGACGTGGTGGTGCTTCGCCCCCTCGGTTTCACGCAGTGGACCCACGCGGTCGGCTGGTTCGTACGCACCAACACCCCCGCGCTTCCGCGCCGTGCTGCGGGTCGAGCAGCCGCAGCCGGCACCGCTCCCGTCGTGTCGGCCGCGGTAACGCACGCGCGCGCGACCGCCGTGTCGTGGGCTGCCGGCCCCGCGCAAGACTTCGAGATCGACGGCGAGCACCTCGGCCGCGTGACTTCGGCCGAGGCCCACATCGAGCCCGCCGCCCTGCGCGTGCGCGGCAGCGTCGCGCCCTGACGTCGCCCGTCGCGGGTGTGCGGCGCCCGTCGCGCGGTCGCGTCACGCGTCGCGGGTTGCGCGTCGCCCGTTGCGTGTCGCGCGGTCGCGTTGCGTTGTGAAACGGTGGAGAATCCGGCAGGGTGACCCCGCATAGGCTCCACGCCCCCGAATTCTCCTCCGTTTCTGCGCCGACCCGGTAGCCTCGGAGCGTGCGAAGACCATCGGGTGCGGCCTCCGTTAACGGCGGCACGACGGCAGGCGACACCGAGCCTGCGGGCGAAGCGGCGGCGGCGGGCGACGACGAGGTGGCACGGGTAGCACGCGACGTGTTCGGGTGGGGCACGTTGCGCGCCGGGCTCGGCGACGCGATGGGCACGCTCATCGAGGGGCGCGACGTGCTCGCCATCATGCCGACGGGGTACGGCAAGTCGTCGATCTACGAGGTCACCGGCACCGTGCTCGGCGGCGTGACCATCGTGGTGTCTCCGCTCATCGCGCTGCAAGAAGATCAGGTGCGCACGCTGACCGCGGTGGCGGATGCTCCCCCGGCCGTCGCCGTCAACTCGAGCCACGGGCAGGCCGGCGCCCGAGCCGCCTGGCGACGCATCGAGCAGGGGCGGGCGGGGTTCATCTTTCTCGCTCCCGAGCAGTTGGCGAATGACGATGTACGAGACAGGCTCCGCGCCTTGCCGATCAGGCTTTTCGTGGTCGACGAGGCGCACTGCGTGTCATCGTGGGGGCACGACTTCAGGCCGGACTACCTGCAGTTGGGCGACGCGATCGAGGCTCTCGGGCATCCACCCGTCTTAGCGATGACGGCGACCGGCGCGTCTCCCGTTCGCGACGAGATCGTCGAACGGCTGGGGCTCACGAACCACCGGCTGATCGCCCGCGGCTTCGACCGGCCGAACCTGCATCTCGCGGTGGTTCGGCACGAGACCGACGCCGACAAACGGCGGGCCGTGCGCGACCAGGTCGAGCGGCTCGAGGGTGTCGAGCGCACAGGCGCGCACCTCGGCGGTCGGCCGAAGGGGCCGTGCGGCCTCGTCTACGTTCCCACCCGCCACGACACGGAGCTGTACTCGGGCGAGCTGGTCGAGGCGGGCATCCGCTCGGCCGGCTACAACGGCGGTATGCCCGCGGCCGAACGTGAACGCGTTTACGAGCGGTTCATCGCCGACGAGGTCGACGTGGTGGTCGCGACCAGCGCATTCGGAATGGGAATCGACAAGCCCGACGTGCGATTCGTCGTTCACGCAGCCGTGACCGACTCGATCGACAGCTACTACCAGGAGATCGGGCGCGCGGGCCGCGATGGCGACGCCGCGAACGTCACCCTGCACTACCGGCCAGAAGACTTCGCGCTGACGAGCTTCTTCGAGGGCGGCGCACCCGACGACGCACAGGTGCGGCGGATGTTCGGGGCCATCGCCGAGCATCCGGGGCTGTCACGGGCCGAACTGGCCACCGAACTCGATACGCACGAGCGCGCCATCAGCCGGCTGCTTGGCCTGCTCGAAGACGCCGGGGTGATCGTGGCGGCGGCGGATAGCCTGACCGCAGTCGGCACGGCCGGCACGGCCGTGATGGGCACCGATGCGGCGAGCGCCGACCCCATCACCGCCGACGAGGCCGTCGCCCGCACTGCGCAGCACGCCGCCTCACGCCAGCGGGTCGAGCACTCTCGCGCCGCGATGATGCGCGAGTACGCCGAGACGCGTTCGTGCCGGCGCCAGGTGCTGCTCGGCTATTTCGGCGAGAACCTGCCAGAGCCGTGCGGCAACTGCGACACCTGCGACTCGGGAAGCGCGTACGAACACACGGCATCCGCGCCGCGCGCGTTGTTCGCGGTCGACGAGCACGTCACCCACGCCTCCTGGGGCGACGGCGTGGTGATGCGGGTCGAGGCCGACCGAATCACGGTGTTCTTCGAACGAGAGGGGTACCGAGTGCTCTCGACTGCAGACGCCACGCGCTTTCATCTGCTGAGCGTGATCCCCTCACCCCCACCCGCGCAGTGACCACGCCCGTGTACGCTGCCAGTGCACGACACGTCACGCACAAAGGAGCATTCACGATGACCACCGTCAAGAAGCCCGTCGGCATGAGCAACAACCATTACGAGACGCTCTCGCAGATCTTCCAGCACCCCACGAGCCACAACATCGAGTGGCGCGCCGTGCTCTCGCTGCTCGAAGAGCTCGGCACCGCCGAAGAGAAGCACGACGGCAAGTTCCACGTGACGCTGGGCGACGAGACCGAGACCTTCGACCGGCCACGCGACAAAGACATCGACGTGCAGATGGTGGTCGACCTGCGCCGGATGCTCAGCGGCGCCGGTTACGGGCCCGAGCCCACCGACGCCTGAGCCGTCTCGCGGCGCATCCGCACCTCCACGAGCGCGCCGGTGTCGCGCCGGTGTCGCGTCGGTTTCGCCCTGGTGTCAGCGGGGGCGGCGGGCGACAGCGACGTGGGCGGGCGCGAGGCGCCGCCTGCGCGGGGCTGGCGGCCGGGCGGGCGTGAGGCGCGGCCGGCGCGGGGCTGCCGGCTGGGCGGGCGGCGATAGGGTCGAGGGGATGCGTCTTCTACTCATTCGACACGGCCAAACGATCGACAACGTACGCGGTGCGCTCGGAACCCTGATTCCCGGGCCGCCGCTCACCGAACTCGGCGAGACACAGGCGGCAGCGATTCCCGCGGCGTTGGAGGGCGAGCGCATCGACGCGATCTACGTGTCGACGATGCAGCGCACGCAGCTCACCGCCGCTCCCCTCGCGGCGGCACGCGGGCTCGCGCCGGTCGTGCTCGACGGGCTGCACGAAATCGACGCCGGGGAGCTGGAGCAACGCTCTGACGCCGATGCCATCCGCACGTACATGGGCACGATCTTCGCCTGGTGGACCGACTTCTCGGCCCGAATTCCGGGCGGCGAAGACGGCGCAGAGTTCTACGGGAGATACGACGGCGCGATCGAATCCATCGCACGAAAGCACGCGGGCGACCCCGACAGCACCGTCGCGATTGTGAGCCACGGGGCCGCGATCAGGGCGTGGGCCTCGTTCACGTCACAGAATCTTGACGCAGAGTTCAGCCGCGAGCATCCGCTCGAGAACACCGGCATGGTGATGCTCGAGGGCTCGCCCGACGCGGGCTGGGTGACCACCGAATGGGCCGGCGAACCGCTCGGCGGCGCTCAGCTCGAAGACGCGACCGCACCCGACCCCACGGGGGAAGCGACGGCCTGACCG
>JAODBC010000104.1 GCA_025463765.1 Subtercola sp. | reverse complement strand
CGATCGAGGAAGTGCTCGCTCAGCTGCTGCAGCAGCTCGTCGAACTCCGCCACCGTCCGGCGGAGGATCTCGGCCACCGGCAGGATCTGGTCGATCCGCCCCGCCCCCTGGCCGAGCTGCTGCAGGGAGGCGCCGAGATCGCCCCCCTCGTACGTGTCGCGCACCTTGAGCAGCAGCGCGGTGGGATCGGAGAGATCCCGCTCCACCTCGCTGACCAGGTCCGTTCGCAGCACCCGCATCGGCCGCCGGTTGTGCCGGTTGAGCAGCACGGTGTCGGTCTCGGTGGCCCGGAGGACGGCGTCCTTGACATTGGCGTGCACGCCGGACTCGACGGACGCGAGCATCCGGGTGCCCATCTGCACCCCCTCGGCCCCGAGGGCGAAGGCGGCCAGCATCGACGCGCCGTCCACGATGCCGCCGGCCGCGACGACCGGGACGCCGAGCTGCCGGGTGATCAGCGGCAGCAGCACCATGGAGGCGACCTCGTGCGGGCTCTTGAACCCGGCGCCCTCCACGCCCTCGACGACCAGGCCGTCCACACCCGCGTCCACCGCCTTGCGGGCGGCGTACAGGGTGGGCACGACGTGGAAGACGATGAGCCCGGCCTCCTTGAGCAGCGGCGTGTACTTCTCAGGCGAACCGGCCGACGTCGTGACGAACCGGATGCCCGCGTCGACCACCACGTCGATGACGGCGGGGTCCTTGGCGAAGGCGATCGGGATGTTCACCCCGATCGGCCGGTCGGTCAGCTCCCGGGTGCGGGCGATGTCGGCCCGCACCTGCTCGACCGCGAGCGATCCGGGTACCAGCCCCATCCCCCCGGCCTCGGACACGGCGGCCACCAGGTCCGGTCGGGCGACCCACCCCATCGGCGCAGACAGGATCGGAACGTCAACTCCGAGCAATTTAGTGACGCGGGTGTCACTTCTCATGTCGGGCACCGTAGCGCGACGGGGACCGGCCCGGAGTATGACCTGGACCACTCCCGGTCTCACCCGTTGGGAGCCGATCCGGACCGCCGGGGGCGGTCGGACGGGTCCGGCTCGATACCATCGGTTTTTGCCGGGGTCGCGGTCACGGAGCACCGCTGGCCGACCCGGCGAGGACGATGAAGGTCATCCGTGCGTGTCGGCAGGAAGGAGGGGCGGGTCGTGAGCGGACCTCGTAACCACGGCATCAGTGCCGCGCCCAGTGCCGGACAGCAGGAGCGGCGGGAGACCGGCCCGCTCACCGGCAAGGGGCAGGCGCGCAAGGCCGCGCTGCTCGACGCCGCGACCCGGGTGTTCGAACGGATCGGGTTTCTCGACAGCCGCGTCGCTGACATCGTGGCCGAGGCGAAGGTCGCCCAGGGCACGTTCTATACGTACTTCGACTCCAAGGACGCCATCTTCCAGGAGGTGGCCACCCGGGTCGTCGGTGAGATGCTCGTGGCCCTGCATGCCGACCACCCCAGCCCGACGGCGACGCCCCACGAGCGTGCGTTCGCCGCGATGGAGCGGTTCGTCGACTCCTACCGGCCGCGGGCGCGGATCATCGCGCTGATCGAGCAGGTCGGAACGTTCACGCCGGAGCTCAAGCACCTGAGACTGCAGGTCCGCGAGGCGTTCGTCGACCGTGCTGCCCGGGGCATCGCCCACCAGCAGGAGCTGGGCATCGCCGACAAGTCGCTGGACCCCGTGCTCACCGCGGAGGTGCTCGGCGCGATGGTCGACCACGTCTGCTACGTGTGGATGAACCTCGGCAAGGACTTCGACCGCGACAAGCTGCTCGAGATGCTGACCCTCGTTTGGATCCGGGCGATCGGCGCCGAAGAGCCCCACGAGCCGCCCAGTTCTCCGGCGTTGTCGAAGGCCGCGCGCTCCGCCTGACCCCCCGAGGCGTTCCCCTCGCGGCCCTCCGGCATGTAGCGTGCCGCCGTCGGAGGGAATTGACGATGGAGTCAACTAACACGCCGCCGTCCGCGGCCGTCGATCTGCCGCTCGCCGGCATCCGGGTGCTCGAGTGCGGCGACACGCTGGCCGCCGCGTACGCCGGGCGGTTGCTGTGCGACCTCGGCGCGGACGTGGTCAAGGTCGAGCTGCCGGAGGGGGACCCGCTGCGCTCGCTCGGCCCCTTCGTCGGCGACATCCCCGACCGGAACATGTCGGCGTCGTTCGCCTACTTCGCGGCGGGCAAGCACTCCGTGGTCGTCAGCCCCTCCGGCGGGGACCCGGAGCTGCGGCGGCTGGTGACCGGCGCCGACGTCGTCCTGCGCAGTACCCGGGACGGCGCGGACTGGGTGCCCGACGACCTGCTCGACGAGCGGATGGCGGCGGATCCGCGGCTCGTCGTCGTCGACGTGTCGACCTTCGGCCGCGTGGGGCGGTCGGCGCCCCACGCGATGAACGACCTGCTCGCCTTGGCGGCCGGTGGCCTGCTGTCGGTCAACACGTGGAGTCTGA
The DNA here is from genome assembly GCA_025463765.1 of Subtercola sp. Classification (GTDB taxonomy): domain Bacteria; phylum Actinomycetota; class Actinomycetes; order Actinomycetales; family Microbacteriaceae; genus Subtercola. The sequence continues at coordinate 690 of JAODBC010000104.1, read as the reverse complement.
CCGATCCGGCGGCCGGTCCGCTGCGTTACCGCGGCGAGCTCGCGTCCATCCATGCCGCGTGCGCAGCTGTGCTGTCGCTACTGGCTGCGCTGATCGAGCGCCGCCGCAGCGGGCTGGGGCAGCGGGTGGACGTCTCGGCACAGGCGGCGGTGTCGGGCGTGCTGGCCACCGCCATGTCTCGCTATGGCTACACCGGCGCGCTCCCCTCGCGGCACGGGTCGCGCAGCGTCGCCCCCTGGGGCTTCTACCGGTGTGCCGACGGCATGGTGCTTATCCAGTGCACCAAGGGTGACGAGTACGGGCGGCTGCTCGGGCTCCTCGGCGACCCCGAGTGGGGCGACATGGAGATTTTCGCAACGACGGCCGACCGGGACGCGAACTCGGACGTGCTCGACGTCTTCCTCGGCGAGGCCCTGTCCGGCTACCCGCTCGCCGAATTTCTCCGGCTGGCCGTCGAGCACCGCATCCCGGCCGCGCCGATCCATTCCGCGGCCGACATCCTGGCCTGGGACCACCTGCGGGCCCGGGACTTCCTCCACCCCGTGATGCTCTCCACCGGTGTCCGCTCCGCCGCGCTGCCGGTGCCCGGCCGGCCCTGGCGCTACGGCGGGGAGGCCCCCACCCCGCGCGGGCCGTCGCCGAGGCTCGGCGAGGCGGCACCGGGTGAGCTGTGGGCCGACGAGCGGCCGG
>JAODBC010000115.1 GCA_025463765.1 Subtercola sp. | reverse complement strand
GTCGGCGAATGTCGAGACGACCACGTGCACGTCGACGGGCGCTCCAAGGGTTTCCACGTCTCCGTTCAGGCGGGTGCGTTCGACGATCAGCCCCTCGGTCTCATCTCCGGCCTCTCGAACAAGCGCCCGCACGGCACCTTCTGAGATGGACAGTTCCGCGCCTGGTACGTCGTGCGGTATGGGAATGTCGCGGCCGGCGTGCGCCTGCACACCAATCTGGTCAAGGATCCGGGAGATCCAGTTCTCGCTTTTCGGGGCGAAGTACACGGCGTCGGCGGCGATGATGCGCGGGGCGACGGCCCTGAGGCGGCTGAGAGCGGCGAGGGCGTGTTGAGCTGCCGGGGAGGCCTCGATTGCGGGGTCGCGGGGTTGCCGGCCACGGTCGAGGTAGTCGCTGAGTTGCTCGACGGTGTGTCCGTCAAGGGTCGCGTCGTCCAGCGGCGACGGGCTCGGCGGCTCGGGGGTGATGTCGTTCATCGCCAGGCCTCCATCTCACGGACGAGCGTTTTCCGACTGCGTACGAGCAGACCGCGAACCGTGGATACGGGCAGGTCGAGCTGTTCGGCGATGTCTTGATAACCATACCCAGCTATCTCGCGGAGCACCCAGCATCGCCGTTGGTCTTCGGGGAGAGTGGAGAGTACCTGCGACAGCGCCTCATCAAGAGACGTCGCGGCCGCGGTGTCTTCCGGCCCGTCGCCGGGATCCTCGATCTCGTGGTCGTCGATGGAGTCCTGGTCTTGTCCGCCGCGGAGCCGATCGATGCTCTTACGGCTGACGATGGTGATCAGCCAGGAACGCACCGACGCCGGGTTCTCCAGGTCCGGAAGCTCCTGCCACGCGGTGACGAACGTCTCCTGAACGACGTCATCGGCGTCGGAGAGCCGCACGATGCGTGCCGCATAGGCTCGCATCAGCGACCCGTAACGCCGCATCAGGATCTCAAACGCACGAATGTCGCCGTCGGCCGCACGGCTGGCCACCGTGCGGTCATCAGCGTCGCTGAGAGAATCGCGTCCGGGAAGCGAAACCATTGCAGCCTTTCCGTCTCGGGTGCCCGTTCTGCTGCGACCACGGGACGTGTGGTGTTGACCTTATCCGACGAAGCCGCCCGGGAACATGCTGGCCCCCGCGTCTGAGCGGGGGCCAGCACATGAGGGTCAAACGCGTCGGGCAGCGGTCTTGGCCTGCTCGGCGGCCCGCTTGGCCTGCTCTGAGACGCTGGGCGCGGCATCGATCTGCTGACTGACCTTCGGCGCTTCGGCCTCGGCGGTGTGCAGCCAGGAGTCCCACCGGGCCTGCATGGGCTTGATCAGTCCGCCGCCGACGCCGACGATGAGCACGCCGCCGATGATCGCCAGGACTGTGATCAGGATCGGGGTGGTGACGGTGTCGGCGATTCCGACCTGATTCAGGGCCGCGGTCACGCCGAGGAAGAGGATAAAAATACTGGCGATGTTCGCGAGGACCTTCCCGTAGGACAGCCCGCCGAGGGTTCCCTGGATCAGGGTCTTCACGGCGGCCGCGATCGCCGCAGCGATGATCACGATGACGATAGCGACGAGGATCTTAGGGATGTAGCTGATGATCGCCCCGAGCAGGTCACTGATCGGGTTAGGACCAAAAACGCCGAACGCGAACTGCAGAACAAACAGCACGAGTGCGTAGTAGACGATCTTCGCGACGATGTCGGATGCGTCGAACTTGGAGCGCTCGAGGGCTTTCTTGATGCCGCCGCGTTCCACGGCCCGGTCGAACCCGACACGGGTGAGGAGTTTGCTGATCGCTTTCTGGATCACCTTCGCAACGATCAGGCCGACGATCAGGATGACGAGGGCGAGAAGGAGGAGGGGGACGAAGGCGATGACGGCGGCGAGGCCGTTCTGCAGTGTTGCGGGGAAATCCATGGGTATGCCTTTCAGAAAGAAGAGGGAGGAGGGATGCGGCTGCCGGCGGGGCTAGGACTCCGCCGGCAGCCGCGGTCGATCACTTGCGGGCGATCAGTTACGGGCGGCGGTCTCGGCGGTCGTCGGGTCGACGAGCTCGATTTCCTCGTGTGCCACGTCTTCTGTCACCTGCTGCTGCTCGGTGACCGTCTCGGTACCGAGAGCGACCCGCTCGACCGGGACAGCTTCTTTCTGCACGACGACGCGTTCTTCGGTGAGGACCACTTCGTGCTCTTCATCGCTGAGGTCGGGGCCGGCTGTCGCGTTACCGATGTTCGCCTCCGTGATCGGCTCCCGGCTGAGGGTAACTTCCTCATGGCTGACCGGAACTGTGACGGTCTGCTGCTCGGTGACGACATGCTTCCGCAGACGCGCCCGACCCGCTTCGACCTTCTCTGTACCAACGTGCAGCTGCTCCTCGGAACGAGTCATCGCGTCATCCGTCGTCGGACCTGAAGTGTCGTAACCAACCTGCGCGTTCCCCGACGTGCCAGCTGACGTGTTCCCGCCGGCGCCGTTGCCGTAGTAGGCGTAGAGGGAGTTCTCTTCGTCTTGGCTGAGGCTGCCGTCATCGGCGATGCGGGGGGCGTCCTTCACGAAGCTCTTCTCGTACGGGATCCGCACGGCGTCACCGTCGTAGCTCGCGCTTTCCAGCGGCGCGAAGCTCTCGCCGGTACCGAAAAGCCCGGTCTTGATGGTGACCCAGAGAGGGGCCTGGCTGTCGGTGTCGACGTACACCTGGCCTACCGTACCGATCTTGTCGTCGTTGTCACCGTAAACGGTGGCGCCGACCAGGTCGTTGACGTTGTTCGTGTCGATCATCGTTTTCTCTTTTCCTTCCGGAACAACGTCCGGACAAATGTCGGTACTGCAGGATGCCGACCGGCGTAAAACGCGCCGGTCGCAGGAGCGCTTGCAGGCTGGCACCTGGTTTGTCTCCTGAGTACTGGTCGCGGTTTGCCTTCATTCCGTCACACCGTCGGGGACGGTTGATTTCCGGGCACCCATGGCGTATATACGCTCGCGGGCCCGCAGGATAGGCGCTTCCGGCTGGCTGTCCAAGGGGTAGAAAAACGAAAGCCGGCCGCGCAAACTTCCCTCATCCAAGCGCTAGGGCGACGCTGAAATCGTTGCCCTAGATCGAGTCGAAACAGGAACCATGTCTGAGAACAGTGAGCTACACGAACCGTCCGAGTCCGTGCTCGAGCCCGAACCGCAGCGGCCAGCTATGATCCGTTCGGAAGAGGTACTGAAAG
>JAODBC010000063.1 GCA_025463765.1 Subtercola sp. | reverse complement strand
CGTCACGGTGACGCCAGACTACGTGCAGTTCGGCGGCTCTGACAAATACGTGATGACCGTGAACACGACCTCGGCGTTCACCAAGGCCGACCTGGCGTCAGGAGCACAACTGTCGTCGACCGACTCGGTGATCGAAGTCATGCTGCCGCTGGACTACGTGACACCGCTCGGGTTCGCCGATGCACAGAGCGCAGTAGGTCAGCCTGTGACCATCGGCATCACCGACTACGCCGGTACCCAGCATCAGGTCACCGCGACCGTCGTCGGCGTACAGAACACCACCCTGCTCGGCGGTGGCGTCGGGCTCAACCAGTACGGCACCACCCAGCTGCACGAACTGCAGTCGACCGGCAAGCCGACCACGACGGTGACCGGGTACAACCGGGCCATCGCGCACATCGACCCGAATTCGGGTTCGCAACAGATCCAGTCGATCAAGGATGCCCTGAAGACCCAGGGCTACACGGCGCTCACCGTGGCCGACCAGATCGGAACCTTCGAGACGGTGATCAACGGCATCATCGGCGTGCTCGACGCATTCGCCGTGATCGCCCTGATCGCCGCCGGCTTCGGCATCATCAACACTCTGCTGATGAGCGTTCAGGAGCGCACCCGAGAGATCGGCCTGATGAAGGCGATGGGCATGAGCGGCCGCAAGATCTTCGGGCTGTTCAGCGCCGAAGCAGTGTTCATCGGGTTCCTCGGCAGTGCGATCGGCGCCGGGGTCGCCATCGTTGTCGGTTCGGTGATCAGCAGGGTGCTCTCACGGCGACTGCTCTCGGGCCTGCCCGGGCTGCACCTGCTGGAGTTCTCGCCGGTGTCGATCGTGACGATCATCGTCGTCGTGATGCTGATCGCGTTTCTGGCCGGCACTCTGCCCGCGCGCAGGGCGGCCCGTCAGAACGCCATCGACGCGCTTCGGTACGAGTAGGTTCTGGCGCAGTAGGCTGACGCCGTGCATGCCGACCTGAGCGACGACGAAAAAGACCACGAACCGGTCATCTCCACTGGAGACCTGCCCTCTGGTGAGCGGGTGCGCCTGTTGCTCACCGAAGCGCACGAGCGCTATCGCACGGTCACCGATGGGCACGTCGCCGACTACATTCCGGCCCTCGCGGCCGCCTCGCCAGACCTCTTCGGTCTCGCCGTCGCCGGCGTGCGCGGGCGCACCTTCGCCGTGGGCGACTCTGACGCGACGTTCTCGATTCAGAGTGTGTCGAAACCGTTCGTATTCGCGCTGGTCTGCGACGCTCTCGGGCACGACGAGGTTCGCAAACGCATCGGCGTCAATGCCACGGGCTTGCCGTTCAACTCGATCATGGCCATTGAGCTGAATGACGACCGAACGATGAATCCGCTGGTCAACGCGGGCGCGATCGCGACGACCAGCCTGATTCCCGGCGCGACCGCAGACGAGAAGTGGCAGCACGTGCTCGCCGGACTCTCGCGGTTCGCCGGGCGACAGCTTTCGATCGACGAAGACGTCTATGCCTCAGAGGCCGCGAACAACATGCGCAATCAGGGTGTCGCCCGACTGCTCGAGAGCTACGGCCGGCTGTACTTCGACCCGCTCGATGCGACAGATGTGTACACGAAACAGTGCTCGATCGACGTGACGGTGACCGACCTCGCGGTGATGGGTGCCACGCTGGCCGACGGCGGCGTGAACCCCGTCACCGGCGTTCGGGTCGTCAGCGCCGACACCTGCAAACGCGTGCTCGCGGTACTCGCGACGGCCGGGCTCTACGAGCAGTCGGGCGAGTGGATGTACGACATCGGCCTGCCCGGCAAGAGCGGTGTGAGCGGCGGCATCATCACCATCGCACCCGGCAAAGGTGGAGTTGCGACATACTCTCCCCCGCTCGACGAAGCGGGCAACAGCGTGCGCGGGCAGCTCGCATCGAAGTTCCTCTCCGACCTGCTGGGGCTGAACCTCTTCGCGTCGGCTCCGGCGATTCTGCCGGCGGGTGTCACACCGCTCCCGGCTTGAGCAGCGGGCGCTCCTCCTGGAGGAATCACGGCGCCTGGGTTCCGGGCTACGGCAGCCGGGCATCCTGAACCAGCTGGTGCACCCATGCGAGCTTGGTGATGACCGCCGGTGACAGGGTGAACGGGTAGATGTCGCGCATGCCCATCGAGCGGTTGATCTCGTTGAACGCAACGGTGAACACGTTCCACGTCGTGAGGATCTCGGCGAAGTCGGCGCCCGTGTAGTCGAGGCGGGGTTGCAGGAGCCCATCGCCGAGCGCCCGATTCGTCTCTGTTCCGTCGACTTCGAGGCCCGTCGCCGCCGCCGTCTGAAGGGTGTCGCGCATGTGCAGATAGTGCGCGAAGCACTCGGCGAAATCCTCCCACGGGTGCATGGTGGCGTACTCGGAGATGAAGTGCTCGCCCCAGCCCGCCGGGGCTCCCGTGCTGTAGTGACGCCGGATGGCGTCTTGGTAGCTTGCCTGTTCGTCGCCGAACAACTCACGAAAGCCGTCGATACGCGACGTTCCGAAGACGATGAGCTGCCAGTAGTAGTGGCCGATCTCGTGGCGGAAGTGGCCGAGCATCGTGCGATAGGGCTCGTTGAGCGCGATGCGCAGACCCTCGCGATACGGATCGTTCACCTCTTCGAGGTCGAGCGTGATCACTCCGTCGAGGTGCCCGGTGATCACCCGCTCACCGGTTGCAGACGACAGCAGATCGAAGGCGAGGCCGTGCGTCGCGACTTCGTAGTACGGGATGACCGGCAGTCGCAGATCGTAGAGCTGGAACAACAGGCGGCGTTTCGGGTAGCCTGCCCGGCCCAGCTGTTCGAGCGCGATCGTATCGGCGTTGGCCGGCCGCTCACGGGTGATGCGGCACGACTGGCACTCCCCGCTGCCGGCGTCTTCGTGCACCAGCCAGTTGCAGCCCCATGGGCGGTTGACGCAGGTCAGCCACCTGCCGTGAGCGGAGGGCGAGGCACCATCATGCAGGGTGACGACCTCGCGTTCGTCGGGCCGAAAGCCGAGCATCGAATCGCACGTGCTGCAGACCATGTCTTCGAAGAACACGAGAGCCCCGCAGGTCTCGCAACTGAAATTGCGCACGCTCCCACCCTATGGGCCCGCGGGGGGATCGCTGCTCATCGCTGCTGCATCCGACAGGGTGTAGATCGCCACCGTGGGCCACGACAGCGAACTGACGAGGATGAACGTGTCGAGCCGGCCCGACGGGTCGACGAACGACGGCAACTCGAGCATGGCGGGTGGACGCTTCGATCGGGTGAGCTCCGCCCTGAAGAACCGGGCCGGCTCGCCCGGGTACGAAAGTACCGCCGTGAATGTCGTGATCGGTGGTCGTCTGGCCACAGTCATCCTCTCCCCCTGACGAAGGAGATGTGCCCCCTTCACTCAGGCAGACACAGGGAAGGGCATTTCGTGACGCCGGCCCCCAGATTTTCTGGGGGGAGCGACAATGGAGCATGAGCACACTTCGCGCACTCCTCTCGCACACCCCCGTGTCGGCGCCTCACACCGTGGGTCGGCTGCTGCTCGGCAGCGCCCTCGCGTTCGCCGGTATCAGCCACCTCACGCGTGCCCGGCAGGAGTTCCAGGCGCAGGTGCCCCCGTGGGTGCCAGTGCCGGCAGACACGGTGGTCGTTGCATCTGGAGTCGTGGAGATAGCGCTCGGCGCGGCGCTCATCGCCCTGCCCAAGCAGCGCGTCACTGTCGGCTGGGTGGTTGCCGCCTTCTTCGTCGCCGTCTTTCCGGGCAATATCTCGCAGCTCGTCACTCACACCGCCGCGTTCGGCCTGAACTCCGACCGTGCGAGGGCCGTGCGTCTCGTGTTTCAGCCCCTGCTCGTGTTGTGGGCTCTGTGGTCGACGGGCGCTCTGAAGTCGGTGAGGGCGTCGCGCTAGCTCTCTCGGCTCACCCGGCCCGGCTCACCCGGCCCAGCTCAACCCGACCCGGCTCAGCGTGGGTTCAGTCGGCCGGGTCTGTCAGCGGCAACAGGCTCACGTAGCGACTGGCGACCGTGCCGTCGGTGAACGGCGTCGCGTTGCCCACCCGGTAGGCCGGCTCGTCGAAGGCGATCAGCCAGCTCACCGGACCACCGGGTGCCAGGCCCGGGTACCCGGCCATCTCGTTGTCGCCGGGCGCTATCACCACTCCGGTCGGCTGGCCGACCCATCCGGAGTCGGTGGATGAACCGTCGCCGACCGTCACGAGCGCGCCGACCCCCACCGACGGCGCCTGATCGGTCGGCGGTGGTGTATTTCGTCGATTTCGCCCGAACATCGGCACTCCCTCACTTCTCGAAGCTGACGTCTCAGCATCATTGCGGCGGTGCGTGACACGATGGTGTGATCTGTACCGCGTACCCACCTCATCACAGACAGGCTCTCTACACATGACCGTCATCAAAATCAACGCCATCACCGTTCCGGCCGACAGCGGAGACGAACTCGCTCAACGATTCGCCGCCCGCGCGGGTGCCGTCGACGATCAGGCCGGTTTCGAGGGCTTCGAACTGCTGAAGCCAGTGGATGATCGCACGACCTGGCTCGTTGTGACCAGGTGGAGCGACGACGAGTCGTTCCAGGCCTGGGTGAGCTCCCCCGCTTTCGGCCACGGCCACCGCAGTGAAGCCGAACGCTCGGGACAGCCTGCTCCGGCCCATGTCGGCGTCAGCAGCGAACTCTGGTCGTACGAGGTCGCCGGCGGTTCGAAGAAGTAATCGCGACCAGGAGAGAAGAAGGGCCCCGACTGTGTCGGGGCCCTTCTCACGTGTGGGCGGTACTGCACGCCCGAACTGGGAGGGCCTGCTCGGTGATGGCATCCGCATGATCGCTCGCCCAGTCATTGAGTATCTCGATCGGTTCGACGAGGGTCTGGCCCAGATCGGTGAGGCGGTAGTAGATCTGCCTCGGCGCATTTTCGAGACGTTCGACGAGCCCGTATCCCTGCAGTCGTCGCAGCGTGTCGGTGAGCACCTTTCGGGAGATGCCTCCGACGAGGTCGACGAGTTCGCCGTGCCGACGAGGCTGTCGACTCAATCCGTAGACCACGAGCGGTGCCCATTTGTCGGAAAGAATCTCCATCACGAGCCGCGCGGGGCAGTCGGAGAGAAACACAGGATCGATCGATTCATGCATGTCATCCACGGTACCTCTGGGTAACGAGCCCGTCTGTAGCGTGGTGAACGAGTACTGAGATTTGCGAAGAACTGAGGAGAAACCATGCCACGAGTAGTTGTTTTCGATGAGTTCGGCGGCCCCGACGTGTTGCGCATCGTTGACGATCCCGTCGTCGAACCGCAAGTGGGAGAGGTACGGGTGAGGATCGAGGCCTTCGCCATCAATCCGCTCGACGCGATGATGCGTTCCGGGGCGCCGCTGGTGGCGGGGTCTCTGCCCCACGCTCGACTGGGTGTCGAAGCCACCGGAGTCATCGACGCGATCGGGCTGGGTGTCGTCGGCTTCGGCCTCGGCGACGCAGTCATCATCACCGCTATCGCGGATGCGGGTGGGCGGGGTGCGCATGCCGAATACACGACGATTGCAGTGGGCGACGTGATCGCGCGGCCAAGTGAGCTCGATGTCGTCGCCGCGGCTGCGATCTGGGTCGGGTTCTCGACCGCCTACGGCGCGCTCGTCGAGCTGGCGCGCCTGCACGCCGGAGACACGGTGCTCATTACGGCCGCATCGGGCAGCGTCGGACGGGCGGCCATCCAGGTCGCGCGCGCCCTGGGGGCCGTTCCGATCGCCATCACGCGTGGCCCTGGAAAATCAGACGAACTCCTCGCCGCGGGCGCCGAATCGGTCATTGTCGAAAGCGAGGAGAACATCGTCGACACAGTGCATCGCCACACCAACGGTGCCGGCGTCGACGTCGTCCTCGATCTGGTCAGGGGCCCCGGCCAATCCGCGCTTCTGCACGCGACACGCACGGGAGGCACTCTCGTCGAGGCCGGATTCCTCGACGAGCGACCCACACCGCAGCCCGCCGACGAACGCGTCACCGTGGTCGGCTATCGCGGATTCGAGTACCTGGCACAGCCCGAAGTGATCAAGCGCATGGAAGCCTTCCTTCACGCCGGAGTTCAGCGGGGCATCCTTCGGCCCGCGATCGATCAGACCTTCGATCTCGATCACATCGTCGATGCCCATCGCCGCTTCGACGAAGGCCTGCACGCCGGAAAGAAGATCATCGTCGTGCCATAAGCGGTTGACTAAGCAACTTCACTTTCGCCACGGGGGCCTCACCCCATTTCGACGACTACAGTGCGTGGTCACATCGATGCAACCGACCTCCCCGGTAGTACGCCTAGGAAGCCGGTAGCGCGAAGTGCGAGCGCAGAGTCGAGCCTTCATAGTCGGTACGGAACAGGTCACGGCGGCGCAGTTCGGGCAGCAGCTCACGATCGAGTTCAGCCACGGAGTCGCCGCCGATCAGCGTGAACCCATCGGCCGCTCCCCCGCGGAACCAGCGCTCCATCTCGTCGGCGACGCTCTGCACCGTGCCGATGAACGCCGCGTGCGGTCCGGAGATCGCGGAGCGTTCAAGAAACTGCCGGTACGTCGGCGGTCGGGTCGGTGCGCCGTCGAACGCGAGCCGGCGGTACACCTCGATCCGGCTGCGCCGGCCACCCCACTTCTCGACCCGCTCGCGGCTCGGAAATCGCTCTGGCGGTATCGGCGCGTCGGGAGCCAGCCCACTCAGATCGAGTTCGGGAAACTCCACCTCGAGGTCTTTCAGGATGCTCGTAATGCGGTGCTCGGTCACTGCCGCCGCGCGAGCCGACCCCCACGCCTCCGCATCGGTAGCGCCGAGATACACGTGCACCCCCGGCAGAACGATCACGGATTCCGCCGCCCGACCCGCGCCGACGGCCGCGGCCTTCGTCGCCGCGTAATACTCCTGGGCGATGGTGAAGACCGGCGTCGCAGCGAAGATCGCCTCCGCGTTCCGCCCGGCGAACGCGATCCCCTCAGCTGACGCTCCGGCTTGAAAGACCACCGGATGCCCCTGCGGTGAGCGCGGCACGTCGAGCGCCGCGTCGAGCGTGATGTACTCACCGTCGACGCGCACATCATGGATGCGCGACACATCCGCCCACACGCCCGACCGGGCATCCGCCACCACTGCGTCGGGTTGCCAGCTCTGCCAGAGCGCGATGACGGCGTCGAGAAACTCCTGCGCGCGAGCGTACCGTTCGGCCGGAGCGGGCAGCGCTTCGAGGCCGAAGCTCTTCTCGGCGCTGAACGAGGTCACGACATTCCAGCCCGAGCGCCCGCCGCTGAGCTGGTCGATCGAGGCGAATTGCCGCGCGACGTTGAACGGATAGTTGTACATCGTCGAGGCGGTGCCGATCAGGCCGATCTTCGACGTGGTCGCCGCGATGGCACCCATGACCGTCATCGGCTCGAAGGGCACGGCTGGGTTGGCCGCGATCGCCGTTCGATTCAGGCCGATGAAGTCCACGTAGAAGACTGCGTCGAGCTTGGCCGCCTCGGCTGCTCTCGCTCGCGCGATATGGCGCTCGAGCGAGACCACTTCGTCGACGAAGTGCGGCGACTCACGCCACGACCGGGACTCGCTGATGAACGGCATCGTCGTGACGAGGGAGAGATGCCGACGCCGTTGCACGAACGCTAGGCCGTTTCCGCCTGGTTCATTCGGGCCGACTGCCTCGTGCGAACGATCTGTCATGAAAGAAACCTCACTGAAGTGACTGAACTGAACTGAACAATTCAAAACACTAATCGTGTTGGATTTCGTGCACGTTTCGAGCGCTATCGACCGCAACACAGTGGGCCCTACCGGGTTCGAACCGATGACATCCACGGTGTAAACGTGGCGCTCTACCAGCTGAGCTAAAGGCCCCTCACGCCCGAAGGCGCGTCACCACAGTACCAGAACGGATGCCCGGGCCATCGGCCCACCACCATGGCGCCCGAACTTCCCGGCCCGGTGCGGGTCAGCCCATCGCCTCGACGTAGCGCAGTGGCTCAGACGCTCAGACGCTGAGATGCTCAGACGCTGCGAAGCTCTGACGCTCAGACGGCCAGCGGCTCGAGCTCTTCGAGCGCCGCACGATACGCCTCGATAGAGCGCGCCTCGCCCGGCGCGGTGATGAAGCTGGCGCGGATGATGCCCTTGGTGTCGATGACGAAGGTGGCCCGGTTCGAGAAGCCCTTGCTCTCGAGAAAGACGCCGTAGTCTTTGGCGACGTCGCCGTGCGGCCAGAAGTCGGCGAGCAGGTTGAAGTCGAAGCCCTTGAGCTCGCTCCAGGCGCGCAGCGTGGACTTCGAATCGACCGAGATGCCGATGAGTTCGACGCTCTTGTCGCGGAACATGGCGATGTTGTCTTCGAGCGTGCAGAGCTCGCCCGTGCAGACACCGGAGAAGGCGAGGGGGTAGAAGACGAGTACGACGGGCTTGATTCCGCGGAACTGGCTGAGGCGAATTTTCTCGCCGTATTGGTTCGACAGTTCGAAGTCGGGTGCCCAGGTGTCGTTTTCGAGTGCCATTGTGGCGGTTTCCTTTCGGTCTGCGAGTACCGTGCCCGTCAGACCCAAGTAGCTAGTGTATTCCTCCAACAGGCCGTGACTTCCCCCGGCGGGCGATTGTGGGCATTCGGATTCAGTAGGCTGGACGACGGTGTGGAATCCGTGAACCGGAACCACAGAAGTTGAATGATCTCTACAACCCCAAAGAGAGAGGTTGACGTTGGCTGTCAACGACCAAGACCCGTATTCGGTCACGAACATCGATTCCGATCCAGATGAAACCGCCGAATGGTCAGAGTCTCTCGACGCACTGGTGGCCGAACGTGGCCACGGGCGCGCACGAGAGATCATGCTGAGCCTGCTCAAGCGCAGCAAAGAGCTGCACCTGGGTGTTCCGATGGTTCCCACCACCGACTACATCAACACCATCGCCCCCGAGAACGAGCCCGAGTTTCCCGGCAACGAAGACATCGAGCGCCGCTACCGCGCGTGGATCCGGTGGAACGCCGCAATGCTCGTGCACCGCGCTCAGCGCCCCGGAATCGCTGTCGGCGGCCACATCTCGACGTACGCGTCGAGCGCCAGCCTCTACGAAGTCGGTTTCAACCACTTCTTTCGCGGCCAAGACCACCCGGGCGGCGGCGACCAGATCTTCGTGCAGGGCCACGCCTCCCCCGGCACCTATGCCCGCGCCTTTCTCGAGGGCCGGCTGAGCGCCGACCAGCTCGACGGCTTTCGTCAAGAGAAGTCGCACCCGGGCGGTGGCCTGAGCTCGTACCCGCACCCCCGCCTCATGCCCGAGTTCTGGCAGTTTCCCACCGTTTCTATGGGCATCGGCCCCATCAACGCCATCTACCAGGCGCAGTCGAACAAGTACCTCACCAACCGCGGCATCAAAGACGCCAGCGACCAGCAGGTCTGGGCGTTCCTCGGCGACGGCGAGATGGATGAGGTCGAGAGCCGCGGTCAGCTCCAGGTCGCCGCGAACGAAGGCCTCGACAACCTCAACTTCGTCATCAACTGCAACCTGCAGCGTCTCGACGGCCCTGTGCGTGGCAACGGCAAGATCATTCAGGAGCTCGAGAGCTTCTTCCGCGGAGCCGGCTGGAACGTCATCAAGGTCATCTGGGGCCGCGAGTGGGATGAACTGCTCGCCAACGACAAAGACGGCGCGCTGCTCAACCTCATGAACCAGACCCCCGACGGCGACTTTCAGACCTACAAGACCGAAGACGGCGCCTACGTTCGCGAGAACTTCTTCGGCCGCGACCCGCGCGCTCTGAAGCTCATCGAGAACTACACCGATGACCAGGTCTGGGGCCTGAAGCGCGGTGGGCACGACTATAACAAGGTGTATGCCGCGTTCAAGGCGGCGAGCGAGCACAAGGGCCAGCCCACGGTCATCCTCGCGCACACCATCAAGGGTTACGGTCTCGGCAAGTCGTTCGCCGGCCGCAATGCGACCCACCAGATGAAGAAGATGTCGCTGCCAGACCTCAAGGCGTTCCGCGACGAGATGCGCGTGCCGATCACCGACGCGCAGCTCGAGGCGAACGATCACTGGAGCCCGCCGTATTACCACCCGGGCGAAGGCGACGAGGCCATCGAGTACATGCACGAGCGCCGTCGTGCGCTCGGCGGCTACGTGCCAGAACGCCGCACGAAGCACACCGCCATCACGCTGCCCGACGACTCGGCCTACGCCATCATGAAGAAGGGCTCTGGCACGCAGCAGATCGCCAGCACCATGGCCTTCGTGCGCCTGCTCAAAGAGATGACGCGGTCGAAAGACTTCGGCAACCGCGTGGTGCCGGTCATCCCCGACGAAGCCCGCACCTTCGGTATGGATGCCTTCTTCCCGAGTGCGAAGATCTACAACCCGAACGGCCAGCACTACACCAGTGTCGACCGCGACCTGCTGCTCGCCTACAAAGAGAGCCCGCAAGGCCAGATCGTGCACGTCGGCATCAACGAGGCCGGAGCAGTTGCGGCCTTCACCGCCGCGGGCACCTCGTATTCGACGCAGGGCGAGCCGCTCATCCCGGTTTACGTCTTCTACTCGATGTTCGGCTTCCAGCGCACCGGCGACGCCCTCTGGGCCGCCGGCGACCAGATGACCCGCGGGTTCATCATGGGCGCCACCGCCGGTCGCACCACACTCACCGGCGAAGGCCTGCAGCACGCGGATGGTCAGAGCCACCTGCTGGCGTCGACCAACCCGGCCGTGGTGTCGTACGACCCTGCGTACGGCTACGAGATCGGGCACATCGTGCGCTCTGGACTCGAGCGGATGTACGGCGGAACCCATGCCGAACCGAACGTCATGTACTACATCACGCTCTACAACGAGCCCATGGTCATGCCGGCCGAGCCGGAGAACGTCGACGCTGAGGGCATCATCAAGGGCATCCACTACCTCAAGGGCGGCCAGCCGAACGGGCCCAAGGCGAACATCCTCGCTTCGGGCGTCGGCGTGCCGTGGGCTCTCGAGGCGCAGGAACTGCTCGCGAACGACTGGGGCGTGTCGGCCGATGTCTGGTCGGTCACCAGCTGGACCGAGCTTCGGCGCGACGGGCTGAAAGCTGAGGAGTTCAACTTCTTGAACCCGAACGCCCAGAAGCGCGTGCCGTACCTCACCGACAAGCTGTCGGGGTCTTCTGGCCCGTTCATCGGCGTCAGCGACTACATGCACGCGATTCCCGACCAGATTCGCCAGTTCGTTCCGGGTGAGTACGCAACGCTCGGTGCCGACGACTTCGGCTTCAGCGACACCCGCGCCGCGGCTCGCCGGTTCTTCAAGATCGACGGTCCCTCTGTGGTGGTTCGTGTTCTCGAGCAGCTCGCGGCTCGTGGCGAGGTCGATGCGAACGCGCCCGCCTGGGCGATCGACAAGTACAGCCTGCACGATGTCGCCGCGGGCACGTCGGGCTCGGCCGGCGGGGAGAGCTGACGCTCACGGCGCCCATGGCCAAAACGAAAGAACAAACCCTCGCATGGTTGCGAACGGTGTCGGGTGAACTCTCGACAGCGACGATCAAGCGACTCGACGAGACGCTTCCCTGGTACGGCGACATGCCGCCAGGGAGGCGCTCGGCCGTCGGCTTGGTGGCTCAGGCCGGCATCAAGAGTTTCATCAGCTGGTACGACGACCCCACCACGACCCCGTGGATCGCGGCCGACGTCTTCGGTTCGGCGCCACGCGAGCTGCTGCGCTCGGTGAGCCTGCAGCAGACGCTGCAACTCATCCGCGTGGTGGTGGAGGTCGTCGAGCAACGCATCGCAAACGGCGACCAAGACCTGCGCGAGGCCATCCTTCTCTACTCCCGCGAGATCGCCTTCGCCTCGGCAGACGTCTATGCCCGTGCCGCCGAGGCACGCGGGCTGTGGGATGCCCGGCTCGAGGCCCTCGTCGTCGACTCCATTCTCTCGGGTGAGTACGACGACGAGCTGCCGAGCCGCATCGCCGCGCTCGGCTGGCACGGTCACGGTGAGGTCAGTGTGCTGGTCGGAACCACTCCCCGCATGCTCGACGTCGATCAGCTTCGGCGAACAGCCCGGCATCTGCAGGCCGACGTACTCATCGGTGTGCAGGGCGGCAGGCTGGTGCTGGTGATCGGCCGATCACAGCCGGCCGCAGGGGCACCCGACGACGAGGACATCACCCCGACCGCGCCCGCGCCCGTGCTCTCGTTCATGGAGATCGCAAAGGCGCTGGAGCCGGGTTTCGGCCCCGGCCACCTGGTGCTCGGGCACGAAGTGCCGAGCCTCGTCGATGCGTCACGAAGCGCCAAGGCGGCCCTCGCCGGATTCGCCGTGGCGAAGTCGTGGCGTAACGCCCCGCGCCCGGTCTACGCCGACGACCTCCTGCCCGAGCGTGCCTTGGCCGGTGACCCGCTCGCGCGCTCGACCCTGGTCAACCGGGTCTATCGACCGCTGCAAGATCAGAGCCCTGAGCTCATGACCACACTGTGGTGCTACCTCGACAACGGCCGGTCGCTCGAGGGCACCGCGCGCGAGCTCTTCGTGCATCCCAACACCGTGCGCTACCGCCTCAAGCGGGTCTCGCAGGTGATCGGCTGGGATGCGACGGGCGCCCGCGAGGCGCTCATTCTGCAGTCCGCACTCATCTTGGGCTCCATGAACGAGCCCGATCCGGGTTCACGGCGCCGGTGAACCGGCGAGCGAATACCTGCCCGAGTGCGTGCGACACATACAACGATTCCGGCGAACGTTCGTCAGAAAACGACACCGATTTCTTCTCGACTCTTGAAAGACTGAACCAATGATCGTGATCGTCTGCCCAGGCCAGGGCTCTCAGACCCCCGGCTTTCTCGACCCCTGGGTCGCCGAACCGCGTTTTCGCGAGCACCTCGAGGCCATTTCAGACTGCGCAGGAATCGATCTGCTGAAGCACGGCACCACGAGCGACGCCGAGACCATCCGCGATACGAAGATCGCCCAGCCGCTCATCGTCGCCGCCGGCTTGCTCACACTGCGCGCCCTTCTCGAAGACGGTCGCGAGAAGCGCGTGGGCGGTGTCGCGGGGCACTCGGTCGGCGAGATCACTGCTGCCGCGGCATCCGGAGTGCTGACGGAGGTCGACGCGGTCACCTTCGTGACCGAGCGCGGGGCCGCTATGGCGGCGGCCGCCGCCCTGCAGCCGACCGGCATGAGTGCCGTCGTCGGCGGCGACGAAGCTGAACTGCTGGCCGTGCTCGACGATCTCGGGCTGTTCCCGGCCAACTTCAACGGCGGCGGCCAGATCGTGGTCGCCGGTGAGCTGACGGCTCTCGAGGCGCTCAAAGAAGCCGCGCCGCGCGGTGCCCGGGTCATTCCGTTGCAGGTTGCCGGCGCTTTTCACACGAAGTACATGCAGCCCGCAGTCGAACGGCTCACCGAGGTCGCCAAAGGGCTCACGCCGCACGACCCGGCCCTTCCTCTCTGGACCAATCGTGACGGCGGCGTCGTCGACTCAGGCGACAGCTTCGTCGACCTGCT
This sequence comes from Subtercola sp., assembly GCA_025463765.1. GTDB lineage: Bacteria > Actinomycetota > Actinomycetes > Actinomycetales > Microbacteriaceae > Subtercola. The sequence goes on along the minus strand of JAODBC010000063.1, from coordinate 33,898 downwards.
GGTCGGCCAGGTCTCGTCGCCCGTGCGCTGGGATCGCTGCATGCAGGCGTTCACGGCCGCCGGGGTCACCGGTATCATCGAAGTCGCTCCTGCCGGTGCTCTCACCGGCCTCGCCAAGCGCGGGCTGAAGGGGGTGCCGGCAGTCGCCGTCAAGACTCCGGATGACCTGCCGCACGCCATCGAACTGCTCACCTCATGACGTCGGTCACACGCGCAGCCGGCCCTGCCGCCACTCGCCCGCGCTGACCCGCTCTTCACGCCCGACCGCCCCGTTAGGAATCAGATGCCCCGCCCCGAACTGCAGCAATCGCACGGCCCCGAATTCACCCGCATCTATGCGTTCGGTGCCGCGCGAGGCGACCTCGTGGTGGGCAACGACGAGCTGATCGAGGCCATCGACTCCTCCGACGAGTGGATTCGTAAGCGCACCGGCATCGTCGAGCGCCGCCGCGCGTCGAAAGAGGTGACCGCGGTCGACCTCGCCACCACGGCGGGGGCCGAAGCCATAGAGCGAGCGGGCATCCAGCCGTCTCAGATCGGCGCCGTCATTGTTGCGACGATCAGCAACCCCGTCGTCACTCCCTCTATCTCTACTCTTGTCGCCGAAAACCTCGGGGCCGGCACGGCGGCGGCCTACGACATCGAGGCGGCGTGCGCCGGCTACGCCTACGGCATCGCGCAGGCCGACTCGCTCATCCGCGCCGGAGTCGCCGAGTACGTACTCGTGATCGGCGCCGAGAAGCTCTCAGACTTCGTCGACCCGACCGAGCGCTCCATCTCGTTCTTGCTCGGCGACGGTGCCGGAGCGGCAGTGGTGGGGCCGAGCGATTTCGCCGGCATCTCGCAGTCGATCCTCGGCTCAGACGGGTCGAAGTGGGGCACCATCAAGATGAGCGGCACCTACGTGGGCTACCGCAACGGTGAGAACGAGTGGCCGACGCTGTCGCAAGAGGGGCAGACCGTGTACCGCTGGGCCGTCTGGGAGATGGCGAAGGTCGCTCAGCAAGCGCTTGACGCCGCGGGCATCACCGCCGCCGATCTCACCGCGTTCGTTCCGCACCAGGCCAATATGCGCATCGTCGACGAGTTCGCGAAGGTGCTGAAGCTGCCCGAGAGCGTACTCATCGGCCGTGACATCGTGACGACGGGCAACACCTCGGCCGCCTCGATTCCCCTCGCCTCGCACCGGCTGCTCGAAGAGCACCCCGAAGCATCCGGTGGCCTGTCGCTGCAGATCGGCTTCGGCGCCGGCCTGGTGTTCGGCGCGCAGGTCGTCGTTCTGCCGTAACGGCCGCTGTCTCGCGCCGTGCACAGCAGTGTCGCCGCCCCTGACCTAAACTAAGTGTCGCCTCAAAAACCCAAGGAGAAAACAAAAATGGCATTGTCCACCGAAGAAGTTCTTGCCGGCCTCGCCGAGCTCATCAATGACGAGACCGGTATCGCTGCCGATACCGTCGAGGCAGACAAGTCGTTCACCGATGACCTCGACATCGACTCCATCTCGATGATGACCATCGTGGTCAACGCCGAAGAGAAGTTCGACGTCAAGATTCCCGACGAAGAGGTCAAGAACCTCAAGACGGTCGGCGACGCGGTGACCTTCATCACCAACGCGCAGGCCTGACCTTCTCTTCAGGGCTGACCACCAGTACAGGTCGGGCCTGCAGTAATGCGAATGACCGGGGCTTCGTCTTTTCGACAGCCCCGGTCTTTTCGTGATGCGCTCACACCACACAGCGCAGTTCATTTGATCCACAGAAAGCTCTTCTCATGACCAAACGAATCGTCGTCACCGGCATCGGCGTCACCTCCCCCCTCGGCGGGAACGCCGAAGACACCTGGCGGGCTCTGCTCGCCGGAAAGTCGGGGGCGCGCACGATCGAGGCGGAATGGGTCGAGAAGTGGCAGATACCCATCACTTTCGCAGGTCTTGCCCTCGTGCCGTCATCCGATGTGCTCACCCGGCAAGAGACGAAGCGTCTCGACCCGAACAGCCAGTTCGCCCTCACCGCTGCACGGGAGGCCTGGGCCGACGCCGGAGCACCCGAGGTGGAGCCGGAGCGCCTCGGCGTCGACTGGGCCACGGGAATCGGCGGTCTGTGGACGCTGCTCGACGCCTGGGACACCCTTCGGGAACGTGGGCCACGCCGCGTGCTGCCGATGACGGTTCCCATGCTCATGCCCAACGGCGGGGCGGCCGCTATCAGCATGGACCTCGGCGCACGCGCTTTCAGCCGCACCGACGTGTCGGCCTGCGCGTCGAGCACCGAATCCATCGCCAACGCGTTCGACCACCTGCAGGCGGGCCTCGCCGATGTGATCGTCGCGGGTGGCTCTGAGGCGTGCATCCACCCCCTGCCGATAGCCTCGTTCGCTGCGATGCAGGCCCTTTCGAAGCGCAACGACGAGCCGGCGACCGCATCGCGCCCGTACGACGTGACCCGCGACGGTTTTGTACTCAGCGAGGGTGGTGCTGCGGTCGTGCTCGAGACCTACGAGCACGCCGTCGCTCGAGGTGCCCGTATCTACGCCGAGTTGCTCGGCGGGGCGGTCACCAGTGACGCGTATCACATCACCGCGCCAGACCCCGAGGGCTCGGGCGCCGCCCGCGCCATGCTCACCACCATCACCAACGCCGGGTTCTCGGTAGCCGACGTGGCACACATCAACGCGCACGCCACCTCGACCCCCGTGGGCGACATCGCGGAGTACAACGCGCTGCGCCGCGTCTTCGGCGACGCCCTCGAAGGCATTCCGGTGTCGGCTACGAAGGCGTCGACCGGGCACTTGCTGGGTGGTGCCGGCGCGATCGAGGCGGTCTTCGTCGTCAAGAGCCTGTTCGAGCGCGTCGCTCCCCCGACCATCAACCTCACCGAACAAGACCCCGAAATTCACCTCGACGTCGTGACGTCGCCACGGACGCTGCCCGACGGCGACCTGTTCGCCATCAGCAACTCGTTCGGCTTCGGCGGACACAACGCCGTGGCCGCCTTCAAAACCCTCTAACGGGCCTGTCGACATCACAAAAAAGTCCTCCAAAACACGTGGTTTGGAGGACTTTTTGTGGTCTCGCGGGTGGTTGGCGACATGGTCAGCCGACGCTGTGCAGCCACACGACGGGGGCGAAGTCGCTGGCGTAGCGGAAGGGCTCGAGCTCGTCGTCCCAGGCCTGCCCGAGGGCGAGGCGCAGCTCGCGGTGCAATTCGAGGGCGTTCGTGCCCGCTTCGTCCATCGCGGCGCGAATGCGGTCTTCGGGGATGACGGTGTTGCCGGCGCTGTCGGTCTGGGCATAGTAGATGCCGAGGTCGGGGGTGTGCATCCATCGCCCGCCGTCACGACCCGGTGCGGGGTCTTCGGTCACCTCGTAGCGCAGGTGCTCCCAGCCGCGCAGGGCCGACGCGATGGCCGCCCCCGTGCCTGCTGCGCCCTCCCAGTAGAACTCGGAGCGCTGCGAACCGCGCAGCACGGGCTGCTCGATCCAGTCGAAGTTCACGGCACGACCGATAGCGCGACCTGCGGCCCACTCGACGTGGGGGCAGAGCGCGCGAGGGGCGGAGTGGATGTACACCACTCCGCGTGCGACTGATGCGACCATGTGTTTTCTCCATTCGTGAGGTACGTCTTCCCCAACGACCTATGAATGGATGTGCACCCTGTGGATGCTCGCTCATGGCGCGTGCCGTGCTTGTTGAGTTATAGGTTCTGCTGCTTGTCGGCACCTGCCGACCTCCCCAGTATGACGGCGCGGCGGGTAAATCACAAGGCTGTAACTCTGCTCTTCGTATACTCGAAGGGCTTGAGTGAAGGAGGCTCGTCTGTGTCGGTTCGTGCGAGCATCCTGGGGGTCTTGACGCTCGGCGCCGCCTACGGTCTGCAGGTGCACACCGAGATCGAATCCCGCTGCGAGCGCGTCGGTGAGATCAACGTTGGGCAGATCTACTCGACCCTCTCCCGGCTTCGCGCGTCGGGCCTCGTCGAAGCGGCTGAGGCGACTCGCGACGGCCTTCCGCTCTACGAATTGACCGCGGATGGCCGGGCGGAAGCCGCGCGTTGGCTCACGTCGGCCGAGCCGACCGCGGGTGCCGCTCGCGCGAGCTGGCACGAGATGGTCGATCACGTGCTGATCGTTTCGTCCCTGCCTCACGGCGACGTGACGAGCCTCGTCGAGGCGTATCGGGTGAACTGGCGCAGCGTCGTCGACGAGACCGCGGTTTACAGCGAGGCGGGGAGTGACCAGGGTTCGCTTCGCGAGCAGGCCGAGCGGATGCTCGCCGAATCTGCTCTGGCCTGGCTCGACCAGGTCGTGCTGCGGCCGCCGGCCCCGACTGGGCCGTCCACGAAACGGCCGCGCCGTGGGCGACGCCCGGCTTTGTTACAGGTCTGATCGAGGCTGATTGGTGTACGAGTCGGCCTCAGTTATGTAAACTGAGGCCGAGTCAGTTTCGCCTCGGCTCGATAGGAGCATTCTTATGTCTCGACTTCACCGTGCCCGTGCACGATCCGTTGCGCCTCATTCCGTTGCGCCTCATTCCGTTGCCCCTCGATCGGTGATCGGCGTCGTGTTCGCCGCCGTCGTGTGTATCGGTGCCCTCAGCCTGACCGCATGCTCGGGCTCAGCGAATACGGCGCAGCCCGCCCAGCCGGCGGCGACCTCTACCTCGGCGTCAGCAGACGGCTCAACGCCGTCGCCTGCGACCTCGCACTCGTCGGTGAGCTCACCGAAATCGTCGGCCGGCTCCAGCGGTGAGAGCTCACCGCAGACGCAAGACGTCTTCTCGCTCACCGTCGGCGATTGTATAGACGGAACATCGGTCGGCGAAGTCACCGATGTTCCGACCGTCGACTGCGCGACTCCCCACGACCTCGAAGTGTTCTACGACTTCGACCTCACGGGCGATACCTTTCCCGGTGACTCGGTTGTCAGCGACGCCGCGAAAGCAGGGTGTCAGGCGCAGTTCGACTCCTTCGTGAAAATCGCCTATGCCGACTCGGCTCTCGACTTCACGGAATACACGCCGACCCAGGAGTCGTGGTCGAGCGGCGACCGCACCGTCAGCTGTGTCGTGGGCGACCCGAACGGCAAGACCACCGGGTCGCTGGCCGGGGCCGCCCGCTGACTCTCAACACGGGCGAGCGCTCGACCCCTGATTCTCAACACGAGCGAGCGCTCGACCCCTCATTCTCAACACTAGCGAGCGCTCGTCGTAGCTCGGCGGCGATCGCCGATGCTCCTTTGGCGGTGAGTACAAGGCTGTAATGGTTCACATTCGGCACCTCGACGAAGGTGATGAAAGGGAATTCACTCTTCCACCCTGCCAGTTCGGACTCGCTGTATACGCCGGGGGCCTCGTTGAGCAGTCCGCGCGGCGCGGTGAACACCGTGATCGACGAGGCAGATGCTCCGCCCTCGCCTAGGCCGGTGAGCAGTTCGCGAACCGCGTGGCTGCCATACAGCTCGCGCGCATCGGCCTCGATGGCCTCGCGACTCGACACCGGCCGATACCGCAGGCTGCCGTCGGCGGCCAAGATCTCGACGAGGTCGTAGTCGGCCATGAGTCCAAGATTTTCACTCCAGGCGGCGGCGAGACCGGGGTGTAAGCGCCAGAACTTGCGGTAGAGCGCCTTGCTCGTGAACGTGAGCTCCGTGCGTCTGGCGACGGCAAGACCGAGCACAGCTTCGACGAGATCGACATCATCGATGTTCAGCGGCACGGTGAGCGGCAGCGCGCCGTCGGCGAAAAACGCACGGCTGAAGACAGACGGCATGGCCTTCAGAACCGAAAGGCCCACGAAGGCACCCAACGAGTGCCCCACGATCACGAGATCACGCCGATGCTCGTCGGAGTCGAGCCGAAGGGCTTCTACGATGGCTCTCACGTCGGCGACGTGCTGCGCGATTCCGTAGGGCTCCGCGAGCTCGGCGCTGAGCCCGCGGCCGCGCAGATCGGGCGCGATGATGCGCGCCTCGGGAAACTCGGCTGCGAGAAATTGCCACGAGAGGTGCGACCCCGTCATACCGTGCAGCGCAACGATGAGCGGAGCATCCTGTGCCGACCCGGCGGTGTTCTCGGGCCGCCACTCCCCCACACGCAGCGGGCCGCCGGCGACGGGGATGTCATAGGTCAGGTAGGTCATGAAAGCCTCAGAGAAGATAGTGATGGCGTACCGACGCGCGCAGGCGTCGACCATCGATGGTGAACTATCCCCTATGACCGCGTTCTGCGATTCGCGGCCATCGATACGCTAGCTTGCCTGCGTGACCACGTCAACCCGAACTTGACGTTTTGTCGGCTGTGGCGCGACGCAGCATTCGGTGCGAGCCTGTATCGTGGACGTGCAGCCTCTTCAGCCCGGTGCGAAGCGGTCGCTCAGGGGCGTTAGCTCAGCTGGTTAGAGCAGCGGACTCATAATCCGTCGGTCGCGGGTTCAAGTCCCGCACGCCCCACTCCACGAACGACGAACGGGCCGAGCAGTGAACGACGAACCAGGCCGAGCAGTGAACGACGACGATGCCGACGAAGTGACAGCGCCTCCCACGGAAGCCACTTCCGCGAAAAAACACCACCCACGGCTGGGTCGACGTGTCATCACCGTGGCCGCCGCGGTGGTGCTGGCCGCCGGCCTCGGTGGCGGGTACTGGGCATGGAGCGCGTCGGCCCAGAGTCGCGACGCTGCAGCAGCGACCAGCGTGCAGACGCAACTCGAGGCGCAGACCAGCGCGGTGCACGCGTACAACGCGCGGCTGAGCGCGGTGCAGGGCCTGGCCACGCGCATCCATTCGGTCGTGGAAAGCCCCGATTTCGCGGCCGATGCACTCGCCGAGACAGCGCCGCTGAGCTCGGCGCTGTCGGCGATGGATGCGTTGGCCGCGGCAGCCCCCGCAGCCCCGCCCGCGACGAGCCCTCCTGACGAACAGGCCCGTGAAGCCGCCGGTTACCGTTGGCCGTGGCAGCTGACCTCCGACGCCGAGCAGCTCGAGGCCCAGGCCGCCACCGCAGAACGGGCCGCCACCGACCTCAGCACGGCAGCAGCACAGACCGCAGCCGCCGCGAAGACACTCACCTCCGCCGAAGCCGCGTACTTCGCCGCCATGGCCGCACACGCCAACGACACCATCACGAACGATTCACTGTCGAACCGGTCTCTGCAGGTTTCGCTCACCCAGCTGATCGATGAGGCGAAGAACCCCAGCATGAGTTCGTCGCGAGACGGAACGTTTCTCACCTCGATGATCGACGCCGAGTCTCAGGTTCGTGACTCGCAAGCGACCAACCAGGCCCATTTGAACGACCCCGCCTGGTCGGTACGCAACGAAATCGAGAGCTACGCCCGTTCACTGAGCGATGGCGTCGCGCTCGAGTTCGTCTGGGCGCCCGAGGTGTCGGGTTATGGCGAAGACTGGCTATCGGGCACCACCCAGACCTGGGACACCGACGGCAGCAACGGCCCTGGCAGCGTCGACAGCACCTACGCGATCATCAGTCTGAACTACTCCGTCGAAGACGCCTGGGGCGACGGCCCGGATGCCCGAGCGCTCGTCACACACGAGGTTGGCCACAGTCAGATCTACCGCTGTTGGCCGCAGTACGCGGGGCCGAGCTTCAGCCAGAAAGACGAGACCTGGGCGACCGCCTGGTCGATCAGCTACGGCTTCGACGTGCCCGGCTCGGGCATCGAGGCGTACGGGCGCCCCACCGACGACCAGATTTCCGTTGCGGGCCAGTGCCACTGATCTAGTGCGCCGCAACCGCGGCCGGCAACGCCGCGTCTAGCGCGCCGCGACCGCGGCCAACAACTCCGCGGCTAGTGCGCCGCGACCGCAGCCAACAACTCCGCGGCTAGTGCGCCGCGTCGGTGGAGTCGGCGGCGGCGTTCTGCCGGGCATCCGCTGAAGCAGCGTCGGGAGCGACAGCGGCGGCGGCCGTGGCAGCGGCGAGTTCTGCTTCGAGCGCGGGCACGTCGATCTCGGATGCCCCGCGGTAGAGCTGCTCGAACGTCATGATGGTGCGCTGCAGGTCGTGGGCCTGAATGAAGCGCAGCGACGCCCGTTTGAACGTGTCGAGTTGCTCTTGCGGGAGCCGCAGCAGCAGCTCGAGCTTGTCGGCGAGTTCTTGAGCGTCACCGGGCTGGAACAGGAAGCCGTTCTGGTCGTCTTTGACGAGGTGCGGCAGCGCCATGGCGTTGGCGGCGACGACGGGCAGACCCGAGGCCATCGCCTCCATGGTTGCGATGCTCTGCAGTTCGGCGATCGACGGCATGGCGAAGACGGTGGCATTCGTGTATGCCGCGCGCAGCTCGTCTTCGGTGACGTAACCGGTGAAGTTCACCCGGTCGGCGACGCCGAGCTGTTTTGCGAGGTTCTCGAGATGCTTGAGCAGGTCTCCCCCGCCGACGATGTCGAGCTTGACATCGAGATCGGCCGGAAGCAGGGTCATCGCCTTGATGAGCACGTCGATCTGCTTCTCGCCCGTAACCCGGCCGACGAACAGAATGCGGTTCTCGGCGCGCGGGGTGAAGTCGGGCGTGTAATTCTCGGCGTCGATGCCGCACGAGATGGCGAGAACGCCGTCGAGGCCGGTGTACTTCTCGAGAAAGTCTGCGGCGCTCTGCGTGGGGGTGGTGACCACGTCGGCCCGGCCGAAGGTGCGCTTGGCTGCGCGCCAGGCCATCCCCACGGCTCGCTCTTGCCACGACTTCGGCAGCAGGGTGAACTCGAGCAGGTTCTCGGGCATGAAGTGGTTCGTGCCGATGATGCGCACGCCACCACGCTTGCGTGCGGCGATCGAGAGGCCACGACCCACGATGATGTGCGACTGGAAGTGCACCACATCGGGGTCGACCTCGGCGAGGATGCGGTCGCTGTTCTTGTTGATGAACCACGGCTCCGACCAGCGCAGCCAGTCATGCGGATACCAGCGGTAGCTGCGCAGCCGGTGCACGGTGATGTCTTGGCCGTCATATTCTTCGACCCAGGTTCCGTGCTTGCGTGAAGCCGCAGGCGCCACCACGTGCACGTCGTGACCGCGAGCGGCGAGGCCAGACGCGAGACGCTGCGAGAACCGCGCGCTGCCGTTGACGTTCGGCGAGAAGGTGTCTGCGCCGATGACGACCGTGAGCGGCTTGTCGGTGCGCCCTGCAAGCGCGGTGTCGGGGCGCGGCTGCACAGGCTTCTCGGGGCGCGCCGCCGAGGGGGCGGTGTTGGTTCCGGAAGTATCTGACAAGTAAGGCTCCTAGTGTTCGCTCTGAGGATGATATCGGGCCAGACCGAACACACCCAGTATTGCCAAGATTCCCGTCAAGGCAAAGCCGACAAGCGCAATGGTCGGCGCCTGCGAGGCTTCGTTGAGCACGACGATGCCGATTCCGACAGCCACGATCGGGTCGATCACGGTAAGACCGGCGATCACGAGATCGGGCGGGCCCAGCGTGTAGGCGGTCTGAATGAGGTACGCGCCCGCGGCCGAGCCGACGATCATGCCGAGCAGACACGTCAGGGTGAGCCAATTGAAGTCGCCCTGCTGCAGTCGGCTGATCACCACTTTTGCCAGCGTGGCGACGAATCCGTACAGCACACCCGCGCCCACGATGTAGGCGGTGGCCTTCATCCGCTTGCGGAACAGCACGAACGCCACCACGAAGACCACGAGAACAATGCCCATGATCGCGGCCACGGTTTCGAGCTGTTGGTCGCTCACGGGCGTGTCGACGGCGGTGAACGCGGCGATGAGCACGAAGAGAGCGACGCCGCTCACGCACATGACGATGGCGACGACGGATGCCCGGTTCAGCTTCGAGTGCGAGACCCGCGAATTGAGAATCGCTGTGATGACAAGCGCAACGGCGCCCAGCGGCTGCACCACGATCAGCGGCGACAGGCTCAGAGCCACCAGCTGCAGCACGATCGCGCCGCCGAGCATCAGCGTGCCGAAAACCCACGAGGGCCTGCTGAACAGGGCACCGAACTGACCGAGGTCGAGCCCGCCCGTCACCTTGCGGGTGCTGCGGGCCTCGACCTTCTTGACGCCGCTGTGCTGCAGTTGAGCGCCGAACGACAAGAACACGGCGCCGAGCAGAGCGACAGGAATGCCCAGGAACTGTGCGGGGTTCAGGCTCAGCTGTGCTGAGGCCAGCGCGAGGTCGAGGGACACTTTTCGACAGTACCGTGGTTTGCTGGCGGAGGGCTGGCAGGCACGCCAGGCAACCACGTCTCGCTACGGCGGCCGGGCGCTGAGCGAGCCAATAAGCTTGGCGAATGGCCGTTCTTCCCATCCGCATCTCGGGCGATCCGGTGCTCCACGCACCCGCGGCCCCGGTGACCCAGTTCGATTCCGACCTGCGCACGCTGGTCGACGACATGGTGGAGACCATGCACCTCGCCCCGGGCGTCGGCCTCGCCGCTCCCCAAGTCGGCGTGCCGCTGCGGCTGTTCGTGTACGAATTCACCGACGGCGACGGGGTGAAGCACGCGGGCACCGCAATCAACCCTGTGCTGCTGATCAGCCCACCGCCGGTGGTCGAGGCCGAGGAATCCGATTCCGAGGGGTGCCTGTCGTTTCCCGGCGAACGGTTTCCTCTCGTGCGTTCGAGCACGGCGCTGCTTCGGGCGGTCGACGTCGACAACGTTCCCTATGAGATCGAGACCGACGGCTGGCTGGCGCGCATCTTTCAGCACGAGTACGACCACCTCGACGGGTACCTGTATATCGACCGGCTCGAATACCCGTACGCCAAGACCGCGGCGAAGATCGCGCGCAAGCGCAGCTGGGGCGCCCCCGGCCAGAGCTGGATGCCCGGGGTCGACACCTTCGACGGCGGCGCCTGACACCGTCCCGTCTTTCTCACGGCGGCGACGATGGCCGGCAGACCCGGCGACAGACCGGGCGTCAGCAGCGCCGCAACGAGCCCGGCCGCCACGGTGACGGCCCGAGCTTGCAGAGGCTTTAGACGGGGCCAGAGCAGCCCGAGAAAGGCCGCGGCGGCTGCAGCGTCGAGTCCGTAGCACGCACATCGCCGATCAGGTTGCTGAAATTTCGCCGAAGATGAGAAAAAGGCCGCCGGGGTGGAGCCCTGACGACCTTTTCGCTCCCCGACTTGGACTCGAACCAAGAACCTGCCGGTTAACAGCCGGCTGCTCTGCCAATTGAGCTATCGAGGAATGCTGAAACAGCTTGGTTACATTATCACGAAACACCGCATGACTAAATCGAGCGACGCTCACACAGCTCGCGATCGTGATCCTCAGGCTCGTTTCTCGCGCGCTTTAGCCAATCCTGCCACGTACGGATGCCGCGGATCGCCCAGCACCTCGTCGATCGTGCCCAGCCCCACGACGACGCCCTCGTGCAACACCACGATGCGATCTACCGACTTGCGCAAGACGTCGAGGTCGTGGCTCACGATGAGGGCCGTTGCCCCGCGCTCGCGCTGCAGCTTCGAGATCACGTCGATGACGGGGCCGCGCACCGACGCGTCGACCCCGGCCGTCGGCTCGTCGACCACCAGAAAGGCCGGGTCGAGAATGAGCGACCGCGCAATCGCGACGCGCTGACGTTGCCCGCTCGAGAGTTCGTGCGGCAGTTTCAGCGCCGTGCCGTTCGCCAGCAGCAGGGCGTCGAGCAGGGTGGCGACCCGCAAGCTGGCATCTTTTTCGTTGTACCGCCGGTCTCGGGCGAAGAGCGGCTCTGCCACCGATTCGGCGATCGTCATGTTCGACGTGAGCGCACTCGACGAATCTTGGGCCAGATACCCGACGCCGAACGTCAGCCGGTTGAGCTTGCGACCGTGCACTCCCTTGCGCAGGTCGTACCCGAGAACGCTGAGCGAACCGCCGACGACGCGGGGTGTCGATTCGCGGTTTCCGCTCGTCGCCTGGCCGGCCGCCACACGGGCGAACGTGGACTTGCCCGATCCGCTCGAGCCCACCAGACCCACGATCTCGCCCGGCTCGATGCGCAGGCTCACACCGCGCACGGCGGTGTAGACAGGGCTCACGCTGTGCGCGGGGTACTCGATGGTGACGTCAGACGCCAGCAGCACGGGCTCACTCATCTGTCGAGCCTAACAACGGCGCCGGGTGCTGGCTCCGACCTCCGGCGGCGGGCCGCTACTCCGCGGTGGCTGCGGGTGCGCCGTGGGCTGCCGGTAAGTAGGCGCGCTGCCGGTCGGTGGGCGCGCTGCCCGTCGGTGACAGCGAGCGTGACACCCGGGTGCGTGTCGCTCAGTCGGCGTGGATGGAGCGCCGATCGGCCTCGAGCTGCACGAGCTCGCGCTGCAGGGTGCGGTACGCGTCGGGCTCTGCTGTGGCATCCGTTCGCTGCAGCTGCCCCAGTACCTCTTCTTTGCGCCGCACGAGGTGGCGTTCTATGAGCGACGAGGTGACGCGGCGCAAGTAGACGTCGAGTTCACGCTCGGGCCGCTCGGGAATCGGCGCCACGGCGAGTTGCTCGACGAGTCCCTTGTACTCGGGTTGCACTGCCGCGACGATGATTCCGACCCAGTCGGGCGCCTCGAACGAGTCGATCGACAGCGCGATCGCATCACGAACCGCGGCCAGTGCAGCGTTGCTGTAGCCGACGCCGGATGCCCGTGCCATCAGCTCGCGGCCCACCGAGGCGGGGTATTGCAGCATCGCCATAAGCGCGTCGCGCTCGAGGCGTGCAGAGGTGGTCGCCGGCAACGACGTCAGCGACACCGCAGGCATCGCCGACGGGATGATGGTGGCGGGGATGAACTGCTCCGCGCCGTGCGCGGCGGTGCCCTGTCCCGGAGCGCCCTGACTAAAAGAGCTCTGACCGAAAGAGCTCTGACCGAAAGAGCTCTGACCGGAGCCAGCGCGTGCGCCGAGCTGGCCTGCACCAGCCTGGCCGGCTCCGGCGTGCGCCGCACCCGCCGAGTGTCTGCCGCCCGACGACGAGCTCGACGAGCCAGACCCGCCAGAACCGCCAGACCCGCCAGAACCGCCAGAACCTGCAGAACCGCCAGAACCCGACGACCCCGCGCGCGACGAGCCTGCAGAGCCCGCAGAGGCTGTTGTGGACTGTGCCCTGCTGCTCGTCTCGACCGCGCGGGAGACCTCACCGATGTCGACCCCGAGCAACCGCGCGAGTTCGCGCGTGTAGCCCGGGCGCAGGGCGGGGTCGCGAATGTCGGCGACGACGGGAGCCGCATCGCGCAGCGCGGCGGCGCGGCCTTCGACGGTGTTCAGGTTGTACTGGGACAGCTTCTGCTTGATGACGAACTCGAACATCGGCTTCTTCGACGAGATGAGCCGGCGTACCGCGTCGTCACCGCGGTTGAGGCGCAGATCGCAGGGATCGAGACCGTCGGGCGCCACCGCCACGTACGTCTGGGCGGCGAAGCGCTGCTCTTCGCTGAAGGCGCGCATCGCCGCCTTCTGGCCCGCCGCGTCGGGATCGAAAGTGAACACGACCTCGCCGAGGCCCGTGGTGTCGTCGCCCAGAATGCGGCGCATCACCTTGATGTGCTCGACGCCGAACGACGTACCGCACGTCGCGACGGCCGTCGTTATGCCGGCGAGGTGGCACGCCATAACGTCGGTGTAGCCCTCGACGACCACCACCTGACGGCTCCGTGCGATGTCGCGCTTGGCGAGGTCGAGCCCGTAGAGCACCTGCGACTTGTGATACACCGGCGTCTCGGGCGTGTTGAGGTATTTGGGGCCCTTGTCGTCGTCGTAGAGGCGGCGCGCGCCGAACCCGACGGTCTGCCCCGTCTGGTCGCGGATGGGCCAGATGAGCCTGCCGCGAAAGCGGTCGTAACTGCCGCGTTCGCCGGTCGAGGTGAGCCCCGCCGTGCTGAGCTCTTCTGCCGTGTAACCGAGCGCGCGTAGGTGCTTGCCGAGGTTGTCCCAGCCCTGCGGCGCGTACCCGACGCCGAAACGCTGTGCGGCCGCCGCGTCGAAACCGCGTTCACCGAGAAAGCGCCGCCCGGCATCTGCACCCTCGGTGCCGAGTTGCTCGGTGAACCAGAGCCGAGCCGCTTCGTTGGCCGCCAGCAGGCGTGCACGATTGCTGTGATCGGTGGCCTGACCGCCGTCTTCGTAGTGCAGCTCGTAGCCGATCTGGCCGGCCAGCCGTTCGACCGCTTCGGCGAACGAGACGTGATCGAGCTTTTGCAGAAATGTGAAGACGTCGCCGCCCTCACCGCAGCCGAAGCAGTGGTAGTAGCCGACCTGAGGTCGCACGTGAAAGCTCGGCGACCGCTCGTCGTGAAAGGGGCACAAACCCTTCATCGAGCCGATTCCCGCGCTTTTCAGGGTGACGAACTCGCCCACCACATCGGCGATGTTGATGCGCGCACGCACCTCGTCGATGTCGCTGCGCAGAATGCGGCCGGCCATGCGGGGCCTATGCTTTGTCGCCGGCGGCGAGCCGGCGGTGCCAGGCGAGCGCGGACTGATCGGTGAGGCTCGCGACCTGATCGACGACGACACGCTTTCGTGCGGCGTCATCGGCGGCGGCGGCCCAGTCACCGGCGAACGAAGGCTCGAGGTGCGCATCGCCCGCCGCGAGCAGCAGTTCGGCGAGTTCGACGAGCAGCACACGCTGGCCGCGGTAGAGCGGCTTGCGCTTGCTGCTGGACATCACGAAGGCCGCGACGACCCCCTTGAGCACTGCGATCTCGGCCGCTACCGAGCGCGGCACGATGACGTCGGCTCGATACCGGGTGAGGCTTGTGCTCTCATAAGCGGCGCGTGTCGCCTGCGTCGCCGACCCCGAGAAGCGCCCGATCAGCTGACTGGTGAGGTTCTTCAGGCGCGCCTGCGCGAACCGGCCCCCGTCGTAGCTGTCGAGCCAGATGTCGAGCGAGTCGAGCCGGTCGAAGGCAGCGACGAGCTCGTCGTGACCGAAGGCCTCGCCCACCCACGCCTGCATGCTGGTGACAAGTGAATCGTGGTCGACCCGGCTGCCGAGCGCCGGCACATCGATGTAGCCGTTGAGCACGGCGTCTTCGAAGTCGTGCACCGAATAGGCGATGTCGTCTGAGAGATCCATCACCTGCGCTTCGATGCAGAGCCTGCCCTCAGGCGCCTGCTCGCGCAGCCAGCGGAACACCGGCTCGTCGTCGGGGTAGACACCGAACTTCTGCCGCCCGCTCGCGTCGGCGACCGCCTCGGTGGCCGGCCACGGGTACTTGCAGCTGGCGTCGAGGCTGGCGCGGGTGAGGTTCAGCCCGTAACCGCGACCGTCGTCGTCGAAGACCTTCGGCTCGAGACGAGTGAGAATGCGCAGACTCTGCGCGTTGCCCTCGAACCCGCCGATGTCGTCGGCCCACTCCGAGAGCGCGCGCTCGCCGTTATGACCGAACGGTGGATGACCGAGGTCGTGTGCGAGGCAGGCGGTGTCGACCACGTCTGGGTCGAGCCCGAGGCTCGCGGCGAGCTCTCGACCGACCTGAGCGACCTCGAGCGAATGCGTGAGGCGGTTGCGAGCAAAATCGAGGTCTGCCGTCGGGGAGAGCACCTGAGTCTTCGCGGCGAGTCGCCGCAGCGCGCCGGAGTGCAGCAGTCGCGCCCGGTCGCGGGCGAAGTCGCTGCGCCGGGTGTAATGCTCTTCGGGCAACGGGCGCTCGGTGTCGTGAGTTGTATAGCCCGACCCCGTATCCATGGTCAGGAACGACGCTTCAGCCACCGCTGTGCTCCAGTTCGGCGCCGGCGAGTTCGGCGCGCCCCGGCTGGTCGAGCGTGCGCGACTCGAGCCAGTTGTTCGGCAGTGCGGGCCGCTTCGGGGTGCCAGCGCGCCCGCGGGGACCTTCGGCGTCGACACCCGGGTACTCGATGGTGGGGTCGAGGGTGGCGAGCAGATCATCCATCTCAGCCAGCGATGTGACCATGGCCAGCGCCGCACGCACCTCGTGGCCGACCGGATACCCCTTGAAGTACCAGCCGACGTGTTTGCGAACGTCGCGGCAGGCGCGCTCTTCGCCGTCGAAGAAGTCGACGAGCAACTCGGTGTGCCGGCGCAGCGCAGTGGCGACCACACCGAGCGGCGGGTGGGCGCGGGCCTCGAGCGCCTCTGCCTCGCTGATCTCGCCGTACCGAGCTCGGAAGGCGGCAGCGAGGTCGCCGAACAACCACGGACGCCCCAGGCAGCCGCGACCGACCACGACGCCGTCACAGCCCGTCTCCTCGACCATGCGCAGGGCGTCGTCGGCCGACCAGATATCGCCGTTGCCCAGCACCGGGATGCTTGTGATGGTTTCTTTCAGCGTGGCGATGGCGGCCCAGTCGGCGTGCCCCGAGTAGAACTTCGCTGCGGTGCGCGCGTGCAGAGCGACCGCCGCAACCCCGGCACCCTCGGCAGCGCGGGCCGCTTCGAGGTAGGTGAGGTGGTCGTCGTCGATGCCCTTGCGCATCTTGACGGTGACCGGAATGCTGCCTGCTGCGCCCACAGCGGCCTCGACGATGGCGCGGAACAGGTCGGTCTTCCACGGCAGAGCGGCGCCGCCGCCCTTGCGCGTGACTTTCGGCACCGGGCAGCCGAAGTTCATGTCGATGTGGTCGGCGCGGTCTTCGGCGACCAGCATCGTGACCGCCTCGGCCATGGTCTTCGGGTCGGTGCCGTAGAGCTGAATCGAGCGCGGCGTCTCTGACTCGTGGTGCGTGATGAGACGCAGCGACTCTGGAGTGCGCTCGACGAGGGCCCGAGAGGTGATCATCTCGCTGACATAGAGCATCTTGTCAGCACCGTGGCCCGCGCCGTATTCACGGCAGAGCCGTCGGTAGGCGGTGTTCGTGATGCCGGCCATGGGCGCGAGAATGACCGGCACGTCGAGCCGGAGGGGGCCGATGGCGAGCCGGGAGTCGCGGGTGAGAGTTGTTGCTGGAGACATTTGTTCTATTCTCCCAGAGATTGCCGGGCGACACCCGGTGACGGCAGCTCTCTGTGCAGAACTACTGATCGGTGCCGGTTGTGGAAGACGCTGTAGTGGACGACTCGCCGGGCACCACACATACTCCGTCGATGCCGCAGACGGCGCCGTCGGGCGTGTCGACTCCCCCGATCATCGTGAACACCGGGGACGACTGCCCGATCTTCGTCAAGGATGCGATCGTCACTGGCGCGAATTCTACGTCTGCCACGTTTGCTGCATCTGCCATCAGACCGTCACCTCATCGGGCGCAGTCGCGCGCTCCTGCGTGATCTGCGTCAGCACCTGCGCGAACGTCGAGGCGTCTTGCGCCCCCGACACTCCGTACTTCTGGTCGAACACGAAGAACGGCACGCCCTGAATACCGAATTCGATCGCCTGAGCCTGATCGGCCTTCACATCGGCCAAGAACTCGTTCTCGCGAAGGCTGCGCACGACGTCGTCGCGGTCGAGCCCGATCTCTGCGGCGAGATCGGCGAGATCTTCGTCGCGACCGACGTGGCGGCCCTCTTCGAAGTACGCCTTCAGCAGGCGCTCCTTCATGTCGAGCTGCACGCCGTGAGCCTTGGCGTAGTGGATGACCTGATGCGCCTTGATCGTGTTCGTGTGCTTCAGCGCGTCGAAGTCGTAGTGCAATCCGACGGTCTCGGCGATGCCGGTCACGCGGTCGAGCATCGCGACGGTCTGCTCCGGAGCGAAGCCCTTGTGCTCGGCCAGAAAGTCGATTTCGCTGCCGTCGAAGTCCACCGGAGTATCGGGCGAGAGCTCGAAGCTGTGGTAGACGACCTCCACGGGGGCTGCTTCGCCCGCCGCGCTCAGGTTGTATTCGGCAACCCCGTTCTCGAACTTGCGCTTGCCGATGTAGCACCACGGGCAGGCGACGTCAGACCACACGTCGACTTTGATTGCTTGCGTCATATCCAGCACAACGACACGGCCGCCGGAGCTATTCCCGAACGACTGCCAGGCCGGGAATGCTCGGCCCCGGGCATCCGGTTAGATAGAACCATGACGCTTACCGGTACGCAGCGAGTCGAACAAGATGCCCGTGAACGAGGCCTCACCATCGAGATCGTCGAGCGGCCGGCAGCCGACAGCCTCGAGTCGGCGGCGGCGCTGCTCGGGCTCGAGCCCTCTGACGTGATCAAGTCGCTCGTCGTCAAACGGCACGACGGCGACTACCTGTTCGCGCTGACGCCCGGCGACCGGCAGATCAGCTGGTCGAAGCTGCGCACACTGCTCGGCGTGAACAAGCTCTCGCTGCCCGCCGCCGAACTCGCCCTCGAGGCGACCGGCTACGAACGCGGCACGATCACTCCGCTGGGCAGTACCAACGCGCTGCCGGTGTTCGCCGACGAACGGATGATCGGCAAACGTGTCGCGCTCGGTGCCGGTGAGCACGGCCACAGCCTGCTCGTCGAAGCGGATGCCCTGCTCGCGTCACTCGGCGCGACGGTCGCAGACATCACCGACCCCCTCAAGCCCCGCTCCTAGGCCGGCGTGGGGGCGTCGACAGCGCCGCCGAACCGGCGGGTGCGGCCGGTGTAGTACTCGATGGCCTCCCACAGGTCGGTGCGGGTGAAGTCGGGCCAGAGCCGGTCGAGAAAGACCATTTCGGCGTAGGCCGACTGCCAGAGCATGAAGTTGCTGGTGCGTTGTTCGCCGGAGCTGCGCACGAACAGATCTACATCGGGCAGGTCGGGCACGTAGAGGTGCCTCTGGATGAGCTTCTCGCTCACCCCCGACGGCTTCAGCCGCCCGGCGGCGACTTCGGCGGCGATGCGCTGCACGGCATCCGTCAGCTCGTTGCGGCCGCCGTAGTTCACGCACATGGTGAGCGTAAGCGTGGAGTTGGCGGCGGTGAGCCGTTCGGCATACTGCAGTTCGTTGATGACGGATGCCCACAGCCTGGGCCTGCGCCCGGCCCAGCGCACGCGTACCCCCCACTCGTTCAGCTGGTCGCGGCGCCGGTGCAGCACCTCGCGGTTGAAGCCCATGAGAAAGCGCACTTCGTCGGGCGAGCGCTTCCAGTTCTCGGTCGAGAAGGCGTAGACGCTGAGGTGCTTCACGCCGATCTGGATGGCGCCGGCCACCACGTCGAGCAGCGCGGCCTCGCCGGCCTTGTGACCCTCCACTCGGGTGAGGCCGCGGGCGTTGGCCCAGCGGCCGTTGCCGTCCATCACGACGGCCACGTGCGCCGGCACCTCGGCGCGCGGAATGTCGGGCGGGTAGATTCCCGTGTAGTCGAGCGGCTTGAAGTCGACGGCGGCGGGGTGGGTCTTGCCTACTCGGCTCATGCGGTGGTGCTTTCGGTTGCGGTCGGGGTGGGCAGCGTGGATGACCGGGGCAGAGTGGATGACCGGGGCAGAGTGGATGACCGAGGCAGAGTGGATGCGGCGCTCGGCCCGTTTTCAGTGCTGACCGTGTCGATGGGGCGCACACGCGACCTCGGCGCGAAGTTCTGCGTGGTGCGGTCGACGTGCTGCAGCGAACGCAGCCCACGCTCGAGGTGCCACTGGGTGTAGGCCGCCACGATGCCGCTCGCCTGCGACCGCACACGTTCGCCCGAGGAATCCGCTTCCGCCCAGTCTCCCGTGAGCAGCGCGCCGAGCAGCCCGAGTGTGGCCGCGTCGAGCCGCGGCGTTCCCGGCGGAGCGTACTCGTCGCTCACGACCCCGCCGAGCTGCACGACGAATGCCGAGTGCGGCCCGGCAACACCCGACACGGCGCAGTCGAAGAAGCTCGGCGCCCAGCCGGCCATCGAGAGCGCCCGCAGCAGGTAGGAATCGAGGGTCAGGCTCGAGCCGTGCTCGTTGCGCGCGAGCGAGCGCAGCGCACCGACCAGCAGCAGGTACTGCTGCTGTGTCGCATCCGCTTCGGTCAGCTTGTCGGCGGTCTCGACCATGGCGCTGGCCGCGGTGTAGCTCGCGTAGTCTGCCGAGATCTCGGCGCCGTATGACGCGATGGTCTCGGCCTGCGTGATGGTGTCGAGGTTGCGCCCCTCGTAGAACTGCACGTCGGCCACCATGAACGGCTCGAGGCGAGCGCCGAACTTCGAGGCCGTGCGCCGCACACCCTTCGCCACCGCGCGGATCTTGCCGTGCTGCCGCGACAGCATCGTCACGATGCGGTCGGCTTCACCCAGCTTGTGGGTGCGCAGCACGACGACGTCATCACGGTAAAGGGGCACCCCTCAATTATCCGGTGAACGGATGACCGGGGTGCCCCTCGCCGAAGGTGAGTCGGTCAGACCGAGGTGAGCTCGCGGTCGTGGCCGGTGACACGGATGGCGCGGTTGACCGCGCTGACGACGGCCTTCAGCGAGGCCGTCGAGATGTCGGCGTCGATGCCGACGCCCCAGTACGTGACACCCTCGACCTGGCACTCGACGTAGGCCGCGGCCAGAGCGTCACCGCCTGCGCTCAGGGCGTGCTCGACGTAGTCGAACACCTTCACCTCGACACCCTCTTGCGCCAGCACGTCGAGGAAGGCCGCGATGGGCCCGTTGCCGTCGCCGACGATAGAACGGGACTCCGAACCGACGCGCAGGTCGACGGCGAGAGAGGTCGCCCCAGTCAGGTTGCTCGACGTCGAAGTGCGGGTCAGCTCGAAGCGGCCCCACTTGGCATCGGCACGGGAGGCGGGCGCGGGCAGGTACTCGTCTTGGAAGATGTCCCAGATCTGGTCGCTGGTCACCTCGCCGCCCTCGGCGTCGGTTTTGGCCTGCACAACACCGCTGAACTCGATCTGCAGCCGACGCGGCAGGTCGAGCGCGTGGTCGTTCTTCAGCAGATACGCGACCCCGCCCTTGCCTGACTGCGAGTTGACGCGGATGACCGCCTCGTACGAGCGGCCGAGGTCTTTCGGGTCGACCGGCAGGTACGGCACCGCCCACAGCAGGGAGTCGACGGGCACACCCTGGGCGGCGGCATCGGCCTCCATGGCCTCGAAGCCCTTCTTGATGGCGTCTTGGTGCGAGCCGCTGAAGGCGGTGTACACCAGGTCGCCGGCCCACGGGCTGCGCTCGTGCACCTTGAGCTGGTTGACGTATTCGGCCGTGCGGCGAATGCCGTCGAGGTCTGAGAAGTCGATCTGCGGGTCGATGCCCTGCGTGAACATGTTGATGCCCAGCGCGACCAGGTCGACGTTGCCTGTGCGTTCGCCGTTGCCGAAGAGGCAGCCCTCGATGCGGTCTGCGCCGGCCAGGTAGCCCAGCTCGGCTGCCGCGACCGCGGTGCCGCGGTCGTTGTGCGGATGCAGCGACAGAATCACGTTCTCGCGGTGAGCGAGGCGCCGCGACATCCACTCGATGGAGTCGGCGTACACGTTCGGCGTCGCCATCTCGACCGTCGAGGGCAGGTTCACGATCACCTTGCGCTCGGCCGTGGGCTCGAACACCTCGATGACCTGGTTCGAGATCTCGAGCGCGAACTCCAGCTCGGTGCCGGTGTAGCTCTCGGGCGAGTACTCGTAGTACACGGTGGTCTCGGGAATGGTCTTCTCGTACTCGCGGCACAGCCGAGCACCTTCGAGCGCCAGGTCGACGATGCCCTGCTTGTCGCTTCGGAACACCACATCACGCTGCAGGATGCTCGTGGAGTTGTAGAGGTGAACGATGGCCTGCTTGGCGCCGGCGATCGACTCGTAGGTGCGGGCGATGAGGTGCTCGCGCGCCTGCGTCAGAACCTGGATGGTGACGTCGCCCGGAATCGCGTTCTCTTCGATGAGGCTGCGCACGAAGTCGAAGTCGGTCTGGCTCGCACTCGGAAAGCCGACCTCGATCTCTTTGTACCCCATGCGCACCAGCAGGTCGAACATGATGCGCTTGCGCTCGGGGTTCATCGGGTCGATGAGCGCCTGATTGCCGTCGCGCAGGTCGACGGCGCACCAGCGCGGCGCCTGGGTGATGGTCTTCGACGGCCATGTGCGGTCTGGCAGGTCGACGCCCAGGGTTTCGCGGTACGGGCGATACTTGTGCACCGGCATGGCGGTGGCGATTTGGTTGTTCTTCACGAGATCTTCCTCAAGTCTGCATATTCGAAATTTGGTTGGTTTCAGCCAATGACGAACTCCGCGACGAGGAAGGCTTTATGAAAGCTCGTCGCGGCAGCTAAGAAGGAGCAGACCGAAAAACACCTTTCGAGACTATCACGAACCTCGCGTGGCCAGCAGAGTGATGGCGTGGCGCGCCGAAAGCGTCGGAACATATGCGCGCGCCAGCCCCACCCCGACGGCGGGCAACGTCAGCGGATCGGCGTACGCCAGATACAGTGGCACGTTCTCGGGCCGGAACTTCTGCTTGAACGCCAGCAGCGACTGAAACCCGTACACCGGCTCGAGCGCGCGCCCCAGCACGTCGAGCAGAGCCGCGCGTGCGCCCGCTCCCCCCGCCGAGGCAGGGGCGGGCGATCGTGATGCGACCGCAGCGGAGGCCGCGGCCTCCCCCTCCGCCCCGCTCGACGTGTGCGCCAGCGGTGCAGCCGACAGACTCACGAACTCCAGACCGGCGTCTTTCGACTGCAGGATGCTCGTGGCGATGATGAACTCCATGACCCCGTTCGCCGTATCGGGGCGGCGGCGCATGAAGTCGAGCGTGTAGCCCACCACCGCGTCGTCGCGGTACGTCGGCAGCCAGCTCGTCACCCCGAGCAGCCGATCGTCGACGTCGAGCGCGAGCATCAGACGCACCTCCGGGTCGATCAGCTCGTCGATGCCACCGAGTGTGAAGCCCATCTCGGGCAGATTCTTGTCGGCCACCCAGAGCTCGGAGATCTCGCGCACCTGGTTCACCACGGCACTCGGCAGACGCTGGTACGAGGTCCACTCGGCGCGTAGTCCGACCTTCTTCGCCTTGTTGATGGCCGTGCGCACGTCTTGCATCTTCTTGCCCTCGAGCGAGAACGTCGCCAGAGGAATGCGCGCCTCTTCGGCGATCTGCATCATCGACCAGTGCAGGCCCGCAAAGGTCGGGGCGAGGTCGGCCGAGACGGCGTAGAACACCGGCGTCCAGCCGTGGTTGGTGCAGAAGGCGGCGAACTGCGCGATGACAGATGCCCGGGCATCCACCCCGCCGGGCTCACCCCCAGCGCCGGGGCTCCCAGAGGCGCCGCCACCACCCCCGCCGAGCGGCTCCCCCGTCGCGATCGCGATGCCGTTCACCACCCGATACACGATGGCCGCGTCGTGGTCGGGGGCGAACCAGTAGTGGTTGCCGCTCCAGGTCGCGATCCACGAGAGTGATCCGCGGCCGCCTTCGTGCAGCAGCGAGCGGATGCGTGCCTCCTCGCCGCCCAGCTGACCCAGCCGATGTCGTGACACCGACATCACGGCGGTCACGGCCACGACGAACCAGAACAGCGGACCCACCCATTCGTAGACGAACCGCGCCGCGTCGCCCGACGGAAAGACGTCGACCCGTTCGAGCGAGAGAAACCCGACCGGCATGAACCGCTCGGGCAAGTCGTTCAGCAGGTCGCCAAGGCTCACCGGAGGCGTGAACTGTTCACGCAACGTATACGCCGCGGCCAGATAGACCGCCGAGATGACGACCAGCGCGCTGCCGATGATGATGAAGAACCGCGGGGTGGCCCCGAACTGCGAATCGGCGGGAAAGATGCGCCGGCTGAAGACCAGCAACCCCGCGATGAAAAGCGGAAGCAGCACCGAGAACACCACCGAGACGCTGTTCTGGTTGAACGAGCCGTTCGTGGTGTCGAAGAACGTATTCGAACCGATCGCCGGAAAGACCCCGTAGTAGATGATGCCGAGCAGCGAGAGAAACACGTTGACCGCAACGGCGAGCCACAGCGCGACGCGGCGCCCGCGCAGAATTCCCAGTGCGGCGATCAACAGAACGACGAGCGGCAAGACGGTGACGAGAATCGGGCCTAATCCGTCGAGGCGGGCGGTGGCGTACGCCTCGGAGCACACCTCGCTGTAGCCGACCGACGTGCACTGCGCCGCGATCGCCGCCGAGTTCGAGAGCGTGTCGCGAAACACCAGGCCCAGCGGCTGCAGCGGCCCGAATCCATTGGGCGCGACGATGGTGATCAGGGGCCCGACAGCGGTGATGGCGACCAGGGCCGCGAGCAGGGAACGCTGTTCGCGATGCGTGCTGCGGCGAAGCGCCGGCGCCGGGGCTCGCGCTTTGTTCGACGCTCGCGCCCGCCGGGCTTCACGGCGCAGCTTCCACAATACAATGCCGAAAAACAGCCCCACCAGCCCGGCGAACGCGCGGTAGATGTCGACGGGCATGCCCGAATAGAGCACGAACATCAGCAGCACCGTGAAGCCGAGCACCCGAATGCGCCGGCGAAGCAACGGCCCCGCGAACGCACTCGCCGCCATGATGGTGCCCACGATCGGGATGATCGGGTCTACGGTCGGGTTCGCTCGGCTCTGCACCGCCGCCTCCAGCCCGAGCCAGAGGCCGATACCCTGCACCACGAGCCCGAGCGTCACGCCGAGCACCGCGACGACGACGTACGAGACGATCGCCCGCCAGGTACCCATCAGCCGCTCTGCGGCGCCGAGCAGAATCAGGATGAGCGGAACCACGATCACGATGTGCAGAGCCCGAGCGGCGAACAGAACCGAGGTGATCGAGGCGAACACGTGGTGCTGAGTCACCACCGAGTCGAAGCTCAGCGAGAGAAGGGTGTCGAACAGGCGGTAGACGGGTGCGCGAAAGACCAGTTGCAGCACGCCGATGACGATGGCGATGCCGGCGATGACGAGGGTGAACGGAATAGACGCCGCCCAGCGCCCGACCGCCCGCAACGCCCGGCGCGGCCGGCTCACGATGCCAGCCCGAAGTGGTCGGCGAGCAACGAGAACCCCCGCTGGAACGCATAACTCGCGGTCGCATAGTCGTGCCCGCTGCCCGGTGCGACGAAGTAGGTCACGGTCATCCCTGCCGCCTGAGCCGCGGTCGAAACCTGCTCGGCGTACCGCCGAAAAACGTCGTCGTTCTCGCCGGCAGAGAAGACTGCGAACGTGCTGGTAAAAGGTGAGTGTTTCTTCAGAATGTTCAATGGCTTCGCGGCTTCGTAGGCCGCCGCATTCCCGGCGAAGCCGCCGGCGATGGTCGTAGCCTCGTCTCCGTTGCTCGGCACCAGCTCGCCCGACACATCCAGTATCGAACCGAACAGTTCCGGATGCGCTGCACCGAGCTGAATCGAACAGGTGCCGCCTTGCGAGAAGCCGGCTATGCCCCACCCGGCCGGCGCCGCGGCGACCGGCAGGTGCGCCTGGATCCACGAGACCACATCGACGGTCAGATACGTGGCCGAGTTGCCGAGTGCACCGTCTACACACATCGGGTTGTTGGCTGGGTCGCCGATCTGGTCGGGCGATACGACGATCGGCGCCAGCCCGTGGTGCGCCGCCGCGTACGCATCGAGCGACGCTTCGAGGTGACCGGAGACCAGCGGATCTGACGGCTGCCCGGGCTGCCCTGAGAGGGTGATGACCACGGGCAGGGCGGGTGGATGCGCGGTCAGGGCCGCCGGCGGCAGATACACCTCGGCGTCACGCGCTATGAATCCGCTCACGGTCGAGGGTATCTCGACCTCGCTCACCGTGCCGGTTGCGGGCTGGTCTGCCGGGGCCACCCAGCTGCTGCCGAGAGACGCCGTCGCGCCGGTGGCGCTCGGACTGGCCAGCGGCGGCAGCGCCCGCTCGGCGAACGGGCTGATACCCAGCACGGCGTTCACCGTCGGATAGGTTCCGATATCGATGTTGATGCTGATGGCCGTCGTCACCATGAAGACAACGATCGATACGGCTGAGAGCACCGTGCGCGGCCAGCGTGAGCCGAAGAACGAGCAGACGCACACCGCGATTGCAGCGAATCCGGCGGCGATCCACACGTACGCGGCAAGCGAGAGGCCCACGCCGAAGAGATCGAACCACTCGGTGGTGACCCAGGTCGCCCCAAGCCCCAGCACTGCCCCGATCGCCACTGCGATCAGAGAGGTCACGAGCCACCGGCGGCGCTTCCAGCCGGCCCCGGGCCGAACCACGACCTGCACCAGAAGAAGCACAGCGGCGACGCTGTAGAGCGCCACCACCAGGCCCCCGTCGACGATGCTGACGGTTCCGAGCGAACCCATGCACACACCTCATTCGAACAGAGCAGCCCCCACAGGCACGGCGTGATGCGTCATGTCGAGTCACATTCCGCCGCTGCCGCGCACAGCAGCGTACCGTTTCGATCACCATGTCACTGAATGCTGTCTATCTGGTGTTAGCGCTCGTCGTAGCGACGACACTCGTCGGCGTGCTCTGGAAGCGACGGCAGGGTACCGCGAAGCAGGTCTCCGTGGCCGGCCGTGGCAACACGAGCGCGCCAGAGAGCGCAACGGGCCAGCCGAGCGCCACGATCATCCATCCGCTCGACGTGACGACCGGGGACGACCCCGCAGCGTTCGGCAGCACAGCCACCCTCTTGCAGTTCTCGACCGAGTTCTGCTCGACCTGCCCGGCGACAAGGCGGATGCTCGGCGAGATCGCCGCACGAACAGACGGGGTCGCACACGTCGACGTCGACCTCACGCACCGAGGCGACCTCGCCAACCGGTACCGCATACTGCAGACCCCGACCACGTTCATCCTCGACGGCCGAGGCGCCCTGGTCGCCCGCATCGGCGGGGCCACCCGTCGCGATGTCGTCGAACGCCAACTCGCCCTCGTGGCCGAACTCAGTGTGGGAGAAAACTCATGAGCTCACCAACCGCACAGCCCGCCCGCAGCACTCCGGCCGCACCCGGTATCGACCCCCGTGGCCCGCGATTCGGCGCCGGCATCACCGCCGTGCTGCTCATCGTCGTTCTGCTGCTCGGCATTCCGACGGCGGCGACGCCCGCAGCAACGGTGGCAGAACGAGCGGCCGACCCCGCGTTCATCGTGCTGGCCGTCATCGCCGCGATCTTCGCCTGGGGTGCGTTCGCCGGAGTCGCCCGGCACCCGTACGGTCTCTTCTTCAAGAAGGTCATCCGCCCGCGGCTCGGCCCGCCGGCAGAGCTCGAAGACCCGAAGCCGCCGACCTTCGCACAGGGCGTGGGACTCTTCGTGACCGCGATCGGAGTCGTGCTCGCCCTGCTCGGCGTTCCGTACGCTCTCGTCATCTGCGCGGCCGCCGCGTTCGTCGCCGCATTCTTGAACTCCGTGTTCGGGTACTGCCTCGGCTGCCAGTTGTACCTGCTGCTGACCCGGGCCGGGTTCGTTCGTCAAGGGCGTGCCGCTGCATAACCAGTGGCGATAGTCTGGCGTGACCGAACCACGAGGCCGGAGGTCAGGTCATGACAGCGCAACAGGTCGAAATCGGGTGCCGTCATGAGTGACTCCGGCACCGCTTCAGGCACGCCGGGCGCACTGTCGATACTGATCGCCGGGGGCTCCGGTTTCATCGGAACCGAACTCACGCAGCAGCTGCGCGAGCACGGCCACCGCGTCGTCGTTCTCGTGCGCCACGCCACGCACAACCCCGACGAACGCATGTGGGATCCGGATGCCGGGTGGCTGAACCCCGAGACCGTCGAGCGCGCCGACGTCGTCGTGAACCTCTCGGGCGCTTCCATTTCGCGCCTGCCGTGGACTCTGGCCTACAAGCGCACCATTCTCGAGTCGCGGGTCAACGCCACGACGACTCTCGCCACGGCGATCACGAAGGCGAACAACCCCCCTGCCGTTTTTGTCAGCGGGTCGGCAGTCGGGTACTACGGGGATCGCCCGGGCGAAGTGCTCACCGAACAGAGCGCGATCGGCGAGGGGTTTCTGCCCAAAGTCGTCGACGCGTGGGAGAAGGCGTCACGGCAGGCCGACGGCGTCACCCGCGTGGTGAACCCGCGTACCGGCGTTGTGCTCGGCAACGGTGGGCTGGTGAATACGCTCAAGTTGATCGCCAAAGTCGGTGGGGCCGGCCCGCTCGGCTCAGGCACCCAGCACTGGCCGTGGATCAGCCTCTACGACGAGGCCGCGGCGATTCGGCACCTCATCGTCGACTCCGAGCTGACCGGGCCGGTCAACCTCGCCGCGCCCCACCCCGCGACGGCCGCCGACGTCATGAAGACCATCGCGCGTGTCGAGCACCGGCCGTATTGGCTGCCCGCGCCCTCGTGGGCCATCAAGGGAGCACTCGCCGACGCGGGGCGTGAGCTCATCCTCGCCGACCAGAACGAATCGTCGCAGCTCTTGGCTGCCGACGGATTCGGCTTTCGCGACACCTCACTCGACGAGACGCTCGAGGGCGCCCTCGCCGCAGCCTGACCCACGCTGCAGGTCAGGCGGGTTGCGGCTGCGCCTGGTAGAACGTGATGGCCTGGCGAAGCGCCTTGCGGGCACGTTTGCGGTCACCGGAGGCGTCGTATGCGAGACCGAGCCGAAACCAGGCCTTCCAGCTCTCGGGGCTCTGCTCGACCTCGTCGCGGTAGGTGCCGAAGTCGGCGTCCGCAGCGTCGCGATAGGGGCGCCCGCTCGGGCGTTTGGGCAGATCGTCTACCGGCAGCTCGTCGTTGTCACGAAGGATGCCCACCAGCTTCTGTGTGCGAAAACCGAACATCAGCTCGCGGTACAGCGCCCAGGCGCCGATGATGGGCATGATGATGAGCGCGAGACCGATGCCGATTCCGGCCGGAACACCCGTGCCGATGAACAGCAGCGCATGCTGCAGCACCACGATGAAGTAGAGCACCAGAATGGCCGCCATCACCAGCGCGGCGATGCGCCCCTTCACGGCTTGACCTCGGTCATGCGATGGTCGCCCGGGCGGCCTGCCCCGACACCTTCTCTGGCTCGGCCACCCAGTCGGCCCCGCGCTCGGCCGGGGCGGCCTGGGCTGCGCCACCCGCGAGCAAGTGGTCGAGGTCGAGAAGTTTGTCGAGCCCCACGATGACGCCACGGGCGGTGCGCGCGGCCTTCAGCCCGAGCAGGATGCCCGTTTTATACGAGCTCGACGAAATGGTCTCGTGACTCAGGGTGAGCACCTCTCCCGTGCCCCCGAAGATGACGTCTTGCTTCGCCACCACGCCCTGCAGCCGCAGGCTGTGAATAGGCACGCTCGCCACCTGCTGCCCCCGCGCCCGCTGGTCGGTATGCGGCGCCGACACCGGCCCCACGCCGGCGCGAGCCTTGGCGATCAGCTCTGCCGTGCGCACCGCGGTGCCCGAAGGCGAGTCGAGCTTGGTGGCGCCGTGCGCCTCGACGATCTCGATCGAGTTGTAGAACTGCGCGGCCATGGTGGCGAACGCGGTGGCCAGCACCGAGCCCAGCGAGAAGTTGGGCACGATGACGACGCCGCTGTCGGGGTGGGCGGTGAGCGAGTGCTCGAGGCGCAGAATGCGGTCGCCCGACCATCCAGAGGTGCCGACGAGCACGTTGATGCCCTGCGACACGGCATAGTCGACCACGCTCTGGCTCGCCCCGGGAACGGTGACATCGACGACCAGATCGGCGCCGTTCATCTCGAAGAGTTCGCTGCTCGAGCCGAGTTCGGCGTAGACCTCGTACTCCGGGTGCTCGGCGACGATGCCGCTCACCAGCCGGCCCATCTTGCCTGATGCACCAACAATGGCGACCTTCGTACTCATGCCCACCAATCTATCAAGAGCCAGCTGATCGCCTGCCCCACGCACGATCTCAGAGCGTTTTCGCGTACCAGTTCGTGGCGTTCGGGTTGTCGTTGTACGGCTCGATGGAGCGGTACCCAAGTCGCGCGTAGAGGCGCGCGGCTGCTTCGAGGCTGGCGTTCGTGTCGAGCACGACTTCGTCGGCCTCGAAGGCACTGGCTCGTGCTTCGAGGTCGGCCATCAGCGCTGCGGCCCAGCCGTGCCCACGGTATTCGGGCTCCACCCACACGTGCTTGACCTCGTAACGAACGAGCCCGAGCTCGCTCGCAGCGATGCGCCGAATACCGCCGCAGCCGACGGCCACACCCTGGTCGGAGTCGATCACCACGAACACTCCCGCCGGGGGCACAAAGTGCTCCGGCGGCGGAAACGTCACCTTGTAGACGCCCTGATTCGTCGGAAACCCGAGTTCACGGCTCTCGAAGTAGTCGGTCAGCAGCCGAACCGCATCGGGCGACGTCACCTCGGTCTCGCGGAGCTTCACCGTTCGCCTCAGTACGGCTGCGCGTCGGCGAGCCCGGTGCGAAGCTCCACCGGCAGGTGCCCCAGATCGTTGTGCGTCACGAGTTCGGGCACGCGGCCGCTTCGATACCGGATGATCGTGAGCCCGCAATTGGCCTGGTTGATGCCCACCCAGCGCCAGCCGGGTGCGCTGAGCGCCTCGCGCACGAACCAGCCGATGACGAAGTTATGCGTGATGAGCAGGTCGTGCGTGGTCTCGCGGGAGGGGGTGAGAAACTCGGCCACGGCGTCGGACATCTGGGCGCGCCCGGCATCGACTTCTTCTTCGGTGACCGCATTGAAGAACGGTTCGAAGGCGTGCGGCATCTCGGGCGAGTACTCGGTGGGCACGCAGTCGAACAGCAGCGGCGTCGGCTTCGGGTCGAGCGCCGGCAGCTGTTTGGCCATGATCGCGGCCGTCTCGGCAGCGCGTTGCAGCGGCGAGTGCCAGACGTTGTTGAAGGGCACTCCGCCGAGCCGGTCGGCGATCAGTCTCGCCTGCCGTTCGCCACGGGGCGAGAGTGGCCCGTCGCTCACGCCGTACTCGGCGTCGACCTGCTCGCCGTGGCGCACCAGATAGAGAACGTGGCCCATCGTCATGACGCTGCCTTCAGCGGTTCGGGCCGGCCGGCCTCGAGTTCTTCGTCGTCGACGAGCCCCGCGAAGACCTCAGCGTCGAGGGCGCCGACGGCCGCCACCGAGAGCGAGCGCGAGGCGAGTTCGGCGGCGAGAGCGCGCACGTCGGCCGGGGTGACCTCGTCGAGTCGGCGCAGCGCCTCGTCGAGGTCGGTGAACTCCCCCGTCGTCAGTTCTGAGCGGCCCAGCCGCGACATGCGCGTGTCGGAGTCTTCGAGGGCGAGGGCGGCAGAACCCGAGAGTTGTCCGCGGGCGCGAGTCAATTCGTCGTCGGTGATTCCGTCGGCTGCGAGCCGGCCGAATTCGCCCAGCAGCAGCTCGGCCACCGTGCCGGCGTTCTTCGGCGAGCAGCCGGCGTACATGCCGAACACGCCCGCATCGGAGTAGCCAGAAGCGAACGAGTACACGGAGTACGCCAGCCCGCGCTTTTCGCGCACCTCTTGGAACAGGCGCGACGACATGCCGCCGCCCAGCACAGAGTTGAGTACTCCGAGAGCCGATCGCCGATCATCCGCCGCGGCGAAGCCGGGGTAGCCCAGCATCACGACGGCCTGCTCGTTCGGGCGCCGAGTCAGCGAGAGCGCCTCACCGCGTCTGACGTCGGCCAGTGCGGCCGTGCGACGCTCGACGGGGCGTGCTGCGGTGCCAAGCTGCCAGCCCGCCGACGCGACGGCGGCCGTGACCTGCGCCACCAGCTCGTCGTGGTCGACGGCACCGGCCACGGTCACCACGAGGTCTTGCGGGCGATAGTTCGCGCGATAGTGCTGCCACACGGCGTCACGCGTGACGGCCTTGATCGTGTCGGGGCTGCCCCCCACGGGGCGGCCGAGCGGATGATCGCCAAGCACCGCCTCGAATAGTCTCTCGCCCACCACGTCGTTGGGGTCGTCGTCGGCCATCGCGAGCTCTTCGAGAATGACCCCGCGCTCATTCTCGAACTCGGTTTCATCGAGCACAGAAGACGTGAACATATCGGCGAGCACCGACACGGCCATGGGCAGGTCGCGGTCTTGCACCTTCGCGTAATAGCAGGTGTATTCCTTGCCGGTGAGGGCATTGTGCTCACCGCCGACCTGGTCGAACGAGACGGCGATGTCGAGCGCGCTTCGGCTCGGCGTGCCCTTGAAGAGCAGGTGCTCGAGAAAATGCGTTGAGCCGTATCGTGACGGCAGAGCATGTGTGATTCCGGGGCCCGCGGCGACCGCTCCGAGCTCGTCGCGCGAACCGACCGCCACCCAGAACCCGACCGTCGAGCTGCGGGAGCCGGGCACTCGCTCGCTCAGAATACGAATGCCGCTGGGGAGAACCGAACGCCGCACCAGCGCATCACCTGATGCGGTGAAAGAGAGTTCGGGCAGGTCGAGGGGAAGAGCAACAGCACCGTTCATCACCCTTCACCCTAACCGACTGGGCGGTGAACGAACCCTGTGTAACCGATTACTCCGCGGCGTCGGCGTACGTGCGGGCCTTCACGACCCCGTAGCTGTGCGCGGGCTTCATTCCGAGCACGATCTTGCCACGGGCGTGTCTGGTCTCGAGGTCGTCGAACGCCTCGTGCACGAGCCCGAACGGGTAGTAACCCGAGATGAGCACGGAGATCTGGCGTGTCGCCGCCAACTCGGCGAGTCGGGCGAGCACCAGGGTGTTGCGTGCCCTCTCGTGCTCGTCGGGGTCGATCGCCGTGACCTCGATGCGCTTACGTTCGTCGCTCGACGCGTAACGCGCCGGGTCGACCTCGAGCTGAGCCGCGATGTCGGCGCCGTTCTGGCCGAAGTTGTCGAGGTAGGCGGCCACGCCGTTCGGTGCGAGCAGCTCGATGCGGTCGGCGAGCCCATCGCCGTAAACCACCGGCTTCACCCCGAGCTGCCGCAGGTAGTCGAAGTTGCGCTCACCACAGGTGCCTATAACGGTGGCACCACGCAGCTTGGCCAGCTGAATCTCGATGCTGCCGACGCCTCCGGCGGCTGCTGAGACCACGATCGTCTCGCCGGGGCTGATGTGCGCGGCTTCGACGAGGTCGTGCGCGGCGAGGCCCGCCAAAAACAGCGAACCGGCCACTTCCCACGAGAGCTGCTTCGGTTTGGCCACCAGGTTGTCTGCCGAAACGACCACATGGTAGGCGTGCGACGACAATCGAGCGTGTCCGAGCACCTCGGCGTTGCGTGTGAAACGGGTCACCCCTTCACCGACCTCGATCACGATTCCGGCGAAGTCGCTGCCCTGTGTCTGGTTCGCCGACGTGGGTATGTCGTCGGCGAACAGGCCCTGGCGAATGTACGCCTCGATGTGGTTGATGCCGGCCACGAGCACCTCGACGAGCACCTCGCCGGGCCCGGGGTGCGGCATCTCGATCTCGACGAGCTCGAGCACGTCGACACCGCCGAATTCACTGAATTGAACGGTCTGCGTACTGCTCGGAATGCGGGTCATGGCCTCATCATGTTCCCCCGCTCGCACAAACGCTCAGCCCTTGCGTTACCCGCCCACATGTGTGTGAGCCGGGGGTAGTACCCGCGCGACGACGCGTGGAAACGACGGATGCCCGCCACCACTTCTCGCAAACGAGAGGGTGACGGGCATCCGGTGCCGGCAAGGGCCGGCGCTGTTGGCGCCAGTGAGGAACCGACCGACGGTCTTCAGCTAACTCAGACGACAGCGCCTTCGGCCGGCTCGACGGGGCCGGCGCTGTGCGCGCTCGATCCGTCGGTGTCGGCGGGCTCTGCGACCGTGTTGGCCTCGAAGGCGGCCTCGTCGACCACCGGAGCGAGCGACAGCTTTCCGCGGTCGTCGATCTTGGTGATCTCGACCTGGATCTTCTGGCCGAAGGCGAGCACGTCTTCGACGTTCTCGACACGCTTGCCACCGGCGAGCTTACGAACCTCGCTGATGTGCAGCAGGCCGTCTTAACCGGGCATGAGCGACACGAACGCGCCGAAGGTAGCGATCTTGACGACCGTTCCCAGGAAGCGCTCGCCGACCTCGGGGTTGAGCGGGTTCGCGATGGCGTTGACCGCCATGCGAGCGGCCTCAGCCGACGGGCCGTCGACCGCGCCGATGTAGACGGTACCGTCGTCTTCGATCGAGATCGTTGCCCCGGTGTCGTCTTGGATCTGGTTGATCGTCTTGCCCTTCGGGCCGATCAGCTCACCGATCTTGTCTACCGGAATCTGAACCGAGATCACGCGGGGCGCGGTCGGTGCCATCTCGTCGGGAACGGAGATCGCAGCGTTCAGCACCTCGAGAAT
>JAODBC010000015.1 GCA_025463765.1 Subtercola sp. | reverse complement strand
CCCTCGTGGCTCTAACTATTGCGATCGTCGGGCTGCCCAATGTGGGCAAGTCCACCCTGTTCAACGCACTCACGAAAAACCAGGTTCTGGCGGCGAACTACCCGTTCGCCACCATCGAGCCGAACGTCGGTGTGGTGAACCTGCCCGACGCGCGCCTCGAGAAGCTCGCCGAACTCTTCTCGAGCGAGCGTATTCTGCCTGCGCCCGTGTCGTTCGTCGACATCGCCGGCATCGTGAAAGGCGCCAGCGAGGGCGAGGGGCTGGGTAACAAGTTCCTCGCGAACATCCGCGAGGCCGACGCCATCGCTCAGGTCGTGCGCGGGTTCGCCGACCCCGACGTGGTGCACGTCGACGGCAAGGTCGACGCGGCCAGCGACCTCGAGACCATCAACACCGAGCTGATTCTCGCCGACCTGCAGACCCTCGAGAAGGCTGTCGCCCGGTACGAGAAAGAGGTCAAGACCAAGCGCATCGAGCCCATCGTGCTCGAAACCGCGAAGGCTGCGCAAGCCATTCTCGACGCCGGGCAGCCGCTCTCGTCGGCCGGCAAACTCGACCTCGAGCCCATCCGCGAGCTCGGGCTGCTCACCGCCAAACCCTTCATCTACGTCTTCAACATCGACGAGGCCGTGCTGAACGATCCGGATGCCCTCGCCGCCCTTTCTGCGCTGGTCGCCCCGGCGCCCGCCGTCTTTCTCGACGCCAAGCTCGAATCCGAACTCATCGACCTCGACCCCGCCGACGCTGCAGAACTGCTCGCCTCAACAGGCCAAGAGGAGAGCGGCCTCGACCAGCTCGCCCGCATCGGCTTCGACACCCTGGGCCTTCAGACCTACCTCACCGCCGGCCCCAAAGAGACCCGCGCCTGGACCATCGGCAAAGGCTGGACGGCCCCCCAGGCCGCCGGCGTCATCCACACCGACTTTCAAAAGGGCTTCATCAAGGCCGAGATCGTCTCGTTCGACGACCTCGTCGACGCCGGCACGATGGCGGAGGCCAAGTCGCGCGGCAAAGTGCGCATCGAGGGCAAAGAGTACGTCATGCACGACGGCGACGTAGTCGAGTTCCGCTTCAACGTGTAACCGCACAGTAGACCGATTGGTATACCCTTCGGTATACTTGTCTTATGGTCACGACAATCAAGGTTCCAGCTGAGCTCCGCGACCGAATCAACCGCGATGCAAAGGAGCGGGGAGTGACCGCGGCCGGTCTCATCGAGGGACTGCTCGATGGGTACGAACGGCGCAGGCGCATGGAGTCATTCGGCCGTGCCTTTCGCAGTGCCGACGAGAATTACTGGGACGAGTTTCGAGAGTGGGATGTCGCACTGAGCGATCTACGCGATGGCAACTGACCTGCGGCGGGGCATGGTCGTGTGGGCGGAGCTCGATCCGGTGCGCGGCCGAGAGCAAGCCGGCCGGCGCCCCGCGCTGGTTATCGCCAGTGATCTGTACCTGCAACAAGCTGACACGCTCGCCATCATCGTGCCTGCCACGACGACGGATCGCGGATGGCCCAACCATGTCGCACTGCGAGGGTCGAATCTGGCACTCGCCCAACAGACCTACGCAATGACCGAACAGCCTCGGGCGATTACGAGGGAACGGCTCCACGATGTCGCAGGCGTTGTCGATACCGAAACAATGCAGGAAGTCGACGCTTGGCTGCGAGATTTTCTCGCTCTGCCCTGAGTCGTATTATGCGTTTCCTCTGCGCAACTTGTTCGAGCGCTGCAACGACGGCGTGCCGCATTGCCACAGGATCTCGGCTGCGCGTGACGCCCGAGTTCGCTTACAGTCGGAATGCGCGCAGTGTGATTCCCGCGCGACGTGCTCCACGAAAGGATGATCGATGACGACTCTGCCCACTGCATCCGTACTTCGCCGCGTTGGAGGTCTCAGCATCGCCACGGGTTCGTTGTTCGTGGCCGTCGGAGCAGGCGCCTGGTTCACCGTCACGAAGCAGCTGCGCGACGAGAAGATCACGGTTCCGGGCAACGCACCTGCACTTGCGGGTAAGCGCGTTCAGGGCCCAGCGACGGCCTACGCCGAAGCGCTCGTCATCAAGAGCAATGCCGAACGTGGGGCCGGCGGCCGCACTTTCGCCGACATCAGTGACGCGCTGCGCGGCGTGGACGCGAGCAGCGATGAGGCGGCCGAGCTGCGCAAGCAGAGCTCGGCGCTTTCGACGGCGGCAGCGTTGCGAACCTCGCTGATGACGTCTGTGCTCGCCTACGGGGTGAGTGCCTTCGTTGCGGGTCTTGGCACCTTCTTCGTGATCGCGGGATCGCAACTGCGCCGTACCGACCAGGATTGACTATGACAGGGGCTTGGCGGTCAGCAGCATGCTGTTTCGGTTCACACCCGTTGGCAGTGACCTCGAAGTCGAGATCGCCATCGGCAGTGGTGCGCAATTCGTACTGACGCGTCAGATGGTCTGAGAACGCGCGCACTCACAGCCGAGAAGTAAGCAGGATTCGAGAAGTGCCGAGAAGCGACTCGCGCTACCGTAAGGTGCATCACCGCAACTCAGGAGGATCCATGCCGTACACCGTCGACTTCGTGAACGTCTCAACCGAAGGCCTCGAGTCCTCTCCGGTGCCCGAAGCGCTCGCCGGCCTGCGCGCCAACGAGGCTCGCTACTACAAGAATAAGTATGACCACGTGTTCACGGTCAGCCCGGCGAGCGAGGCGAAGGAGGCGCTCGACCGCGTCACGAGCATCCTCAAAGACGAACGCGACATCGTCATCGCATCGCCCGCGCTCGAGGCGACCGACTTCGAGGTCGAAGGTCTGCGAATGACCTACGTTTTCTACGAGTCGGGCCTTGCGATCAACGTCATGTACGCCGTCGAAGACGGGGGAAAGCGCGCCGTGGGCTTCAAACTCTCTGACGGTATGGAGATTCCCGACGAACTCTCGAAGTTCAAGTTCGCCCGCCAGAAGTCGAAGCTCGCCGGCACCATCCGCGGCTCCTACTTCGTCATCAAAGGCGAACACTGACGCCCGACCACGCGCCCGGAGCGGCACCAACACCCCAGCCGGCCCCGCTATCGTCGACAGCATGAGCCTCATCAGAATGACCGACGTCAGCGTCAGCTTCGAGAACACGCAGGTGCTGCGCGAGGCGTTCTTCCGGCTCGAGAAGGGCGACCGCGTCGGGCTGATCGGGCGCAATGGGTCTGGCAAGTCGACGCTTCTCAAGCTGGCGCTC
Organism: Subtercola sp.; assembly: GCA_025463765.1. GTDB lineage: Bacteria > Actinomycetota > Actinomycetes > Actinomycetales > Microbacteriaceae > Subtercola. Next base: position 92,367 of record JAODBC010000015.1, on the reverse strand, counting down.
GAGCAGGTGACTCCGGATGCCGGAACCGTCGCCCTCGAAGACGGCCTGAAGCTGGGGTACTTCTCGCAGTTCTCCGAACTCGACGGTACGGCGTCGATAGTGGATGTTCTCGAGGGCCTCTTCGCGAACATCCACCTCATCGAGGCCGAGTTGGCTGCGATCGACACCGCCGTGGCGCAAGCCGCCGCCGACCCGAACCCCGCCGCCCAGAACGCCCCCGCAGGCAGCGCACAACCAGCCCAAACCCTCGACGCCCTCATCAACCGCCAGGCTGACCTCTTCGCCGAGATGGATCGCCTCGACGGCTGGGATTACCAGCGCCACATCGACACGGCCCTGACGACCCTCGGCTTCGAACAGGCCCACCGCATCTGCCCCATCGACGACCTCTCGGGCGGCTGGCGCAACCGGGCAGCGCTCGCGAAGATTCTGCTCGAGAACCCGGATGTTCTGCTGCTCGACGAGCCGACGAACTTTCTCGACATCGCCGGGGTCGAGTGGCTCGAGAGCTGGTTCCGCGACTTTCGCGGGGCGGCGATCGTCGTATCGCACGACCGCACCTTTCTCGACGCCGTGGTCACGCGCATCATCGAGCTCGAGAACTTTCATCTGCACGAGTATCCCGGTAATTTCGACGAATACGTGGTGCAGAAGCAGTTTCGGCTCAAGACGCTCGAGCAGCAGTATCTGCACGAGTCCGAACTGCTGGCGTTCGAGGCCGAGGGCATCTCCGACCGACGCGAGGCTGCGAAGGCGACCAGAGCGGCGAAGTCTGCACAGTCGGGCAAACAGAACGGGCTCAATAAGCAGTTGTCGAGCATCAAGAAGTCCCGCGCCCCGCGCCCGGTCGACGAGATCATCACCGAGATCTACGGCGGTCTGCACGTGAAAGACGTGCTCTGCCGCATCGATTCGCTCGGCAAGTCGTATGGCGACAAGACCCTGTTCGAGGGCCTCACACTCGAGATTCGCCGCGGCTACCGCATCGCCGTTCTCGGCGCGAACGGCAGCGGAAAAAGCACCCTGCTTCGTGTGCTCGCCGGCGAAGACCGCCCCGACCAGGGCACCGTCGACTGGCCGAAGGGCGTCAAGGTCGTCAGTTACAACCGGATGCTCGCCGAACTCGACGACGCAGACACCCTCACTCACGCGGTCAACGCCCTCCCCGACAGTCTCGCTCTCACCGCGACACGCAAATCGGTGGGCCGTTTTCTCGCGATGTTCCAGTTCTCCGAGGCGGACCTCAAGCAGCGGCTCGGCAACCTCTCTGGCGGGCAGCGGGCTCGCGTCGCGATGGCTCAGTGCCTGCTCTCGGGTGCCTCGGTGCTGCTGCTCGACGAGCCCACCAACCATCTCGACATGCCGAGCATCCAGGTCATGGAACGCGCGCTCACGCATTTTCCGGGCGCCGTGATCGTGGTCAGCCACGACCGCTTCTTCACCGACAAAATCGCCACTCGCACCCTCACCTTCGCTCCCGACCCCGCTCGCCCGGGAGTTCTCGCCCTCAGCGGAGCCTGACATCCGCACATCGAACGAGTGTTGGATGCGCATGAGTATATGCATCAGATGATGCTAATCTAGGTGCAGAAGAAGGAGGCGCGAATGAGAACGACAGTCACACTCGACGACGACCGGTTGGCGAAGGCCGCCGACCTGAGCGGAATAACGGAGCGCTCCGCTCTGCTGCGTGAAGCACTCGAGGCGCTCATCGAGCGTGAAAGCGCTCGGCGCCTGGCACTTCTCGGCGGTAGCGATCGGCACGCCGAATCCGCACCCCGAAGGCGACCTGCCGCCTGAGTCATGATCCTCGTCGACACCTCGGTCTGGGTTGACCACCTGCATGCCGCCGAACCAGAACTTTTGAGGTTGTTGAGAAGCGGCTTCGTTCGGCAGCATCCCATGGTCATCGGCGAGCTGGCAATGGGGTCGTTGCGTGATCGAGGGTCGTTCCTCGATCTGCTGAGCAACCTTCCAACCGTGACGCTCGCGCACCACGACGAAGTGATGGGTCTCATCGAGCGCCAAAAGCTCTACGGCCGGGGGCTCAGCCTGGTCGACGCTCATCTGCTTGCGGCGGTGACGCTCTCGCCCGGCACGACGTTGTGGACGAGAGATCGCCGTCTGCACGAGGTCGCGAAGCAGCAGCAGGTTGCATTCAGCGAAGCCTAGTCGCCGGCGGTCCGACAGCATCGGCCCGCCATCGACGCCTACGGCAGGGGAGTCGAGCGCGGGCCGACGAGGCCGCGGCTGGAGTCGGCCGGCTGCGCTACCTGAAAGCCGTCGCGCACCTGCAGGGCATGGTCGCGGCAGATCGCGTAGACCAGCAGAAGGCCATTGCTATCGACGGTGAGTCGCTCGACCGGGTCGCCCACGCACCCTTCGACGACACATTCGATCATGAGCCAACTCTAGAACGGTATGGAGCGGTCGACGCCAGTACGATGTCGACCGTGACCGAAACCCCGAGTGCCGCCTCTACACGCATTCTTCCCGGCGATGCCGGTTTCGTCGCAGCGGCCCATGACGGGTTGTTCAACGCCCTGCAGCCGGCCCAGACACCCGCGCTCATCGTCATCCCGCAGACCGAAGCCGAGGTGGCGCAGGCGGTGGCCGACGCGGCACGAACCGGCACGAAGGTCGCCATCCGGTCGGGCGGGCACAGCTGGATCTCCGCCTCGCTGCGCGAAGCGAGTCTGCTCATCGACCTGGCCGCGTTCGACGGCATCGAAGTCGACGTCGAGGCGCGCACCGCCAGGGTGGGCCCAGCCGTGCGCGGCGAACGCTTGTCGAAAGAGCTCGCGAGACTCGGTCTCGCCTTTCCGGTCGGGCACTGCGGCAACCCGGCGCTCGGCGGTTTTCTGCTCGGCGGAGGGCTGGGCCTCAACTGGGGCGCGTGGCTGCCGTCGTGTTTCTCTCTCCGCAGTATGCGTGTTGTGCTGGCGAGCGGCGACGTGGTGGTCGCCTCCGCAGACGAGAACGCCGAGTTGTTCTGGCTCGCTCGCGGCTCTGGCCCGGGCTTTCCCGGCATCGTCACCGAGTTCGAGGTCGATCTGAGGCCACTGCCGCGGGGCATCCGTTTGGCCACCTGGATGTTCGACCTCGCCGACCTCGCAGAAGTGACCGCCTGGGTGGGCCGCGTATCGGCCGCGCTGCCGGCCAGTGTCGAAGTCTCGGTCGTGTTGGCGGGCCCGCAGCGACCGGGAGCAACGAGCGACTGCACCGCGTACAGCGTCAGCGTCATCGCCACGGCCTTCGCGAATGACGAAGAAGCCGCGCTGGCGGCGCTCGCGGCTTTCGAGGCAGAGCCCGCGCCCGACGCACCGCTGCTCGATCATCTCGGGCCCATCGAGGTCGCCTTCGAGAACCTGCACGAGGGCGTCGACCCCACCTATCCCGACGGTTTTCGCTACCTCGCCGACACGTTCTGGCTGCCGGCAGACCTGCACGAAGCGCTGCCTCCGCTCGCCGAGATCATGCGGCGGGCCCCCTCTGGTCACTCCTATCTGCTCACCGGAATGCCGGGCAACGGCAACGGGGCACGCCTTCTGCCGAAGGGCGATGCGGCATACGGGATGCACGACCGCACTCTGGTGGTGCCGTACGTAATCTGGTCAGACCCCGCCGACGACGAAGCGAACCACGCGTGGCTGGCCGAGTTACGAGCCGTGCTCGAGCCGGTCGCCAGCGGACACTTCATCAGCGAGGCCGATCTGCATCATTCTGCTGAGCGTGTCAGCGGGTCGTTCGCCGCCGACGATTGGCCCCGCGTGCAGCAACTGATCGCGGCATTCGACCCGAACGGTCTGTTCTGCGGCTTCCCAGGGTCGCGCTAGCGCGACTGACGCAGCCCGAGCAGTCCGTGCTGGTCGGAGCGATACTCCGAGTAGGTCGCACCCCAGCGCATCTCGGTCGCGTGCGCGAGACAGACGGAATACACGAGTGAAAGGCCGTTCGCCTCGACAGTGATCTCGTCGTCAGGCTCGGCCGTGCATCCGATCACCAGACAGGTCACGTCACCCATGCGCACACCTTACATACAGTCGCTGCGGTGTGGGTGTGCATTACGGTGATGCTATGACCACACCCTCTGGCGCCCCCGCCGGCCGTTCCAACTTTCTGGCCTTCGCGAGCCTCGTCGTGAGTGTCATCTCGCTTTTCTTGAACCCCTTCGTGGTCATCAGCATCGTAGGCGCTGTGCTCGGCTTCTTCGGGCTGCGGCAGTCACGCGTCACGGGTGCCGGGCGAATTCTGTCATTGGTCGGTCTCTGGCTCGGCGTCGCATCGACGGTCGTCACGCTCATCTTGATCTTCGTGCTCCCGACGACCTGACGCGGCCCTGAAACTCAGCCGGATGCTCGTTAGCCGGTAGTCCGCTGAGCATCCGCTCTCAGCGCCCGCAGCGCTGTCGACCTGCCGGTTATCGTAGGATTGTGCGAATTCCTCCCCTGACGAACCGGCGTGCAGCCCGTATCGTCGGGCTGGGGCTGCTCGCCGGCCTCGCAATCTCGGCAGCCTCGACCGCCGCTGCGGCACCGGCGTTCGCGCACGACACCGTGGTGTCGTCGAGCCCCTACAACGGCGAGACCGTCACGAAGTCCATCGACAAGGTCACCGTCAGCTTCAGCGACGAACTGCTGTCGCTGGGGGCGGATGCCTCGGGGTTCGCCATCGAGATCACCGACACCGACGGCGGTCACCACGAATCGGGTTGCGTCACCGTCGACGGAAGCGATGCGAGCACCGGCGTCGCGCTCGGCGAAGCGGGGGAGTACGACGTGACCTGGCGGGTCGTCTCCGAAGACGGTCACCCCATTTCGGGCCGCTACTCCTTCACCTGGCAGCCGACCGCCGTCACCGTGGCGGCACCGGCCTGGAACGCCGCTCCGGCGTGCGGCGCCGCCTGGTCGGGTCACCCTGCGACGGTGCCGTCGACGGGAACACCCGCGCCGGGCTCTGCCGCAGCCAACCCCACCGGTTCTGCCACACTCGCTCCCGGCGAAGCCGCAACCGTCGATCCGGGTGCGGCCGCCGATGTTCCAGAGCCCACCATGACCATCTTGTCGGCCGTGCCCGCCGATGCGAGCAACGATTCTGGGCTTGCGCTGCCGCTGGCCATTGTCGTGGGCGTCGGGTCGCTCGTCGCGCTCGCGGCCGTGCTCTTCGCTGTGGTGCGCCGTGCCCGCGGTGACCGGCGAACTCCCTAGAACGGGTCGCGGCACGCTAAGCTGGCCACACAACTGAAGACTGTTCGGCCGAAAGGTCGGCGCGGGAGAGCCCGGCGGCACGGCGAGAGCCGAATTCCGGGCACCGAAGGAGCAATTCTCTCCGATAATCTCTCAGGTACGTGTACCGCGTCGAACTGGCCACTCTGAAAAGCAGCCCGCGCTCGGCTTAGAGCGGCCGCGGTCTCGCCCACGGTGAAAGCACTTGTTCGAGGCGTAGGCCGCGGGGTGTGAATCTCTCAGGCACGATGACAGAGGGGGAGTTCTCGTCGATCACTTCGATCGGCGCGACCAACACCGGCCTGTCGATTCATTGCAGGCAGGTAATGATCAGGAGAACTCGTGACCCCCGCCGACGCTGCACCGCCCGCCACTCCACTCCAGTCCTCTGGCTTACCCGGGGCCGCTGCTTCACCCGAGGCCGCCGCTTCGCCCGAGCGCGCTGCTTCACCCGAGGCAGCCGCACCCGAGCTCGCTTCGTCGGCCCAGCCGGTCTACTCGCCGCTGCACGACATCCACGTCGCCGCCAAAGCCCTCTTCACCGACTTCGCCGGCTGGCAGATGCCCGTTCGTTACACGAGCGACCTCGCCGAACATCACGCCGTGCGCACGGCGGCGGGCCTCTTCGACCTCTCGCACATGGCAGAACTGGCCGTTCGCGGCCCGCAGGCGGCCGAGTTTCTCGACTATGCCCTCGCCGGAGAACTGTCGGCAACGGCCCTCGGCCAAGCGAAGTACAGCATGCTGCTCGCCGAGTCCGGGGGAATCGTCGATGACGTCGTGGTCTACCGCCTCGCCGCCGACGACTTTCTCGTCGTTGCCAACGCGGGCAACCACGAGGTCGCGTTCACGAACCTCCTCGAGCGAGCGGCCGCCTTCGACGTCGACGTCACCGACGAGAGCGACCGCGTCGCCCTCATCGCTGTGCAGGGCCCCCGCGCGCTCGAGATTCTCGTGAACACTGCCGGTCTGGTGACACCGGATGCCCGTGACCTCGCCGCGCTGAAGTACTACTGGTCGCAGCCCGCCACGTATGCGGGTGACGACCTGCTCGTCGCACGCACCGGTTACACCGGCGAAGACGGCTTCGAACTCTATACGCCCGTGGCGCTCGCCGCACAGCTCTGGGCAGACCTCATGGCAGCAGGAGAGCCCTTCGGGCTCGTTCCCGCGGGCCTCGCCGCGCGTGACACCCTTCGGCTCGAGGCCGGTATGCCGCTGTACGGTCACGAACTCGGGCTCGATACGCTGCCGGCCCAGGCGGGCCTCGGGCGCGTGCCGAACTTCGGCAAGGGCGACTTCGTGGGTCGCGCGGCGCTCGAGCGGGCATCCGGCGACACGGCGAGCGAGCACGAGCGAGTGCTCGTCGGTCTTCTGGGCGACGGCAAGCGCGCCGCCCGGGCCGGATACGAGCTGTTCGCCGTCGATGCAGCCGGCGCCCAGACAGATGGAGCCCAGGCAGATGGAGCCCAGGCAGATGGAGCTCAGGCAGATGGAGCCCAGACAGATGGAACCCAGACAGACGGAGCCCAGGCGCGGCCGATCGGCGTCGTCACGAGTGGAGTGCTTTCTCCCACCCTCGGCGTTCCCGTGGCGATGGCCTACATCGACCCGCGCTACAGCACCCCGGGCACCCTCGTCTCGGTCGACGTGCGCGCCAAGCGTCTGCCGTTTCGCATAACCCCGTTGCCGTTCTATAGCAGAAAGAGAGACTGACCGTGACCGACTACTCCGCCCTCAAATTCACCAGCGAGCACGAGTGGATTCGCCTCGAGCCCGCGGCACCCGGCTCTCCGACTACGGCGACCATCGGAATCACCTCCTACGCCGCGGGGCAGCTGGGCGACGTGGTATTCGTCGACCTGCCAGAGGTCGGTGCTGAGCTCGCCGACGGCGCCGTGGTGGGCGAGATCGAGTCGACCAAGTCGGTCGGCGAACTCTTCGCCCCGCTGACCGGCATCGTCATCGAGAAGAATTCCGCGGTCGAAGACGCACCCGAACTCGTCAACAGCGACCCGTTCGGCGAGGGCTGGCTGATCAAGGCCGAGTTCACGGCGTTGCCCGAACTGCTGAGCTTCGACGAGTACCAGGCGCTGCTGGGTGACGACGCGCTGAGCGTCGACCTCGACGGTACTGATTTCGACGGTGCTGATTCTGACGGCAGTACCGAAACCGATCGGGCCGGTGCTTGATCGATGAGTGTTCCCTTTGCAGAACGCCACATCGGCACCGATCACGCCGCGCAGGCGGCCATGCTCGAGGTTCTCGGTTACGACTCGGTGACCGCGCTCGTCGAGGCGGCGGTTCCCGCGTCGATCCACGCGCACAGCCTCGGCGACGGCTCGCTCATCCCGCAACCGGCGACGGAGCGTGAGGTGATCGCCGAGTTGCGCACGCTCGCCGCGCGCAACTCCGTGAAGCGGTCGATGATCGGTCTCGGCTATTACGACACCATCACGCCCGCCGTGATCAAGCGAAACGTCTTCGAGAACCCGAGCTGGTACACGGCGTACACGCCGTACCAGCCCGAGATCTCGCAGGGCCGCCTCGAGGCACTCATCAACTTTCAGACCATGGTGGCCGAACTGACAGGTCTCACGACCTCGAACGCCTCCATGCTCGACGAGAGCACCGCGGTCGTGGAAGGCATGCTTCTGGCGCGCCGGGCGAGCAAGTCGACGTCTCCTGTGTTCGTGGTCGACGCGGATGCCCTGCCGCAGACGAAGGCCCTGCTGGCCACTCGCGCGCGGGCCGTCGGCATCGATCTCGTCGAGCTCGATCTGGCCACGCTGGCCCCGGCCGATCTGCCCGCCGCGTTCGGAGTATTCCTGCAATACCCGGGCGCATCCGGTCACGTCTGGAACCCGGGCGAGATCATCGCCGCCGCGCACGACGCCGGGGCCCTCGCGGTCGTGGCGGCCGATCTGCTCGCCCTCACCCTTATCACGTCGCCCGGAGAGCTCGGTGCCGACGTGGCCGTCGGCACGAGCCAGCGCTTCGGTGTGCCGATGGGGTTCGGCGGCCCCCACGCGGGCTACATGGCCGTACGCAAAGGCCTCGAGCGTCAGCTGCCGGGCCGGCTCGTGGGGGTGAGCGTGGATGCTGTCGGCAACCGCGCCTATCGCCTGAGCCTGCAGGCTCGCGAACAGCACATCCGCCGCGAGAAGGCGACCTCGAACATCTGCACCGCGCAGGTGCTTCTTGCCGTCATGGCAGGCATGTACGCCGTCTACCACGGGCCTGATGGCCTGGTGCGCATCGCGCGCCGGGTGAACGGCTGGGCCCAAGACCTTGCGGCGATTCTGACCGCGGGCGGCCTGACGCTCGTTCACCAGGACTTCTTCGACACGGTCACCGTGCGATTGCCTGGCCGAGCACGGGCTGCCGCTGAGCAAGCCCACGAGCGCGGTTATCTGCTGCACGTCGTTGACGACGACACGCTGAGCATCTCGGTCGACGAAACGACCACCGCGGCCGAGCTCATGCAGGTGGCAGAAGCGCTCGACGCGCGGCCCGACGGTGACGCGCGGTACAGCCCCCAGTCGAGCCTGCCGAGCGAGCTGAACCGTACGAGCGAGTTCCTCACGCATCCGGTATTCAACACCCATCGCTCCGAGACGAGCATGATGCGCTACCTCAAGCGCCTCGCCGACTCGGACTATGCGCTTGACCGCGGCATGATTCCGCTCGGTTCGTGCACGATGAAGCTCAACGCCGTCACCGAGATGGAGGCGGTGAGCTGGCCCGAGTTCGCGGGGCTTCACCCGTTCGCGCCGCACGCCGACGTGCAGGGATACCTCGAGCTGATCGACCAGCTCGAAACCTGGCTGACCGAGGTGACCGGGTACGACACCGTGTCGCTGCAGCCGAACGCGGGCAGCCAGGGCGAACTGGCCGGCCTGCTGGCGATTCGCGGATACCACCACTCGCGCGGTGATGTCGGGCGCACGGTGTGCCTCATCCCCTCGAGCGCTCACGGCACCAACGCAGCCTCGGCCGTGCTCGCCGGTATGCGTGTCGTGGTGGTGGCCTGCGACGAACTCGGCAACGTCGATCTAGACGATCTGCGAGCCAAGATCGCCGAGCACAGTTCCGCGCTGGCGGCCTTGATGGTGACGTATCCGTCTACCCACGGGGTGTACGAGCACGACATCGTCGATATATGCCGTTTGGTGCATGAAGCCGGCGGGCAGGTCTATGTCGACGGCGCCAACCTCAACGCGGTGCTCGGATTCGCCCGGTTCGGCGAGTTCGGCGGCGACGTATCGCACCTGAACCTGCACAAGACGTTCTGCATTCCGCATGGTGGCGGCGGGCCGGGAGTCGGCCCCGTCGCGGCCAAGTCGCACCTGGCACCGTTTCTGCCCGGGCATCCGTTCGCCCAGAAGATCGAGCACCCGGCCTCTAGCGGGGGCACGGTGGTGCACGGTGGGGGAGCGGTTTCGGCGGCTCCATACGGTAGTTCGAGCATTCTGCCGATCAGCTGGGCCTACGTGCGCCTGATGGGTTCGGAGGGCCTGAAAGAGGCTACGGGCGCAGCCGTGCTGGCGGCGAACTACGTCGCCACTCGGCTGCGCGGGCATTTTCCGGTGCTGTACTCGGGTGAGAACGGGCTCGTCGCGCACGAGTGCATTCTCGACCTGCGACCCCTGCGCGAGGCCACCGGCGTGACGGTCGACGATGTGGCAAAGCGGCTGATCGACTACGGGTTCCACGCGCCCACGATGAGTTTTCCGGTCGCCGGAACGCTCATGGTCGAGCCCACCGAAAGCGAAGACCTGGTCGAGATCGATCGTTTCATCGATGCGATGATAGCGATCAAGATCGAGGCCGAACTCGTCGCTTCGGGCGAATGGCCGGCTGACGACAATCCGCTGGTGAATTCGCCGCACACCGCTCAATCGATCGCTCAGGGCGAGTGGAGTCATCCATACGACCGCGAACGCGCCGTCTTTCCCGTGACCTCGCTCATCGCGCACAAGTACTGGCCCCCGGTACGCCGCATCGACCAGGCCTACGGCGATCGCAACCTCTTCTGCGCCTGCCCACCGCCGGAGGCCTTCGAGTAGACCGGTTGCACCTGCTATTCACAGACGAGAGAAACTCATCCCGGTAGAATCGGTTCGATGTTCTCTCTGCTGAAGTCTGCCCTCGTCGTCGGCGTGGCTGCCGCGGCCTTTGTCGGTGTTGGTAGCGGTGTCGGTATCGGTGTTGGTAGCGGTGTCGGTATCGGTGTCGTGGGCGGCTCCGCCGCCGCGGCTGCATCGACCCTCGCCGACGTGACGCCGGTGTATTCGCACGACGGCTGTGTCATCAACCACAGCATCGATGGGGCTGTGGCGGGCGGCAGTAAGTGCGCGGGCGTCGACTTGAGCGGTGCGCACCTGGCGCAGTCCGACTTCGACGGGGCCGATCTCACCGGCACCGATCTCAGCTCGGCCGATGTTCAGGCGTCCACCTTCAAGGGCGCCACCATCACGGGCGCCGACTTCACCGGCGCACGGGTGGTGAGCGCTGACTTCACCGGGGCCGGCATCGTGCCCGATACCCTCGACGTCGCCGCGGTCGACGCGAGCGGGGCGCCCGTCACTTTCAGCCCGGTGCTGCCGACCGGGCTCACGATGACCGGGTGCAGCATCGCCGGCGACCCCGTCGCCTCTGGCGCCGTATTCCCGCTCGGGCAGACCGGGGTCGTGTGTTCGTTCGCGTCGTCTCGGCCCAACGAGGTGGCGACCGCCGTCGTGACGATCACCGTGTCGAGCCCACAGACGGCTGCGCCGCCCGTGCCGGTGTTCTCCAATGCCCCGTCGAGCCCTGCGGCGGCGGCCACCGCCGCGACGCAGGGCCTCAGCCCGCAGACCACGCAGGCGCTCGTCGCCGGTGCCGGGGTGGTGGTGCTGCTCGGAATCGTGGCACTGATCATCCGTGGTGCGCGCGGGCGCCGCAAAGTCTGAGTTCGGCTGCGGAGGTCGACCAGAGTCGCTCGAGGAGAAGAGTGTCAGCTCGGCAGGTTGAACAGCTGCGGAAAGGTCGACACGGCCCACGCGTAGCCGACGAACGACGCGATGTCGAGAATCCAGTGCGTGATCACAAGCGGAACCGTTCGGCCCCAGCGTGTGTAGAACCAGCCGAACACCACCCCCATGACGAAGTTGCCGAAGAACGGCCCGAAGCCCTGGTAGAGGTGATAACTGCCGCGCAGGGCGGCACTGGAGCCGATGATGACCCACTTGTTCCAGCCGAGTCGGCCTAGGCGTTCGAAGAGGTAGCCCACCACGATCAGTTCTTCGGTGATTGCTGCTCGCAGCGCCGAGAGAATGAGAATCGGCACGGTGTACCACGCTGCATCCAGTGGCGCGGGAACCACGTTCACGGTGAAGCCGAGCGCACGGCCGAGAAAGTAGAACGCAAGGCCGGGAATACCGATCAGCAGCAGCAGAAACAGCCCCCGGCGTACGTCACGAAGCGGCTGGGTGGCGTCGAAGCCGAGACGCTTGAACGGGTTCACCCCTGAGAGCGTCAGCAAGTAGAACACCAGCAGCACGGGAGCTATGGCGAAGGCGATTCCGAGAAACTGGTAGGTCAGGTCGAGCCAGGCCCGGTCGCTCACCGTTGCGTTGATCGTCGCGGTCTGCGAGCCGAGCGAGGTGGGCCGGGTGAGCAGATCGATGAGCTGCACGATCGAATAGACGGCCGAAGATCCGAGCGAAAGCGCGAGAACGACGACGATCTCGAAGCCGATTCGGCGCCTCGTGAAAAGGGGCCCCGAGGGGGCCTCGGGCGGGGTCTGAGGCGTCGTGGTCATACCGCCGCTTTCTTGCGTAATGGGCTATGAATTCACAAAGATTGTGCAAAGAGCACAACAATCCGGTGAAATTAGTTTCTAGTATGTAACTTTTTCCACGGGCATTTGGTTCTGAGCCACGCCCCTTTTAGGGTACTCGGTAGTCATCGAGCGCGCCGTTCACCTCGGCGTGCTCGATTTGCGAGGCAATCACACGCACCGCGAGCGACACATTCCATTCGAATGCACCGGCCACAAGTCGTGTGTTCGATTTTCCCAGTTTGCACAGGAGGAAACCTTGAGAATCAATCGTCGAATCGGAGTGGGCGTCATCGCTCTGGCAGCAGCCAGCGCGCTTGTGCTCACCGGGTGCTCGTCAGGCGGCAGCAGCAGCACGCCGACCGCGAGCGCGAACCTCTCGGCCGTCATCACGGCCAACGGTTCCGAGCCGCAGAACCCGCTCATCCCCACGAACACCCAGGAGACGGGTGGTGGCCGCATCGTCGACTCCATCTTCTCCGGTCTCGTGTACTACGACGCAACGGGCAAGCCGATCAATGACGCTGCCGACTCGATCACCACGACCGACTCGCAGACCTTCACCATCAAGCTCAAGCCGAACCAGACCTTCAGCGACGGCTCGCCCGTCACCTCGAACTCGTTCGTCAAGGCATGGCAGTACGGCGCTTTGCTGAGCAACGCGCAGCTGAACCAGTCGTTCTTCGCTCCCATCGAGGGCTACAGCGCCGACGCCGACAGCCCCCTCACCGGTCTGACCGTCGTCGACGACACCACCTTCACGGTCAAGCTGACCAAGCCGCAGGCCGACTTCCCGCTCGAGCTCGGTTACTGCGCGTTCTACCCGCTGCCCGACAGCGCCTACGCCGACATGACGGCCTACGGTACCGACCCGATCGGTAACGGCCCCTACAAGCTGGCTTCGCCCACCGCGTGGCAGCACAACGTTCAGATCGACCTCGTTCCGAACACCAGCTACACCGGTGGCCGCAAGGTAGAGAACGGTGGCCTGACCATCAAGTTCTACGCCGACCTCGGTGCCGCGTACGCCGACCTGCAGGGTAACAACCTCGACGTTCTCGACTCGATTCCGAGCGCCGATCTGGCCACGTTCCAGAACGACCTCGGCAGCCGTGCCGTGAACGACCCGACCGCTGTGTTCCAGTCGTTCACCATTCCGGGCCGCGATGCTCACTTCAGCGGGCAAGAGGGCGCACTGCGTCGTCAGGCTCTTTCTGAGTCGATCGACCGCGACACCATCACGAAGGTCATCTTCAACGGCACCCGCACCCCGGCCAGCGACTTCACGTCACCGGTCATCAACGGCTGGACCGACAGCCTGTCGGGCGCGAGCGTTCTGAAGTACAACCCCGACGACGCGAAGAAGCTGTGGGCCGAGGCCGACGCCATCTCGCCGTGGAGCGGTACCTTCCAAATCGGCTACAACGCCGATGGTGACCACCAGGCCTGGGTCGACGCTGTCTCGAACAGCATCAAGAACACCCTCGGAATCGACGCATCAGGCGCACCCGTGCCGACCTTCGCCGCCTTCCGCACCTCGGTGACCGACAAGTCGATCTCGACGGCCTTCCGCACCGGATGGCAGGCCGACTACCCCGGCCTTTCCGACTTCCTCGTGCCGCTGTACGCGACGGGCGCAAGCTCGAACGACGGTGACTACACCAACCCTGCTGTTGACGCCCTGTTCACGAAGGCTGCTTCAGAGACCACCACCGACGCAGCCAACCAGGACTACCAGGACGCTCAGAACATTCTTCTGAAAGACCTGCCTGCCATTCCGCTGTGGTACTCCAACATCACGGGTGGCTACGGCACCTCGGTGTCGAACGTCTCGTTCGGTTGGAACTCGGAGCCGCTGTACTACGCGATCACCAAGAGCTAGTATCGTCAGCTGACCCAGGGGGGCGGCAGCATCATGCTGCCGCCCCTTTTGGTTTGACTTCGAAATAAGGTCTACTTACCCGTATGCGCATTTTCTCCAGGTTGCGAGGCTGATCCCTTCATGGGCGGTTACATTCTCAGGCGCCTGCTCCAGGCAATCCCTGTCTTCTTCGGTACAACGTTCCTCATCTATTTCATGGTCTTCGCAATGCCGGGAGACCCGATCATCGCCATGTTCGGCGACAAGACCCCGAACCCGGCCCTGGTGGCCCAGCTTCGCGCTCAGTACCACCTCGACCAGCCGTTCATCGTTCAATACTTCATCTACATCGGCGGCATCTTCCGCGGTGACTTCGGCATCTCGTACTCCGGTGTTCCGGTCGGCGACATCTTGCTGCGCACCTTTCCGGTCACGCTGAAGCTGGCCGTCATCGCCCTCTTCTTCGAGACGGTCTTCGGTATTCTCGTCGGCCTCATCTCGGGGCTGCGAAAGGGCAAGCTCTTCGATGCCAGCTCGCTGGTCATCAGCCTGATCCTCATCTCCCTGCCGATCTTCGTGATCGCGTTCGTCGGGCAGTACGTCTTCGGTGTACAGCTCGGCTGGGCCCGAACCACGGTCGGCCCCGGTGCGCCTGTCGGCGACCTGATATTGCCAGCGCTGGTGCTGGCGAGCATCAGCTTCGCGCAGATCGTACGACTGACGCGGTCATCGGTCATCGAGACCTCGAGCCTCGACTTCGTGCGCACCGCGTACAGCAAGGGCCTCAGCCGCAACCGCATCGTGCCGGTCCACATTCTGCGCAACTCGCTCATTCCCGTCGTCACCTACCTGGCCACCGACTTCGGCGTGCTGCTGGTCGGCGCGACCGTCACCGAGGGTATCTTCAACGTGCCCGGCGTCGGCAACACGCTGTATCAGGCCATCATTCGAAGCGAAGGCCCGACGGTCGTGTCGTTCGTCACGGTGATGGTGTTGCTCTACCTCGTCGTCAACCTCATCGTCGACCTGCTCTACGGTCTGCTCGACCCAAGGATCCGCTATGTCAAATGACCTCACAGAACGTACCGTCGACGAGGCGACACCGCCGTCGGCGAACCACTTCGTCGCTCCGCTCGAAGAGACCCCGCTGCTGGCGATCGACGTCGTCAAAGTCGCCGACAAACCCAGCAACCTGTGGATCGACGCGTGGCGCGACGCCCGCCGTCGCCCCATCTTCTGGATCTCCGGTTTCTTCATCGTTCTGGTGTGCGTGGTGGCCCTGTTTCCCGGGCTGTTCACCAACGTGGCCCCGAACAACGACTGCCAGCTGATCAACAGCAACGGCGGCCCGACGGCCGGTCATATTCTCGGCTTCACCAAGCAGGGCTGTGACGTCTACTCGCGCATCATCAACGGCACGTCGACCTCACTCGCGGTCGGCATCATCGTGATCGTGCTGACCACCGTGCTCGGTATCGTCTTCGGTGCCTTCGCCGGGTTCTACGGTGGCGCGGTCGACGGGTTCCTTTCCCGTATCGGCGACATCTTCTTCTCGATTCCCTACATCTTGGCCGCCGTGGTCATCATGTCGGTTCTCGTGAACTATCGAAGCGTCTGGACGATCTCGCTGGCCATCGGTATCTTCGCCTGGCCGGCCACAGCACGTGTGCTGAGGGCAGAGATCTTACGAGTGAAGAACTCCGACTTCGTCATGGCGTCTGAAGCGCTCGGAGTCTCGAGCCTGCGCATTCTGATGCGGCACGTTCTGCCGAACTCCATCGCGCCCGTCATCGCTATCACGACCATCTCGCTCGCGGGCGCCATCGTGGCTGAGGCCACCTTGTCGTTTCTCGGCGTCGGCCTCGGCAGCAGCATCATGTCGTGGGGTAACGACATCAACCAGGCCCAGAAAGACCTGCGCACCAACCCGCAGACCCTGATCTACCCGTCGCTCGCCCTCTCGCTCACCGTCTTCGCGTTCATCTTGATGGGCGAAGTCATTCGAGATGCGCTCGACCCGAAAGCGAGAGCACTCCGATGAGTTCGACCATGTCAGCCCCGTCGTCTGCCGGGCGGGCGGATGATCGTGTTCCCCTTCTGCAGATCAACAACCTCCAGGTGGGCTTTCAAACGCAGACCGGAGTCGTTCCGGCCGTTCGAGGCGCGAGCCTCAGCCTGCACGCCGGCGAGACTCTCGCCATCGTGGGGGAGTCGGGTTCGGGAAAATCGACGACGGCGCACGCGATCATCAACCTGCTCCCGGGTTCGGGAAAGGTCACCGGCGGCGAGATTCTCTTCGAAGGCCGCGACCTGACCAAGATCTCTGAAAAAGAGATGCAGCAGATCCGTGGCAAGCTGATCGGTTTTGTTCCCCAAGACCCGATGGCCAACCTCAACCCGGTCTGGAGCGTCGGCTTTCAGGTGCAGGAGGCGATCAAGGCCAACGGCATCGCGACGGGCAGGGCCGATGTCAAGAAGCACGCCATTCAGGTGCTCAAAGAGGCCGGCCTGGCCGACGCCGACAAGCGGCTCAAGCAGTTTCCGCACCAGTTCTCTGGCGGCATGCGCCAGCGTGTGCTGATCGGCATCGGGTTGTCGTCGCGGCCCAAGCTGCTCATCGCAGACGAGCCGACCTCGGCACTCGACGTGACCGTGCAGCGCACGATTCTCGACAACCTCGAGAAACTGACGCGCGAGATCGGCACGGCGCTGCTGTTCATCACGCACGACCTCGGCCTCGCCGCCGAGCGTGCCGAGCACCTGGTCGTCATGTACAAGGGTCAGGTCGTCGAATCCGGCCCGTCGCGCGAGATTCTGGCCAACCCGCTGCACCCGTATACGCAGCGCCTGGTCGCTGCGGCACCGAGCCTTGCTTCGCGGCGCATCCAGTCGTCGGTGCACAGGCTGGCCGAGCTCGACTACTCGGCGACCGATGTGACCGAGGGCCTCGACCTCATCGAGACCGCCGAGGTTCGTGCCGAAGCGGCCGCCGCCGCATCGAAGCGAGAAGACGCGATCGTCGTCAAAGACCTCACCAAGGTCTACAAGATCCGCGGCAACAAAGAGGCCTTCACCGCTGTCGACAACGTCTCGTTCAGCATTCAGCGCGGCACCACCATGGCGCTCGTCGGCGAGTCGGGCTCTGGTAAGTCGACGGTGGCCAAGATGCTGCTGCGACTCGAAGACGCGACCGAGGGCCAGATTCTCATCAACGGCACCGACACGGCGCCGCTGAAGGGCCGCGCTCTGCTCGACCTGCGCCGCAAGATGCAACCCGTCTTTCAAGACCCCTACGGTTCGCTCGACCCGCTGCGCAACATCGGCAACACCATCTCCGAGCCGCTCAACACCCACAAGGTGGGCGACAAGAAGTCGCGCCGCGAGCGGGTCTACGAGCTGCTGGAGCAGGTCTCTCTTCCTAACGCGCTGGCGAGTCGTTACCCCGGCGAGCTGTCGGGCGGGCAGCGGCAGCGTGTGGCGATCGCCCGTGCGCTCGCTCTGAAGCCCGAGATCGTGATTCTCGACGAGGCGGTTTCGGCTCTCGACGTGCTTGTGCAGGCGCAGATTCTGCAGCTTCTGTCTGATTTGCAGACCGAACTCGACCTGACCTACCTGTTCATCACGCACGACCTGGCGGTGGTTCGGGTCATCGCCGACCACGTGACAGTGATGCAGCGGGGCAAGATCGTCGAGCGTGCCACGACCGACGAGGTCTTCGACAACCCTCAAATGGACTACACTAAAGAGTTGCTGAATGCGATTCCCGGGGCCGGCATAGCGCTTCGGGTCTGACGATCACAGCACTCCGCGGGCGTTGCCGCCCGACCGTTTATTCGTCGGGCTCGTTATCAAGAGGTGAGTCCGCATTACTTAAGAGGACGATCATCCATGGCCTCAGCCACCCGCGATGACCTACGTAACGTAGCCATTGTCGCCCACGTCGACCACGGCAAGACCACGCTCGTCGACGCAATGCTCAAGCAGACCAACTCGTTCGACGCCCACTTCGAGGGCGAAGACCGCATGATGGACTCGAATGACCTTGAACGCGAAAAGGGCATCACGATTCTCGCCAAGAACACCTCGGTGCTCTACAGCGGCAAGCACGCCAATGGCAAGTCCATTGTCATCAACGTCATCGACACCCCGGGCCACGCCGACTTCGGTGGCGAGGTCGAGCGCGGCCTCAGCATGGTCGACGGTGTCGTTCTGCTCGTCGATGCTTCTGAGGGCCCGCTGCCGCAGACGCGTTTCGTGCTGCGCAAGGCGCTCGAAGCGAACCTGCCGGTCATCCTGCTGGTGAACAAGACCGACCGACCAGATGCGCGCATCGACGAGGTCATCGCCGAGAGCCAAGACCTGCTGCTGGGACTTGCCAGCGACATGTCTGACGACCACCCCGATCTCGACCTCGATGCCGTTCTCGATGTGCCCATCGTCTACGCCTCTGGCCGTAACGGCGCCGCGTCGAACAACAAGCCCGAGAACGGCACTCTGCCCGACAACGACGACCTCGAGCCGCTCTTCGAAGCGATTCTGAAGCACGTTCCGGCGCCCACCTACGACGACGAGCACCCCCTGCAGGCGCACGTCACGAACCTCGACGCATCGCCGTTCCTCGGTCGACTGGCCCTGCTGCGAATCTTCAACGGGCACCTCAAGAAGGGCCAGCAGGTCGCTTGGGTTCGTCACGACGGTTCGGTTCAGAACGTGAAGCTCACCGAGCTGCTCATCACGAAAGCACTCACGCGCTTTCCGACAGAGACCGCCGGCCCCGGCGACATCGTGGCCATCGCCGGAATCGACGAGATCACCATCGGTGACACCATCAGCGACCCCGACGATGTTCGGCCGCTGCCGATCATCACGGTCGACGACCCCGCCATCTCGATGACCATCGGTACGAACACCTCACCGATGATCGGCCGTACCAAGGGCTCCAAGGTCACGGCCCGCATGGTGAAAGACCGCCTCGACCGCGAGCTGGTCGGTAACGTCTCGCTCAAAGTCGTCGACATCGGCCGCCCCGACGCGTGGGAGGTTCAGGGCCGCGGAGAGCTCGCCCTGGCCATCCTGGTCGAGCAAATGCGCCGCGAGGGCTTCGAGCTCACCGTGGGCAAGCCGCAGGTGGTCACCAAGCAGGTCAACGGCAAGACGCATGAGCCGTACGAGCACCTCACGGTCGACGCTCCCGAAGAGTTCTTGGGCGCCATCACTCAGCTGCTGGCTGCTCGTAAGGGCCGCATGGAGACCATGCAGAACCACGGCACCGGCTGGGTTCGTATGGAGTTCATCGTTCCCTCGCGCGGGCTCATCGGGTTTCGCACCGAGTTCCTGACGACCACTCGCGGTACCGGAATCGCCAACGCCATCTCGCACGGCTACGACGCATGGGCAGGCCCTATCGTGACGCGTAACAACGGCTCGATCGTCGCCGACCGGTCTGGTGTCGTCACTCCGTTCGCCATCGTCAACCTGCAGGAGCGCATGTCGTTCTTCGTGGAGCCGACCCAAGAGGTCTACGAAGGCATGGTCATCGGCGAGAACTCGCGTGCCGACGATATGGACGTGAACATCACCAAAGAGAAGCAGCTGACGAACATGCGCCAGTCGACCTCTGACACGTTCGAGCGCATGACACCCTCTCGCAAGCTGACCCTCGAAGAGTCTCTCGAGTTCGCTCGCGAAGACGAGTGCGTCGAGGTTACGCCCGAGTGGGTGCGTATTCGTAAGGTCGAGCTCTCAGCTCAGGCCCGGCAGCGCAGCGCGTCACGCGTGAAGTCACAGAACGCGAACGCCTAACCCGCACCCCTCCTCTCGCACGTGCAGCGCCTTGGTGAGGCCGTTGCGCCCTTTTGAGCCTGTTATACCGGCTTCAAAAGGGCGTAACGGTCTCATTTTGCGTTAAGCGCGTCAGCGGGCGCGCGGGCGCCGGGGCGCGCGGGCGCCGGGGCGCGCGGGCGAAACGGTCAGGCGGCGTCGGCGTAGGAGTCGACGATAGAGAGGTCGAGCGGCACGTCGAGCGGAAACGTGCCGAAGAGCAGGCGGGTGGCCGCGGCGGCAGAGCTGCGCAGAGCGTCGGCCACCGCATCCGCCTGCGGCGCGGGCGTGTGCACGATGACCTCGTCGTGTAAGAAGAACACGAGGTGCGGCCGGGCGTCGAACGGCGGCGCCGCCCGACCGGGAACGGCAGCGTCTCGAACGTCGGCGGCAGATTCGGCGCCGCGCACAACGGGCGCAAATGCGGCCAGGGCACGGCGCAAGTCGGCCATCCAGCACAGCGCCCAGTCAGCGGCGCTCGCCTGCACCACGAAGTTGCGCGTGAACCGCCCCCAGTCGCGAGCTTCTCGGCGCGCCCGGGCCAGCTCGGCCTCGTTCGCTGCCCCCTCGGATGCCCGGGCCTGCGTCTCTGACCACGACTCGCTCGGCCGGGGTGAGCTGCGCCCGAGCCGGGAGGTGACGACCTCACCGCGTTCTCCGGCTCGCGCGGCGTTTTCGACGAACGCCAGCGCTGTCGGAAAGGCTCGCGCCAGCCGCGGCAGCAGCCGCCCGCTCTCTCCGGTGGTCGCGCCGTACATGGCGCCGAGCATGGCGACCTTCGCCTCGGCCCTTGTCGCGACCGCGCCGCTGGCCACGATGCCCGCGTAGAGGTCTGTACCCCGACCGGCTGCGGCCATCACCTGGTCGCCCGAGATGCCGGCCAAGATGCGCGGCTCCAGTTGCGCGCCGTCGGCCACCACGAGCTTCCAGCCGTCGTCGGCGATGACAGCTCTGCGCACCTGCTTGGGCAGCTGCAGTGCGCCGCCGCCGCGCGTGGCCCAGCGGCCTGAGACCACTCCGCCCGGCACGTACTCGGGAGTGAATCGGCCGTTGCTGACCCACGACTGCATCCACGACCATCCATTTGCGCTCAGAAGCCGGGCGAGCTTCTTGTATTCGAGCAGCGGGGCGATCGATGGATGCCCGAGCTGTTTCAGCTCCCACGAACGCGTACTCGTCACCGTGAGCCCGGCGAAGCGCAGCGCCCGCAGCACCTCTGCGGGGGAGTCGGGGTTGAGATCGGCGACGCCCGTCTCGGTGCGGATCTGCCCGGCGAGCTCGTCGAGACGCGCCGGCCGAAGACCCGCCGCCACCTGCGGGCCCAGAAGTTCGGTCAAGAGCTGGTCGTGTACGTCTTCGCGCCACGGCAGCCCGGCGTGCGACATCTCGGCCGCGATCAGCGCCCCGGCCGACTCCGCGGCCAGCAGCAGACGAAGTCTGTTCGGGTCTGCCGAGGTCGCCACGGCCTCGAGTTGCAGTGCCAGCTCGGCCACAGGGTCGATGTCGGCGGCCGGCGACGCGGCCGCGCCCGGCTCGGCCATCGCGAGGTCGAGCTCGAAGAGCGCGGTTTCCGTACGACCCGGCGCGTCCGTCGTGCCTGACTGAAAGGTGGCGGTCGATTGCCAGGGAGACTGGGATGCCCGGGCCAGCGCCGATTCGGCCGTCAAGCTCGACGCCCGCAGTATCGCCCAGCTCAGCCGCAGGTCGTGACATCTCTCGACCCGCAGACCCGCCGTCAGCAGCACCGGATAGACCGCTGCCGTGTCGGCCCAGACCCAGCGCGGCTGACGCGCCTCTTCGGCCTGCACCACACCGGCCAACTCGCGCGCCGACACCTCGAACGGTCGTCGTGCCGGGTCGGGAGCACCCGCTGAGCTACACGGCGTCAGGGTGAAGATCGAGTCGTCGTGCGGGAGCCCGTCGGCGTGGCGGGTCGGCTGACCCGTCTTTCGGGGCGAGACGACGATATACACGGCTCTATTCTCGTCGCCTGCACCGACAATTGCGGTGCCGGCGACCTGCACATCGCCAAGAAAGTTATGACAGGCGATCCTTAGTAAGTGTAGGCTTACCTGAGTAGAGCCGAAGATGGCCTGCCACCCGAACCCGATGCCCGAACCCGAGGCATTCCCCGTCCCGCTGGAGTCCATTCGTGTTAGCCACCTTCGTCATCGGCCTTCGCGAAGGCCTCGAAGCGGCACTCATCGTGGGCATCATCGCGGCCTTCTTGAAGCGCAACGGGCACTCGCTCAAATCGATGTGGATCGGGGTGTTCGCGGCGATCGGCTTGAGCATCGCCGTCGGTGTCGTGCTCGAGATCATCTCCGTGAACCTGCCCCAGGCCCAGCAAGAGGGTATGGAGTCGATCATCGGCATGGTCGCCGTGGTCATGGTCACCTTCATGATCGTGTGGATGAGTAAGCACGCCCGCAACATGCGTAAAGAGCTCGAGTCGACGGCGACCGATGTCCTGAAGCAGGGGTCGGTCTTCGCGCTGGCCGGCATGGCGTTTCTGGCCGTGCTGCGCGAGGGCTTCGAGACATCCGTATTCTTGCTGGCCGCCTTCCAGTCGTCGGTGAGTCCGCTGACCGCTGGTCTGGGTGCCGTTCTCGGGCTGCTGCTGGCCGTCGCCATCGGTTACGGCATCTACCGCGGCGGTGTGAAGCTCAACCTCGGCAAGTTCTTCACCGTGACCGGCGTGTTCCTGGTGTTCGTCGCTGCCGGGCTCGTGATGAGCTCGCTGCGCACCGCCCACGAGGCCGGCTGGCTCACCATCGGGCAAGACGCGACCGTCGACCTCTCGTGGCTGGCCCCGGCCGGATCGGTGCAGGCCGCCCTTGTCACCGGAGTGCTGGGCATCCCCGCCGATCCACGCGTGATCGAGGTGCTGGGCTGGGCCATGTACCTCGTGCCCGTGCTTCTCTTCGTGCTCTGGCCGCACTCGATGCGCCCCGGCAAGCGCGCCTATCGGGTGCAATTCGGCATTGCTGCCGCTTGCGCCGCCGTCGCGATCACCCTCTTCGCCGCCGTGCCGGCCTCGGCGCAACCGAACGTGGGTGACGGCACGATCGCGATCATCGCGGCCGACGGCAGCCAGCTCGGAACCGCGCGACTGACGGGCGCGGGCGACGATCTGGCACTGCAGATCACGGTGCTGGAGCAGACCTCGACCGTGCAACTCGAGTCGTCGGCCGCGACGACCTCGAACCACCTGGGTGAAGATGCCCGAACCTGGTCGATCACGACCGGCGCAGCCGTCACCAGCCTGCCGACCACCCTCACCCTCGCGCAGCTCGCCACGCTGAATGGCGGGCGTACTCCGGTCGGCGTGAGCCCGGTGACGAATCCCGGGCCCTTCGACGCGGCCTGGCAGGCGACGCAGACCACGCAGGTCTGGGTGGTGGGAGACACGCTGCTCGACGCGACGAACGCCGCGGTGACCACGCTCACCCTGTCGGGCGGTGGCCTGTCGTCGAGCCGAACCGTCACAGTTTCGGGTGGAGATACGGCTCCGCAATCGCTCTCTTGGGCCGTCGCTACGCAGCAGGCCGAGCAGAACGCCGCAGCGATTTCTGAAGCGCAGGCCGGCGCGGCCGAGGCGGCTCTCTTCAAGACCTACCTGCCGATCGTGCTTCTGATCGCTGCCCTCGTGCTCTGCGCCTTCGGTGCCCGGGGGCTCAGCGAGGCCCGGCGCGCCGACCGTGATGCCGCCACGCGGACGGGCGACGACGCCGGCACACCGGCCGCGCCCAGTGCAGCCACGCCCAGTGCAGCCACGCCCAGTGCAGCCGCGCCCAATGCAGCCACGGCCGGCTCAGCCGCGCCCGACTCGGCCCAGACACCTTCCGACCTGACCCCTGCACACAGCACACAGCACTAGGAGTTGCACTGCACATGAATTCACCGATTACGAGCCGTCGCGCGCGCCTCGGTCTGCTCACCGGTCTCGTCGCCGGCAGCCTTCTGCTCGCCGGCTGCAGCAGCTCGACGACGGCCGGCTCGACGGCCGCCGCCGCCGACGGCAGCGCACCCGTGTCGAACGGCGCGGCACAGGTCGCAGTGACGCTCACCGGGTCTGAGTGCACGACCGACTTCACCAGCGCTCCGGCCGGCCCGGTGACGTTCACGGTCACCAACACCGACGCAGCCGGCCTCAGCGAGATCGAGTTGCTCAGCGACAAGCGCATCATCGGTGAGCGCGAGAACATCGTCGCCGGATTGCAGCCCGCGAACTTCACCGTCACCCTGACCGGCGGAACCTATACGCTCAACTGCCCGGGTGCAACGACAGAGAACACGAGCTTCACCGTGGTCGGCGCAGCCGCCACCACCGCGAGCGACACGCAGAGCCTGCTCGCCGCCGGAACCACCGGCTACGGCGCCTACGTCGAAGACCAGGCCCAGGCGCTGGTCACGGCCACCCAGACCCTCGACACAGCCATCCAGGCCGGCGACGTTGCTGCCGCGCAGAAGGCGTACGCCGCTGCCCGCCCGTTCTATGAGCGCATCGAGCCTGTCGCAGAGAGCTTCGCCGATCTCGACCCCGAGATCGACGCGCGCATCGCCGACGTCGACCCGGGTACGCAGTGGACGGGATTCCACCCCATCGAGCAGGCCCTCTTCGCCAACCAGGCCATCACCGACGACACCAAGGCGCTGAGCACCAAGCTCGTCGCCGACGTCACTCAGTTGCAGACGCTCACCACCGGTCTCACCTATAAGCCCGAAGAGCTCGCGAACGGTGCCTCGGGGCTGCTCGACGAAGTTCAGTCGTCGAAGATCACCGGTGAAGAAGAGGCGTACAGCCACATCGACCTGCTCGACTTCGCCGCGAACATCGAGGGTTCAGAGCAGGCCTTCGAGTACCTCAAGCCGGGTCTCACCACCATCGACCCGACCTTGACGCAGCAGATCGCCGATCAGTTCACCGCAGTGGATGCTCTGCTCGCCACCTACAAAGACGCCAACTCGATCGGGGGCTACGTGCTCTACACCGACGCGCTGAAGGCCTCAGACGCGACCAAGCTGACCCAGGCCATCCAGGCCCTGCAGGCGCCGCTGTCGCAGATCTCCGAAAAGGTGGCGACCGCGTAACCTATGCGTAAACGCCGTAATGACGAGGCCGGTGCACCCGACGAGGGTGCGCCGGCCGAGCCGGTCGACCAGCATCCGGCCTCAGATATCGATGCCCAGGCTCGGGATGCCCTCCCGGCCTCAGAGGCTCATGGCATCTCTCGGCGCGCCTTCTTCGGCGGCGCGGTCGCCAGTGCGGCCGCGGGCGCCGCGATCGGGGTCGTCGCGACCGGCGTGACCGACCAGGCGGCCGGGGCGAGCGAGTCCACCGCGAACCCCTCGCCGAACGACACGAGTCTCGACTTCTACGGGGTGCATCAGGCGGGCATCCAGACCCCGCCGCAAGACCATCTCGTGCTGATGGTGTTCGACGTCACGACGACCTCGGCGTCGGAGCTGCAGGTGATGCTGGCCAAGTGGTCGGCCGCGATGGCGCAGTACACGAAGGGCTTGCCCGTCGGTGCGGTGCAGCCCGACCGCGATCAGGCCGTTCCCGGCGATACCGGCGAGGCCTACGGCATGGGGCCGAACGAACTCACGCTCACGCTGGGCTTCGCGCCCTCGATGTTCGACGAGCGGTTCGGCTGGGCGAAGTACAAGCCGGCCGGGCTGAACCCGCTGCCGGCCTTCGCGAGCGACGCGCTGACGCCCGAGTTCACCGGGGGAGACATCTGCATTCAGGCCTGTGCGGCTGATCCTCAGGTGGCGTACCACGCTATACGCAACCTGGCGCGCATGGCCCGAACCACCGCGACGACACGGTGGACCGTGCAGGGCTTCGGCCGGGCATCCGCAGGCCAAGGGCAGACCACGCCGCGCAACCTGATGGGCTTCAAAGACGGCACGCGCAACATTACGCAGCAGACCGATCTCGACGAGTTCGTCTGGGTGGGCAGCGACAGCGACCAGAGCTGGATGACCGGCGGCAGTTATCTCGTGGCGCGCAAGATCCACATGCTCATCGAAACGTGGGATGCCGACTACATCGGCGACCAGAACACGGTCTTCGGCCGCAGCAAGTCGTCGGGCGCACCGCTCACCGGAACCGGCGAGTTCGACACGCCCGACTTCGCCGCGAAGGGCGCCGACGGCCAGCAGGTCATCTCGCCGACGGCGCACGTGGCGCTAGCGGCCCACGAGAACAACGGCGGCGTCAAGATTCTGCGTCGCGGGTACAACTTCACCGACGGCATCGACTCGGTGGGCCGCCTGGATGCCGGACTCATGTTTCTGTCGTACCAGAAAGACCCGGCGCAGTTCGTCACGATCCAGTCGCGTCTCGGCTCCTCCGACCGTCTCAACGAGTACATTCGCCACGTCGGCTCGGGTGTGTTCGCGGTGCCCCCCGGCCTCACCGGAGCCGGCGACTACTACGGTAAGGCGCTGTTTGCCTAAGTAGCTTGGGTCAGCCCGCGGGGGAGGGTGACGGGGTGGCCGTAGCCGGGGCCATGGTGGTGGTGACGCGGGCTAGGGAGTCGCCGAGGGCCTTCACCTGCGATTGCAGCGAGGCGAGGTCGCCACTGCTGACCTGGTCGTAGGGAGTGAAGCTCACCCCGATACGTTGGGCGTTCAGGCTGTCTTGCAGGCTGCCGAACTCATGATCGAGCGTCGTGGCGAGGGCGGCGTCTTGGGTGACGAGAACGACGCGAATTCCCTCGAATACGAGGTGCGCCCCGTCGAGGTAGCCCTGCAGGTCGGAGATGTCGCTGCCGGAGCCCGGGTCTTGCGTGCCGTTCGCGGCAGCGACGCCAAGGGTCTGCATCAAAGTGGCCGCGCCCTCGGTCTGCTCGTTCACGGTGGGGCGCAGCCCGAAGATCTTCTCGTAGAGCGAATGCGTGTCACCGGCCAGCCGCGTCGCCAGGGCGGTGCGCTGTTCCGGGTTCAGCGGTGTCGAGTTCGACGCGGGGTACAGGTCTTGCTCGATGGCGTGCCATCCGGTGAACGGTGTGCCGGCAGGCAGATCGGTCTGCTGGCCGTCGATGCTGGTAGCGAGGCCGGAGAACGAGCTCTGAACGACAAGCATGCGGTTGTAGAACATGCGTGTCGGCGCATACAGCGCACGAGCGAGGCCGTCGTTTCCTGAGGAATACGCGGCTGCGAACTCTGCTGTACCGCCGTCGAGCTGCTCTGCTTGCTGGCGCAGGTAGGTGACGACATCGCTCGTCGACTCGCTCAGCTCCAGCGTCACCGACACCCCCCCGCCCGCCGCCTGACCTGCCGATTGCGGAGCCTGCGCCGATTTCGTGGCACAGCCGGCCAGCATTCCGCCGACCACCAGAGCGGCGAGAAGGGCCGCTACCGCGCGGGTGGTGGTTCTGAATGTCACGAATGGTCTCCGTGTGGGTCGCTTGAGATGCCGGATTGCCGAGTTCTCGAATGGCTGGGGCGGCACCATTGCCCCTTTCACGGTACAGCGTTCAGGTAGCCTCGCTAAATTGAGGGCAAGAACGAAAGGCAATTGTGATGTCGCTTGCAGAATCCGCCCCGTCGGGTGGGCCCGGCGAGGTTCGCGTCAGCGAATTCGGCGTGGCCGAGCCGCCGGTCGGCGAATCGTGGCTGGTGCGGGTCGGCAGCTGGGTCGTGGCACTGCTTCTGGGCGTGGTCTTCGGCATGATCGGCACCGTGGTCAATCAGGCGACGATCAGCGTGTTCGGCTGGTTCACGCTGCCGATCGGCCTCATCATGGCCATTCTGGCGAGCATCCTGCTGCTCGTGGGGCTTCGGCTGATCTTGCCGACCCGCACCCTCGCACTGCTCGCCGCCATCGGGCTGGTCGGCATCGTCGCCGCACTGACGCTGACGAGCCCCGGCGGTTCGGTGCTCATCCCCGCCAACGTGTACGGGTACATCTGGACCTTCGCGCCCACCATCGTGTCGCTCATCGTGCTGGCCTGGCCGAACCGCATCGCGCGCCGAACGCCCGCCCCGGGCATCCATACCCCATCTGCGCCAGCGGCAGAGCCTGTCGTACCGAGCGAATAGACTTGACTGCGTTCTGCTTCGAAGGGATTTCACCACAGTGACCTATGTCATCGCCTTGCCGTGTGTCGATGTTAAAGACCGGGCGTGCATCGACGAATGCCCCGTCGACTGCATCTACGAGGGTGAACGGTCGCTGTACATCCACCCCGACGAGTGCGTCGACTGCGGTGCCTGCGAACCCGTGTGCCCGGTCGAGGCCATCTATTACGAAGACGACCTGCCCGAAGAGTGGGCGGACTACTACAAGGCCAACGTCGAGTTCTTCAACGACCTGGGTTCGCCGGGCGGCGCGGCGAAGGTCGGCGTGATCGCCAAAGACCACCCCGTCATCTCTGCTCTGCCGCCGCAGGGCGAGCACGTCTAGAACCCTCGTCTAGAACTCGCACCCGTCAATGAGTCTCGCTGCGCTTCCCGACTACCCGTGGGAGCAGATGAACCCGTTCGTGGCGCGGGCCGCCGAGCATCCGGGTGGCATCGTCGACCTTTCTATCGGCTCGCCGGTCGACCCGACCCCCGCGCTCATTCGTGAGGCGCTGGCGGCGGCGACGGATGCCCACTCCTACCCTCAGACGGCCGGAACACCCGCGCTGCGTGCGGCCATCGTCGACTGGTTCGCCAGGCGCCGGTCGGTGCCCGGCCTCACCGAAGCGCAAGTGCTGCCCACCATCGGTTCGAAAGAGCTGGTGGCCTGGCTGCCGTTCATGCTGGGGCTCGGCGAGAGTGACATCGTCGTGCATCCACGGGCCGCGTACCCCACCTACGCCATCGGTGCGACGATCGCTGGAGCTCGTTCGCTCGCAGCGGATGATCCTGCCGAGTGGCCCGAGGGCACGAAGCTCGTCTGGCTCAACTCGCCGGGCAACCCCGACGGCAGTGTGCTCGACGTGCAGCAGCTGTCGGCCGCCGTGGCGCGGGCCCGCGAACTCGGGGCGATCATCGTCGACGACGAATGTTACGCCGAGCTGGGGTGGGAGGGGCGCTGGGCCGATGAACCGGTGCCGAGCATCCTCGACCCGCGTGTCACCGGCGGTGACACGACCAACGTGCTCGCGGCATACTCCCTCAGCAAGCAGTCGAACCTCGCCGGGTACCGGGCGGCGTTCATCGCGGGCGACGCGGCGCTGATCGCACAACTGCTGAATGTGCGCAAGCAGGCCGGAATGATGCCGCCGGCGCCGGTGCAGACGGCCATGACCGTGGCTCTGGGCGATGACGCTCACGTGCAGGCTCAGAAGGAGCTGTACCGTGCGCGGCGCGCGGCGCTGAAGCCGGCGCTCGAGCAGTGCGGATTCCGCATCGATCGAAGCGAAGCCGGGCTCTATCTGTGGGCGACCGACGGGCGCGACTGCTGGCAGAACATCGCCGAACTGGCCGAGCTCGGAATCGTCGCCGGGCCCGGGGTGTTCTACGGCGAGCACTATCCTGATCATGTTCGTTTTTCGCTGACCGCGACCGATGAACGCATCGAAGCGGCCGTGACCCGACTGCGCGAAGTATCTCGGCATCGAGATACTCGCCCGGTCGTTTAGGCTGAGACCGTAACAACGTTCACCGGTTCATGTTAAACGCACAAGGAGGCGCCGTGGGCGACACTGATGGCCAGCAGCAAAAAGCGACGCTGACGTTCCCCGGGGGCACCGCCGAATTCCCGATACTTCCAAGCGTCGCAGGCGCCTCGTCTATCGATCTGTCGACGCTGACGAAGCAGACCGGTCTGACCACCCTCGACTACGGATTCGTCAACACGTCGGCGACCCGGTCGAGCATCACGTACATCGACGGCGACAAGGGCATTCTGCGCTACCGCGGATACCCCATCGACCAGCTCGCCGAGAACTCGACGTACCTCGAGACGGCCTGGCTGCTGATCTACGGCGAGTTGCCGACGCCAGATCAGCTCGAAAAGTTCGACAACGAGATTCGGCACCACACGCTGCTGCACGAAGATCTCAAGCGGTTCTTCGACGCCCTACCGCACAACGCCCACCCGATGTCGGTGCTCTCGGCCGGCATCTCGGCGCTGTCGACGTACTACCAAGACTCGCTCGACCCGCGTAACCCCGAACACGTCGAGATTTCGACCATCCGGTTGCTGGCGAAGCTGCCGGTGATGGCTGCGTACGCGCACAAGAAGAGCCTGGGGCAGGCGTTTCTCTACCCC
Source organism: Subtercola sp. (assembly GCA_025463765.1). Lineage (GTDB taxonomy): Bacteria > Actinomycetota > Actinomycetes > Actinomycetales > Microbacteriaceae > Subtercola. Next base: position 62,422 of record JAODBC010000015.1, on the reverse strand, counting down.
GACAACTCGCTCAGCTTCATCGACAACTTCTTGCGGCTGAACTTCGGCACCATGGCCGAGCCGTACGTGGCCAACCCGGTGCTGTCGAAGGCGCTGGAACGCCTGTTGATCTTGCACGAAGACCACGAGCAGAACGCGTCGACCTCGACTGTTCGCCTCGTGGGTTCGACCGAGGCCAACATGTTCGCCTCGATCTCGGCGGGCATCAACGCGTTGTACGGCCCGCTGCACGGCGGGGCGAACGAGGCTGTGCTGACCATGCTGGCGCAGATCCGCGACTCGGGCGAAGGCGTCGAGAAGTTCGTCGAGCGCGTCAAGAACAAAGAGGCCGGAGTGCGGCTGATGGGCTTCGGTCACCGGGTCTACAAGAACTACGACCCGAGGGCTGCTCTTGTCAAAGAGTCGGCCGACGAGGTGCTCGCGGCGCTCGGCGTCAAAGACGATCTGCTCGACATCGCCAAAGAGCTCGAGGCGATTGCACTAGCAGACGACTACTTCATAACGCGCAGGCTCTACCCGACCGTCGACTTCTACACGGGCGTCATCTACAAGGCGATGGGTTTTCCGACCCGCATGTTCACGGTGCTCTTCGCCATCGGGCGCCTTCCGGGCTGGATCGCCCAGTGGCGCGAGATGCAGCTCGACCCCGCCACCAAGATCGGGCGCCCGCAGCAGCTCTATGTGGGGCCGCCGCTGCGCGACTTTCCGAAGCGCTGATTCGCGACCGCTGACCCACGACCGCTGACTCACGCCCGCTGATCCGCGCCCGCCGATCCGCGACCGCTGACCCGCGCCCGCACATCCGGCGTTACACCTCGCGGGTTGCGCAAAAGCACCTCCGCTCGCCCGTGGGGGTGTTTTTGCGCAACGCGCGCTGGTTCCGGGTCAGGCGTGCAGGGTGGCGTTGAGGGTGACGCCGGCGCCGGTGCGCGAGAGCACTTCGACGGCGCCCGAGACCGAGTTGCGGCGAAAGAGCAGGTTTGGCACGCCTGAGAGCGCGACGGCCTTCGTCGTGGGCGTGGTGCCGTCGGCCTTCGGGGGCGCTCCGACGAGCACTACTTTGGTACCTGCGGTCACGTAGAGGCCGGCCTCGACCACGGTGTCGTCGCCGATCGAGATTCCGACGCCCGAGTTGGCCCCGAGCAGCGCCCGTTCGCCGATGGCGACGCGCTGGGTGCCGCCGCCTGAGAGTGTTCCCATGATGGATGCTCCGCCGCCCACATCCGAACCGTCGCCCACCACGACTCCTTGTGAGATGCGGCCTTCGACCATCGAGGTTCCCAGGGTGCCCGCGTTGTAGTTCACGAAGCCCTCGTGCATGACGGTGGTGCCGGGGGCGAGGTGGGCGCCGAGACGCACTCGCGAGGCATCCGCGATGCGTACCCGCTCGGGGCTCACATAGTCGAGAAGGCGGGGGAACTTGTCGATGCCGTGCGCCGAGATTCCGTGCCGCTGCAGGGTAGGGCGCAACCGGTCGAAGTCGGCGGGCGAGACGGGGCCGGCGTTGGTCCACACCACGATGGGCAGGTGCGCGAAGATGCCGTCGAGGTTGATGGTGTTCGGGGCCACCAGCAGGTGCGAGAGCAGGTGCAGCCGCAGGTACGCGTCGGAGGTCGACTGCGGAGGCCTGGTGAGGTCGATCTCGACCGTCACCACTTCGACGTGCACGTTGCGCCGGGCATCCGGCCCCTGCACCTCTTCGAGCTCGGCGGGCACGACCCACGGTTCGGCGGCGTCGCTCAGCCGGCCGAGGCGCGGGGTGGGGTACCAGGTGTCGAGCACGGTTCCGTCGGCGGCATAGGTGGCGAGGCCGTAACCCCAGGCGAAGGTGGCGGGCGCGGGGGTGGCGGCAGGTGCGGCGGCGTTCATGCTTCCAGGCTAGCGCCGCGGCCACTCGCCGGTGGCCGGGCCGGATGTGCGTGCGGGTCGCCGCGCTGCTGCGGTGCTGACGCCGCCGTGCTGCCGCCGCTCCTGCCGCCACCGCGCTGCCGCCGCTCCTGCCGCTACGGCGCTGCTGCTGCCGCTTTGCCGCCCGCTCGTCGCTGCTGCTGCTGCTGCCGCGCTGCCGCCGGCCCGCTGCTGCTGCCGCTCTGCCGCCCGCCCGCTGCTGCTGCCGCTCCCGCCGCACCCGTGCTGTTGCTGCCGCTCCCGCCGCCACCGCGCTGCTGCTGCCGCGTTGCCGCCACCGCGCTCCTGCCGCACCCCTGCTGTTGCTGCCGTGCTGCCGCCCGCCCGCTCCGTGGGACTTTCGGCGGAGCTGAGCACGCATACCGACGTATTGCGGGGATGGCGGCTGTGCTCCGACGAAAGTCCTGCGGCGCCCGGCCGCGGCCGCGCCCATGTCCCTCGACGCACGACGCACGACGCACAGCGCACGACGCACAGCGCACGACGCACGACGCACGACGCACAGTGCACAGCGCACGGCGCGCGACGCACAGCGCACGGCCACGCGCACTGTCACACGGAGGTTGCGCAGATGCACCTCGAGGCCGTCGCGAAGGGGCTTTAGGGCAACGTGAACGCACGAACCGAAGTGTTCAGGCGCGGCACCGTAAACTTGTGGCATGGCTTCGACCGACATCGCTCTGCCCGTGCTCGACCTGGGGGCGTCGTCGATCGACCTGACCCGGCAGATCTGCGACATCGAGTCGGTCTCCGGCAACGAGACCACGCTGGCCGACGCCATCGTGCAGAGCCTCGAAGGGTTAGCGCACCTGGAGATCATTCGCGACGGCGACACCGTCGTCGCCCGCACGAATCTCGGGCGCGAACAGCGCGTGGTGATCGCTGGGCATATCGATACCGTTCCGCTCAACAACAACCTGCCGACGCACTTCGAGACCATTGACGGCGGCGAGTACCTCTGGGGCCGCGGAACCGTCGACATGAAGGCGGGTGTCGCCGTGCAGCTGAAGCTCGCGGCAGAGCTCGCCGACCCCAGTGTCGACCTGACGTGGATGTGGTACGACCACGAAGAGGTCTCCGCCGCCCTGAACGGCCTCGGCCGGCTGGCCGCGAACCGGCCCGACCTCTTCGTGGGCGACTTCGCGATTCTCGGCGAGCCGAGCAACTCGCAGATCGAGGGCGGCTGCAACGGCAATCTGCGCATCGAGGTGCGCACTTTCGGGCTGCGGGCCCACTCTGCCCGCGGCTGGGTCGGTGACAACGCCGTGCACAAGCTCGCGCCCATTCTGAACACGCTTGCCGGCTATCGGGCGCGCGAGGTCGAGGTCGACGGGCTGGTGTATCGCGAGGGACTGAATGCTGTGGGCATCAGCGGCGGAGTCGCGGGCAACATCATTCCCGACGAGGCCATGGTGCACATCAACTACCGTTTCGCGCCGAACCGCTCGGGCGACGAGGCCATCGCACACATGCACGAGCTGTTCGGCGAGTACGACATCACCGTCGTCGACCTGGCTGAAGGTGCGAGACCGGGGCTCGACGCCCCGCTGGCGCAGCAGTTTCTGGCCGCGGTGGGCGGCGAAGCCAAACCGAAGTACGGCTGGACCGATGTCGCTCGCTTCTCGGCACTCGGGATGCCCGCGGTGAACTTCGGGCCGGGCGATCCGCTCAAGGCGCACGCCGACGACGAGCGAGTGCTGGTGAGCCAGATCACCGACTGCGAAGACGCTCTGCGGGTCTGGCTGACGCGTGGCTAGGGCGACACGGCCTCGAGGCGTTCGACGATGACGTACGCAGTCGACGACCGGCACGGCGACGACCGGAACGCGGACGACCGGCACAACGACGACCGGAACGGCGACGAGCGGAACGGCGACGGCCCCACGACCGATGACCGGAACGGCGACGACCCCACGACCGTCGACCGGAAAGCCGGGGCGGTGTCGACAGAGGGGGCTGAGCCGGGCATCCGGAGCCCCCGTTTTCTGCCGCGCTGGTGGTACTCGCGGTGGTGGCTGAGCGTCATCATCATCTACGCCGGTGCGCGGCTGATCACGACGACGATGCTGCTTGTGCTCGCGAGCGTGCAGGGCAAGAACCCGTGGACGGGTGCTCAACCCTCGTACTGGGATTACGCATCGATCTGGGACGGCACCTGGTACAAGATCATCGCGTATTGGGGTTACCCGAGTCAGCTGCCGCTGCAGACGAACGGACACATTGCCCAGAACGCCTGGGCGTTCCTGCCCGGGTATCCGTTTCTGGTGCGCGGGCTCAGCGACATCACCACGGCGTCGTGGGAGTACGTCTCGGTCATTGTGTCGCTCGCCTTCGGGCTAGGTGCCGCGCTGGTGTTCTACAAGCTGATGCGCATCGCGCTGCCGGCCGGAACGTCGATGTTCGCGGTGGTGCTGTTCTGCATCGGCCCGGTGTCGCCCATGTTCCAGGTGGCGTACGCGGAGTCGATGTTCATCTTCTTGCTCACTCTGGCACTGTACTTTCTGGTCAAGCGAAGGTACGCGCTGCTGTTTCCGATCGTTCTCGTGATGTCGTTTACGCGGCCGAGCGGGCTGGCTTTCGCCCTGCTGCTCGTGATGCACTTCGCCTGGCGGTGGTGGAGGCGGCGCCGCGAAAACGAGCCGTTCCCGGTGCGCGAGCAGGTGCTCGTGGGCGCAGCGGCCGTCTTCAGCGGGCTGGCGGGCATCGCCTGGAACGTGATCGCGTGGGGCGCGACGGGGTACTTCTCGGCGTACACCGAGACCGAACTCGCCTGGCGTGCCACCTACATCGGCTACGCACCGCTGCTGCCGTTCACGGCATGGATTCAGGGCGGCAACTGGTGGCTCGGGGCGCCCGCCGGGGCCATCGTGGTGGTGCTGCTGGTCATCACGTTCGCGCTGGTGATGGCCACACGCGGCGTCAGGCGGCTGCCGATCGATCTGCGGTTCTGGCTGATCGCGTACGCGGTGTATCTGCTCGCGGTGTTCTTTCCGCAGTCGAGCACGTTCCGGCTGCTGATGCCTCTCTTCCCGCTGCTCGGCGTGATAGCGCTGCCGAAGTCGCGCATCTACCGGGTGGCGCTTGTCATCGTGTTTCTGGCGGCTCAGTGGGGCTGGCTGCTCATCTGCTGGGGCGTCGACGGATACGACTGGACCCCGCCGTAAGCCGGCCAGGTTCTCTCGCCGCCCATCGATACGAGATAATAGAAGAACGACACCACGAAAGGGGATGCCGCATGGCCGCCATGAAACCAAGGACCGGAGACGGCCCGATGGAGGCTGTTAAAGAAGGACGCCTCATCATCGTGCGAGTGCCGCTCGAAGGCGGGGGTCGCCTCGTCGTCTCCGTCAACGACGCCGAGGCACGCGAACTGCACGACGCGCTCGCTGGAGTAGTCGCGCCCGCCTGAATCTATGGTCTTTGATCGGCACGCCGATCAAAGCCTGAAAGCCCCGTCGAGCACGCTCGACGGGGCTTCGGGGCTGGGTGCAGGCCGGCGGTCGACTTTCTGTAGTCGGCCGCCGTCGCGGGCGTCAGCCGACGAGTTTGGTGACCTGCAACAGGCCGTCGCCGATGGGGGAGAGTGCGGTGATGACGGCCGCGGACTGCGAGAGCTCGCTCAGCAGGCTGCGAAAGTCGGCGACCGTGTCGTCGCGCTGCGCGGGGTCGGCCACACGATCGCGCCAGAGCGCGTGCGGCACCAGCACGGTTCCGCCCACGCGAACGAGGCGCAGAGCGTGCTCGACGTATTCGATCACCGACTCCGCGTCGGCGTCGACCAGCACGAGGTCGTAGGTGTTCTCGTTCATGCGGGGCAGAACATCGCGCGCCTTGCCGGTGATGAGCCGAATCCGGTTGGCCGGGATGCCCGCATCGAGGTAGGCCGCCCGTGCCGACTGCTGGCGGTCGACCTCGGTGTCGATGGAGGTGATGGTGGCCTGGGGCGCGCCCGCGAACATCCACAGCCCGGAGACGCCGACGCCGGTGCCGATCTCGACGATGGCTTTCGCGGAGGAGGTACCGGCGAGAACCGCGAGCTGCGCGCCGATGCCCGGCGACACCGATTCGACGCCGAGCTCGAGCGCGTGCGCCCTCGCCGACGCGATGACGGCGGGTTCTGTGACGAAGTCTTCTGCGTACTTCCAGTTGGTCTCTTTAGACAATAGTTTCGGCCTCCGGTGTGAAGTTTAGGTTACGTCTGGGCCTGCTCCCCGAAGGCTCGCAGGGGCGAGAGGGTATGGTGGAGCTATGTTCGGGTTGACCTTCGAGAAGCTGATCATCGTCGGCGTTATCGCCGCCTTTGTGATCGGCCCTGAGCGCTTGCCGCTCTACGCCAGCAAGCTGGCTGCGTTCGTGAAGCAGATTCGCGGCTTCACGAACGATGCGAAGTCGCGCATGAAAGAAGAGATGGGCCCCGACTTCGACGAGGTCGAGTGGAAGAAGCTCGACCCCCGCCAGTACGACCCGCGCCGCATCATTCGCGATGCTCTGCTCGAAGACCCGGCCGACGCCGTGCCTTCGCCCGTGAAGCCGTCGGTACCGATGGCGGCTGCGGTACCAATGGCGGCTTCGGCCGCAGCTCCCGCGGTGAGTGCTGCCCCGCCTGCGCCAGAAGGCGAAGCCGTTCCGGTCACGCTGACGCGCCCCGAGCCGGCCTATCTGCAGCGCAAGAAGAAGCTCGAGGCCGCCGCCGCGGCGTCGAACGGCACCGACGGCGTGGCTATGCCGCTGTCACCGTACGACTCCGAAGCGACCTGAGCCGCACCGTCATAGCGGTACAAGGCCGAAGCGACCCGAGCACCGCAATAGCCGTACGACGGCGAAGCGATCTCGCACTGCTCTAGCGGCTGCCGAACGCAGCGGCCGCCGAACGCAGCGGCCGCCGAACGCAGCGGTGGCCGAACTCAGCGGCCGCCGAACTCAGCGGTTGACCGAACTCATGTCGGCGTAACGCTCGCCGACGGGTGCCGCTACTGCGTCGAGGGCGTCGAGCTGCGCCTGGCTCAGGGTCAGGGCATCCGCCGCCGAATTCTCTTCGACATACGCGACGCGCTTCGTGCCCGGGATGGGCGCGATGTCATCACCCTGTGCGAGCAGCCAGGCGAGTGCGACCTGACCCGGCTTGGCGCCGAGTTCGGCGGCGACGGCGTCGACCTGCTCGACGATGCGGATGTTCGCGGCCAGGTTCTCGCCCTCGAAGCGCGGGTTGTTGCGCCGAAAGTCGCTCTCGTCGAGCTTGTCGAGCGAACGGATGGTGCCGGTCAAGAATCCGCGCCCGAGCGGCGAATACGGCACGAAACCGATGCCCAGCTCGCGGATGGTCGGCAGAATCTCGGCCTCGGGATCGCGGCTCCACAGCGAGTACTCGGTCTGCAGCGCGGCGATCGGATGCACGGCATGAGCGCGACGGATGGTCGCCGGTGCCGCCTCTGACAGCCCGACGTGCCGGATCTTTCCCTCGGCGACGAACGAGGCCAGCTCGCCGACGGTCTCTTCGATGGGTACCTTCGGATCCATGCGGTGCTGATAGTAGATGTCGATGTAGTCGGTGCCGAGTCGCTTCAGCGAGCCCTCGAGTGCGAGCCGGGCGTTCTCGGGCGAACCGTCGAGGCCGCGGCTCTTGTCGGTGCGGTGCTGGATGAAACCGAACTTGGTGGCGAGAACGACCTCGTCGCGATGCCCGGCGAGAGCTTTACCGACAAGCTCTTCGTTCGTATACGGGCCGTAGATTTCGGCGGTGTCGAAGAAGGTGATGCCGAGCTCGAGAGCGCGGTGGATGGTCGCGATGGAGCCCTGCTCGTCGCTGCCGCTGCCGGTGTAGTAGTCCGACATTCCCATGCAGCCGAGGCCGAGGCGGGAGACCTCGGGGCCGTTCGTTCCGAGCACGATGTGTTTCATGGTTCGAGCCTAAACCCGGCCTGTGACACCGTGGCGGGTTGTATTGCATCGGCCCCGGGCATCCGCTCGCCGTATACCCGTCACTGTGTGCGTTCGTGTGAGTACTCACAGAGTCCCCGGTAAACTGAACCGCATGGAACTGGGGATCTACGCGGTCGTCGGTGTCTCGGTGATCGTCGCGGTGGCCGCGTTTTCGAAGCGGCTCGGTGTGGCTGCGCCGATCATTCTCGTCGTCGTGGGCGTCGGTCTGTCGTACTTGCCCGGTGTTCCATCGATCGAGATTCCGCACGAGTGGATTCTCGACGGGCTGCTGCCGCCCATTCTGTATGCGGCGGCGATCAGCGTGCCGGTGGTCGATTTTCGGCGCAATCTCGGCACGATCACCTCGCTTTCTGTTGTTCTGGTGCTTATTACGGCCTTCGGCACCGGCTTTCTGCTGTACACGATGCTGCCCGACCTGAACCTGGCGGCGGCGATCGCTCTGGGCGCGATCATCAGCCCGCCCGATGCCGTTGCGGCGACGTCGGTGGGTCGTCGGCTCGGGCTGCCGCCGCGACTGCTCACGGTGCTCGAGGGTGAGGGTCTGGTCAACGACGCAACCGCGCTCGTGCTGCTGCGCACAGCGACGGCGGCTGCGGTCGGCGCTCTGTCGAGCCCGTGGGAGGGCGTGACCGACTTCATCTTCGCGGTGGTCGTGGCCATCGCGGTGGGCCTGGCCGCGGGCTTCGTCACGGTGTTCGTGCGCTCGAAACTCAACGACCCGGTGCTCGATACGGCTATCTCGTTCGCCGTGCCGTTCGTGGCGTTCATGCCGGCAGAAGGGCTCGGAGCATCTGGGGTGCTCGCCGTGGTCGTCGCCGGCCTGTACACCGGTCACGCAGCCCCGGCACGCTTCAGCGCGCAGTCGAGAATCAGCGACCGCATCAACTGGCGCACGGTGCAGTTCTTTCTCGAGAGCGGCGTGTTTCTGCTCATCGGCCTCGAGATCCGAACGCTCATCGACCACGTCACCGACGACCCCGGCGAGTTGGGCGTCTGGCCGGCGATCGGCATCGGAGTGCTGGCGACCGTCGCCCTCATCGTGTTGCGCTTCGTCTGGGCCGGGCCTCTGGTGCTCGGCTTGCGCCTGAGGGCCCAGCACGCCGAGAAGGTCACGCTGCGAAGGCGCTTGCACCTCGACTACCTGCATACCATTCCGATTCGGGATGCCCGGGGGCGCCGTCGGCTGCGACGAGCCGAGCGGCTGTACATGATCCGCCGCTCCGATCTCGAGCAGCTGAGAACCGAGGGCATCGACTGGCGCGGGGGAGTCGTGCTCGGCTGGTCGGGAATGCGCGGCGTGGTCACGCTCGCCGCCGCGCAGTCGCTGCCCGAAGACACTCCGTATCGCGACCAGCTGATTCTCATTGCGTTCACGGTGGCGTTCTTGACCCTCGTCGTGCAGGGCAGCACTCTGCCTGCGGTGATCAGGCTGGTGGGCATCCAGGGCATCGACGTGGTCGAAGACCGCCGCGAGCTGGCACTGCTGCTCGACGAGATCAGCAACAAGGGGCTGGAGGTGCTCGACGACCCCGGGGGAGCGCTGGGCGAGACGACTCCGGTCGACCCTGACGTGGTGGAACGGGTGCGTCAGTCGTCGTTCTTGCGCACCGAGCTGGCGTGGGAGAGGTCGCGGCAGCTCAGCAGCGGAACCGACGAGACCCCGCACCAGCTCTACCGCGAGCTGCGGCTCGTGGTGATGGAGACCGAGCGCACGGCGCTGCTCGAGGCGCGCAGCCGCGGCGCCTACACCTCGCGCGTTCTCGCCGAGGCCCAGGCCATGCTCGACCTCGAAGAGACCCGCCTGCGTTCCCGCGGCCCCGGCCACTAGCCCCATCGAGCTACGAGTTTGTGCGGGTGCGGTGGCCGATCACCCGCGCAAACCCGTAGCTCGATGGGCGGGGGGAGGGTGGCGGGTTCAGCGGGGGAGGATGGCGGGTTCAGCGGGGGGAGACGGGGAGCTTCAGGCCGGCGAGGCCGCGGGGGCGGGTGGCGAGCTGATTTGCTACGTGGAGGATCGCCTCGGCGGCGGGGTCGAGCGGGTCGGTCAGCACGATCGGGGCGCCCGTGTCGCCGCCGGCGCGCAATGCGACGCTCAAGGGAATCGAGGCGAGCAGGGGCACGGGAGCATCCTGACCGGCCGACAGCCGCCGCACCACCTCGGCGCCGCCGCCCGAGCCGAACAGCTCGAGAACGGTACCGTCGGGCTGCGGCAGCCCGGCCATGTTCTCGATGACGCCCACGATCTTCTGCCCGGTCTGCCTCGCCACAACGCCCGAGCGCTCGGCGACATCGGCCGCGGCGGGCTGCGGTGTGGTGACGACGAGTACCTCGGCGTGCGGCAGCAGCTGCCCGACCGAGATCGCCACGTCGCCGGTTCCGGGCGGCAGGTCGAGCAGCAGCACGTCGAGGTCGCCGAAGTAGACGTCGGTCAGAAACTGCTGAATGGTGCGGTGCAGCATCGGCCCGCGCCAGGCGACGGCGGCGTTGTCGTCGACGAACATACCGATGGAGATGACCTTCACGCCGTACCCGACCGGCGGCAGAATCATGTCGTCGACCCGGGTCGGCTTCTGCGCGGCTCCGTCGTGAACGAGGCCCAGGATGCCCGGAATCGAGAACCCGTACACGTCGGCATCCACGATGCCCACGGCCAGCCCGCGCGCCGCCAGCGCCACGGCGAGGTTTGCGGTCAGCGTGGACTTGCCCACCCCGCCCTTACCGCTGGTGACGGCGTAGATGCGGGTGAGCGAATCCGCGCCGAATTGCATCTGTCGCGCCCCACCCGGGCCGCGCAGTTTCTCGGTGAGCGCGGCTCGTTCGTCGCGAGTCATCACGGAGACGTGGATGTTCGCGGCCGTCACCCCCGCGACACCGAGTGTGGCCGCACGAACGTCCCGTTCGATGGTGTCTGCCGCCGGGCATCCTACGATCGTGAGCTTGACGTTCACCGTCGCCGCGCCGTCGGCGTCGACCGTCACGTCGCCCACCATGTCGAGCTCGGTGATGGGCTTGCGAATCTCGGGGTCGAGCACACGACCCAGCGCCGCGCGCACCGCGTCGCCGACCGGTGTGCTGGCCTCGGCAGGCTCGGTCGGAAGGGCAGGCGCGACCGGCGAGGCAGGCTCCACCGGCCCAGCAGGCTCGACCGGCCCAGCCGGCTCGAGCTCAGGCACTCCCGGTCTGCTTCGCCTCATCGTCGGCCGTCAGCTCTTCGAGCAGTGCCTTCAGCTCCGCGCGGATGAAGTCTTTGCTCGCCATATCTTGCATCGCCAGGCGAAGCGCCACGACCTCGCGTGCCAGGTACTCGGTGTCGGCGAGATTACGCTCGGCGCGCTGCCGGTCTTGTTCGATCTGCACCCGGTCACGGTCGTCTTGCCGGTTCTGGGCGAGCAGAATGAGCGGGGCCGCGTACGACGCCTGCAACGACAGAATCAGGGTCAGCGCCGTGAAGCCGATTGCGGCGGAGTCGAAGCGCAGGTTCGTGGGGCCGTAGGTGTTGAATCCGATCCAGATGAGCACGAAGCCGGTGAGGATGATGAGAAACCAGGGCGTGCCCATACCGCGCGCGATGGCCTCGGTCGAGCGGCCGAAGCGGTCGCGGCTGGCGCGCCGGGCAGGCAGCACCCGCGTGCGCATGCCCTTCGGGGCGTCTAACCGCGCGTCAGGAGTTCGATTGGGCGAGGTGCGTGCCATTGGGTGATCTCCTTCCGCGGTTTACAGGGGTATTTTCGCCTTCGTCGTGACTTCGCCAGTCGTCGGGCAGCAGGTAGTCGAGAACATCGTCAATGGTCACCACCCCGACCAGTCGGTGATTCTCGTCGACGACGGGAACCGAGACAAGGTTATAACTCGCCAGAATGCGCGAGACCTCGGCGGCACTCGTGTCGGCCGTGACCGGGTCGAGGCCGTTGTCGACCAGTGCTCCGAGGCGTTCGTGCGGCGGGTAGCGCAGCATGCGCTGAAAGTGCACCATGCCGAGGAATCGGCCCGTGGGCGGCTCGTACGGCGGCAGGGTGACGCAGATCGCCGCGCCGAGGGCCGGGGCGAGTTCGTGCCGTCGGATGAGCGCGAGCCCCTCGGCCACGGTTGCGTCGGCCGACACGATGATGGGCTCGGTGGTCATCAGACCGCCGGCCGTGTCGGGCGCATAGGCGAGCAGCATGCGCACGTCGTCGGCCTCTTCGGGCTGCATGAGCTTCAACAGCTCTTCACCACGCGCTTCAGAGAGTTGTGCGATGAGGTCGGCGGCGTCGTCTGGCTGCATCTGGTCGAGCACATCGGCTGCACGAGCGTCGTCGAGCTGGTTCATGATCTCGACCTGGTCGCTCTCGGGCATCTCTTCGAGCACGTCGGCCAGCCTGCCGTCGGGCAGTTCTTCGGCGACCTCGAGGCGGCGCCCCTGCGGCAGGTCGAGCAGGGTGTTCGCGAGGTCGGCGGGCTTCATGTCGCCGTAGGTGGCAATGAGTTGTTCGGCCGACTGCGATTGCCCGGTCTTGCCCTTTTCGAGCACCTCGCTCCAGGTGGCGAACACCGTGGGGCCCTTGCCGAACGGGCTCGCGCTGGTCTTGGGGCGGCGCAAGAAGAGCTGCGAGACGCTCCACTCGCCGGGCCCCGACTGCTCGATGGCGACGTCTTCGATGGTGCCTTCGCCCGAGCCGTCGACGAACGTCACCTTGCGGCCGAGAATCTCGGCGATGACCCGTACTTCACCGCCGCGCTGCTCGAAGCGGCGCACGTTCATGAGGCCCGTGGTGATGATCTGGCCGCTGCCGATGCTGGTAACGCGGCCGATGCTCACGAACACCCGCCGCTTGCCCGGAATCTCGACGATGAGCCCCACTAGCCGTGGCGAATCGTTATTTCGGTAGACCACAAGAACGTCGCGCACCTTGCCCAGGCGGTCGCCCGCGGGGTCGAAGACGGTGCACCCGGCCAATCTGGCGACGAAGACTCTGGTGGCACTCACAAATCAAACTTAGTGCGTCAATCTGAATGCTCGGCCGTCGGGGTTATGTGCGGGCGGCGGATGCTCGTGAAAGACTGAACATGTGACCAATCAGATGCCCGTTTCAGGCCGCGGCTCACGCCAGGCGCCGCGTATGCCGCGCGGTGACGTGGTGCTCACCTGCGAGACGTACGAAGAAGCGCAGGCCGCCGTAGACGTCTTGGCGAAGGCGGACTTTCCGGTGAGCCGCATCGCGATCGTGGGCAGCGACCTCAAGACCGTCGAGGTCGTGACGGGCAAGCTGAGCTACGGCCGCGGCGCACTGGCCGGTGCGTTCACGGGGGCCTGGCTCGGGCTGTTCATCGGGCTGTTGCTGGTGATCTTCTCGCCGACGGGCACGTCGGTGTCGTTCGTCGTGGCTGCGGTGTTGATCGGGGCCGGGTTCGGTGTGCTGTTCGGCCTCGTGTCGTATGCGCTGAACCGGCGGCGGCGGGACTTCACCTCGAACATCCAGGTCATCGCCACCAGCTACCAGATCATCGCCGACCCCGACGTGGCCAACCGCGCGCGTAACCTCGTCGCCCCCGGCGCGAGCTGGGGCGCAACAGCCTCTGCCCCCGTGCCTCCTCAGGGGTTCACGCCTCCGCAGCCGCCCGCGCACCCCTCAGACCCGCCGCCCGCGCCGCCGCTCGAGCCTCCGCCGGCGACGTGACGCGCTGGGGTTGCGCGAATGCACCTCCGCGGGCGACGTGGCTCACTGGGGGTTGCGCGAATGCACCTCCGCCCGCCCGGGAAGGTGCATTCGCGCAACCTCGGCGCGGTCATCCGGTAAGCCCGGAGAGACCGGGGGCAGTGGCAGGGTCAGGGTCAGGGTCAGGGCAGGGTCAGGGGCGGAGCCGGGCGATCCACGACTCGACGTCGTCGGCAGAGCGGGGGATGGCCGCAGAAAGGTTCTCGGCACCGGTGGGCGTGACGAGAATGTCGTCTTCGATGCGCACGCCGATGCCGCGGAACGACTCGGGCACGGTGAGGTCGTCGGGCTGAAAGTAGAGGCCGGGCTCGATGGTGAACACCATTCCCGCTTCGAGAACACCGTCGAGGTACATCTCGCGCCGCGCCTTGGCGCAGTCGTGCACGTCGAGTCCGAGGTGGTGGCTCGTGCCGTGCACCATGTAGCGGCGGTGCTGCTGGTTCTGCGGCTCGACGGCCTCTTCTGCTGTCACGGGCAACAGCCCCCACTCGGCGGTCTTGCGCGCGATGACACCCATCGCCGTGGCGTGGATCTCACGGAACCGAATGCCGGGGCGCACGATGGCGAACGCGGCGTCGGCCGCCTCGCGAACGGCTTCGTAGATCATGCGTTGTTCGGGGCCGTAGGTGCCGCTGACCGGCAGTGTGCGCGTGATGTCGGCGGTGTAGTACGAGTCGAGTTCGACGCCGGCGTCGACGAGCATCAGATCGCCGGGAACGACGGGGCCGTCGTTGCGGGTCCAGTGCAGGATGCACGCGTGGGGGCCTGAGGCGGCGATGGTGTCGTAGCCCACCGCGTTGCCGTCGGCTCGGGCGCGCGAATTGAAGACGCCCTCGACCAGACGCTCGCCGCGCTCGTGAGCCGTGATGCGTGCGAAGTCGCGGATGATGTCGTCGAAGCCCGCGGCGGTCGCCGCGATGGCGAGGCGCATCTGGCCGATCTCGTACTCGTCTTTCACGAGCCGCATCTCGGAGAGGTCTTGGTCGAGAAGGGCCGACTCGTCGACCTCGTCTTTTTCGCCGTCGACGGGGCTGAACGCGATGGTGGGCAGAGCCGCCTCGTCTTGCTGCTCGACGAGGGCGGCGGCGACACGCGTGTCGACGAGCGAGGTGAGTTCGGGGTCGGCCTCGCGGATGATCAGGGTGTCGCCATCGACGGCTTCGAGAACGAGGTCGAGGTCGGCGATGCCGCGTGCCGTCAGCGCCAGGTCTGCGGCGACCTGCGCCAGGGAGGGGCGCGGCCCGATCCAGAACTCGCCGATCTCGGGGTTGGCGTAGAACTCGTCGGAGTCTCGGCCCGCGCGCTCGCGAAAGTAGAGGGCGGCATCGTGCCCGGCGCCGTCGTCCCGTGGCTCAAGCACGGGCTCGAGCACCAGCACCGCGCCGGGCTCCGAATCGGAGCCCCAACCGGTGAGGTACGTGAACACCGTGTGCGCACGGAACGGAAAGTCCGTGTCGTTCGAGCGCTGCTTGAGCCGGCCGGCCGGAATGATGAGCCGCTTGCCCGGGTATTTCGCCGAGATTCGCGCGCGGCGGTCGGCCGCGAAGACGGCCTCGTCGCGGGCCGGGGGCAGAACATCCGTTCGCTCGGCCCAGTTGCTCGAGATGTATTGCTTGAAGGAGTCCGAGCCAGGCGTGGTGGAGCGGTTCGAGGTGGCGCGGGGTGCGGTGTCGGTCTGTTCAGCCATACTCCATTGTCGCGCGCGGCGGCACGGAAGGCCACCACGCCAGAACGGCATACGATGAGGTATGCCCGACGCCGCACCCGCCTTTGGCGCACCCATCGATCTGCACACGCACAGCAGCGCGTCAGACGGAACCGAGACGCCCTACGAGGTCATTCGGTCGGCGAGCGAAGCAGGGCTCGGAACGATCGCGCTCACCGATCACGATACGACGGCGGGCTGGGCATCCGCTGCCCTGGCGGCGCACGATTTCGACCTGACGTTCGTTCCGGGAATGGAGTTGAGCACGAGGCTCGAACACGCGAGCATTCACGTTCTGGCCTACCTCATCGACCCCGCGAACCCGGCGCTGCTGGCCGAGACCGAGACGATTCGGGATGCCCGGCTGGCCCGCGCCGAACGCATCGTCGATCGCATCGGCCGCGACTACGACCTCACCTGGCAAGACGTTCTCGCGCAGACCACAGAGGGCGCAACCGTCGGCCGGCCGCACATCGCCGACGCGCTCGTGGCGAAAGGGTTGGCCGAGAACCGCAGTCAGGCGTTTCAGGGCATACTGCACTGGCGGGCCGGGTATTTTCAGCCGCACTACGCCCCGACGCCGCTTGCCGGCGTAGAGCTGGTTGTGGCCGCCGGGGGAGTGCCGGTGCTCGCGCATCCGGGTACCGGTGGCCGAGAGCGAGTCGTGCCAGAGGCGCGGCTGCGCAAGCTGGTGGATGCCGGGCTCTTCGGCCTCGAAATCGAACACCGCCAGAACACGCCCGACGGCAAAGAGCGGCTCTACGAGCTCGCGGCGAAGTTCGGCCTGGTGGTGACCGGGTCGAGCGACTACCACGGCGAGGGCAAGCCCAACCGCCTGGGTGAGAACCGCACCTCGCCCGAGGTGCTCGAGCGCATCATCGCCCGCGCCACCGGCACCGCGCCCGTCTACGGTGCTGTAGCCCGCACGAATTAGGAGGCGAGGGCGAGAGCGGCCTGGGCGACCGTGAAGATGGCGAGGCCTGCGAGCGAACCGACCACGGTGCCGTTGATGCGGATGAACTGCAGGTCTTTTCCGACCTGGAGCTCGATCTTCTGGCTGGCCTCGGCGCCGTCCCAGCGCTCGACTGTCTCAGAGATGACGGCCGCGATGTCGTGACGGTAGCTCGCCACGAGATGGGAGGCGACATTCGCCACCCAGGCGTCGACCTTCGAGGCGAGCACAGCATCTGTCTGCAGGCGCAGCCCGGTGTCGATGAAGGTCGACTCCGCGGTGTGGCGCAGCGGGCTGTCGGGGTTCGCCAGCGACGAGACCAGGGCGTCTTTGAGCGCCTGCCAGGCGAGCGAGGCGATCTCGCGCAGGCGCGGGTCGTCGATGAGCTGAGCTTTCGCTGCTTCGAGGCGATCGCGCATCACGGGGTCGTGCTGCAGATCGGCCGCCAGCTGCCGTAGGTAGTCGTCGAGCGCGAGACGCAAGCGGTGATTCGGATCGCTCTGCACGGCCTGCACGAACTTCAGCGCTTCGTAGTAGACGCGTTCGTCGACGATGCGGTCGACGAACGACGGTATCCAGCTCGGCAAGCGCTTCGACACGAGTTCGGTGAAGGCCTCGGGATTGCTGGCCAGCCACTCTTCTGAGCGGTCGATCAGCAGATCGACGGCGAGGTGATGGTGACCAGATTCGACGATCTTCTCGGCCAGCGAGCCGATCTCGGGCGACCAGTCGCGATCGACCAGGTGCGTGCGAGCAAGCCCTTCGATGACGGTGCGAATGTCGTCGTCGCTCAGCAGCGCCATCGCGCCCTGTGCCGCGCTGGCGAGCTCGTCGGTGAGGCGTTTCGCATTCTTCGGGCTCGAGAGCCAGGTGCCCACCACCCGCGAAACGCCCACCGACGCGAGCTTCTCGCGAACGACGGCTTCAGACAGAAAGTTCTCTTCGACGAACTCGCCGAGGCTCGCCCCGATTTCGTTCTTACGCGTCGGGATGATCGCGGTGTGCGGAATCTTCAGCCCGAACGGATGCCGGAACAGGGCCGACACCGCGAACCAGTCTGCCAGGGCGCCGACCATTCCGCCCTCGCTGGCCGCACGCACGTACTGCAGCCACGGGTAGCGACCCTGCAACGCGAACGACACCGCGAAGATCAGCGCCATGAGTACCAGCAGCCCGGTGGCGATGAGCTTCATACGCCGCAGGGCGTGCAGCTTCACCACCTCGCCGGGGGTGAGCCCGGCTTCGGGGCCTGAGGCGCCGGGCAGTGCTGCGACGGCGTCGGTGCGTGACGGGCTGCTCATGATGACGCTGACGTTCTGCGGGCCATGAAGTGGGTGCTCGGCGCTTACTCGGCGCGCGGCGCGCGGTTGCGCGAGCGGTTTCGGCGGCGCGGCGCGCTGTTGCCGTCGTGGTGCTCGCTCGAGCCGTGGCCGGTGCTGCCATGGGTGTCAGACGTGCTCGCGGTCTCGGTGCCTGCGGGGGTGGATGCCCCGTCAGACGCCTCGCCGCCCGAGAAGCTGACCGCGGTGGTGCTGCCGGTCATGCCGCCGCCGTCGACCGCCGTCACCGAACCGGGGGCGCCATCGGCAGCGCCGTGACGACGGCGGTTGCGGGAGCGTGGGGGGCGAGCTGAGCCGTCGCGAGGTGCGGCGGAGTCTGCGTCGGAGGTGCCGCCGCCCTGGCTGCTGCTTGTGTTGCCGCGACCGCCGCCCTGGCTGCCCGAGCCCGAGACGGAACCCGAGCCGCTGCCGTTGCGCCCGCCACCTTGGCTGCCGCCCTCGCGCGGGCTGCGCGGCGGGCGCGTGCCGGCCTCAGGGCCCTTCGCCGCGGGAGTCGGCTTCAGCCGGCCCTTCACGCCGACCGGAATGTCGAGGTCGGAGAACAGGTGCGGAGACGACGAGTAGGTCTCGACGGGCTCGGGCTGGCCCATTTCGAGTGCACGGTTGATGAGCGCCCACTTGTGCATGTCGTCCCAGTCGACGAAGGTGACGGCGATACCGGTCTTGCCGGCGCGGCCGGTGCGCCCGGCGCGGTGCAGGTAAGTCTTCTCGTCTTCGGGAATGGTGTGGTTGATGACGTGCGTCACGTCGTTGACGTCGATTCCGCGAGCGGCGACATCAGTCGCAATGAGCACATCGCGCTTGCCGGCTTTGAACGCGGCCATGGCGCGCTCACGCTGCTCTTGGTTGAGGTCGCCGTGCACGGCGGCGGCGTTGAAGCCGCGATCGTTGAGCTCGTCGACCAACTTCGCGGCCGCACGCTTGGTGCGGGTGAAGATCACGGTCTTTCCGCGGCCGTTGGCCTGCAGGATGCGCGCGATGACCTCGTCTTTGTCGAGGTTGTGGGCGCGGTACACGACGTGCTTGATGTTGGCCTGCGTCAGGCCCTCGTCGGGGTCGGTGGCGCGAATATGAATGGGGCGGCTCATGAAGCGACGGGCCAGTGCGACCACGGGGCCGGGCATTGTGGCCGAGAACAGCATGGTGTGGCGCCCGGCCGGGGTCTGCGCGAAGAGCTTCTCGACGTCGGCGAGAAAGCCGAGGTCGAGCATCTTGTCGGCCTCGTCGAGCACCATGACGCGCACGTTCGCGAGGGAGAGCAGGCGCTGACCGGCGAGGTCGAGCAGGCGGCCGGGGGTTCCGACGACGACCTGCGCGCCCGCTTTGAGCTGTTCGATCTGGCCCTCGTACGCTTTGCCGCCGTAGATGGCGATCACCGTGGTCGGGCGGTTCTGCGCTGCGAGCTGGAGGTCTTCGGTGACCTGCACCGCGAGCTCGCGGGTCGGCACGACGACAAGGGCCTGCACGCCGGGCTCGGGGTTCGGCCCGAGCTCTTGCAGCAGCGGCAGCCCGAAGCCGAGCGTCTTGCCGGTGCCGGTCTTGGCCTGACCGATGATGTCTTGCCCCTCGAGACCCAGGGGAATGGTCTGCACCTGGATGGGGAAGGCGTGGATGATGCCCTTCGACGCCAGCGCGTCGACGAGGTCTTGTTCGACCAGCAGATCACTGAACGTCGTCTGGAGTACGGGCGCCGCTGCAGAGAGCGGGTCGGGGGCGATGAAGTCGATCTCGATGAGATCGTCTTCGCTCGGATCTGCCGCGACGGCTGAGTCTGAAGGTTCGTTCGGTTCGTTCGGTTCGGTAAAAGTCACTGTGTGATGCCCTGTCATAGGTGGGGCTACGCCTGAAGAACAAAAGCTGTGGTGCGCCGATCAGATCTGACGGGCCGATGACGATCGGCCGATAAGCTCGGGCAACGGGCCGGCGATGGCGCCTGGCCGGGCGTAGTACGCCCCGATTCGTGTCAGGGCTGCCTCTACTTTAGCCGTGCATCCGGTGTAAACGCGCTGTGCAGCACGGCCAGCCGCACGCCCATCGCGAACACGAATATTCCGCAAGCGGAATGTAGGGCCGAATGCTCTCACCTCGGCTCTCAGCACCAGCCGGTAGACTGGGGGCCGTGTTCGACGTTTTCAAGCGCCCAGCGGTGCGACTCGAGGTTCCGCGGCTGAAGCCTCGGCGGCCCGCTGACCAGACGCTGCGCGTCAACCTCGCAGAGATCACGCCCGAGGTGATTCCCTACCTCGGGCAGGCCGCGTACATCCAGCTCTCCATTTTCGAGGCTCTCGCCAGAACGGTCATGCTGGCGCCCACCGTCGCGGCCAAAGAGGTTCTCGGGCCGGCGTCGGGCTTCGCGCTCGAGAAGCACGAGAAGCTCGTCGCCGAGCTGCGCCGGCTGGTCGACGAGTCGTCGGTGGTCATGGCTCAGTTCGCCCCGGCCATCGAGCACTACAACGATGTGGTGCGCGGTTCGGACTGGTACGAGTCGCTCACCAGCGTTTACCTCACCGCCGGCATTCTCGACGACTTCTTCGTGCTGCTCGCCGCGGGAATCCACGGCGACGTGGGGCCGAAGGTCGCGCGAATCGTCAGTTCTCCTTCTGGGCGGGAGGGCATCGAGACGCTGCTCGGCGACGCCATCTCCGAAGACGCCACGCTCGGCTCGCGGCTCGCCGTGTGGGGCCGGCGCCTGGTCGGCGACACGCTGCTCGTGGCGCGGTCGGCCATCCACCACAGCGGAAATGTGCGCACCGACGAGCAGCGCATCGAGCCGGTCTTCACCGAGCTCATCGCGAACCACAGCCGCCGCATGGACGGCCTCGGGCTCACCGCGTAGCTCTCAGACGGCTGTAGACCCGGGCGACCCGGGCGACTCGAGCGCCGCGCGAAGTGCGAGTAGGCCCGTCGCCAGCTCGGTGAAGCTGGTCGAGAGCGGCGAGAGGCCCACGCGCAGCCCGAACGGCGCGCGAAAGTCGGGAATCACGCCCTGCTGCCACAGCTCGGCGACGACGCGCCGAAACTCCGGGTGATCAAGAGTGATGTGGCTGCCGCGCTGCGCCGCATCCCGGGGCGAGGTCAGCACCACGCCGAGGGGAGCGAGCAGTTCGTCGGCCAGCTCGATGGCGAACTCGGTGAGCGCGACAGACTTCTCGCGCACCGAGTGGATGCCGGCCTGCCCGATGAGCGCGATCATCTCGCGCATCGCGAGCATGCCGAGCACCGGCGGAGTGCCGCTCTGAAAGCGGGCCATTCCCCCGGCCGGCTCGTAGCCCGGCCCCATGGCGAACGGATCGGCATGCCCGAACCAGCCCTGCACAGGCTGCCGCAACGCGCCCTGCAGGTCTGCCCGCACGTAGACGAAGGCCGGAGAACCGGGGCCGCCGTTGAGGTATTTATAGGTGCATCCGACCGCGACATCGACGTTCGCTGCATCGAGTTCGAGGGGAACGCTGCCGACCGAGTGGCACAGATCCCACACGATGAGCGCGCCGGCCTCGTGCGCGATGCGCGTGAGATCGGCAAGATCGGCGAGGTAGCCGGAGCGATAGGCGACGTGGCTGACCAGCACCAGCGCGGTCTGCGGCCCCACGGCGGCCGCGAGCTGCTCGGCGGTGAGACCCGAGTCGGTTGCGGTCGTGACCCAGCGCACGGTGAGGCCGCGCTCGGCGGCGATTCCCTCGACCAAATACCGATCGGTGGGAAAGTTATCGGTATCGACCACGATCTCGCTGCGATCGGGCCGGGCCGCGACGCACGCTCGCAGCATCTTGTAGAGCAGCACGGTCGTCGAGTCGCCGATGAGCGTCTGGCCGGGCGCGGCGCCGAGGCAGGCCGCGGCGAGTTCGTCTGCGATGAGGGTGGGCAGGTGCATCCACTGCTCGTCCCAGCCGCGGATGAGGCGGCCGCCCCAGGCGCCCTCGACAAAGGCGGCGAGCAGCGGGCCGACGGTCTTCAGCGGGCGGCCGAGCGAGTTACCGTCGAGGTACGAGACGACGGCGTCGGCGGCGGTCGCGGGTGCAGGGGCTGTGGCGCCGGCGGGTGCCGTGGCTGTGGCTGTGGCGCCGGCGGGTGCGCCGGAAGTGCTGGTGCTGGCGGGTGACGGGAAACGGGCGCCGCCGTCGTCAGCCTCTTCGCCGACGCCGACGAACAACGCGCGATACTGCGCGAGAGTGTCGTCGGCGTCGAGGTGAGCAGCGCGCTCGAGCGCATGCGCGAGCTGTTTGTCGGTCAGGCGCGGGCCTTGCGCGACAGCAGCATGGTGAGCTGGGCGCGATCGTGGTCGCGCCGCACCCGGCCGAGCACCGGAGCCGTGATGCCCACCACGAGGGCGGTCACGACGAGCGTGACGACCCAGATCCAGCCGTCGTTCCAGGCCCAGCCCAACCAGGTGAGCACCTCCCAGATGACCGCAGAGGTGATGGCGCCGACGGCGGGCATGAGCACGACTCCGTGGGTATCGCGCAGCGGAAACAGGTAGCGTGCCACGCCGCCCATAATGAGGCCGGCCAGAATGACGAAGAGCAGTTCCATGGTGCTGAGAGACTACGCCCGGCGGCTAGCCGACGAATCCGATGCGACGGTTCTCTTCAGAACCGATCTCGACGTACGACAGGCCGACGACGGGAACCAGGTACAGCTTGCCCTTGGTGTCTTTCAGCGACAGGTGACCGGTGCCAGCCGCCAGTGCTGCTGAAACGGTCTGCTCGATTTCGTCGGGCGACTGGCTCGATTCGAAGCTCAGTTCGCGAGGAGATTGTGCAATGCCGATACGAATTTCCACCAGGTGTGCCTTTCAACGTTGATGTGTCGCGGGCCGCCGGAGTGTTCCGGTTGTGCCTACCTCAAGAAGATTACGGCAGATCGGATGCCCGGCAGCGCCCTCACGCCCCCTGCGGCCCTCGCCGTGAGCGAACACGTGCCGGCTGTCGGCGGGTGGCGATAGCTTAGCTGTCGTGACTTCTCCTGCAGCGACCGACCCGGGCGCGCCCAGCGCGACTCCCGGCGTGCCGCGTGCTGCTCTCGGCCTGCCGCTCGACGCCTCGCAACGGGCCGTGGTCGACCTTGCCGACGGCCTGACCGTGGCCGTCATCGGCGCACCCGGCTCGGGCAAGACGCGCACTCTCGTCGAACTCGTCGCCGATCGGGTGCTGGGCCGGGGCTTTCGCCCCTCTGAGATCGTCGCGCTCACCCCGACGCGGCTCGCGGCGACGCGGTTGCGCGACCGGCTCGCGTTGCGGCTGGCCGTTCCGACCAACGGACCGATGGCACGAACCATCAACTCGCTGGCGTTCCAGGTCGTGCAGGCGGCCGCCGTTGCGTCGGGCGCACCGGCTCCCTCTCTGCTGACGGGGGCGGAGCACGACCGCATCATCGCCGAAATGCTCGCCGGGCACGCCGCTGAGGGCGGCGGACCGCAGTGGCCCGATCCGCTGACCGAGGACGTGCGGGCGCTGCGCGGCTTTCGTACCGAGCTGCGCGAACTCATGATGCGCGCAACCGAAGACGGCGTTTCGCCGCACGAGCTGAGCGAACTCGGCCGGCTGCACGGGGTGCCCGAATGGGTGGCCGCGGGCGAGTTCGCTGCCGAATACGGCGAGGTGGTGGCCGGGCTGGCCGACACGCACCTCGACGCCGCCGAACTCATTGCTGCCGCGCGGCTCGCGGTCGTGCGGGGCGAGCTCGGGGTGCTCACCGGTGTGCGGATGATCGTGGTCGACGACTTTCAAGAACTCTCTGCGGGCGCGGTGAACTTCTTGTCTACGCTGGCTCGGCGTGGGGTCGCTGTGGTGGCTTTCGGCGATCCCGACGTGGCGACGAACACGTTCCGCGGCGGCGAGAAAGACGGGCTCGGCCGCTTGGGGTCGGTGCTCGCGGTGCCGGCAGCCGAGCCGCTGTACCTGTCGACGGTCTATCGGCACGGGCCGGGCATCCGGAGCCTGGTCGACCGGGCGACGACCCGTATCGGGGCCGCGGCGGCGGGCCGGCAGCGCGCCGCACGCTCGGCCGCCTCAGCCCCGGTAGCCCCCGCTCGTGCCGCCTCAGCTGGGGTCGCCTCCGCCCCGGCTGCTTCCGCCCCGGCCGCCTCCGCCCCGGCCGAGATCGCGCCCGTGCGTCGCATTCTCGCCACCTCGAGCGCGGGCGAGATCGCCTCCATCGCGCACCTGCTGCGGGAGCACCATCTGCTGCGCGGCGTTCCATGGGGCGACATGGCCGTCGTGGTGCGCTCGGGCTCGCTGCTGTCGTCGATGACCCGCGGTCTAGCGCTCGCCGAAGTGCCGACCAGCACCACGACCGGCGGAGTCGCCCTGCGCGACGACTACGCCGCCCGCCACCTGATGATGGCCGTGATGCTGGCCACCGGCGCGCTCGAGCTCACCGACGATCGCGTCTCCGACCTCTTGCTCGGCCCGTTCGGCGGTCTCGACGGTGTCTCGCTGCGTCGCCTGCGCCTGTCGCTTCGGCAAGAAGAGCTGGCCGGTGACGGTCACCGCACGGCCGAAGAGCTGCTGCGCGACGCCCTCGAATACCCCGGTCGCCTGGCCACCATCGACTCGGCGCCCGCCCGGCGGGTCGCCCGCCTGGCCGAGCTTCTGCATCGGGTGCGGGCGCTCGAGAAGCGCGGCGCCAGCGCAGAGGAGCTGCTCTGGCTGCTGTTCAGCGGCAGTCGGCTGGGAACGGTATGGGCGAAGCAGGCGCAGGGCTCGGGAATTCTTGCTGACGAAGCGAATCGTTATCTCGACGGCGTGGTCGGCGTCTTCACCGCTGCGAAGCGATTCGTCGAACGCACTCCCAGCCGGCCCGCCGGCGACTTCTTCGTCGGGCTCCTCGAGGCCGAGGTGGCCGAAGACTCGCTCTCGCCACGCTCCGCAGGCGACGCGGTGGTCGTATCGACCCCGAACGGCGTCATCGGGGCCGAGTTCGAGGTCGTCGTGGTGGCACGCCTGCAGGAGTCTGTCTGGCCCAACCTGCGTCTGCGCGGCTCGCTTCTGCACCCCGATCGCCTGAGCGCGGTGGTGGCCGCGCAACCCGTCGCCGACGTCGACGCTCGCGCCGAAGTGCTCGGCGACGAGTTGCGGATGCTCGTACTCGCCGTCTCGCGAGCCACCACCCAGGTCGTACTCACCGCGGTGCAGAACGACGACGAGCAGCCCTCGGCTTTCACCCGGCTCGTGCCCGACGACGGCGGCACAGCCGGTGGCGCAGGCGATAGACGTGGCAGCGCGCAACGAGATGCTGCCGCGGCCCCGGCCGTGACGTTGGCCGCCGCCCGAGCCGACTCGAGCGGACTCGTCGCGCTGTTCGATTTCGACGACGACGGCGGCGTCGTGGAGGTCACCGAGGTCGTGCGGGTCGCAGAGACCGGCGACGTCGCCGACCCTGGCGTGAGGCACGTCGAGGGGTCGTCGCCGCTAGAGTCAGCGCCGCTAGGGTCGCAGCCGCTCGAGTCGCAGCCGCTAGAGTCGCAGCCGCTCGGGTCGTCTCAGCTCGGGTCAGTACAGCGCGAATCGCCGGCACAACGGTCGCGGGCGTCGGGTGCTAGCGAGAGTAGTGCCGCGGCAGCCGGCGACGGCATCTCGGCACCGGGGTTCGGTCGCAGTGCTGCTGGGCATCCACTCTCGTTGCGGGGGCTCGTGGGTGAGCTCCGCCGTCGGCTGGCCGAGACGGGTGACCCGGGGGCGGCCGCTGCGCTCGCGCGGTTGGCCGCCGAGGGGGTGCCCGGCGCGCATCCGAAGTCGTGGTACGGGCTGCGTGAACCGTCGACGCTCGACGACCTGGTCGACCTCGAAGACCCGCAGAATTACGTCGACGTGTCACCGTCGAAGCTCGAGACGTTCGAGAAGTCGCCGCTGGCCTGGTTCGTCGACAAGGTGTCGGGTGGCACCTTCGGGGTGCCGGCGGGCATCGGCACCCTGCTGCATTCGGTGATGGAAGAGGTGTCGAAGCGCACCGACCCCGATCTCAGCGTCGTGGCGCTGTGGAACGAGCTCGACGAACGCTGGAACGAGCTGCACTTCGAGTCGCCCTGGCTCGGCGAGCGCGAACGACGCCGCACTGAGAAGAAGGTGCTCGGCCTCTCGGAATACCTGCAGCAGTTCGAGCGCAACGACGCCACGCTGCTCGGCGGCGAGCAGAGTTTTGCCCTCGACATCGGCCGCGCTCGCCTGCGTGGCACGGTCGACCGGGTGGAGCTGCACGCGAACGGCCACGTCAGCGTCGTCGACCTCAAGACGGGAAACTCCGCACCGGCCGCCGCGGCCGTTCGTGACCATGCGCAGCTCGGCAGCTACCAGCTGGCGCTCGCCGAGGGTGCGCTCGTGGCATCCACGCCCACTGTCGACGAGGCGGCTGCTGCCGGCACCCCGCGCTGGCCAGCGGCCGCCGCCGACCCGGCCGTCGCTGACCCAGTCGCCGTCGGGCGCACAGCCGCCGCTGGCCCGGCCGGCCCCGGCAACCTCGTCAGCGACGGTGCCGTTCTGCTTTACGTGGCGCTGTCGTCGGGCAGCGGCGCCAACAAGGTGCACTACAAGCTCCTGGCCCAGGCCCCGTTGACCGACGAGACCGAGGCCGAGTTCCGCCGGCGCATCGAAACCGCAGCCGTAGGAATGGCCGGCTCAGTGTTCGCCGGCCGCGAGGGGCTCGACGAGCGCGACCCGCACGGCCGGTGGAACTACCGCATCCACCTCGTGAAGGCGGTGAGCGCATGAGCGACGAGTACCCTGCGCCACAGCGCGCCTCGGCAGCCGGGTACCGCACCACCGGGGTGTTCGTGCCCGGGAATGCAGGGAACGGGCATCCGGTGCCTGCAGAGCACAGCGCCGAGAAGATCGCCGATACGCTCGGCCTGCCGCGACCCACAGTGCAGCAGCGCGCCGTCATCGAGGCGCCGCTCGGGCCGAGCATTGTCATCGCCGGCGCGGGAAGCGGCAAGACCGAGACCATGGCCAACCGGGTGGTCTGGCTGTTGGCGAACGGCCTCGTCGCACCGACCGAGGTGCTCGGCCTCACCTTCACCCGCAAGGCCGCGGGGGAGCTCGCCCAGCGCATCCGCTCACGCATCGACCAGCTCGATGCCGCGAAATTGACCGAGATCGACTTCGATCCGTTCGACGCCCCGACCGTGGCCACCTACAACTCGTTCGCAAATACCATCTTTCGCGACAACGCCCTGCTCATCGGGCGCGAGGGCGACTCGAGTATTTTGAGCGAAGCGTCGGCATGGCAGATCGCCCGGCGGTTGGTGACGGCCAGCACGGATGATCGGCTGCTCGATCTCGACCGTTCGCTCGACTCGATCACCGAGGCCGTGCTTCGTCTCAGCCGTGCCATCAGTGAGAACGTCGTCGACCCGGCCGACGTGGTGGCCATGGCCGGTGAGTTCTCGCTGCTCGGCGCGCTGCCGACCGGCAAGACCGGGGCGGCGGCATCGACCCTCAACGCTGTGTTGCGCGACAGCATGCAGACTGTTTCCGGCCTGCCGGTGCTGGTCGACCTCGCCGAGCAGTTCGCCCGCGAGAAGATCAGGCGCGGGTTCGTCGAGTACTCCGACCAGGTGGCGCTCGCGCTGGCGATCACCGAGCGTGTGCCGCGCGTGGTCGACGAGTACCGGCGTCGGTACCGCGTTGTTCTGCTCGACGAATACCAAGACACCTCGGTCGTGCAGACCCGGTTGCTCTCGCGGCTGTTCGCCGGGCATCCGGTGATGGCCGTCGGCGACCCGCATCAGTCGATCTACGGCTGGCGCGGGGCGAGCGCCGCGAACCTGGCGACCTTCGCAGCCGACTTCACGGGGCACGCTCGAGGTGCGGCCGAATTCGCCCTGTCGACCAGCTGGCGTAACCCCCTGCACGTGCTCGACGCCGCGAACACGCTCGTGGCTCCGCTGACAGCGGCGTCGCGGGTCGCCGTGCAGCGGCTCGAGGCCCGGCCCGCAGCCGGGCGTGGCACGCTCGACGCGGTCTTCGCCGAGACGGTGAACGACGAAGCTGCGGCCGTCGCCGACTGGCTCGCGCTGCAGCTTGCGATTCCGAACGCTCAAGGTGAGACCCGCTCGGCCGCCATGCTCTGCCGCTCGATTAAGAAGATCGATGCGTTCACCTCTGCCCTCACCGAACGCGGAGTTCCGTTTCACGTTCTCGGGCTCGGCGGCCTGCTCGAAGAACCCGCAGTGGCCGACCTCGTGTCGGCGCTGCGGGTCATCTACTACCCGAGCGCAGAGTCCGAGCTCGTGCGCCTGCTCACCGGGGCCCGCTGGCGGGTCGGGGTGCGCGACGTCTACGCCCTCAGCCGGGTGGCCTCGTGGCTGGCAGAACGCGACCACCGATTCAGCCCACTGGGTGACGACGTGAAACAGCGGCTGCGATCATCCGTCGCCCCTGACGAAGGGCGCTCGCTCGTCGACGCACTCGACTTCGTCGCCGAAGCGCCCGACGGGCACCGGATGCTCGACTCCTTCACCGAGGCAGGGCTCGAGCGGTTGCGGGCGGCGGGCCGGCAGCTCGCCACCCTGCGCACCAGAACCGGGCTCGACCTGCTCGACCTGGCCAATCTGGTGAAACAAGAACTGCTGCTCGACATCGAGGTGGCCGCCAACGAGCGCTCGTACCTCGGCCAAGCGAGCCTCGACGCGTTCTCGGAGCAGATCACGGCGTTCGTCGCGGCAGATTCGACGGCCGGGCTCGGCACGTTCTTGTCGTGGCTCGACGAGGCCGAGAAGCGCGACAAGCTCTCGCCGCAATCTGACGAGCCCGAGCCCGGTACCGTGCAGATTCTGACCATTCACGGGTCAAAGGGCCTGGAGTGGGACACGGTGGTGATTCCGCGACTGGTCGAAGACGAACTGCCGGGCCGGCCGCTCAGCAAACAGGGCTGGCTCGGCTTCGGCGAGCTGCCCTTCGAGTTTCGCGGTGACACAGCCGAACTGCCGTTTCTGCCGTGGCGCACGGCCGCCACCCAGGCCGAGTTCGCGGCCTCGAAAGCCGCGTTCAGCGCGCAGATCGTCGACCAGTTCGCCGACGAGCAGCGGCGGCTCATCTACGTTGCGGTGACCCGCGCTCGCGAGAGCCTGCTGCTGAGCGGGTCGTTCTGGTCGACCCAGCTGCAGCCGCGCCGCCCCGGGCTGTTTCTGCGCGAGCTCGCCGAGCACGGGC
The DNA here is from genome assembly GCA_025463765.1 of Subtercola sp. Classification (GTDB taxonomy): domain Bacteria; phylum Actinomycetota; class Actinomycetes; order Actinomycetales; family Microbacteriaceae; genus Subtercola. The sequence goes on along the minus strand of JAODBC010000015.1, from coordinate 33,734 downwards.
TGATCGACGCGGATGCTCTGCCCGACGCCCCACGGCACGACGAGAATCCGTTGCCCGCCATTCAGCTGCTCGTGCCGTGGCCGCTCGATCCGCTGGGTTCGCGTGAACCGCATGTGCGGGCCGCGGCCGACGCCGTGCTCAGCGCAGACCCGAGCGCACCGAACGCCTGGACGCACGACATCGATCTGCTGCTGGCCGAACGACGGTCACTGCTCGAAGAACAGCAGCTGGGCATCCCGACGCGCGTCGCGGCCTCTCGGTTCAAGGACTACGTCACCGATGCCGAGGGAGTCGCCCGGCAACTGCGTCGCCCGATGCCCGAGCGGCCGTACCGGCAGACCCGGCTCGGCACGCGCTTTCACTCCTGGGTCGAGAACCGATACTCGATGACCGGCGGCTCGGAGCAACTCGACGCCGCGCTGGCCGAGCTCGATGGTGCGGATGAAGTGGATGACCGGCTGACGTTCGACGAATCGCCCGACACCGCGGCGCCCGACCTCGAAGACGAAGCTGCTCTCGCTGCGCTGCAGGCCACGTTCGAGACCTCTCCGTGGGCGAGTGTCGCCCCGGAGGAGGTGGAGGTCGAGATACATCTGCCGCTCGGCGACAACATCGTGATCTGCAAGATCGACGCAGTGTTCAAGCGCGGTGAGCGCTACGAGGTCGTCGATTGGAAGACCGGCCGTCCTCCGACCGACGCTGACGACCTCGAGGTGAAGCAGCTGCAGCTGGCCCTCTATCGCCTCGCGTACGCGAAGTGGCGCGGCATCGATCCCGACCTGATCGACGCCGCCTTCTACTTCGTCGGTGTAGATCAGATCATCGTTCCCCAGCGCCTCTATTCGGAGGCGGAGCTGCTCGAACTCTGGAAGAGTACGGCAGCGCGGTAGCAGCATGGGGCTCGCCGTCGGCGACTCGTTTCAGACGCAGCGGAGCTGTGGTTCAGTCGTCGTCGCTGATGCGGGCTGCGTTCGCGTGGTCGCGAGCAGAAACCGGTTCGGGGCGAGGTGTGCTCTTCAGCATCTCTTCGACCTCGTCGACGGCCATGACGCGCCCGGTGTCGGTCGAGAGCGGGTTCACGAGGTCGGCTTGAGCCGTCGTCGCAAGGCCCGCGAGCATGCCGACCGCGTCGTCGACGATCGCGCTGTCGCGCAGGTCGGAGCCGTGCACCAGCCATTTCGCTATCTCGAGCTCTGCATACAGCCGAGCGCGCTTTCGCAGTTGCCGGTCGACCGGCCCGAGCCGGCCGGTGTTGTAGCCCGCGAACACGCGGGTAGCAGACTCTTCGCGTGAGACAGAGCTGAGCCAGTACAGGTCGCTGGCGGGGTCGCCGACCTTCAAGTTCGACCAGTCGAGTATTCCGGTGACGTGCTCGCCCGCGATCAAGAACGATTCCGGGCCCAGGGCGCCGTGAATGACCGTGGGCTGGAACTGCCAGAGCGCACTGTCTTCGACAGCGAGCGACCAGCGGGTGAGTAGTTCCGTGGGAACTCGGCCCGTCGCTGCCGCGCGGTCTTTTACCGTGCGGGCCGTTCTGGCAGCCTCGGCCGCACTCTGCACCGGAAGCCCGGCGTCGGTGATGACCGATGTGGGAAGCGAATGGATGGCCGCGATGGCGCGCCCGAACGATTCGGCGAGTTCGACGCTCACCTCGAGGCTGTCGAGCGTGGCCGGGTAGCCGGGAATGTATCGGTAGACGATTCCGCGTGTCTCACCGATGGGCGCCTGCCCGAGAAACTCGGGCGCCTCGAACGGCAGCCGCTTGCGCGATCCGCCGGTGAGCGCGCGCAGCGCGACCAGATCGCTCGACTGCTCGATCTCGGCCTCGCGGGCCGTGGGAACACGCACCACGAACTGGTCGCCGCCCCGGATGTTCAGCAGCGCCGAGTCGAACCTGCCGGCTTGATCGTTCGACAGCCGGGTGGTCGATACCACGTCGAGGCCGGCGACTGCCGCAGTGGCGAGCGCGGCTAGAGTGAGAGAAGATCTGGCCATGCCCTCAGGGTACGGCCGGCTGCTGCGCTCGCTGGCTTTCGCCACGCACGATTGGTCAACCCATGCTGAAGACTTTGCTCACCGAGCTGCCTCTGTCTCGTTTCGAGATCGACCGCGATCACGCGTCGAGGGCGTTGCCGAACCTGTTCGACACGCTCTGGGCCGATGAAACGACCCGGGTGCTCGCCCTCCACGACGGAAAAGCCCTTCTCGCCTCCGGCCACGCGAGCGAAACCGACTGGGCTCGCGACGCGCAACCAGCGGGCGGCGACCTGCCCGCCGTGCATCCGAAGCTCGCCTTCGTGCCCGCATCGGCGGTGCCGCAGTCAGAACTGCGCATCTACCTCGGCTTCTCGATCTCGACCACTGCGGTCGAGCCGGTGGGCACCCGACTCGTTGCGGCCGTTCTCTCTGACGAAGCCGCCCACGACCTCGAACCCGACGAGTCGCGCTGGGTGAACCTGCGCAATGTCGCATCGACGCTCGACGATCGTGACGCCGGGGCCTTCACCGAGACGCTCGGCATCATGAACTGGCATCGTTCGCACACGCACTGCCCGCGCTGCGGAGCGGCCACGGTCGTAGAGATGGGTGGCTGGGTGCGGCGCTGCCCCGTGCAAGACATCGAGATCTTTCCGCGCACAGACCCGGCGATCATCGTCGGCATCATCGACGCGCACGACCGCATCTTGCTCGGTTCCAATGCCCTGTGGGAGAACAACCGGTACTCGCTGCTCGCTGGTTTTGTCGAACCGGGGGAGTCGCTCGAGGCGGCCGTCGTTCGTGAGGTCTTCGAAGAGTCGGGTGTGCGAGTTGTCGACCCCCAGTACCTCGGTTCGCAGCCCTGGCCTTTTCCGGCTTCGCTGATGTGCGGCTTTCTCGCGCGTGTCGACCCGGAGACAGCCGACAGCGTGCTTCTCCCAGACGGAGAAGAGATTCTCGACGTGCGCTGGTTCAGCCGCGAAGACCTCACCGACCTGGAACGCGCGCCGCTGCTGCCCGGTTCGGCGTCGATCGCCCGCTCGATCATCGAGCACTGGTACGGCGGACCGATCGCCGCCGAAACCTGGTGACCGAACCATCGGGCGCCGAACCCCCGGGCGCCGAACCCCCGGGCGCCGAACCCCCGAGCGCCGAACCCCCGAGCGCCGAGGCGCTGCTGGCCGGGCTCGACGCTGAGCAGCGCATCGTCGCGACAACCCTGCTCGGCCCCGTCTCGGTGCTCGCCGGAGCGGGCACGGGCAAGACCCGAGCCATCACGCACCGCATCGCCTATGGGGTCGCGACCGGAGTGTTTCCGCCGAATAAAGTCATGGCGCTGACCTTCACCTCGCGTTCGGCGGCAGAGCTGAGAGCTCGGCTTCGCCCCCTCGGGGCGGGTGGAGTCGCTGCCCGAACGTTTCACTCTGCAGCACTCTCTCAGCTCAACTTCTTCTGGCCGCAGGTCGTCGGTGGCACGGTTCCGCGCCTCATCGACAGCAAGGCCCGGGTACTCGGGCAGGTCGCCGAGCAGCTCAAGCTGCGCATCGACACGGCGACTCTGCGTGACTTGGCCGCCGAGATCGAGTGGCGCAAGATCTCCAATCTGACCATCGAGCAATACGAACGAGCCGCGCGAACGTCGAGGGCGCAGCCCGGTTCGTTGACGGTGCAGCAGGTGCTCGATCTGCAGGTGGGGTACGAGAGCATCAAAGACGAGCGCCGGCAACTCGATTTCGAAGACGTGCTGCTCGCGACGGCCGGCATGATCGAGAGCGAACCCTCGGTAGCCATGCAGGTGCGGGAGCAGTACCGCTTCTTCGTGGTCGACGAGTTTCAAGACGTTTCGCCCCTGCAGTATCACCTGCTCTCGTTGTGGTTGGGCGACCGTCGAGACCTCTGTGTGGTCGGCGATGCCAGCCAGACCATCTACTCGTTCGCCGGTGCAAGAGCGGACTTCTTGCTCTCGTTCGCTTCGCAGTTTGCGGCGTCGGCCGTCGTACGCCTCGAACAGAACTATCGCTCCACCCCCGCGATCGTCGAGACGGCGAACCGGCTCATGCGCGGCCGGCCCGGCGCCCTGACTCTGCGAGCCGCGAACACGGTGACCGTCGGCCTGCCGCCGACGATCACCGCTTTTCCGTCTGACGCCGCCGAGGCGCGCGGTATCGCGGCGGCGATCGCGGCTCTCATCGCCGACGGCACCCGGCCCCACGATATCGCCGTGCTCTACCGCATGAACGCTCAGGCTGCGACGCTCGAAGGCGCGCTCACCGAGGCGAATGTTCCGTACCAGATTCGGGGCGCCCAGCGCTTCTTCGACCTGCCAGAGGTGAAGCAGGCGGTGATGTCGCTTCGCGCCGCTTCGGTGTCGATCATGGGGGAGCCGCTGTTCAAGTCGGTGAGCGACGTGCTGCGCTCGCTGGGCTGGTCGCAGAGCCCGCCAGAGGGCCGCGGCGCGCTGCGGGATCGCTGGGATTCGCTGAATGCGATCATGGGCCTGGCCGAACAGCAACCACCGCGCACGACGTTTCGAGCGTTCACCGACGAGCTCCTCGAACGGCAATCGGCGCAACACGAACCGACCCTCGCAGCGGTCACGCTGGCAACCCTGCACTCTGCGAAGGGGCTGGAATGGCCGGTGGTCTACGTCGCCGGAGTCTCGGAGGGCCTGGTTCCGATCTCGTACGCCACCACACTCGACCAGGTCGACGAAGAACGCCGCCTGCTCTACGTCGGCATCACACGCGCACGGCAACGGCTTGCCCTCTCGTACTCTCAAACGGGCGCCGGCCGGTCGCAGACCCGGGCTCCGTCACGCTTTCTGCAAGAACTCGGCACCCGCACTCCGGATGCACGCTCCGCGGTGTCTCGGTGACGACGCCGGTCTCGGCGTTCACGTGAATGACCGCTCCTGAGCGCAGGCCCCTCCCGTCGCCCGAGAGGTGACTGCGCACGAGCCGCGCTGTGATGGCGGTCACCGACGCCACGAGCAGCGGTTGTTCGGTGGGTGCCTTTCGCCCCAATAGCTGGCTCGCGATGGCCGGCCAGGCGGGGTCGCGCTCGATCGCCCAGCGCTCTACGCAGTGCAAGCATGGCCCGTCACCTGGCGTGACCAACGGCCCGATTCGGGCTTCGTGGTCGCTGAAGACGACCGGCAGATGCACGATGTCTCGGTTGAGCCAGCGCGCCGAGACCGTGGGGCGAACTGCCCAGGCGCTCACGATCACGACGACGTCGGGCTCGCTGTCGAGGGCGGGCGGCACTCCGGTCTGCCCGACGAGTTGAGCGAATAGCCGGCGCAGGCTGGCCGCAGCGGGGGAGTCGCCCTCGACATCGATTCGTGCAGCCCGGAACGGCGATGCGCGCCGCGCGTCGAGCACAGGCTCGAGGCGCTTCAAGAACCGCACCGCCGGGTCGGAGCCGTTCTCACCGCTCTTTGTGCCGCTGCCCTGCGCGAGCATGCGCAGCCCGTCGATTGCCACGCCGACTCTGAGGGCGTGCAGCATTCGTTCTTCGGTACGCGAGACGCTGTCGAAACGCACACGAGCGGTATCGACGCCGATCTGGGCGGCCGTCGGCGAACGCCAGACGAGAGGAAAACGGGAGTCGAGCCGGAAGCTGTGAGATGTCATGCACCCATGCTGCCCTCAACAGCAAAACGACCTGCAGAGTTATCCACAGGCCGTCGTGCGTGAACCAAGCGAGGAGTTACACGACCGGTGGTGCTGGCGTGTCGTCGCCCTCGGCCTCGCTCGCGCCGCCCGACTCCTCTTCACGAAAGAAGTCTGCGATCGCCTGATCCATCTCGTCGGGCTCCGGCTCGCCGGCGAGCAACCGCGCCACGAGGCCGGCCGGGTCGTCGATGTCTTCAGAAGTGGGCACCACATCGGGGTGCGACCAGAGCGCATCGCGGCCCTCCGCCCCCACCGCATCGGTGACGGCCTGCCACATCGCGGCCGCCTCGCGCAGACGGCGTGGGCGAAGTTCTAGGCCCACAAGCGTCGAGAACGCCGACTCGGCCGGCCCGCCCGTCGCCCGGCGGCGACGTACGGTCTCGGCGACCGCGTCGCGCTTGGGCAACCGCACGGTCGCCGCAGCCGTCACCACGTCGACCCAGCCCTCGACGAGCGCGAGCGTCGTCTCCAGCCGCGCCAGCGCCTGCTGCTGGGCGTCGCTCTTCGGTGGGATGAGCGCGCCGCTCACCATCGCTTGCCGCAGCTCTTCGGGGTTCGACGGGTCGAAACCGCTCGCCAGCTCTTCGAGTCGGTCGGTATCGATCGAAATGCCGCGGGCGAACTCGGTGATCGAGCTGATCATGTGCAGCCGCAGCCACTTCGCGTGCCGAAACAGCCGCGCATGGGCGATCTCGCGCACCGAGAGGTAGAGCTGCACCTGGTCGGGAGCGATGTCGAGCCCGTCGCCGAACTCCGCCAGGTTCTGTGGAACCAGCGCTGCCTGCTGGTCGCTCAGCAACGGGATTCCGACGTCGCCACCCGAAACAACCTCGGTCGACAGCTGCCCGACCACCTGACCGAGCTGCATGGCGAACAGCGCGCCGCCGATGTTGCGCATCAGCTGGCTGGCGCCGGCCATCATGCCCGAAAGCTCTTCGGGCGCCTGCTCTTTGAGAACGCGTGTGAGTGCGTCGGCAATGCTCAGTGCCACGGGCTCGGCCAGCTGCGTCCACACCGGCATGGTTGCGGTCACCCACTCCTTGCGGCTGAGCAGCTTGGGGGTCGCCGCCAGTTCTGTCACGAACGTCACTTCGTCGAGCCAGAGTTCGGCGACGTGCAGAGCCTGTTCGAGGGCCGAGCGGATGCCCGGGTCGATCGAGATCGCATCTTTACTTGCGATCTCCTGCGCCGCCTCGAGCGCCACCTTCCAGTCGACGCCGTCGCCGGTGTGCTGCATGGCGCGTTGCAGCTGCTGCATCAGCTGGGCCACCGCCGCCGGATCGGAGGGCAGCCCGGCGGCGCTCGCCAGTTTCGACGGGTCGAGGTCTGAATTGCCCGACAAGAACTGGCGCAGCATGTCGGCGAACTCGTCTTCGGGGTTCTTGTCTGGTTCGTCGCTCACGGTGCCGTACTCCCGGTTGTCTCCATGGTGCCTATCAGCAACCACTTCTACGCTAACCCGTGGCCCATCAGCCAAGCTGGGATTTCTCATATGCTGGGGTGCCGACCCGTGCGCCTGTGGCGAACAGTGCTGTGACCAACGGTGTTGTGACCGACAGTGCTGTGACCGACAGTGCTGTGACCAACTGGCGCGAGGTCGGCGAGTGTATGAAACGAAAGGGCGACGTGAGACGGCGCAGAACCATCGGCTGGGTCAGCCTCATCGCGGCCCTGGCGCTCGCTCTCGGAATGAGCTTCATTCCGTCTCCCTACGTCATCGAACAGCCCGGCCCCGTCTTCAACACGCTCGGCACGAGTTCGCACGACGGAACCGAGACGCCGCTCATCTCGATCAGCGGCGCGCCGACCTATCCGACCGCAGGCACCCTCGACATGCTCACCGTCTCGGTCGTCGGCACGCCGCAAAGCCTGCCCAGCTGGGCCGAGATCGTGGGGGCGTTCTTCAACCAGACCAAGGCGATCGTTCCGGTCGACGCGATCTACCCGCCTGACGTCTCGGTCGACGAACAGAACCAAGAGAACCAGACCATGATGGTCGACTCTCAGCAAGAGGCCATCGCTGCCGCGCTGACCAACCTCGGCATCGCTTTCACCACCAACATCACCGTGGCGCAACTCGCCACGAATTCGCCGGCCACGGGCATCCTGCAGGTCGGCGACACCATCGATTCAGTGAACGGAACAGCCATCACTAGTGTCGACGGGCTTCGTGCGGCAGTGACGGCAAACGGGGATGCCCAGCCGGCCAGCATCGTGATCACCCGTTCCGGCGCCCAGCAGACCGTGCAGGTCACGCCCGTCGCATCCAGCGACGGAACGGTGCTGCTCGGCATCGGTGCCGGCGCCACGTACACGTTTCCGTTCGACGTCACGATTCAGCTCGACAACGTCGGCGGCCCCAGCGCCGGAATGATGTTCGCGCTCGGCATCATCGATCAGCTCACGCCCGGCCAGCTGAACGGCGGCAAGAATGTCGCGGGCACGGGAACCATCAGCGCCGACGGCACGGTCGGAGCGATCGGCGGTATTCGGCAGAAGATGTTCGGTGCCGTCGCTGCGGGGGCGAGCTACTTTCTCGCGCCGGCGTCGAACTGCGACGAGGTCACAGGGCACGTGCCGAGCGGCCTCCGAGTCTTCGCCGTCAACACGCTCACCGACTCGCTGACCGCACTGAAAGACATCAGCACCGGCACCGGGCTCGACTCGCTGCCGACCTGCAACTGACCCGCAGTAACCCCTGCAGAATCCGTCGCCGAAACCGTCGCCGAAACCTTCGTCGTGAGCGGCTGATTCATAGGGCGCTGAAAGATTCGTTACCGTCGCGTGACTGAAGTGTCAGGGCTCTGGGAGGTTGAGGCGGCGGACACGCAGCAACGGTTGTCTAGGATTAGCTGACATCAACAGCTAACTCAAGAGGCCTTAACGTGACTTCCTCCTCAGTGCCTTCCAACGGCGGGCCTTCCAACGGCGGGCCCTCTAGCGGCGGCCCGAACTCGGGCGGCTCCGCTGGCGCGCAGAACGGCGCAGGCAGCCCGGCGCGCAGGTCGAGAACCGTCATCGCGATCGCGATCGCCATCATCGCGGTTCTCGCGATTCTGTTCTTCGTCTTCACGAATCTCTACACCGAGGTGCTCTGGTTCAACCAGCTCGGCTACGTGAGCGTGCTCACGACGCAGTGGGTCGCCGGCGGGGTCATGTTCTTCGTGGGCTTCTTCGCTATGGCCATCCCGGTCTTCGTGAGCATCGATCTCGCGTTCCGGTTCCGTCCGGTCTATGCCAAGCTCAATTCGCAGCTCGACCGTTACCAGCAGGTCGTCGAGCCGCTTCGGCGCCTGGCCGCCTTCGGCATTCCGGCCCTGCTCGGGCTGTTCGCCGGTATCGCTACGGCCACGCGCTGGCAGGTCGTGCTGATGTACCTGAACCGAACATCCTTCGGTCAGACCGACCCGCAGTTCGGCCTCGACATTTCGTTCTACGTCTACGACCTGCCGTTCTGGCAGAGCGTCGTCGGCTTCGCCTCGGCCGTCGTATTGCTGTCGGGCATCGCCGCGCTCGCCACGAGCTACCTGTATGGCGCCATTCGCTTCGGCCAGCGTGAAGTCCGCATCTCGAAGACTGCGCGCATTCAGATCGCCATCACGGCCGGCGTATACCTGCTGCTGCAGGGCATCAGCATCTGGCTCGACCAGTACGCCACGCTCACCTCGAGCGGCGGCCTCCTGACGGGTGCCTCGTACTCCGACGTCAACGCCACGATTCCGGGCCTGCAGATCTTGTCGGGCATCGCCATCCTCGTGGCACTTCTGTTCTTCGTGGCGGCGTTCGTGGGGCGCTGGCGGTTGCCCGTCATCGGCACCGCGTTGCTCATCGTGAGCGCGCTCATCCTCGGCTCGCTGACGCCATGGGTGGTTCAGCGCTTCCAGGTCGACCCGTCGGAGCGCGCCCTCGAGGCGCCCTATCTGCAACGCAACATCGACATGACCCGTGACGCGTACGGCGTGGCCGATGTCGACTCGATTCCCTACGACGCCACCACTACGGCGCAGGCCGGTGCGCTGCGTTCCGACGCGGCGACCACCTCGAGCATCCGCATTCTCGACCCCGCTCTCGTCTCGAGCACCTTCGCGGCCCTGCAGCAGTTCAGGCAGTACTACCAGTTTCCGACCGCCCTCAACGTCGACCGCTACGAGGTCAACGGGCAGAGCCAAGACACCGTGACCGCAGTTCGCGACCTGAACCTCACCCAGTTGGGAACCTCGGCGAGCTGGTACAACCAGACCGTCGTCTACACGCACGGGTACGGCGTGGTCGCCGCTTACGGCAACCAGCGTTCGGCCGACGGCCAACCCGTGTTCGCCGAGTCAGGCATTCCCAGCACGGGCGTGCTCGGAAACTACGAGCCGCGCATCTACTTCGGCGAGAATTCGCCGACCTATTCCATCGTCGGCGCACCGGCAGGCTCGTCGCCCACCGAGCTCGACTACCCGTCGGGAACAGCGGATGCCCAGCAGACCTATACGACCTTCAGCGGCGATGGCGGCCCGAAACTCGACAACATCTTCAACAAACTCGCTTACGCCCTGAAATTTCAATCGACGGAGATCTTTCTCTCGTCGGCGGTGAATGACAACTCGCAGATTCTCTACGACCGCGACCCCGCGACGCGCGTGTCGAAGGTCGCGCCCTACCTCACCATCGACTCCGACCCGTACGCTTCGGTCGTCGACGGGCGAGTGGTATGGATCGTGGACGGCTACACCACGAGCGCGAACTACCCGTACTCGAAGACCGAGGGCCTGAGCGCCGCGATCGCCGACACGTACACGCCGAAACCGGGTTACGCGGTCGACAACAACATCAACTACATCCGCAACTCGGTGAAGGCCACGGTCGACGCCTACGACGGCAAGGTCACGCTCTACGCGTGGGACAGCACCGACCCGATTCTGCAGACCTGGGAGAAGATCTTTCCGGCAACGGTCAAGCCGATGAGCGACATGAGCTCGCAGCTGATGAGCCACGTGCGTTACCCGGCCGATCTGTTCAAAGTGCAGCGTGCCATTCTCGGCCAGTACCACGTGACCGATGCGGGTTCGTTCTACTCGCGCGAAGACGCCTGGACCACGCCGAACGACCCCACATCGTCGGCTACCAACCCGACTCTGCAACCGCCGTACTACCTCACGCTGCAGATGCCGGGTCAAGACCAGCCGCAGTACTCGCTGTATTCCACGTTCATCCCGCTCACGGGTGAAGACACGTCGAAGAGCCTCAACGGCTATCTGGCGGTCGACTCGAACGCGGGAGACGTCGCGGGGCAGAAGTCTGCCGACTTCGGCAAGCTCAGGCTGCTCACCCTGCCGAAAGACGCCACTGTGCCCGGACCCGGGCAAGAGCAGAACAAGTTCAGCTCCGATCCCACCGTGTCGCAGGCACTCAACCTGCTGAAACAGGGCTCGACAGAAGTGCTGAACGGCAACCTGCTGACGTTGCCCGTCGGCGGTGGTCTGCTCTATGTGCAGCCGGTGTATGTGCAGTCGCGTGGTGAGACCAGCTATCCGCTGCTGCAGAAGATCCTTGTCGGCTTCGGTGACAAGATCGCCTTCGAAGACACGCTCGATGCTGCCCTCGACGACCTCTTCGGCGGCGACTCCGGGGCGACGGCCGGAGACGGCAGCACGCCCACCACGCCCTCAACGGGTGCCTCAACCGGCACGGGCACCACGACCAACAATGCGGCCCTCCAGCAGGCGCTCGACCAGGCTCAGGCGGCTCTCACGGCTCGTGACGCCGCTCTGAAGGCGGCCGACTGGGCTGCCTACGGTGTTGCGGATGCCCAGCTCAAGGCTGCGGTCGACGCCGCCATCGCGGCCAGTGGTGGTACCGCTGCGACGCCGGGAACCGACAGCACAGCGACTCCCACGCCCACCCCGACCTCCACGGGCGGATAGGGCGCTGCTGCGTGGAGCACGAAAGCGTTCGTTCCGGACGAGAGATGCCGTTCCAACAGCATCTCTCGTCCGGAAATGCCGCTCTCATTCGGGGCAGTTCGCGCCCTGCGGTCACGAGCACTCATTCCGTCTGGTAGTGTTATCTCTTGTGCCGCGGGGTGGAGCAGTTCGGTAGCTCGCTGGGCTCATAACCCAGAGGTCGCAGGTTCAAATCCTGTCCCCGCAACGCAGTGTGCATGAAATGCATGAAAGAAGCCCGGCCATTCGGCCGGGCTTCTTTCATTTTCGTGAGTGCTTGAAGCGCGAGAAGGTCGATGTACGTGGCTCATGTGGTGATCGCGGTCGCTGCACCCCGAGCAACGCGCTCAGCAGAGCTGTGGTGACCACCTAGGCTGCTTGTATGTCGTTCCGAAGCGCCGCCGTTCGTGTTCCCGGGGCTCGAGCCGTGTGGCGAGCAGCACGGCGGGTCGTCACGGGTACCCGCAGAGCGGAAGCTGCGCAGATCGCCGAACAGCCCTTGGATCCGTCTCTCGCGATCGATACTCCGACGGCAGAGGTGAGTCGCGACATCCGCCGCCTGCGCCGGAACAACAGGTTCTCGTTGCGACCGGTCACGAGCAAGAGTTCGTCAGTGGTCGCCACCATGACCACTCATGGCAGCCGCGTGAACGAGGCCTATCTGGCAATCGAGTCGATTGCACGGGGCTCGAGGCGCCCGAAGAGGTTCATCCTGTGGATCGACGACCCGGCTATTGCGCAGAACCTCCCGGCGCCGCTTCGTCGGCTGCGGCGGCGAGGTCTGGAGATCATCGAGGTCGACCCCGGGCTGCGGGTGCACACGAAGTACCGCTACTACGTCGAGTCGAGTTCGGCGCATCGCTTCGACATGGTCACCTGCGATGACGACATCATCTACCCGAGTTCGTGGTTGCTCGGGCTCGAGCAGGTGCGGCTCCGTCACCCCGATGCGATTGTGGCGTATCGCGCGCACCGGATTCTGATCGAGGGCGATGCGGTGGCGCCCTACTCGACGTGGCCCCCGAACACGAGCGATGTTCCCGGCCTGCTGCACTTCGGAACGTCTGTTTCGGGCCAACTGTTTCCGCCGGCGTTTCTCGACCTGGTGCGCGATGCCGGCCGGCGTTTTCTGGAGGTCAGCCCGACCAACGACGATGTCTGGCTTCACTTTCTCGCAGTTGGTTCCGACGTTCCCGTGGTGCAGGTGGCGCAGCAGCCCCAGCTCTTTCCCTTTGTTCCCGGTTCGCAGGCAGACGGCCTGTACCGCGAGAACGGCTGGAACGGCGGAAACGATCGTCAAATCGCGACCACCTACACGCCCGACGTCGTCAAGCGACTTCGCGCTGAAGCTGTGCGACGAGGAGAACCCACGGTCTGAGCCCGTCTCGCGAGAGATCGACGATTAGTTCGGTGTCGCGACCGCCACGGGTTTGCTCGTGGAGGTGACGGTGGTGAAGCCCGACTTCTTGCCGGTAACGGTCACCGAGAGCAGCAGTCCGGTGTCAGCGGCGGGAATGGTGAAGGCGACGGCGGTGGCGCCGGCGATTGCGGTCGTGACGGGTGTTGCGCCGGAATCGTTCGCCGGATGCGTCGTGACGTACCACTGATAGCTCAAGACGACAGGCGCCGGCGTCCAGGTGCCGCTGACGGCGGTCAGCTTCGATCCGGCGGCGGCGGTGCCGGTGATTGTCGGCACGGGAGTCGCCGTGAGCGCCTGAGGTACGGCGACGGCCGAACTGGTGGCCGATGCAGTGGTGTACGAGGCCTTTGTTCCCGTGACTTTCACCGCGATCGAATGCCCCGCGTCTGCCGACGTGAGCGTATGGTACGACGACGTGGCGCCGGATATCACCACCCCATCGCGCAGCCAGGCGTACGTCAAAGCCACGGGTGCAGGACTCCACGCGGCCGTGTTCGCCGTCAGCTTCTGTCCCACTGTCGGTGTGCCCGACAGAGTCGGAGTGACGACGGTCAGAAGGCCGCCCGTCACAGGGGCGGTGCCCGCGCTGGTCTTCGAAGCCGTAACGAATCCAGGCTCTGTCGCCGTGACTCGAACCGAAATCGCCTGACCGGCATCGGCGTTCGTGAGCGTGTAGGCGTGAGCGGTCGCGCCCGCGATCGGTGTTGCGCCGCGCATCCACTGATAGGTCAGAGTCACGGGCGCCGGCGTCCAGTTTCCCGGCGCGGCGGTGAGCGTATGAGACACGACTGCCGTTCCTGAGATGGTCGGCGTCGGAGTCGCCGTGAACTGCTTGAGGGGTGCGGGAGCGATCACGACGGCGGCGCTCGTCTTCGCGACAGGGGTATACCCGAACTTCGAGCCGGAGACGCGCACACTGAGCGATTGCCCGGCGTCGGCTGACGTCAGAGTATGTGTCACCGAGGTCGCGCCCGCGATCGACGATCTGTTTCGAAGCCACTGGTAAATAAGAGTGACGGGAGCAGGCCCCCACGCGCCAGCGGCGGCGGTGACCACCTGGCCGGGATAGGCCAAACCGCTGATTGTGGGCGCGCCCGTTGTCAGGGTGCCTGCCGCGACCGACTGTGTCAGCCGACCGCTGAAGGTGGTGAACAGTGCGGCCGACCGAAACGGAACGGTGAGCTGCCACGAGAGCGTTCCGGTGCCCGTGCCGTACCAGGTGACGTGATTTCCTGGCGCAACAGCAGCGTCGACATTCGAGCCCGGGTCGACGACGACGCTCACGGCGGTGCTGTCGGTACTGGTCACCGGCGCGGTGGTCGTGATGCCGACAACGGCAGGCGGCAATGTCGCCGATTGATTGTCGAGATGCAGCACTGACAGCGCGGGGTTCAGGAGGCCCGACGCGTCGGTGAGGTGATTGTTCGACAGGCTGAGTTCAGCGAGTGCAGGCAGAGCCAGCAGACCCGCGACCGTGGTGATGGCGTTGCGGTCGGCGATCACTGCCGTCAGTGCGGAGTCGTTCTTGAGCGGAGCAAGCGACACAACCTGATTGTTGCTGATGTTGAACGAGGTGAGTTTCGCCCTGTTCTCGAAGCCGCTCACCGATGTTAGAGCGTTGTATTCGCCCTCGAAGGTTGTGAGCGACGTCATGCCAGAGACGGCCGTGACATGCGAGATCCAATTGTGGCGAACGATGAGGGTCGACAGAGAGGTCAGTGTCGCGAGGGCATCGATACTCGTCAGCCGGTTGGATTCGAGGTCGAGTCTGGTGAGGTTCGTGAGATTTCGTAGCGGTGACGGGTCGGTGATGGTGTTGAAGCCGAGCGTAAGAAAGGTGATGTTCTTCAGGGGTGCGAGGGCAGACACGTCGGTGATCGTGTTGGAATCGAGCGACAGTGCGGTGAGGTTCGTGGCAGAAGAGAGTCCGGCCAGATTTGAAATCTGATGGCTGCTGCAGTCGAGTGTGGTGACCGTCAGGAGCTGGGTGGCCGTGATTTCTGATTTCGGCGGAAGGTTCAGGGTACTCGCGACACACGCTTTGAGTTGCGCGTCGGCGAAGGTGACAGTACCGGCCGCCGACGCACTCGTGGCGGCTGACGCAGCGTGCGGAGCCGCCGCTGCGAGGCTCACGAACGGGGTGAGGAGCAGGGCGGCGAGGGCGGCGACAAGCAGGCGGGAGGGCTGATTGCTGTGGGAGAGCAAGCGTTCTGGGCGGCCCTGACGGGCTGCGGTGCGAAGTCGGGAGATGGGTATGAGTCAAGTATGACGAAATCTCAGCAACTGTCTAGCGTTTAGCGAGATAAAGTCATCAAATGTCAGCTGCGTGCCGCCAGGAGCTGCTGCATGTACGTGATCTCGCTGGTCTGGGCGGTGATGATCGTATTCGCCAGCGCTACGACGTCTGTGTTGGTCGACCGGGCCACCAGGGCCTCGGCCATCTCGACGCCGCCCTGGTGGTGCGCGATCATCAGCGTGAGAAAGAGCTTCTCGGCGTCGACCCCGGTCAGCGTCTGCAGCTTCGCCAGATCGGCTGAGCTGGCCATTCCCGGCATGGTGGGTGACGCCGCGATCGTGGCGTCGGTGGCGGCCATCGACGCCATGTTCATGCCGTGCTCGGCCTGTGACTGGTCGAGGGTGGGCAAGGTCATCCAGGTCATCTGCGGCACCGGAGACACCTGGGGCAGGCCCCACAGGTTGAGCCAGGCGTACATCTGGCCGGCCTGCTGACCCTGTGATGTGGCGATGTCGTAGGCCAGCTGCCTGATCTCTGGGTCGGTCGTCTCGTCGCGCACCGTGAGTGCCATGTCGATGGCCTGCTGGTGGTGCACCTGCATGTCGCGGGCGAAGCCGGCCTCGGCGCTCAGCGTGCCGGGAGTCGTGGCGACGGGCGTTGTGACACGACCGACGACCAGGCCCACCACGAGAAGCAGCACGGCGCCGAGTATGAGGGCGATGCGCAGGCGCAGTGCGCGCGAACTCGACGGAGCGGGTGGATGATCGTGGCCCCGGTCATCCACCTCCTCGACGTCGCCCGTGCCTAGCCCGGTCACGCCGACACGTACCCCGGTGCCGTCACTCCTCCGGTGCACGCGGCGCCCGGCTCCGGAGCGTTCGGGGACTGCCAGTACGTCTTCAAGAAGTCTTGCAGCCGGGCATCGTCGGGCCCGGTCAGCTGAATCTGGGCTCCCCAGGCCGAGGCAACCACCGGGGATGGCAATCCGACGTAGGGCGACAGAATGATGTAGGTGTTGGGCAGCGCGCTGCGCAGCTTCGTCAGCGCATCGCCGGTCACCTTGGTGGCGTCGTAGGTCACCCAGACGGTGCCGTGCTCGAGGGAGTGCACCGCATTCTCGTTGGGCACCGCCTGGTCGTAGATGCCGCAGTTCAGCCACACGGGGTTGTGGTCGCCGCCCACCGGGGGCACCTGCGGGTAGGTGACGGGCGTGGTCACGTGGTTGCGGGTGAGCCCGGTGAAGGTCTGCACGCCGTCGGCCTGAGTCGCGACGGGCGCGGGTGCCGAGGAGCTGCCGGTGACGACGAAGACGATCACGAGCACCACGATCAGGGCGGCAGCGCCGACCACCGAGCCGATGGTGATGCGGCGGTTGCGCGTCGCCTTCGCCTGCGCGCGGCGCATCTGCTCGACCTTCTCGGCCCTGCGCGCCTCTCGTTCTTGCTTGACGGTCAGCTTGGCTGCGGGCTTGTTGTTGTCGTTGCTGGGCACGAGCCGAGAGTATCGGCGCATAGTGGGAAAAAACCGTTAAAGGTACAACCAACGGGCAACCGGATGCCCGACCATCCTGCCGCCGCGTTCGACGTCGGGCGGCGAGCCGAGCCACGACCTCGCTAGGCGGGCTTCTTCGCGGCCGTCTTGCGCGGCGCGCGCGTGGTGGAGGATTTCGCCCCACCCTTCGCTCTGCTCTTCTCTACGCTCTGCCGCAGTGCTTCCATGAGGTCGAGTACCTCACCACCGGAATCCTCTTCGCCCTTCGCCGACTCGCCGAACGTCTCTTCGGTGTCGACAGCGTCGCCGGCCTCGAGCTTGGCGTCGATGAGCTGACGCAGCTGCACCTGGTACTCGTCGGTGAACTTCGAGGGCTCGAAATCGGCCGAATACGAGTCGACCAGCCGCGCCGACATCTCGAGTTCTTTCGCCGAGACAGTGGGGCGGTCGTTCAGCGAGGCGAACTTCGCGTCGCGTACCTCGTCGTCCCAGAGCAGTGTCTGCAGCAGCAGCACCTCGCCCTGCACGCGCAGCGCGGCCAGCCTCGACTTCTGCCGCAGGGCGAACTGCACGATGGCGGTGCGGTCGGTCTCTTCTAGCGTGCGCCGCAGCAGCACGTAAGCCTTCGACGACTTCGAGTCGGGCTCGAGGTAGTAACTGCGGTCGAAACGGATGGGGTCGATCTGGTCGCTGGGCACGAATTCGACGACATCGATCTCGCGGCTCTTCTCGGCCGGCAGAGAGGCGAGATCGTCTGCAGTGATGATGACGGTGCGCTCGCCGTCGTCGTAGGCCTTATCGATGTGGGCGTACTCGACGACCTTGCCATCGATTTCGCAGACCCGCTGGTAGCGGATGCGGCCGCCATCGGCATCGTGCACCTGGTGCAGCGAGATGTCGTGGTCTTCGGTCGCGCTGTAGACCTTGACCGGTACATTCACCAGCCCGAAAGTGATGGCGCCCTTCCAAATTGATCTCATACGACCTAAGTTTTCACCAAACCCGGGTCAAGGGATAGTGGTTGCCCCGCGCACTCGCGCACAATATGGCTATGACACCGGTACGAACCAGCGGCTCGAAGGGCGATGTGCTCGTCGACGTCGACGGTCACCGCCTCAAGCTGACCCACCTCGACAAGGTGATCTACCCCGAGACGGGCACCACGAAAGCGGATGTTCTGCAGTACTACTCCGAGATCGCCGACGTGATGCTGCCGTACATTCGCGACCGCGCCGCCACGCGCAAGCGCTGGGTGAACGGCGTGGGCACTGCCGAGCATCCGGGTGAGATGTTCTTTCAGAAGAACCTCGGCGACGGCACCCCCACCTGGGTGAAACGGCGCGCGATCGAACACTCGACCCACGACAACGAGTACCCGCTCGTCAACAATCGCGCCACGCTCACCTGGCTCGCCCAGATCGCCTCGCTCGAGATCCACGTGCCACAGTGGCGGTTCGGGCGCAACGGCGCGCAGAAGAACCCTGATCGTCTGGTGCTCGACCTCGACCCCGGTGACGGTGTCGGGCTGGCGGAGTGCGCCGACGTGGCGCGCCTGGCCCGCACCATTCTGCAGGGCATGGGGCTCGACCCGATGCCGGTCACGAGCGGAAGCAAGGGCATCCACCTCTACGCCGCGCTCGACGGGTCACAGACGAGTGACCAGGTGTCTGCCGTCGCCCACGAACTGGCTCGCATTCTCGAGGCCGACCACCCCGATCTGATCGTGAGCGACATGAAAAAGTCGCTTCGCGGCGGCAAGGTGCTCGTCGACTGGAGTCAGAACAACGGCTCGAAGACCACGGTGGCGCCGTATTCGCTGCGCGGGCGAGCGCATCCGATGGTGGCAGCCCCGCGCACCTGGCGCGAACTGGCGTCGAAGTCGCTCGCTCAACTCGACTACACCGAGGTGCTGGCGAGAGTGAAGCGGCGCGGTGATCCGCTCGCGGTGATTCTCGAGGCTGACGGCGGCGAGGTGTGGCTGCCGGGGGAGCCGGGCGGTGGCAGGGGCGATGCGGCCGGCGACGCTGCCGGGCACGCCGATGGGCACGCCGACGGTGATGCTGCCGGTTCGGGCGAGCCCGATCGCCTGCACCGCTACCGCTCGATGCGCGACCGCAGCAAGACGCCCGAGCCGGTTCCGGATGCCCGGCCGACGCCCGGCGAAGGCAATTCGTTCGTCATACAGAAGCACGAGGCGTCGCGGCTGCACTACGACTTCCGGCTCGAGCACCACGGGGTACTCGTCTCGTGGGCGCTGCCGAAGGGCACGCCAACCGAGCCGAAGACCAACCATCTCGCCGTGCAGACCGAAGACCATCCGCTCGAGTACGGCTCGTTCGCCGGAACCATTCCGAAGGGCGAATACGGCGGGGGTACGGTCGAGATCTGGGACGAGGGAGTCTACGACCTCGAGAAATGGCGCGACGGCAAGGAGATCATCGCAACATTGCACGGCACGAAGAAGGGCGGGCTCGGCGGCGCACGTAAATTTGCGCTCATCCACACCGGGTCGGGCGGTGGAGCGAAGGCCGACCAGAACTGGCTCATCCACCTGATGGAGCCGCACTACAGCGCCGCCAGTGAGAAAAAGCACGAATCGCTGCCCCCGCAGCCCGACGACGAGGCTCCGGCGATCAACGCCGCGAGGGCCCAAGCAGCCCCCGCCAAGGCCGCACACGCGACCCAGCCCTCGCCTGCCACCACCCCCGCCAAGGCCGCACACGCGACGCAGCCCGCGCCTGCCACGAAGGGCGCCGCCACCCCCGATCCGACCGCGCCGAGCACCCCCATCGCCCCGATGCTCGCCACGCTCGGCTCCGAACGCGATCTCGTTCGCGCCGACGACTGGGCCTACGAGATGAAGTGGGACGGCATTCGCGCTGTCGCCTACATCGACGGCTCCGGCGTGCGCCTGCTGACGCGCAACGGAAACGACGTGAGCGCCCAGTACCCCGACCTCGCCGAGCCGCTGGCCCGAGCATCCGCTGGCCACGAACTCGTTCTCGACGGCGAGATCGTGGCGCTCGACTCGAAAGGCCGGCCGAGCTTCAGCCGGCTGCAGCAGCGCATGAATCTGCAGGGCGAGGCCGATGTGAAGCGCGCGCTCGCGGCCGTGGGGGTGCACTATCTGGTTTTCGATGTGCTCAACCTCGACGGCCAATCACTGCTGCGGCAGTCGTACGATGACCGCCGTGTCACGCTTGAAGAGACGGTGAAGCCGGATGCCCGCTCCCTGGTTCAGGTGCCCGCCGCCTTCGCAGGCGACTTCGCGGCCGCCTTCGCCGCGAGCAAGACTCTGGGGCTCGAAGGCGTCATGGCGAAGAAGCACGAGAGCACCTATACGGCTGGCCGCCGCTCGCGGTCATGGATCAAGGTGAAGCACCACCTCGCGCAAGAAGTGGTGATCGGCGGGTGGCGGCCCGGGGCGGGGCGCCGGGCCGACGGCGTCGGATCGCTCTTGCTCGGCATTCCCGACGACGGCGGTTTACGGTACGTGGGGCGGGTCGGAACGGGCTTCAGCGACGCGGATCTCGATCGGCTCAAGACGGAGGTCGAGGCGTTGGGCCGAAAGACGTCGCCGTTCATCGACGTTCCGCGTGAGGTCGCGGCAGACGCGAACTGGCTCAGCCCGCAACTCGTCGGAGAGGTCGAATTCGCCGAATGGACGAGCTCTGACCATCTGCGGCAACCGAGCTGGCGGGGCTGGCGAACCGACAAGTCGCCGAGCGATGTCAAGCGTGAGTCGTAGGCGAGCGTCAGCGCGCGAGTGGCCCTAAGATAGATGCCATGACTCAGTTAGGTAAGGGCCCCGTCGAGACTCGGCAGTCGACCGGGGGAGTGGTGACCGTCGTGTCACTCATCGTCTCGCTCGTCTTGTTCATCGGCGGAATGTACCTGTTCGGCCTGGCTTTTCAGTTTCCCGACTTCGCCACGTTGATCTTCTCATCGGGTCTCGTTGCGGTGGTGCTCGGCGTGTTCATTCCGCTGCAGGTGCTGCGACACGTAGACGGTGCGTAACTGCCTCGCCTTCTTCGCCAAAAAAGCTCCCGATCGCTCGGGAGCTTTTTTCATGCGGCAGGCGCGGCAGCAGCTTTATTCGGCCGTCACCGCAGGTGCTGACTCCTCCTGGCGCTTCGCCATCGCCTCGTCGTACTCCTTGCGCACCTCGGCCATGTCGAGCTCACGAACCTGTTCGATGAGGTTCTCGAGCGCGGGCTGCGGCAGGGCGCCGGGCTGGCCGAAGATGGGGATTCCGTCGCGGTACACGACAAGGGTCGGAATCGACGTGATGCCGTAGCTTGCTGCAAGCGCCTGCTGGTCTTCGGTGTCGACCTTGGCGAAGGTGATGTCGGTGTTCTTCTCGCTGGTGGCTTCGAAGACGGGCCCGAACTGGCGGCACGGGCCGCACCAGGCAGCCCAGAAGTCGATCAGAACGATGCCGTCGGCCACGGTCTGATCGTGGTTGTCTTGGGTCAAAGTTTGCGTGCTCATACCTAGTCAAACCGCTATTCCGCCAGGGTATTCCCGTCAGAGGGCTTCACGAACACGCGGCGCATGTGATCAGACGAGAGGTAGTCGGCGACCCCGATGAGCACCAGGCTGAAGAGAATCTGCTCGGTGATCATCCACAGCGGGTACAGGCCCGGAATCGCCGCGATGATGAGCGTCACGATGGGAAAGATCTTGCTGAACAACCGCAGTCGCGAGTAGGCCCAGTAATAGCCCTCGCGAGCCCGCCAGGCGAAATAGAACAGTGTCGTGGTGATGCCGAGCACGACGACTCCGCGAAACCAGACGGGCCAGGCGACGGGCAGGCCGTTCATGGTGAGAATCCACGCGACCAGAAGCGCTGCCAGGCCGAGAACGAATTCGACGGCGAGCAACCAGGTGATCGCCGTGAAGGCCCGTCTCGTGCGCGGGTGGCCGAGCAGATCGTCGTCGACGCGGTAGCCCGCGTGGCGGCCTGCGGCCAGCCGGTCGACCCGCTCGAAAACCATACGACGAGTGTACGCGCGCTGGCTCGCTCGGCCGGCGGAGGGTCGGGGCCGAGCGAATAGGCTAGGCAGATGACCGATCAGGCCGCACCGGAATCCGCATCTTCGCCCGCCCTCGGTGTCGGTATCGGTGTCGGTATCGGTGTCGGCGTCGGTGTCGCCGGCGGCGGTGGCGCCGGTGGCAGTGGCAGTGGCAGTGTCGGTGTCGCCGTCGCGCAGTTCGCCCCGACGGCCGATGTCGAGGCGAACATCTCCGAGATTAGGCGGCTCACCGACGTGGCCGTCGAGCGCGGTGCCGCTCTCGTGGTCTTTCCCGAGTACTCCTCGCACTTCGCTACACCGCTGGGCCCGACAGCGCTTGCGGCCGCCCAACCTCTCGACGGCCCGTTCGCAGCCGCCCTCTCGGCGATCGCGCGCGAGCACGGTGTGCATCTGATTGCGGGCATGGTCGAGAGCGCCGATCAAGAGCACTATTTCAATACGCTGCTCGCCTTCGATCCGCAAGGTTCCCTCGTTGCGACATACCGCAAGCTGCACCTCTACGATGCCTTCGGTGGGCGCGAAAGCGAGTGGATGCGCGCGGGGGCCATCGAGCATCCGCAGACCTTCTCGGTCGGGCCTTTCACCGTAGGCCTGCAGACCTGTTACGACGTGCGTTTTCCCGAGGTCACGCGCTGGCTCGTCGACGCCGGGGTAGATCTGGTGCTGATTCCGTCGGAGTGGGTGCCGGGCCCGGCGAAAGAACGGCATTGGAGCACGCTCGTCACCGCCCGGGCCATAGAGAACACCGTCTTCATCGCTGCGGCGGACCACACCGCGCCGGGAGGGGTGGGGCTGAGCATGGTCGTCGACCCGATGGGTGAGGTGATCGCCAGCATCGGCGCGCAGGCCGACGTCGCGGTGGCCTTCATCGACGCCGAGCGCCTGGCGGCGGTGCGGCGCACCAACCCGGCGCTGGCGTTGCGCAGGTTTCGCGTCTCTGCCGGAGCACCCGCACCTGTCGGCTGATCCCGGCTGAAAATCGTCGAACGTGGGGCACGCCGCGGCCTATACCCGCTTGGCGGGGCTGACGTTCGACGATTTTCGGGTGCGACGCTAGCGACCGAGCCGGGCCAGCTGGGCTGCCGCGAGCTCGAGCACCTCGACCCGCTTGCAGAACGCGAAGCGCACCAGTGAGGAGTATTCGCCGGCCAGCTCTTCGTGGCAGAACGCCGAGATGGGTACCGCGACCACGCCCGCCAGCTCGGGCAGTTCGCGGCAGAGCGTGATGGCGTTGTCGTAGCCCAGCGGGGCAGCGTCGGCGACGACGAAGTACCCTGCCTTCGAGTCGAAGACCTCGAAGCCCGCCTTTTCGAGCCCGTGGCTGAGCACGTCGCGTTTGTTCTTCAAAGTCGCGGCGATGTCGGTGAAGAACTCGTCGGGCAGGGCGAGACCCGTAGCGATGGCGGGCTGGAACGGCGCCCCGTTCACATAGGTCAGAAACTGCTTAACCGTGAGAATCGCGGTGATCAGTGTGGCCGGGCCGGTGATCCAGCCGATCTTCCAGCCGGTGGTGCTGAACGTCTTGCCGCCCGACGAAATGGTGATGGTTCGCTCCCACGCGCCCGGCAGGCTGGCGATCGGCACGTGCGGCTCGTCGAACGTGAGGTGTTCGTAGACCTCGTCGGTCACAATGAGAGCATCGTGCTCGTGCGCGAGCTCGACGATGAGTTCGAGGGTGTCGCGGCCCAGAATGGTTCCGGTCGGGTTGTGCGGCGAATTGATGAGAATCAACCGGGTGCGATCGGTGATGGCGGCACGAAGGTCGTCGGGGTCTGGCTGAAAGTCGGGCAGCCGTAACGGCACGGTTCGATGCTCGCCGCGAGCGAGCGAGATGAGTGCGCCGTAGGCGTCGTAAAACGGCTCGAGCGTCACGACCTCGTCGCCCTCGTCGACCAGGCTCAAGATCGTCGCGGCGAGCGCCTCGGTCGCACCGGCGGTGACCAGCACCTCGGTGTCGGGCTCGACGTCGATCGTATAGAAGCGTTTCTGGTGTTCGGCGATGGCCGTTCGCAGCTCAAGAGTGCCGCGGCCGGGCGGGTATTGGTTCACCCCGCGTTTGATGGCGCGGCGCGCGGCGTCGATCACCTCGTCGGGGCCGTCTTCGTCGGGAAAGCCCTGACCGAGATTGATAGCGCCGGTCGCCTCGGCGAGGGCGCTCATCTCGGCGAAGATCGTCGCGCTGATCGTACCGTCGGGCGCCAAGAGGCCCGCTCCTTCTGCCGCGCGTTGCCACGGACCGCTGATTGACATTCCTCAAACTTACCGGCAGTCGTGACAGCCGACTGCCGGTGGCTGCACATGCGCGAGCAGCTTTCTTCTCTGTCACGTTCAACCTGGCAGACCGCCTTCAGCCCTTACATATAGAACGTTCAGCAAAGCCGGGAATGCTGAGCATGCTTGAAAGGAGCACCCCCGTGTCAGACAGCACTGAGAACGACAGTACCCCCGAGGCAGTGACGCCTCCCGAGCCAGAGCAGCAGCACACCGCGGCTCAGCCCACCGAGGTTCAGCCGACCGCAGAGTATCCGACCGAGGCGCAGCCCACTGAGGTGCTGCCCACTGAGGCGCAGCCCACCGAGGTGCTGCCGCCCGCCCCGCAGCAGCCCCCGGTTCAGCAGCCCGGTGTTCAGCAGCACAATTCGCAGCCCAACCAGACGCAGCCCACCGTGCCGTACGTTGCTCCCGCGGCAGTCACGCAGCAGCCGGTCGTTCCTCCGGCGCCCGTCGCCGGCATTCCGCCATACGGCCAGCAGGCGCCCGCCCAGCCCGTCGCGGGCCAGCCCGTGCAGCCTCAGTACGGTCAGTACGCTCCGGGTCACCCCGGCGCCCAGGCGCCGGGTACTCCGGCCCCGGGCATCGCTCCGGTCGCCCCCGCCGCCAACTACGGAAACGGCGCGTTCGGTCAGCCCCCAGTCGGCCCCCCGCAGTACGGCCCCGATGGCCAGCCCATCGCCCCGGCCCCTGCCCCGGCGAAACGACGCGGGGGAGCAGCCCTGGTCGCTGCACTCGTCATCGGCGCACTGATCGGTGGGGCATCCGGTGCCGGCATCAGCGTGTGGGCGCTCTCGCAGAACAACAATGGTTCGACGCAGGCCTCGAGCCCGCAGACCATCACGGTGAACAACCCGAACAGCGTCACCGACATCACCGCGGTCGCCGCCAAGGCATCACCGTCGGTCGTGACGCTGTCGGTCACCGACAACTCCACCACCTCGGGCACCGGTTCGGGCGTCGTTCTGTCGGCCGACGGCTACATTCTCACCAACACCCACGTGGTGACGCTCGACGGCGCCACGGCGAGCCCCACCATTTCGGTGACCGCCGCCGACGGAAAGATCTATGTCGGAAAAGTCATCGGCACCGACCCGGTCGCCGACCTCGCCGTTGTGAAACTGCAAGACGCCAGCGGGCTCACCCCCATCGAATGGGGTGACTCGTCCAAGCTCAACGTGGGCGACACCGCTATCGCCATCGGTGCACCGCTCGGCCTGTCGGGCACCGTCACGAACGGTATCGTCAGCTCTCTGAACCGCAGCATCACGGTGGCCTCGTCTGCCGCTCCCGACACCTCGGGCGAGCAGGCGACGCCCGACCCCAACAGCACGGGCAGCCCCTACGACTTCTGGAACTTCGACATTCCGGGCCAGGGCACGCAGAGCCAGACTCCCTCCACTGCGAACAGCACCATTTCGCTCGCCGTCATTCAGACCGATGCGGCCATCAACCCGGGCAACTCGGGTGGGGCGCTGCTCAACTCGAATGGGCAGCTGATCGGCATCAACGTCGCTATTGCGAGCGCAGACAGCTCGAGCTCGTCGTCGACGGGCCAGTCAGGCAGCATCGGCGTCGGCTTCTCGATTCCGGCGAACTTCGCCAAGCGCATCTCGGATGAGATCATCGCCAACGGAAAGGCCACCCACGGTCTGCTCGGCGCTTCGATCGCTGCCGCCGGCGATTCGTCGCAGACGGTCGTCGGCGCATCGGTCGCCGATGTCACCAGCGGGGGCGCTGCCGCTGCTGCGGGCATTCAGAAGGGTGACGTGATCACCGCGTTCAACGGTATTGCGATCACCGACGCGACCGACCTCACGGCGCAGGTGCGCGTGCTGCCTGCGGGTGCCACCGCCTCGGTCACCTACCTTCGTGACGGCAAGTCGAACACGGTGACGGTGACGCTCGGCGCTCTCGCGAGCTGAGCGACCGTTGCGGCCTGCGCGGCCTGCGCAGCCCTCGCGAGCGTTGCGACCGCCGCGCCGAGGCGTGGCCTGCGCGAGCGTTGCAGGCTGCTGGTAGGCTCTTCGTTGCTTTGGCGCGAAGGGCCTACCGGTCTGTTTGCACCCCGTCGAAACGGCGAAATCAACAACGCGAAATCACCCAAGGCGACTAGTACCGAGCGGAACAGATGACCGACCCCACGCCCACCTCTCACGTCCTGCCGCCCATCACCGCGATTCTCGTGGTGCGCGACGACGTGACGACCGTCGAGGCGGCTATCGCCTCGGTGCGCGCGCAAGACTATGCGCCCGGCGTCGACATCGTGGTCGCCGTCGCACCCGGCTCCGATGGCACCGCCGATGTCGTGCGCGCGCTCGCTGCGAGCGATGCACGACTTTCGATGCTCGAATTCAGGTCGACGTCGCTCGTCGTGGGGCTGAACGAGGCGATCGCCGCCGCACGTACCGCTCTGATCATCCGCGTCGACCCGCGGTCGGTGCTGGCCCCCGATTTCGCGGTCAACGCGGTGCGAGCGATGGAGCGAACGGATGCCGCCGCCCTCGTTGCACGTACGACGCCCGTCGGGCACACTCCCTTCGTGCGCGCTGTCGCAATCGCGCAGCAGCACCGCCTCGGATTGGGTAGCGACCCTCTCGCCCCGCGAGGGCCAGAGGCGCAGACTCAATCGGCCCAGGCTCACGTCATTCGCCGGCGCACCTTCATCGACATCGGCCTGTATAACGAAGAGATCAGGCACGGTCAGGGCTGGGAGCTCAACGAACGTCTGCGCGAAGCCGGAAACACCGTCTGGTTCGTGCCCGATCTCGCCCTGGAGATCTCGCCGCCCACCCGCGTCGTGCAGCTCACCCGATCACTTTTCGCAGAGGGGTTGTGGCGAGGCGAGTTCGCCCGGGCCTTTCCCGAAGAGAAGGTCTTGCGTTTCGCCCTGCCTCCGGTCATCGTTCTGACCACGATTGTCGGGTTCATTCTGGGTGCCATCGGCTTCTTCGGCGGTGTGGCGGGCGCTCTGGGCCCCGCTGCGGTCGTCTCACTCGTGCTGTTCGCTTTGCTGGTTGTGCCCCTCGCCTATGTGCTTGTCGTGCTCGTGCTTGCGCTGTCGGTGATGACGCGGTCGGGCTTTCGAACGGGGCTATGGTTCGCTGCGGTGCTGCCGTTCATCCACTTCAGCTGGGGGTTCGGCTTCATCGCGGGGTTCGTCAATCTCGAAGGCGCGGCCGACACGGTCATCGTCGATTTCGACTAGGCGGGCGTCGCGGGAGTCTCAGGACTTTCAGGACTCTCAGGACTCTCAGGCGTTCGGGCGTTTCGGGCGTCGAAGTCTCGAAGTCTCGAAGTCTCAGGGTTCTCGGCGGTCGAACCGGTACGTCTCGGTGAAACGGGTTCCGGCGCTGTCGACGACACCGACTCGAAGAAGGCAGGGGCCGTCGTGGCGGGGCACTCGCACTCGCGCCCGCTGATTCAGAGCGCGCACCGACGACGCTCGAGCCGATGACCACGCGGGCGTATCGGCGTCGATGCCGGGGTCGGTCACGATGTGCCAGCTTCGCAACGGCAGACCGCTCGGAGACACGAAGTCGAGCAGCTCGACTGTGGCCTCGACCGATTCGGCTTCGGGAAGATGCCACTGAATGGCTACGGATAACACGGCGGCCGAACGAATGAGGGCGGCAGACGATGATTTTTTGTGCATGAGGCATTAAAGCATCAGGCACAGACACTGCCCGTCGGCGGTGTCTCGCAGCCTTAGAAGCTGACACGCCAGAGGTATTCGTCTCCCGAAGGGCGAAACCATCGCACGACGAGAACAGTTCGCCGAGCGAGGTCGTCGCCGCGGATCACCACCTCGATGGCAGCGCCCACATCGAGGGCCCGGGGAGCAACCGAGGGCATTGCGCCCGAACCCAACAGCGATAGGGTCACACCGACAAGACGCTCGTGCCCGACGTTGAACAAGCGATAGCGCGGAGCCTCACTTCGGTCGACACGAAGCGGCACGGCGTACGCGGGCTCGGCGGGCGCGCGCTCGTCGTCGGGGTGAAACCACGGTGAGTGCAGCGCTTGTCGCATGCCGAGATACTAAGTCGACCCGGTGACGCGGTGTCGGCGCTGAGCCCCGGGCGACGCAGACCTGTGCACTTCACATCGAAGTCGAGGCCTGTGGAGGGTTATCGGCCGGCAGCCCGTAATTCACCACTCGCTCAGAAGAAGGGTGCCGCGGCGGCTTCGGCGGTTTGCGCTGCTTCGCCGGCTTCGCAGGCTTCGGAACGGTCTTCTCCGCACTCAGTTTCGCGGCTCTGCCGCGCTTGGGCTTGGGCTGGTCGGCTGAAGGCGCGCCGGATGACGACGCGTCGGGCATCCGCATGGTCGGTTCGAGGCCGACAGGAAACACCACAGGAGCTGGTCCGAATGCCGTTCGGGCATTTTTCACCACGCGTCGGCCCAAGATGTTGTTGCCCGCACCGCCGATGACGGCCCCGATGCCGAACGGCATCAACCGCCCGACAGCAGTGGAGCCGGTCCACGCGATCAGATGCTTTACGAATGTCTTCTTCACCTGGTCTGCGACAGGCCCGACGGCCGCTGCGGGCAGGCTGCGAGTCACGATGGTTCCCCAGAACTCGGTACGGGCGACTCCGCCACCCCCGACCTGCTTGGCGAGCTGCTGCACGAGATCTACCCCGCCGCTACCCATCATCAGCGTCATCACCAGAGCGCGGGAGCGGTCGGGGTTCTCTACCGCTATGCCGTGCACCTCGGTGATCGACTGCGCGAAGAGCGCGCTCGCTTCGAGAAACCCGAGGGTCTCGACGCCGGTCAGGGCCAGAGCCGTGCCCGTGCCCACAGCAGGTATGACAGAGGTCGCGCCCACCGCCGCGCCGCCGGATGTGACCGCTGTGAGGTAGTGCCGCTCCAAAATGGTAATGAGCTGTTGGGGGCTCGAACCGGGGTGACGCTTACGCAATCCACGAATGTGGGCGAGCACGACCGGGCGGTGGATGCTCAGAACCCGGTCGATTCCGCGTGCAACCCGCGGGTTCACCTGGGTGTCATCGATCGGCGGCTGTGCGGTCATGGTCTGTGCCCTCCCGAACGCGGTATGAACGGCCAATTGTATGTCGGTGAAGGCGCATGATCGAGGCTCAGGTTGGTCGCCGGGCGCTGTGATATACATGCTGCAGTCGAAGGTTCTGCGAAAGACTTCTGACAGCGGGGTTTAACGGGGATTGATAGGTTGAGGTAGTGAGTTCCGACACAGATCGCCAAAGCGAAGACAGCGAGCACTCCGACGTGAGCACGTCGGAACGCACGACGCTGCCCGCCGGCGCGGCTGCGGCTGCTCGCTCCACGACAGGCACCGTTCGTGCCCCTGTGCGCCGTGCTCCGCGTCCACGCCCGGCGTCGGCACGGGTGACGCCCGGCACGACGCCGAAGAAGCCCACGGCCGCTCCTGCTGAGGCGACCGGTGCGTCGGCGGGTGCGTCGGCGGGTGCGTCTTCTGCAGCCGATTCGGCGCCCCGCGACTCAACCGCTTCCACGTCGACTCCGGCTCCCGCTCCGGCTCCGAAAACGCCGGCACGCAAGCCGGCCGCCGCGAAACGACCGGCTGCCGCGGCCACGCCGCGCACGCCGACTGCCCGGGCCACGACCGCCCGAACCCCGGCCGCACGCGCAACGACCCCTCGAACATCCACACCCCGCAGCGCCGAGGGCAAACCGGCGACGGCACGCCCGGCGGTCAAGGCCCCCGTGTCGACGCCGCCCGTGTCGAAGTTGCCCGTCTCGACGCCCCCCGTGTCGAAGTCGCCCGCGTCGAAGTCGCCTGAACCCGCCGCGATCGAAGTGCTGCCTGTCGAAGCGGCGCCCACTGAGGTTCTGCCCACGAAGGTTTCGCGCGAAACCGAGGTCACTCCGCTCGACCGCATCTCGCAGGCGTTCGAGACTGCGCCAGTCGAGACGGTGGCGGTCGAGACTGTGGCGGTCGAGACTGTGGCATTTGAGAACGTCGGTGTGAAAGTTCTCGGCGACGAAGCCGTGGCCGATGTCGTCGTCGATGCCGTGATTGTCGACGCCGTGGTTGCCGAATCCCCGGTTGCCGACTCCACGGTTGCCGACTCCGTCGTCGTGGACGAGCCGGTTTTCGATGAGGCGCCCATCGTCGACGAGGCTCCGGTCGTAGACGACGTGTCGGTTCGGAGCGACGACCTGGTCGCCGACGAGCGTATCGATGTTGTGGTGCTCGACGAGGGCGTCGACGTGCACGGCAACACCGAGAACGTCGACGCCAGCAAAACGGTTTCCGAAGCGGTGTTGTCGCTCACGGGCCTGGTCAAACGCTTCGGCTCGACGATCGCGGTCGACGGCGTCGATCTCGAGGTACAACGCGGCGGGTTCTACGGCATCGTCGGCCCGAATGGCGCCGGCAAGACCACGACCCTGTCGATGATCACAGGGCTCGTTCGACCCGATGAAGGTATCGTGCGCGTCAACGGCCACGACGTGTGGAAAGACCCGGCCGAAGCCAAGCGCATCATCGGAATCCTTCCCGACAAACTCCGCCTGTTCGATCGACTCACGGGCCGTCAGCTGCTGCACTATTCCGGCTCCCTTCGCGGGCTCAGCGGGCAGATCGTGCGCGAGCGCGCTGACGAACTGGCCGAGGCCTTCGGAATTCAGGATGCCCTCAATCGCCTCGTTTCCGACTACTCGGCGGGCATGACCAAGAAGGTCGCTCTCGCGGCCTCGATGATCCACTCGCCTCGACTGCTGGTTCTCGACGAACCGTTCGAATCGGTCGACCCCGTCTCTGCCGACACCGTCACCGATATTCTGCAGAAGTATGTCGCCGCCGGTGGAACGGTGGTGCTTTCCAGCCACAGCATGGAGATGATCGAGCGGGTCTGCGACGGCGTCGCTATCATCGTGCATGGGCGAGTTCTCACCAGCGGCACCGTAGATCATGTCAGAAACGGCTCCACCCTCGAAGATCGGTTCATCGAACTGGCGGGCGGCCACAAAGCAGTTGAAGGCATGGAATGGTTGCTGAGCTCTTTAGACTGAGGCTCGCGCTTCTCAGAAACATCTTCATCGGTACCAAGACGCGTGCGTTCGGGATCGCCGTCGGGTTGCTCGTCGCGCTGATCGCGCTGATCGTCGTGTGCCTTCAGATTGCCGGCCTTTCGGCTTCGAGTGCTTCGACCAGTGAGACGGAGCTGGTCATCGCCGGATCGGTCATCGTGCTGGCTTTCGCCGTCGCCCCGCTGATTCTGCAACGGGCCGATCCTGTGGATCCGCGTCGATTCAGTTTGTTCGGTGTCGCCCCGCGCAGCCTTGCTGCCGGCCTCGCTGTCAGCTCGTTCGTGGCGCTTCCGGTCGTCGCCGTCACGATCTTCGGTATCGCAACCGTGGTGGCGTGGTCGCACAACCTGGGCTTGGCGCTGCTGGCCGTGGTCGGCGCCGGGCTCGCGGTGCTGACGTGCATCCTGCTCGGCAGGCTGTCGTCGTCGCTCGCCGCATTTCTGCTCTCGACGCGGCGGGCCCGTGAGGTCGCCGGCGTCGTCGGCGTGCTGATACTCGTGCTGCTCGC
Source organism: Subtercola sp. (assembly GCA_025463765.1). Taxonomy (GTDB): domain Bacteria; phylum Actinomycetota; class Actinomycetes; order Actinomycetales; family Microbacteriaceae; genus Subtercola. The sequence continues at coordinate 2,150 of JAODBC010000015.1, read as the reverse complement.
CCCTGCCGTGGTGCTCGCGTTGAGCGTGAACTGGGGCGAATCCGGCGCCACCGTCGGGCAGAACGTGGCTGCCTTCTTGAGCTACACGCCCCTGGGCGCGGCGTGGGCCCTGCCGGCGGCAGCCGCTACAGGGCAGGGCGGTGCTGCGTTTCTCAGCTTCATCGTCGCCGCTGTCACGGTGATCGTGCTCTGGCTGGCCTGGCGGTCGCTTGTCACCGTGATGCTGCTTTCGAACCGTCGCGACGACGCTCGGGCGGAGCCCGTCGGCCTGGGGTGGTTCGCAAGCCTGCCGTCGACACCCGCGGGTTCGATCGCGGCTCGTAGCCTGACGTACTGGTCTCGTGACCCTCGTTATTTCGTGCCCCTGGTGATCGTTCCGATTGTTCCGATCATCATGGCGGTTCCGTTCGTGCTGGTCGCTTTTCCGCTCACCGTCTACGCTCTCATTCCGCTGCCGGTGATGTGCCTGTTCCTGGGGTTCATGATTCACAACGACATCGCACTCGACAGCTCGGCGGTCTGGCTGCACATCGTTTCTGGTAAGCGCGGTATCGCCGATCGGGTCGGGCGGATGGCGCCTGTGCTGCTCATCGGATTGCCGCTCATCGGAATCGGATCAGTCGTCACCGTGTTTCTCGCCGGCAACAGCGCCGCGCTGCCGTCGCTGCTCGGGGTGAGCACCTGCCTTCTGCTCTCGGGAATCGGCCTCGGAAGCGTCATTTCGGCGCGTTTTCCGTATGCGGCGACCCGTCCGGGTGACAGCCCGTTCGTGCAGCCACAGTCGACGGGCTCGACGTCGGTCTTCGTGCAGATCGGCATCGTCGCAGGAACGCTGCTGCTTTCGGCTCCGAGCATCTATTTCGGAATCATCGCCGAGTTCGGTGACGCCGACGCACACACGGCGGCGCTGTGGTGGGGCGTCATCACCGGGGTCGTGGTCTTAGTTCTCGGCGCTGTGGCCGGGGGAGCGATCGTCAATCGTCGCGGACCGGAAATTCTCGCCACCTCGCTGCGGGCGTAACGCGCGGCGGTAGAATTTCGGCATGACGATTTCGCCCCGATCATCCATCGCCGAGCCCGGAGGCCCGGGCGCCCTGCCCGAGGGCGGGGGAACCGCGACTCTCGAGCGCGAGCTTGAAGAACTTCTCGAGAACGAACACTTCGAACCCGGCGACCACGAGCGGTTCTCGCACTACGTGCAGAAAGAGAAGATTCTCGAGTCTGCCATGACGGGAAAGCCGGTCAAGGCTCTCTGCGGCAAGAAATGGATTCCGGGCCGCGACCCCGACAAGTTTCCGGTCTGCCCGACGTGCAAAGAGATCTACGAGAAGATGCAAGACGAGTAACCAGCGGGGGCGGGGCTGAGCTTCACGAAGCGGGCTGGGCTTCGTGAACGGGCTGAGCTTTCTGAAGCGGGCTGAGCTTCGTGAACGGGCTGAGCTTCGTGAACCGGGCTGGGCTCGCCAATAGGTGTTTTGCTATTTGGTAGCCCCATCATCTGAGCAGCCATTTCGAAAACGCTCCCAATCTGGGCGGTGTCGGTGGGTGCTGGTATTTCTGGTGGTGCGGTAGGCCGCTGGGTGGCAAGCCCGGTGGGCGCGGCAGCCCGGGATGCCCGGGGTGGGTGTTTCGGGGTGCGAATTCCCGTGATTCTGGGGGCGCTCAGAACCACCTTAGTTAGTGAGTTTCCCTCGGTATTGTGGTATGATCGGACTATGACCACAACATCTCCTGACCCCACCGGCAGCCCTGCCGACGGCACCGACGGTCGCACCGATTGCCGCGATGCTGGTCGCGATGATGTTCGGGTGTCGTTGGGTGTGTTGTTGGCGGAGGCGGTTGCGGCGTGTGGGGAATGTGGAACGTTCCGGGCTGCCGCGCCCTGCGGGCTTGCCGACGGTGATCTGCTCGCCGGCCTGGTAGCGGTGGAACGGCTGGGCATGTTGGTGGACGGGTTGCGTACGCAGGTGGCTGGGGAGGTCGCTGACCGGAGTAGGCATGAGTTGGGTGAGGAGTCGTTGGGCAGGCGGCAGGGGTTCGCTAACGCGGTCGAACTGATCGTTGCCAACACGGCGGTGGCGCGGTCAACTGCGAGAAGCCGGATCAGGTTGGGTGGGAGGGTGCTGCCCTCGGTCGTGGTCGGGATGCCG
>JAODBC010000062.1 GCA_025463765.1 Subtercola sp. | reverse complement strand
GCAAAACCGGCATGGGGATTTGGCATATGACAATTGTGCACACTGTTGAGTTCTCAAAGATCGGACACACCCGAACCATCCCCCACACTCAGCAGGACCCGGCTCCGGGGCAACTTCACCATCTTATATCTTCATCTGGCAGCTGAAGCCCAAACTCTCAAAATCTTGCGACTCGAGGTTTTCTTCAGTGCTGAGATGGCCCCGCTTGAGGCCGGTAAGCTCTTCCGCTTTCCGAACCTTTGGGGTGACAAGAGACAACATTACGGTCATGTTTCATGGCTGGCAAGTTAGCTCCGCCTCCCGGGCGTGTCGCCCGGTTTTCCGCGGATGTCGTCGGAAAGTCGAGCAATCTACACAATGAAGGCGCCTGCAAGGGACTTTTTGCCGCGACGCAGAACGAGGATTCCGCCGGGCAAAGCAACATCGGCAGCGATGACCGCGTCGCTGTCGAGCTTGACATTATTCGCGTAAACGCCGCCCTGAGCGAGAGCGCGCCGAGCCTCACTCAATGATGCGCATAGCTTCGTCTCGACTAACAGTTGCAGGACCGACGTCGTAGATGATGTCTCCACGGTGATGACTTCTGCCAGAGCCTGACGAAGGGTCAGCTCGGGAAGGTCGGCGAGTTCTCCCTGCCCGAAAAGCGCGGCCGCGGCCCCGATCGCGGCATCTGTCGCCTGCGCTCCGTGCACCAGCGCAGTCACCTCGTAGGCCAGGGTGCGCTGCGCTTCTCTGCGGAACGGCTCCGCGGCGACGGCAGCCTCGAGGCGATCCAGTTCGGCACGCGTGAGGAACGTGAAGATCTTGAGCCGCTCGATAACGTCGGCGTCGTCGGTGTTGAGCCAGAACTGGTAGAAGGCATAGGGACTGGTGAGCCGATCATCCAGCCAGACCGCGTTGCCTTCGCTTTTGCCGAACTTCGTACCGTCGGAGTTCGTGATGAGCGGAGTACCGATGGCGTGCACGCTCGCCTGCTCCGCCCGACGAATGAGGTCTGTGCCGCTGGTGAGGTTGCCCCACTGGTCACTCCCCCCGGTCTGCAGCACACACCCGTACGTGCGGTAGAGCTCGAGAAAGTCGAGCCCCTGCAGAATCTGGTAACTGAATTCGGTGTAGCTGATGCCGGCGTCGGAATTGAGCCGGGCGCTCACCGCGTCTTTCTTCAGCATGGTGCCCACGCGAAAGTATTTGCCGATGTCGCGCAGAAAGTCGATGGCACTGAGCGGCGCGGTCCAGTCGAGGTTGTTCACCAGCCGAGCGGCATTGTCGCCCTCGAAACTCAGGAACCGGGAGACCTGCGCTTGCAGGTAGCCGACCCACTCGGCGACGGTATCGCGCGGTGTCAGTGTGCGCTCAGCCGTCGGACGCGGGTCGCCGATCAGCCCCGTCGAGCCCCCGACGAGCGCCAACGGGTGATGCCCGGCCAGTTGCAGCCGTCGCATCACGAGCAGCTGCACCAAGTTGCCGAGGTGCAGGCTCGACGCAGTGGGGTCGAATCCGCAATAGAACGTGACAGCGCCGCCGTCGAGCGCCGCTTTGAGCTCGAGTTCGTCGGTCGACACGTGGATGAGTCCCCGCCACTTCAGTTCCTCCCACACGGAGTCGAACGTCGGGTCATTCGTTTGGGCAGACAACACTGCCGAGGTGGGCGCAGACACGCCTCTCAGGGTACAGCGGCCCACTGCGGTCGGGAAATTGAGCGGCTACTATAGTGAGGCGTCGTCAGCTTAAGGAGTCTCGTCATGATCAACCAGCCGCCGCACGACATCGTCGGGGTCGTGACGGAAGGGCCGTACAAAGGCTGGAACGTTCGAATCGACCGACGCGAACGCCACGAACACCTCGTCTCAGTGTGGAAAGGAGAGTTCGATCTCTATCCGGTGCTTGACGACACCTCTCTGGCGCTCTGGCTCGCGGCAAACCCCACTCATTGGTCGCACCCCGAGCCGCCACCGCCCATCGGCGTCGAGGGCGTCGTCGTGAGCGGCGGATTCGAGAGCGATCGGGTACTCATCCAATCGTTGCCGAGCGACCACGGCGGGTACGTCGTCATTCGATGGAACGATGACGCTGAGACGACGGCGACCGAGACGTTCGACGACCTCGCAGATCTGCTGGCCTGGTACAGCGGCGTCGAGGTCGACTGGCCAGGTGGTTGATCAGGGCACGAGCTTGGGGTGGCGTTTGTAGGGCGAGACGGTGGGGTCGCCCGCAATGAAGAAGCGCCACGGGTAGGCTGCGCCACCGCCGAGCCCGCTGAGTCCGGTGCGCAGGCTGGTTTCGAACGGTACCGGATGATCGGGCATCCGCAATCCGTACGGCGAAACCGAAAGCGAGGCGCCGCCATCGGCGAGAGGAATGCCCATCGCCTTGGTGAGCCGAGCGGGGCCGCGCGCAAGGTCACGCAGAGGTACCGACTCACCCCGTCGTTCGCGAGCGAGCTCGATTCCGTCGACCACCTCGCCGGCCCGCAGCAGGATACCGCTTGCCGACCCGACCGGCGAGCAGACGATGTTCGCGCACGTGTGCATGCCGTAGGTGAAGTACGTATACAGGTGGAACGGTTCGCCGAACATGACGGCATTACGAGGGGTCTTGCCCCGGAACGAGTGCGATCCCGGGTCTTCACCCACACCGAGGTACGCTTCGACCTCGGTGATACGCAGCGAGGTGGTTCCCTCGGGCGACGCTCGGCTCAGTAATGCGCCGAGAATGAGCGGCGCCACCTCGACCGACGGTCTCGCGAACAGCTCGGCAAGCGCCGCGTCGTTCCAGCGCGCACGAGCGGGCTCAGAAGAGTTTGACACCGAGCGAGAGCGTGATGATGACGGCCGCGATGACGACGATCGCCGCCGCGGCGAAGACGATCCAGTACAAAGAATTCGTCATCGGCTTGCGCCACCACGGGGTCTTGTAATCGGGGTGGTTGCGAATGTCGCGGTCGAGCTTGGGCTTCTTGCCGTTCGGGCCGCGCGGGCCGATCGGCTCGGGCATTTTCTGGCTGTCAAGTGTCACGATGCGCCCCCTGGGCTGTTGACGAGTGAGATCTGCAACTGGCGCACCTGCGCGGTGAGGCTTGCGAGCTGTTCGGCGACGCGGTCGCCTGCGGTGCCACCGATGCCGTCGCGGCTGGCGATGGAGCCGGCGACGGTGACGACGGAACGAACATCCGGAGTCAGCACCGACGAAATGGATGCGAGCTGCTCATCGGTCGGCTCGTGCAGCTCAAGGCCGTGCTCCTCGCAGAACCGCACGAGGTCGCCGCTGATTTCGTGCGCGTCTCGAAACGCGACTCCCTGCTTGACGAGCCACTCGGCGACATCGGTCGCAAGCGAGAACCCCTGAGGAGCGAGTTCGGCGAGGCGCTCGGTGTTGAAGGTGAGCGAGGCCACCATGCCGGTGAACGCCGGAAGCAGAACCTCGAGCTGTTCGACAGAGTCGAAAACAGGCTCTTTGTCTTCTTGCAGGTCACGGTTGTAGGCCAAGGGCAGGCCCTTCAACGTGGCCAGCAGCCCGGCCAGGTTGCCGATCAGGCGACCCGACTTGCCACGCGCGAGCTCGGCAATGTCGGGGTTCTTCTTCTGCGGCATGATCGACGAACCGGTGGAATACCCGTCGTGCAGCTTCACGAAACCGAATTCGCGCGTGGCCCAGACGATGATCTCTTCGGCGAACCGCGAGAGATTGATGCCGATGAGGCTGCTGATGAAGGCGAACTCTGCCACGACGTCACGACTGGCCGTCGCGTCGATCGAGTTGAGCATGGGGCCCTGGTCGAGTCCGAGCTCGGCGGCGACCAGTGCCGGGTCGAGCCCGAGCGAACTGCCGGCCAGCGCACCGGCACCGTACGGCGAAGCGGATGCCCGAACGCTCCAATCGCGCAGCCGCTCGAGATCGCGCACCAGCGGCCAGGCGTGCGCGAGCAGGTGATGCGAGAGCAGAACTGGCTGGGCGTGCTGGAGGTGCGTGCGGCCCGGCATCGGCGCATTCGGGTGAGCGGTCGCTTGCGAGGCGATGGCGTCGATGAGCTGAATCACCAGGTGAGCGATGCGCCGGGAGTGGTCGAGCAAATAGAGGCGCGCCAGCGTTGCGATCTGGTCGTTTCGGCTTCGGCCCGCACGCAATTTGCCGCCGAGTTCGGAGCCGGCGTACAAGATGAGCCCGCGCTCGAGGGCGGAATGCACGTCTTCGTCTGCCTCGGCCGCGGCGAACGAGCCTTCGTCGATGGCGTCGGTGAGACGGTCGAACGCGTCGAGCATGGCGGTCAGTTCAGCGTCGGTCAGGTAACCGGCGGCGTTGAGCGCTTTCGCGTGAGCACGCGAACCGCCGATGTCATAGGGCCAGAGCTGCCAGTCGAACTGGGTCGACTTGCTGAGAGCCAGCAGCTCGGGAGACGGGCCGCTGGCGAAACGAGCACCCCAGAGGGCGCCGACCTCGCCGGCACGGCTACCGCCCGTTGCCACGACACTCACGCGTTCAGCCACAATCTCTCCTGCACTGTCTGGTTGCTCAGTTTAGCGGGGCCGTCTGCGGTACCCGCGTGCGGCGTCATTGCTGGCGCAGCAGCCACACCAGCAGAGCCTTTTGGGCGTGCAGGCGATTCTCGGCTTCATTCCAGATGACGCTCTGCGGGCCGTCGATGACATCGGCTGCCACCTCGTAGCCGCGGTCGGCCGGCAGGCAGTGCATGAAAAGTGCGTCGGGCTTGGCGTGTGCCATCAGCGCCTGGTCGACCTGATAGCCGCCGAAGACCTTGACCCGTGCGGCCTTCTCGTCTTCTTTGCCCATCGAAACCCACGTGTCGGTGACAACAACATCGGCGCCAGTCACTGCTTCGACCGGGTCGACGAGCACGGTGGCCGAACCCCCGGTGCGCGCGGCGATGGCCCGGGCATCCTGAACCACCGCGGCGGCGGGCGCATAACTCTCCGGAGCAGCAACCCGCACGTGCATGCCGGCCGTGGCACAGGCGAGTAGGTACGACTGACCCATATTGCTGGCGCCGTCGCCGAGAAAGCTGACGGTCAGGCCGGCGAGATCACCACGGTGCTCGCGAATGGTCAGCAGGTCGGCGAGCAGCTGGCACGGATGAAAGTCGTCAGACAGCGCATTGACCACGGGAACCGTCGTGCCGCGAGCCATGTCTTCAAGCCCGCTCTGGGCATAGGTGCGCCAGACGATGGCGGCGACCTGGCGTTCGAGAACACGGGCGGTGTCTGTCGCGGTCTCTTTGCCACTCAACTGGCTGTTCGCCGTGCTGATGATGAGCGGGCTGCCGCCGAGGTCGGCGATTCCGACGGCGAACGAGACGCGGGTGCGGGTCGACGACTTGTCGAAGATGACGGCGACGGTCTGCGGGCCGGCCAGCGGCTTCGTAGCGAAACGGTCGCGCTTCAGTTCTGCAGCAAGGTCGAGGATCTCGGCCTGTTCGGCGGGAGTCAGGTCGTCGTCGCGAAGAAAGTGGCGGGTCATGTGGTGCTTTCGGGTTCTGGAACGGGCTCAGAGTCGGGGTCGTCGGGTACGGATTCGACGGAGGCGGGCGGGTAACCGAGGGCGGTGAGAGCCACGCTGAGGCGGGTGATGAAGATGTCGACCTCGAGCTCGCGGATGATCAGGGGCGGAGCCAGGCGGATGCTCGACTCGTTCGCCGCGTTGATGATGAGCCCGGCATCCATCGCCGCAGCAGCCAGCTTCAGGGCGATCGGCTCAGAGAGACCGAGCCCGATCAACAGCCCGTGGCCGCGGATCTCTTTGATGAGCGGCGAGTTCAGCGCGGCGACGCGCTCGCGAATCAGAATTCCCTTGCGCTCGGCGTTGTCGACGAGACCGGCCTGCTCGATCTCTTCGAGTACCGCGTTGGCGGTGGCCGTGGCGAGCGGGTTGCCGCCGAAGGTGCTGCCGTGCATGCCGCGCTGGAACAGGTCGGATGCCCAGCCGAACGTGACGAGCGAACCGATGGGGATTCCACCGGCCATGCCCTTGGCGATGGTCACCGCGTCGGGCTTGATTCCGGCGTGCTCGTAGGCGAACCACCGGCCGGTGCGGCCGACGCCGGTCTGAATCTCGTCGAGAATAAGCAGTACGCCGTGTTGTTCGGTGAGTTCACGAGCGCGCACGAGGTACCCCTCTGGCAGGTCGACCACACCCGCTTCGCCCTTGATGGGCTCGAGAAAGAGCGCTGCAACGGTGTCGTCGATGGTCGCCTCGAGTGCGGCGATCGTGGAATCGATGTGGATGACCCCGCCCGGCATCGGGTCGAACGGCGCCTGCATCTCGCGCTTGCCGGTGAGCGCGAGCGAACCCATCGTGCGGCCGTGGAACGAGTTGTTCAGCGAAACGATCTTCGTGCGCCTGCCCGAGCTGTTCAGCCGGGCCAGCTTGAACGCCGCCTCGTTCGCCTCGGCGCCGGAGTTGCAGAAATATGCGCGGCCTTCGGGGCCCGCGCCGGTGATGCGCTTGAGACGTTCGGCGAGCGCCAGTTGCGGGCGCGTCGAGAAGTAGTTCGAGACGTGCGCAAGGGTGCTGACCTGTCGAGTGACAGCCTCGATGACCACCGGATGCGCATGGCCGAGCGAGTTGACGGCGATGCCTGCGAGAAAGTCGAGGTACTCCTTCTCGTTCTCATCCCACACGAAGGCACCGCGCCCGTGGGTCAGCAGGGCCAGGGGCTGACCCATCGTGCGCATCAGCGACTCGTTGAAGGTGTCGACCCAGCTGGACTGAATCACGTCAGGTTGTGTTGTCACAAGTACTCCTCTGTAACGGCTTTCTCTGCTCGCACCGTCTTCTCGGCATCGGTCACCACTTCGGTGCCGATGCCGCTCTGCGTGAAGACCTCGAGCAGAATCGAGTGCGGGATGCGGCCGTCGATGATGGCCGCCTTGGCTACTCCCCCGTCGACGGCTTCGAGGCACGCCGACATCTTCGGAATCATGCCGGATTCGAGGCTCGGCAGCAGATCACGAAGCGCGTCTGAACCGATCACCGAGACGAGCGAATCGCGGTTCGGCCAATCGGAATAGAGCCCGGCGACGTCGGTCAGGATGACCAGCTTCGCGGCGCCGAGCGAGACAGCGAGCGCAGCGGTCGCGGCGTCGGCGTTGATGTTCAGTACCTGCCCCGGCTCGTCACGATCGGGAGCGATCGACGAGATGACGGGAATCCGCCCGGCGGCGAGGTGCTCGAGCACCGTTTCGGGGTTGACGCCCACAACATCGCCGACGAGCCCGAGATCGACGGTCTCTCCCGCGATCTCGATGAACCGCTTCTGCCCCTCGAAAAGCCCGGCGTCTTCACCCGAGATCGCGATCGCCAAGGGGCCGTGTTCGTTGATGTGCGTCACGATGTCACGGCTGATCTGGCCGGTGAGCACCATACGAACGACATCCATCGCCTCGGGGCTGGTGACACGGTAGCCGCCGCGGAACTCGCTTTCGATGCCGAGTCGGTCGAGCATCCGGGAGATTTGCGGGCCACCGCCGTGCACGACGACGGGCTTGATGCCCGCGTAGCGCAGATACACGATGTCTTCGGCGAAAGTGCGCTGCAGTTCGGGGTCGACCATGGCGTTGCCGCCGAACTTGATGACCATGATCTGGTCATGGAACGTCTTCAGCCAGGGCAGCGACTCGATCAGCGTGGCTGCTTTGACGGCGGCGAGATCGTGAGAGTTATCGGTCATCAGCTCGCGTACGCGCTGTTCTCGTGCACGTAGTCGTGGGTCAAATCGTTTGTGTAGATCGACGCGCATTCGGTTCCGGCATGCAGATCGATGAGCACCGTGACGGCCCTCGGCGTGAGGTCGATCAGGTCGCGGTCTTCGAAGGGCTCACCCGCCTTGCAGATCATTACGCCGTTGATCGTCACATCGATGTTGTACGGGTCGAAGGTCGCTTCGGCCTCGGGCACTGTGCCTGCTGCGGCCAGCACGCGACCCCAGTTCGGATCGTTGCCGAAGATCGCCGCCTTGAACAGATTGCTGCGGGAAACGGCGCGGGCCACAACGACCGCCTGGTCTTCGGCCTCGGCGTTGACCACGGTGATGGTGATGTCGTGGCTCGCCCCTTCGGCGTCGGCCTGCAGCTGCAAGGCGAGGTCGTGGCAGAGCGCCGTCAGCGCTGTCGTGAACTCGGCGACGTCGGGGCTGATTCCGGATGCTCCGCTCGCCATCAGGGCGACCGTATCGTTCGTCGACATACAGCCGTCGGAGTCGAGACGGTCGAAGGACACCCGCGTGGCCGCCCGCAGGGCCGTATCGAGCACGGCAGAGGGCAGATCGGCGTCGGTCGTGATCACGACGAGCATGGTGGCAAGGCCCGGAGCGAGCATGCCGGCTCCTTTCGCCATACCGCCGATCGACCATCCGTCGCCCCCCGCGACAGCCTGCTTCGGCTTGGTGTCGGTCGTCATGATGGCCAGCGCGGCATCGCCGCCACCGTCGGCTCGCAAGGCTGCGACGACCGGCGCCACCCCGCCGACGACCTTGTCGCGAAAGACCTGGTCACCGGTGCCGATGAGCCCGGTCGAACACACGATGACGTCTGCCGCCGCGATACCGAGGGTCTCGGCGACGGCCTCGGCCGTCTGATGCGTGGTCTGAAAGCCGAACGACCCGGTGTAGCAGTTCGCGCCGCCGGAGTTGAGGATGACCGCTGAGACGACCCCGTCGTCGACCACCTGCTCAGACCACAGAATCGGGTTGGCTTTGCAGCGATTCGAGGTGAACACGGCAGCGGCCGCGTTACGCGGCCCCCGGTTCACGACCAGGGCGAGATCGAGGGCGCCGGTGGACTTCAGCCCACGAGCGATTCCGGCCGCCTCGAAACCGGCGGGGGTGGTGACACTCACGGGGCGACTCCGTTCAACGGCAGGCCGAGCGTCTCGGGCAGTCCGAGCGCGATGTTGGTCGACTGGATGGCGGCGCCCGCGGTGCCTTTGACGAGATTGTCGATCGCGGTGACCGTGACCACCCGATCGGCGGCCTCGTCGACGGCGATGCCGATCAGTGCGGTGTTGGCGCCGGTCACGTCGGAGACGGAGGGAAACTGCCCCTCCGGCAGAACATGGACGAACGGTTCGGCTGCGTAGGCGTTGACCCACGCCGACCGAACATCGTGCGCCGTGACACCGGCAGCGAGTCGGGCGGTCGAGGTCGCCAGAATTCCGCGTGCCATCGGCACGAGAACGGGGGTGAAGGAGACCGTCACCGGCGAGCCGGCGGATGCCGAGAGGTTCTGCACGATCTCCGGGTTGTGTCGATGGGTGCCGCCGACGCCGTACGCACTCGCCGACCCGAGAATCTCGGAGGCGAGCAGGTTGGTGCGCAGACTCTTGCCGGCTCCCGAGGGGCCGACGGCCAGCACGGCGACGAGGTCGGTCGGCTGAATGACGCCGGCCTGCAAACCCGGAGCGAGACCGAGGCTGATCGCTGTGACATTACAGCCGGGCACGGCGATACGTTTCACGCCCGCGAGGCGAGAACGCTGGCGCTCGTGGTTCTCGACGAGCAACTCGGGCAGGCCGTACGGCCACGATCCATAGAATTCGCCGCCGTAGAAGGTCGCCCAATCGGCTTCGTCGACGAGCCGATGATCGGCACCGCAATCGACGACAAGCGTATCGGCGTCGAGCTGCTCGGTGATGGCGCCGGACTTGCCGTGCGGCAGGGCCAGAAAGACGACGTCATGACCGGCGAGCACCTCGGGCGTGGTGTCGCTCAAGACGAGATCGCCGTATGAGCGCAGGTGCGGATGCACGCTCAGCAGCGGCTGGCCGGCATTGTTGTTCGCCGTGACCGTTCGCACCTCGAGCTCGGGATGACCCGCGAGCAGGCGCAGCAACTCGCCGCCCGCATACCCGCTTGCGCCCGCGACTGCTACCGAATACACCATGATTCAAATCTACCCTTCGCCCACACCTGCACTGATCCCGGGCCGTGCGCGCCGAATGCTCGCACAGCCGATGAGGCCGGCACACGGCCGGCGCGACGATGCGCTACTCGCGAATCGTCGCACCGAATCGTCGGGAGGCCTCGGCCGCGCCGGCGATACGCGCTTCGCTCGCCTCGGCGGCGGTGAGCGTGCGGTCGGGTGCCCGAAAACGCAGGGCGAAGGTCAGCGACTTGAAGCCAGCGTCGATTCCGGTGCCGCGGTAGTCGTCGACGAGCCGGATGCTCTCGAGCAGGTCGCCCGCACCACTCTCGACGGCGCGCAACACCTCTGCCGCCGGCACCGAGTCGGCCACGACCAGAGAAACGTCTTGGGTGGCGGCGGGGTACCCGGCCAGCGGTGTCGCCTGCACACTGCGAGCGGCGAGTTCGATGAGCAGGTCGAGGTCGAGTTCAGCCACCGCGACCACGCGGGGCAAGTCGAATTCGTCGGCCAGAGTGGGAAGCAGCTCTCCGACGAAACCGACGTGTACGACCCCCGCCGCTGCGGCAGGCACCACGATCTCAGCCGTGCGGCCCGGGTGCAGCGCCTTGTGTGTGCCCTGTCGAATCTCGATGGGCACATCGAGTGCGGTCGCCAGTACACGCACGGTGTCGAGCGCGTCGGCGATTCCCACGTGCACAGCAGGCTGGCCGGGCTGCTTTTCTATGGAGTTACCGATGAACAGCAAGCCGACGTGCCACGGCTGCGGCGGGATGCTCGCATTGAGCTCGGCGAGGGTCTCGGCTGGGGGCAGTGCGGCGCCGAGCGGAACGTCGGCGACTCCGTAAACGACGCCCGACTCGGGGCGGAAGACGGCCCCGATCTCGAAGACCGCGAGGTCGGTGAGACCGCGAGAAAGATTGCGGCGAGCCACATCGATGAGCCCGGGAAGCAGCGAGGTGCGTAAGAATGGCACCTCACCGTCGATCGGGTTTGCGAGCTTCACCGCCGCTACGGCTTCGTCTCCGGGCGTGCCGAAGAGGTCGTTCGATGCGCTCGAAACGAAGGGGTAGACCAGAACTTCGGTCGATCCGCTCGCGGCAAGCGTCTCTGCCGCCAGGCGACGCAGCTTCTGCTCGCGGGTATATCCGCGCCCCGGCGGAGCCACGGGTACCACGCTCGGAATGCGCGAGTAACCGACGATGCGTGCGACCTCTTCGGCCAGGGTCGACTTGTGGGTCAAGTCGGGCCGCCACGACGGCGGCGACACGAGCAGCCCGTCACGCGCGTATTCGAGGGTCGCACCGATCTCGATGAGCGACGAGGTGATCTCGTCTTCGGTGTAGTCGACTCCGATCAGGCCCGAGATGTAGGAATCCGGCAAGAAGATCGGCGGCAGTTCATCGTGCGCATTGTAGGTCGAACCGAGCGAATCTGGCCGACCACCGGCGAGTTCTTCGAGCAACTGCACAACACGTGCCGCGGCTGCCGCAGCAACCTCGGGGTCGACTCCGCGCTCGAAACGCTTCGCTGCCTCGCTCGGCAGCTTGTGGCGCCGTGCCGTGCGCGCGACACTCACCGGGTCGAAGTTCGCGGCCTCGACCAGCACAGTGGTCGTCTCGTCGCTGATCTCTGTTGCGGCCCCGCCCATGACTCCGGCGAGCCCGATCGCGCGAGAGTCATCGGTAATGACCAGGTCTTCGGAATCGAGCGTGCGGGTCTGGCCATCGAGCGTCGCGAGAGTCTCGCCGGGCTCGGCCCGACGCACCACGATGCCGCCCGAGAGCCGGTCGAGGTCATAGGTATGAATGGGCTGGCCCAGCTCGAGCATCACGTAGTTGGAGATGTCGACGATCAGGGAGATCGAGCGGATTCCCGCGAGCTTGAGCCGCGAGACCAGCCACGCCGGACTCGGCACGGTGGGGTCGACGCCGCGAACGACTCGGGTCACGAAGACGGTAGCGCCCACGCGCCCTCGAATGGGCGCACGATCGTCGATCTCGACCGAGAAGCCGTCGGACTCGGCGTCGACGGAGACGGCTGCAGCGGGGTCACGGAACATCGCGCCCGTCGCGTGCGCGTATTCGCGGGCAATGCCGCGGATCGAGAACGCATACCCTCTATCGGGCGTGACGTTCACCTCGACCGCGGCGTCGTCGAGGCTCAGCAGGCTGAGCGCGTCGGTTCCGGCCTCGGGGTCGAGCCCGAGCGTCGTCAACCGCAGAATGCCGTCGTGATCGTCGCCGAGCCCGAGTTCGCGAGCGGAGGCGATCATGCCGTCGGAGACGTGACCGTAGGTCTTGCGGGCGGCGATGGCGAAACCACCGGGCAACACGGCACCCGGAAGCGTGACGACCACTTTGTCGCCCACGAAGAAGTTGTGCGCGCCACAGACGATGCCCCGAACATCCGCCCCGCCGTCGGCGGCACTCTGCCCGGCCGGCGCGACACGTACGCTGCACCAGCGGATGGTTTTTCCGTTGGTCTGCGGCTCTTCGCCGAACTCGAGTACCTCGCCGACGACGACCGGGCCCGCGATGTCGAAGTCGTGCGAGCCCTCTTCTTCGAGCCCGACCTTGACGAGCGCCGCGTGAATGTCGGCGACCGTTGTGCCTGCGGGCAGCGCCACGAACTCGGCGAGCCAGCTGATGGGAATTCTCATGGTCAGACCACCATTCCGAATTGCTGACTGAACCGCACGTCACCCTCGACCATGTCGCGCATGTCGTTGAGGTTGTTGCGGAACTGCAGCGTGCGCTCGATACCCATACCGAACGCGAAGCCCGAGTACTCGTCGGGATCGATGCCGGCCGAGAGCAGCACGTTCGGGTTCACCATGCCGCACCCGCCCCATTCGACCCAGCGGGCGCCACCCTTTGCGCGCGGCTGCCAGACATCCATCTCGGCGCTGGGTTCGGTGAACGGAAAATAGTTGGGGCGCAGACGAATCTTCGCCTCGTCGCCGAACATCTGCCGCGCGAACAGCTCGAGAGTGCCGCGCAGGTGTGCCATGGTGAGGCCTTTGTCGACGGCGATGCCCTCGATCTGGCTGAAGACTGGGGTGTGCGTGGCATCGAGTTCGTCGGTGCGATAGGTGCGCCCGGGCGCGATGACATACACCGGCAGCTCACGCTCGAGCAACGACCGAATCTGCACGGGTGAGGTGTGCGTGCGCAGCAGCAGGTGCGACTGCACCGGCTCGACGAAGAACGTGTCTTGCATCGCGCGTGCCGGGTGATCGGCGTCGAAATTCAGCGCGTCGAAGTTGAACCACTCGTTCTCGAGCTCGGGGCCCTCGGCTACCTCCCACCCCATGCTCACGAAGATGTCGCCCACCTTCTCTTGCAGCAAAGAGAGTGGATGCCGTGCACCCAGGTGCTTGCGTACCGCAAGAGCCGTGACGTCGAGCGCCTCGGCCGCGAGTTGCGCGTTATTCTCCAGAGCGACGACATCGAGCTCTTTGGCCGTGAAGGCCTGATTCACCCGCGCCCGCGCCTGGCCGATGAGCTTACCGGCGGAAGCCTTCTGGTCGTTGGGCAACGAGCGCAGCTGGCCGTTCAGACGAGCGAGCACCGACGACTCGCCGGTGTGCTCGTTTCGGGCGATTTTCAGCGAGGCAGAGTCGGTGACGCTCTCGACGGCCGCGAGCGCAGCAGCGACCGCGGCTTCGACGGACTCGTCGGAAATCGCTGGGGAATGGGAATCAGACACGAGAACCAAGCTTACTCAGGAACGACAGGGCACTTTCGGCGAGCCGTGATCTGTGCAGAACGATCAATGGCGACGAACTGTGCAGAAAAGTGTGCAGATATTCAGGCGCGAGCGTTTGCGCTGCGCTGCGCGAAGGCGCTCTCGTAGAGGCACACCGACGCGGCTGTAGCCAGGTTCATCGACTCGGCCTTGCCGTAGATCGGCACGGAGATCGCCCTATCGGCCAGCGCGAGAATCTCGTCGGGCAGCCCGCGCGCCTCATTTCCGAACAGCCACGCGGTCGGCTGAGCCAACAGACCGGTCGAACGCACTTCGAGCAAGTCGTCACCCTTGATGTCGGCAGCCAGAATCTGCAGGCCGGCCTCCGCCGCCCGAATTCGAACGTCGGCGAAGCTCGCATCCATCGCCACCGGGAGATGGAAGAGCGATCCGGTCGTCGAGCGCACGACCTTCGGGTTGTAGAGGTCGACTGACCGCCCCGTCAGAATGACGGCGTCAGCGCCGGCGGCGTCGGCGGCACGGATGATCGTTCCCGCGTTGCCCGGGTCACGCACCTCTTCGAGAATCGCGATGAGCTTCGGCGCGGTGGCGAAAATATCTTTGACGGCGGTCGGAAACTGGTGACAGACGGCAATGAAGCCCTGCGGGGTGACCGTGTCAGACATGACCTCGAGCACGTGTTCGGAGACGAACTCCACGTCGACCCCCGCATCGACCGCGGTCTGACCGATGTCGGTGAACCGCTCGAGGGCGGTCGGCGTGGCATAGAGCTCGACGACGAGTTGCGGGCTGAAGATGAGCGCTTCGGCGACGGCCTGCGGCCCCTCGAGCAGAAAGAGCCCGGTCTCAGACCGTGCGCTCTTCTTGGCGAGTTTGGCGACGGCCCGAACACGCGGTGAGCGCGGATTATCAAGCATGCGCCAAGTCAAGCAGACTATTCGTCTCTGCCGCGTCATCGCCGCGGCCGAACATCCCGTGCAGGCAAAAGGGGCAGCGGTGCAGCCTGAGCTGCACACGCCGCCCCTTTTTTAGAAGTGCGGAGGCACGACCGCGATTTCGCGGCGAAAGGCGATACTGGCGAAAGGCTGACGACCGCTTACGCGGCGACGGTCGCCTTCGGAGCCGACGTATCGGCCGGCAGTGCTGCCTTGGCGCTGGCGACGAGGGCCGCGAACGTGGCGGGCTCGGTGACGGCGAGGTCGGCGAGAATGCGACGGTCGACCTCGATGCCGGCCAGGTTCAGACCCTGGATGAGGCGGTTGTAGGTGAGGCCGTTCAGGCGGGCAGCGGCGTTGATGCGCGGGATCCACAGGCGACGAAAGTCACCCTTGCGCGCGCGGCGGTCGCGGTACGAGTAGACCAGCGAGTGGGTGACCTGCTCTTTTGCCTTGCGGTACAAGCGCGAACGCTGGCCGCGGTAGCCCTCGGCACGCTCCAGAATCACGCGACGCTTCTTGTGGGCGTTAACCGCCCTTTTTACTCTTGCCATTTTCTATCTGTCTTTTCTTCGTCGTCGTGAGATCTAGATGCCGAGCAGTTTGCGGGCGACCTTGGCGTCTTGCGGGGCAAGAACCTGGTCGGTGTTCAGGCGGCGCTTGCGCTGGCCCGACTTCACTTCGAGGTTGTGGCGCATGCCGGCCTGCTGCTTCATGAGCTTGCCGGTTCCGGTGACCTTGAATCGCTTCTTCGCCCCGGAATGGGTCTTCTGCTTGGGCATAGTTCTCTCCTCGTTCGGTAATGCTTCAGTTGTGTGGCTGGCGCCGCGTTATTCGGCTGGTGCCGCTGTTTTTGATGGTGCTGGTGCGGCAGTCACAGCCGTGGCTTGCTCGGCAGCGGGGGTGGCGGGTGCCTCCCGCGGGGGCTTCGCTGCCGCTCGGTGTGCGTTGGCCTCGGCCTTGGCCTCTGCTTTGTTCTTCAGAGGGCCGATGACCATGACCATGTTGCGACCGTCGATGGTCGGGCTCGATTCGACAGAACCGAACTCCGAAACGTCTTCGGCAAATCTCTGCAGGAGTCTGACTCCCTGATCGGGGCGCGACTGCTCACGGCCGCGGAACAAGATCATGGCTTTGACCTTGTCGCCCGCCTTGAGAAAACCTTCGGCGCGCTTGCGCTTGGTCTCGTAGTCGTGCACATCGATTTTCAGGCGAAAACGCACCTCTTTGAGAATGGTGTTCGCCTGGTTGCGCCGTGCTTCTTTTGCTTTCTGCGCGGCTTCGTACTTGAACTTTCCGTAGTCCATGATCTTGGCGACGGGCGGCTTCGAATTCGGGGCCACCTCAACCAAGTCGAGGTCTGCCTCTTGTGCGAGTCTGAGTGCGACGTCGATGCTCACGACGCCAACCTGCTCACCGGCCGGACCCACGAGGCGAACCTCGGGTACTCGTATACGGTCGTTGGTACGGGGATCGCTGATGCGTTGCTCCTTATGCTGGTGGATGTTCGGCTGGGCTACCGGTATGAACCGGCGCTCACGAAACTGAACTTCACCACGCATGCACAGACGAACCGGTCTGCACAACGCACCACACCCTATCTACCTGCCTTCAGTGATGAAGACAGGCGGAGTGCAATCGACCCGATAACCTTAGAAGCGGTCATGCGGGTGGGAGAATCTCCACTTTCGATCTAACACCTACCGGTGCCAGAGCCGCACAGCAGTCTATCAGAGACTTGACCTGAAGTGAGAACGGATATTCATGAGCGACGAAGCGCGCGACATTGCCGATGTGCAGGCGGTCGAGGTCATCACCACGACAGCAGTGCACCTGATGAGTGCAGCAGCGGTCAAGGTCGGGCTCGCCGACGACCCTGACAGTCAACTCGACCTCGACGAAGCCCGCAAACTCATCATCGCACTCGCGGGGTTGGTCACGGCCGGTGCCCCGGAGATCGGCGACATGCACGCCCGGAGCCTGCGCGACGGACTCCGCTCGTTGCAACTCGCGTTCCGCGAAGCGTCGCCTTTTCCCGACCCCGTCGGCCAGGGCCCGGGCGAGAAGCTGACCGGCCCGGTGTACGCCTAGCGCCAGTGGATGCGGGCCCCTTGGGCAGAAGCGCGTCGCTTCGAAAGGCCGCAGCTGTGCCGAGAGGGCGCCGAAACGAAGCGGGTCAGACCCAGCGGGGAGCCGTCACGAGGGTGACGGCCAGCGAGTCGACCCGCTGAGCGACGATGGGGCTCTGCGACCAGCGCTCGTGCAGGCGGGCCAACAGGGTGGTCAGCGCACCCTGGTCAAGCCCTGGTAAGAGTTCGAGCCTGGCCACGAGTTCTGCCCCGAGCATCCTGCTCGTGGGGTCGCCGTTCTGCAGCGAGACCGCTGACACTGCCGATTCGGCCACGACCGATTCGCTGAACACAGCGAGAACCTCCGGGTCGTCGGCTGGCGAGCGCCAGGGCATCCCCTGGGCCATCGCCCACACCGCGGGTCGTCTCACGACGAACTCGGTCGGCGAGGTGGCGTCGACGATGACGATGTCGGTGTTCTCGCTCGCCGCCGCGAGGGCCACCCGCCGCGCTTCGGTCGGGATCGGCCGAGCCTTCGGGTTCCAGGCTGCCATCGCCGCCGTCGAGGTGAACGCGGGCAACGCCGAGCGGCCGTCGGGCGTCGTCACGGTCACTATCGAGAGTTCTTGCGTCTTGTCGACGAGATGACCGTGGTCGTCGATGCCTGTCTCGCCCGCGTGCGCGACGAGCGGTACCAGCAGGCGCGCGTCACGCAGGGCATCGACGACGTCGGCCTGAGAGGCCTGACCGGCGACGAACCGCCGCATCGTCTCGAGAACGTGCGGCGACGCGCTGCCGTCATCACCCTCGAACGCGCTCGTGCTCGCCTCGAAGTGCCGGCCGGAGAACGGCTGGCCGGCAGAATCGGCCGGCCCTCCGTGGGGCTGCGGATGCTCGTCGTGCACGACTACGCTCCGATCGGTTCGACGGTCAGTCAGGTGGGCTTGGGCAGGTCAGGTCAGTTGGGCAGGTCAGGTCAGGTCGACAGTTCAGTTCGGCTTGTCAGGTGGGCAGGTCAGTTCAGCAATACGCTTCAGCAGGGTCAGTTCGACGCGACGGCGAGCGCCTCGACAAGCGTGAACGCGCCGGCATACAGCGCGCGGCCCACGATCGCGCCTTCGAGCCCGGCACCGACCAGCGAGCGGAGTTCGGTCAGGTCGGCGAGACTCGAGATGCCCCCCGAGGCGATGACCGGCTTGTCGGTCTTCTGCATGACCTGCTTGAGCAGGTCGACGTTCGGGCCTTTCAGCGTTCCGTCTTTGGTCACGTCGGTGACCACGTAACGCGCGCAGCCCGCCTCTTCGAGGCGAGCGAGCACCTCCCAGAGATCACCGCCCTCTTTGGTCCAGCCGCGGGCCGCAAGAGTGGTTCCGCGAACATCCAGACCGACGGCGATGGCGTCACCGAAGCGGGCAATAGCAGCCGCGGCCCACTCGGGGTTCTCGAGCGCGGCCGTGCCGAGATTGACCCGGGTCGCCCCGCTGTCGAGGGCATGTTCGAGCGACGCGTCGTCGCGGATTCCGCCCGAGAGTTCGATCTTCACGCCCCCGGCCTCTGCGATGACCCGGCGGATGACGTCGACGTTGCTGCCGCGCCCGAATGCCGCGTCGAGGTCGACGAGGTGAACCCATTCGGCGCCCTGGGCGACCCAGTCGGCGGCCGCGTCTGCGGGGTCGCCGTGGTTCGTCTCGGTGCCTGCCTCGCCCTGCGTGAGGCGCACAGCCTGGCCGCCTGCGATGTCGACGGCGGGCAGCAGAACGAGAGCGGGTGTTTCGGTCATGAACGAACAGATCTTTCGACTAGGGGTGTGACGGCGAGTGGATGCTCGGCGGCGCTCAGAGGGTATCAGCGCTGGTGGCGGTTGAGGCTCAGAGCGTGTGGAGGCTCAGACCGTGCGGGGGCTCACAGCGTACGTGGCTCACAGCGTGCGGAGCCAGTTGGAGAGCAGCTGCATACCGGCCTCCCCCGACTTCTCGGGGTGGAACTGCGTTGCGGCCAGCGGGCCGTTCTCGACGGCGGCGATGAACGGTGCGCCGTGTTCGGCCCACGTCACCGCGGCACCAGGCAGGGGCGGCTGCACCTCGAGCTCCCAGTTCTGCGCGGCGTAGGAGTGCACGAAGTAGAAACGCTCATTGCCGATGGATTCGAACAGCCTCGACTCGGGCGGCGCCGACACGGTGTTCCAGCCCATGTGCGGCAGAACATCCGCTCGCAACTCTTCGACGGTGCCCGGCCACTCGCCGAGGCCCTCGGTATCGGTGCCGCGTTCGATGCCGCGCGAGAACAGAACCTGCATGCCCACACAGATGCCGAGCACGGGTCGGCCGCCCGCCAGGCGTTTGTCGATCAATTCACCGCCGCGCACAGAATCGAGAGCGGCCATCACGGCGCTGAACGCACCGACGCCCGGAACCAGCAGACCGTCAGCCTCGGCCACAGCGCGTCGGTCAGCCGTGAGCTCGACTTTCGCGCCGACCCTCTCGAGCGCCTTGACTGCCGAGTGCACGTTGCCACTGCCGTAGTCGAGCACGACGACACGAGGTGACGTCACAGCGCGCCCTTGGTCGACGGGATGCCCGATACACTCGCGTCGAACTGCTTGGCGAAGCGAAAGGCGCGGGCGAATGCCTTGAATTCGGCCTCGGCGATGTGGTGCGGGTCTCGACCGCCGAGCACAGTGATGTGCACGGTGAGACCGGCGTTGAAGGTGATTGCTTCGAAGACGTGACGCACCATGGAGCCGGTGAAGTGACCGCCGATCAGGTGATATTCGAACCCGGCCGGCTCGCCGGTGTGCACGAGGAACGGGCGGCCGGAGATGTCGACGACGGCCTGCACGAGAGCCTCGTCGAGGGGAACGAGCGCGTCGCCGAAGCGCGAAATGCCGCTCTTGTCGCCGAGGGCCTGCCGAATGGCCTGACCGAGCACGATTCCAATGTCTTCGACCGTGTGGTGCACGTCGATGTCGGTGTCGCCGGTCGCCTTCACCGTGAGGTCGGTCAGGGAGTGCTTCGCGAACGCGGTGAGCAGGTGGTTGTAGAACGGAACCGAGGTGTCGATGTGCGAGACTCCGGTGCCGTCGAGATTGAGCGAGAGCTCGATGCTCGATTCGCTCGTTTCGCGCGTGAGGCTGGCGGTACGGGGTTCGCGTGACATGCCGAAAAGTCTATCGGGCCGGGTGGGGGCGCATGCTCGGACCGGGCTTTTGCACCGTGGCGGATCCTCGGCTGGCTTTTGCGCCGTCGCGGATGCTCGGGCGCGCTTGTGCGCCGTGGCGGATGCTCGGGTCAGGCTTCTGCGCAGCGCGAGGACGCGCAGTCGGGCTCGCTCGCGGCTTCGACAGGCGTACTACTCCGTGAGCTCGCGCATTGCTTCGAGGAAAGCCGTGGTCTCGGCCGCGGTGCCTGCACTTACACGCAGGTGGCCGGCAATACCGAGGTCGCGAATGATGATGTCGCGTTCGAGCAGTTGCTCGAACATGCGGTGGGCGTCGGGAACGCCACCGAAAAGCACAAAATTCGAGGCGCTCGGAAACGGGTTGTAGCCGAGTTCGCGCAACGTCGTTTCGATACGGTCGCGCTGCACCTTGATGTCGTCGACCATCGCGAGCATTTCGGGGGCGTGCGCAAGTGCCGCGACCGCCGCCGCTTGGGTGAGAGAAGAGAGGTGGTACGGCAGACGCACCAGCCGTAAAGCGTCGCTGATCGCCGGGTCTGCAGCGAGGTAACCGAGGCGCGCACCGGCGAAGGCGAAGGCCTTGCTCATGGTTCGCGTCACGATGAGGCGCTCCCGGCCCGGTAGCAGAGACAGCGCGGTCGGCTCGCCGGCGTGCCCGAATTCGGCGTACGCCTCGTCGACGACAACGATTCCGGGCGTGGCGTCGTAGGCTGCCGCGATGGTCTCGAGCGAGAGTGCGGTGCCGGTGGGGTTGTTCGGGGAGCAGAAGAACACGAGATCGGGAGTCGTACGCTCGATCCAGGCGACGGCGGTTTGCGGAGAGATCTCATACTCGGCGTCACGCACACCGGCGATCCACTCGGTGCCGGTTCCGGCCGCGATGATGGGGTGCATCGAGTACGTGGGGGGAAAGCCGAGAACGGATCGCCCGGGGCCGCCGAAGGCCTGCAGAATCTGCTGGAGGATCTCGTTCGAACCGTTCGCCGCCCAGACGTTGTCTCGTGTCAAGCCGCCGCCGAGGTACCGGGCGAGACTGTCACGCAGGGCGAGGAATTCGCGGTCGGGGTAGCGGTTGACCGAAAGCAACTCCAGCGCGAGAGCCTCGATGATCGAGCGGGCAACGTCTTCTGGAATCGGGTGGGTGTTCTCGTTGACGTTCAGCTGAACGGCCACTTTGAGCTCGGGTGCACCGTAGGGCGTGAGCCCCCGGAGGTCGTCGCGGATGGGCAGATCGGCTAGAGAACTCACCTGCTCAATGGTAGTGCGTGCAGTCACGGGCGCCGCGCGAGGTGGCTTCGGATACGCGCCGCCGGCGGGTCTACTTGGCGGCGTACTCGGGCGGGAGCGCGAGACGCTGGCCGGCGTGCACGTCGGAGGTGTGCAGCTGGTTGAGATCGACGATCTCGGCGATGATGTCGCGCGGGTCGGCCGACGGGTCGAGCGACTGCGCGATGCCCCAGAGGCTCTGACCCGACTGCACCGTCACGTAGCTGTAGCTCACGGGCTGCCCGCCACCGGTAGCGATGGCCGCACCGCCACCGAGAATGGCGAACGCGGCGAGGCCGGCGATGAGAGGAAGGGAGACGAGAGCTGCGAGCACCAGGCGCCCGCGACGTGTCATACGCAGGCGCGTGCGCGAAGTTGCCGCGCCTGGCGTCGTGCGTGAACCAGTGACGGTGGATCGACCTGTGACGGTGGATCGACCAGTGACGGTGGATGGACGACTGGCGGTGAATGGTCGAGCGTCGAGCTGAAGTGCAGTCATGGCCTTGCCTCTCAAGGACGTACCCGTTGTAAGGGTTTTCGTACCAGGCGCTCGGCCGGGAGTGCCTGGTACGAAGCTGTGTTCCGAATATATCTTCGATTGTTCGAATGTTCAAGTCGAATATCACGATGGATGTCGCGACACACTCGAACATGTGTTTCTTCTTGGTGCAGTGTTCGATACAGTTTCGATAGTTGAGATCGAGCCGAATCGGTACTTCGAATAGTGAATCGCACGCCACTGACATTGGTCGCAGCACAGTCGAAGCAGCCCGGTGAAACAGTGACGAAAGCGAGTACGACGTGGTCAGTGAACGTGGCGGCACCAGGCGGCGCAAGTCGCTGAGCGAGAAACAGCTGGCCATTCTCGAAGTGATCTCCGACGCGGTGAACCAGCAGGGGTATCCGCCGAGCATGCGAGAGATCGGCGATGCAGTGGGGCTCGCCTCGCTGTCGAGCGTGACCCATCAGCTGAATCAGCTCGAGTTGAGCGGGTACCTGCGCCGCGACCCGAATCGTCCTCGTGCGCTCGAGGTGCTGATCGACATACCCAAGGGCGATGCTGCAACGGCGGACTCCCCCACACCACACGGTGACGTAGCACTGGTTCCTCTGGTCGGGCGCATTGCGGCGGGCATCCCGATCACTGCTGAGCAGCAGGTGGAGGAGGTCTACCCACTACCCCGGCAGCTGGTGGGAAAAGGCGAGCTGTTCATGCTGAAAGTCGTCGGCGAATCGATGATCGATGCGGCCATCTGCGACGGCGACTGGGTGGTCGTACGCACGCAGAACACGGCGGAGAACGGCGACATCGTGGCTGCCATGCTCGACGAGGAGGCCACCGTGAAGGTCTTTCGTCAGCGCGACGGCCACACGTGGCTGCTGCCGCGCAACTCGAACTTCGAGCCCATCCTCGGCGACTACGCCACGGTTCTCGGAAAAGTCGTCGCGGTGCTGCGTTCGGTCTGACTACATGGCCGCCGGACGGTCGGATCACATGGCCGCCATTCGGTCGGACTGATCACATGGCCGCCCGACGGTCGGTCTGACCGGACGCAGCCCGTTCGTGAGACCAGTACGCCGTAGTGAGGCCGTTATAACGGCCTCATGAACGGCATAACGGCCTGACGAATCGAATAACGGGCTCACTCGCCCACGGCGCCGCAGCGCTCAGCGCTTAGCTGGTGCTGAACTCCAGGAGCTGCGCCTCGAACTCGGGCTTCACGAGGGCGCGAACGTGGGTTCCGCCCTCTTCGTAGTCGGTGCTGAGCACGGTGCTGTGCTGGTGCATCTGCGAGATCAGGTCTCCGCGGTCGTAGGGCACCAGAACGTCGACCTCGATCGACGGCGTGGGGAGCATGCCATCGAGCAGCTGCAACAGCTCCTCGATGCCTTCACCGGTGCGCGCCGACACGAACACCGAGTGCGGCTCGAGGCCACGCAACACAATGCGGTCGCTTTCGTCGATGAGGTCGCTCTTGTTGAACACCACCAGCTCCGGGATACCCCGGGCACCGGCCTCGCCGATGACCTCGCGCACCGTGGTGAGCTGGCTCGCGGGGTCGGGGTGTGAGCCGTCGACGACGTGCAGAATGACGTCGGCGTCAGCAACCTCTTCGAGCGTGGAGCGGAACGCCTCCACCAACTGCGTGGGCAGGCTGCGTACGAACCCCACCGTGTCGACGAAGGTGAACTCTCGCCCGTCGGCGGTCTGCGTGCGGCGCACCGTCGCGTCGAGAGTCGCGAACAGCGCGTTCTCGACCAGCAGGCCGGCACCAGTGATGCGGTTCAGCAGCGACGACTTGCCCGCGTTGGTGTAGCCCGCGATGGCGACAGACGGCACGGTATTACGCTTACGGTTGGCGCGCTTCGCCTCGCGAGCGGGCTTCATGGCCGCGATCTGCTTACGCAGCCGGGCCATGCGGGTGTGGATGCGCCGCCGATCGAGCTCGATCTTCGTCTCACCGGGGCCACGCGACCCCATGCCTGCACCGGCGCCGCCCACCTGGCCACCGGCCTGACGCGACATGGAGTCACCCCAGCCGCGCAAACGAGGAAGCAGGTATTCGAGCTGAGCGAGTTCGACCTGCGCCTTGCCCTCCCGGCTCTTGGCGTGCTGGCTGAAGATGTCGAGAATGACGGCCGTGCGATCGATGACCTTGACCTTGACGACGTCTTCGAGCGCCCGCCGCTGGCTCGGCGCGAGCTCGCTGTCGGCGATGACGGTATCGGCGCCGAGCGCCTTGACCACACCGGCCAGCTCTTCGGCCTTGCCCTTGCCGAAGTAGGTGCTCGGGTCGGGGTTCGCCCGACGCTGTAGGAGGCCGTCGAGCACAGCAGCGCCGGCGGTTTCGGCGAGTGCGGCGAGTTCGTGCAGCGAGTTCTCGGCGTCGGTCAGCGTGCCCTGGGTGTAAACCCCGATGAGCACGACGTTCTCGAGCCGTAACTGGCGGTATTCGACCTCGGTGACGTCTTCGAGTTCGGTAGAGAGACCGGCGACGCGGCGCAGCGCCTGGCGGTCGGCCAGGTCGAACTGGTCACCGTCGTGGTTTGTTCGGCCCCGGGCATCCGCACTCTCGCGGTCGACGGCTTGTGCACTGCCGGGCGAAAAGAGGGCGTAACCGGATGCCCGGGTGTCGGCGCGCGCCAGAATACGGTCGACCGTGGTGCGCGTCGACTCGTCGGTTGCCGTGGTTGCCGTCTCGTCGATGGTCGACTCGTTCGGCGAAAGTGAATCGTGTTCAGACATTGATGTAAAGACTAGACCTCTCATTTGCTACATTCCCTCTATGGCTTCCGACAATGGGCACTACTTCTCAGCTCACCCATCGACGGAACTCAAGCTCAAAGAGATTCAGGTGACTCTTGCCGGGCGATCGTTCTCTGCGACCACCGCGGGCGGCGTATTCAGCCCTGACCGGGTGGATGCCGGAACCCAGGTTCTGCTCGCCAATACTCCCGCGCCGCCGCCCGGGGGCAATCTGCTCGATGTGGGGTGCGGCTGGGGGCCGATTTCGATCGCTCTTGCGCTGTTGTCACCCCACGCCACCGTGTGGGCTGTTGACGTCAACGAGCGCGCTCTCGACCTCGTGCGGGCCAACGCTGAAAAGCTCGGCCTCGACAACATCAACGCCGTGCTGCCGTCAGATGTTCCCGACGAGCTCGAGTTCATGACCATCTGGTCGAACCCGCCCATCCGCGTCGGTAAAGACGAATTGCACAACCTGCTGCAGAAGTGGCTGCCGCGTCTCGACCCCGGTTCGGACGCGTGGCTCGTCGTGCAGCGCAACCTCGGGTCGGATTCGCTGCAGCGCTGGCTCGAGGGAGCGTTGCCAACATTGAGCGTGACCCGGGCGGCCACCAACAAGGGCTACCGCGTGCTGCGGGCGCGGCAGAAAGCCTGATCAGGCGAGGGTGACGTCGCCCTCGAAGACCAGTTCGGCCGGCCCAGACAGCGCCACGTGCTCGCCGTCTTCGGTGGCGTACATGCGCACGCCGACAGCACCGCCCGGAACCTCGACGCGCCACTGGTTGGGCGCACCTGCGCCGGCCCAATAGCGAATGGCGAGGGCCGCGGCCGCTGCGCCGGTTCCGCACGAGAGCGTTTCTCCGCTGCCGCGCTCGTGCACGCGCATGCGAATGTGCCCGACGCCGTTTCGCACCAGGGGCTCGAGCGGAACGACGAACTCGACGTTCGCGCCTTCGACGGGTGCGGGGTCGAGGTGCGGAATGAAGGTCAGATCGGCCGACTCCAGCTCGGCCTCATCGGCGAGGGCGACGACGACATGCGGATTGCCGACGTTGACGCCGAGGCCCGGCCGGGCCACCTGAAGGTTCTTCGCGCGCACCAGCGGCTCGCCGCCGTCGAGGCGCCAACGACCCAGATCGGCCTGAAACCCGGTGAGGTTACGCTGCACATCGATCACGCCGGCGCGGGTGCCCACAACGAACGTGTCGCCCTGCTCGAGTGCGGCGAGGCCGTTCTCGATGAGGTACTTCACGAACACCCGGATGCCGTTGCCGCACATCTCCGCCGGCGAACCGTCAGCGTTGTGATAGTCCATGAACCACTCGGCCGCCGAGTCTTCGGCCAGAGATGCTGCACCCTCGGGCAGATTCGCCGACTTCACCGCGCGGATCAGGCCGTTCGCCCCGATGCCGAAATTGCGGTCGCACAACGACGCGATCTGCTCCGGGCTGAGAGAGATGTCGCCCTCGGGGTCGGAGAAGAGCACGAAGTCGTTGCCTGTTCCCTGACCCTTGGTGAAATGCAGATCGATAGACATGGTTCAAGCCTAGGGCGTGTGCGACGGTTGTCTCGTCGGCTGCGCGTGGCTGCCCGTGGCTGCGCTCAGTGCTCTGCGGCCAGGAAGGCGGCCACTGCGTTGTCGATGAGTTCTGGGTCGGCGGCGGGCATCCACTGCGCCTCGGCATAACGGCGGAACCAGCTGACCTGGCGCCGGGCGTAACGCCGTGTGAGGGCCTGCGCTTCGGCGATCGCCTCAGCCTGGGTCTGCGTGCCGTGCAATTGCGCGAGGGCTTGGGCGTATCCGATGGCGCGGCGAGCGGTCACGCCCTGCTCCAGACCGAGCGGGACGAGACCCTCGACCTCAGCGACCAGGCCGTTCGCCCACATCTGCTCGACCCGGGCGTCGAGCCGCTCGACAAGTTCGGCGCGCGGATGTTCGAGGGCGACAATTGTCGTCGGGCGCCACGGCACGGGCTGCTCGGGCAACTGGCCGCTGACCGGAACGCCGGTGAGCTCGATCACCTCGAGCGCACGCACGATTCGCCGGCCGTTGTGGGGGCCGATGGATGCCGCGGCCTGCGGATCAGCGTCGGCGAGCCGCCGAAACAGCAGCCCGATACCGTGTTGCTCGAGCTCTTGCTCGAGCACCCGACGCACGTCAGCGTCGCGCACAGGAAACCGAAAGTCATGGATGACCGACGACACGTAGAGCCCGGATCCGCCCACCAGAATGGGCACCGCGCCACGTTCGAGAACACCGTCGATCGCCACGCGGGCATCGGTCTGGTAGGCGGCCACCGAGCCCTCGGCCGTGACATCGAGAACGTCGAGCAAATGGTGCGGCACTCCCCGGCGTTCGGCAGGCGAGAGTTTCGCGGTGCCGATGTTCATGCCGCGGTAAAGCTGCATGGCGTCGGCGTTCACCACCTCGGCCCGTCGGCCGAGACGAGTCAACGCCTCGGCGACGGCGAGCGACAGATCGGACTTGCCGGTTCCGGTCGCGCCGACGATGGCGAGCAGGCGTTCAGGCACCTGGCGTGGCAAGCCGAGCGCGGGCGGCAACCGCTACGACAGCGTCGACCGCAGCGAGAGTCACGGGGCCGACAGGCGAAGCGTCGGCAGCCCCAGCGAGACCCGGCCGACGGCACCGTTCGACCCCGCATCCGATCCGGTCGGTGCCGGCACGGCACACGAGTCGGACTGGTCTCGTTCGAACGCGTCGCCGGCGCGCGTACGTCGAACCTCGAGAGGCAGACCGTCGAGCGAATCGGCGATGAGGTAGTAGGGCTTTGCGCTCGTCACAGTGACGCTCACCACGTCACCCGGGCGGGGAATCGCCGAACCTTCCGGCACCTCGAAGTGCACGAGCCGGCTGTCTTCGGCTCGACCGCTGAGGCGCTTCGTGTCGCTGTCTTTGCGCCCTTCGTTGGCGACCAGAACCTCGACACGACGGCCGACGACCTTCTGGTTCTCTTCCCACGCAATGCGGTCTTGCAGCGCGACAAGGCGTTCGTAGCGCTCTTGCACGACCTGCTTCGGCACCTGATCGGCCATGGTAGCCGCGGGGGTGCCGGGGCGAATGGAGTACTGGAATGTGAACGCCGTGGCGAAGCGTGCCTGCTCGACGACCCGCAGGGTCTCTTGAAAGTCTTCTTCGGTCTCACCGGGAAAGCCGACGATGATGTCGGTGCTGATTGCAGCGTGGGGCATGCGCGCACGCACGCGGTCGAGAATGCCCAGGAACTTCTCCGAGCGGTACGAACGCTTCATGAGCCGCAGAATGCGGTCGGAGCCGGACTGCAAAGGCATGTGCAGCTGCGGCATCACCGACGGCGTCTCTGCCATGGCGTCGATGACATCGTCGGTGAACGCCGCCGGGTGGGGGCTGGTGAAGCGGATGCGTTCGAGGCCCTGGATCTCGCCCGCCGCGCGCAGAAGTTTGCTGAAAGCCTGACGATCGCCGAACTCGACGCCGTAGGAGTTGACGTTCTGGCCCAGCAGCGTGACCTCGATCGCCCCATCGTCGACGATGGACTGGATCTCTCGCAGAACCTCGCCGGGCCGACGATCTTTCTCTTTGCCGCGCAGCGACGGCACGATGCAGAACGTACACGTGTTGTTGCAGCCGACCGAGATGGAAACCCAGCCGCTGTAGCTGGAGTCGCGCTTCGTGGGAAGCGTAGAGGGAAACGTCTCGAGAGAGTCGAGAATCTCGAGCTGCGCCTCGCCGTTGTGACGAGCGCGCTCGAGAAGACTCGGCAGAGCACCCATATTGTGCGTGCCGAAGACGACGTCGACCCACGGCGCCTTCGAGAGGATGACCGACTTGTCTTTCTGGGCGAGACACCCGCCGACGGCGATCTGCATGCCCGCGTGGCGCTTCTTCACCGAAGCGAGGTAACCGAGATTTCCGTAGAGCTTATTGTCGGCATTCTCGCGCACGGCGCAGGTGTTGATGACCACAACGTCGGCTTCGCCAGACTCGCTGCGCACGTAGCCGGCCGCCTCGAGCGAGCCGCTCAGCCGTTCGGAGTCGTGCACGTTCATCTGGCAGCCGTAGGTTCGCACCTCGTAGGTTCGCACTCGCCCCGTCTGATCGAACGCGGCCGTGGAGGGCGCGATGAGGGTGGGTGCTTCGCTGACGCTGCTCATAGTGCCTCTAGTCTACGGTCGCCTCGGCTGTGCACAGCCTGTCGAAGGCCAGCGAGGGCTGTCCAAGGTCAGCGAGGGCGGTCAGCGGTCAGCGGTCAGCGAAAGGGTACGGCGCGCGGCTGCGGCTTGAGCGCGGCCGCAACGGCGGTACGCACCACCGACGAGGGGTACCCCTTACGCATCAGGAACGACGTGAGACGCCGTTCGGCCGTAGCGGCGTCGAGACGCGCCAGGGTGGGAGCTCGCTTCTCGGCCAGCTCGGTCGCCTTGCGCAGCTCGTCGTCTTCACTCAGCACCGCTAAAGCGACCGAGATGATCTCGGGCGCGATGTGCCTAGCGCTCAGCTCGTGCCGGATCTGCGATCGCCCGTACCCCTTACGGCGCTGAAGCGATTCGACCAGCGTCTCGGCCAGATCGTAGTCGTCGACGTAACGGTTGGCGCGGTAGCGATCGAGGAACTGCTCGAACTCGCTCTGGTCGACACCGTTGGCCGCGAGCAAGTTCGTGACCTCCCACTCGGAGAGCGATTTGCGCGCAAGTGCACGTACGACGATGTTTTCGAGAAACGCCTCGCGTTCACCTTCGCTCATCGCCGGCTCTGTGCGCTCGTCGTTTCGCCCGTAGTTCGCGTCTTCTGGCTCACCATGCCACGATGTGGCAGTGATGCCCTCGTCTTCGACGGGCACAACACCCGGCAGGTAGGTCACTTTGGCTGTCACGAGCTACGCTCCCTTACGGGCCGCGAGCTTGGGAGCGAGCGACTCGACGTTTGCTGCGTCGGCAGCACTGACCTTCGGCGCATTCGGGTCTTCGAGCAGACCGAGCTTCATCTTGATCTTGTTCTCGATCTCCAGAGCGACCTCGGGGTTCTCTTTGAGGAACCGGCGTGAGTTCTCTTTGCCCTGACCGAGCTGCTCGCCGTCGTAGGTGTACCACGCACCCGACTTGCGCACGATCTCGTTCTCGACACCGAAGTCGATGAGACTGCCCTCTCGCGAGATGCCGATGCCGTAGATGATGTCGAACTCCGCCTGCTTGAAGGGCGGCGCCATCTTGTTCTTGACGACCTTCACCCGAGTGCGGTTACCCACGGCCTCTGTGCCCTCTTTCAGGGTTTCGATGCGGCGAATGTCGAGCCGAATCGACGCATAGAACTTGAGCGCCTTACCGCCGGCAGTGGTTTCGGGGCTGCCGAAGAAGACACCGATCTTCTCGCGGAGCTGGTTGATAAAGATCATGGTGGTGTTGGTCTGGTTGAGCCCACCGGTGAGCTTGCGCAGGGCCTGCGACATGAGGCGGGCCTGCAGACCGACATGCGAGTCGCCCATCTCGCCCTCGATCTCGGCGCGAGGTACGAGCGCCGCGACGGAGTCGATGACGATCAAGTCGATCGAGCCCGAACGCACGAGCATGTCGGAGATCTCGAGGGCCTGCTCACCGGTGTCGGGCTGAGAGACGAGAAGGGCATCGATGTCGACACCGAGCTTCTTGGCGTATTCCGGGTCGAGTGCGTGCTCTGCGTCGATGAAGGCCGCGATGCCGCCGTCACGTTGGGCATTGGCGATGGCGTGCAGAGTCAGCGTGGTCTTACCCGACGACTCAGGGCCGTAGATCTCGACGATGCGACCGCGCGGCAGCCCGCCGATACCGAGCGCGACATCAAGCGCGATGGAGCCGGTGGGAATCACTTCGACAGGGGCGCGCTCGTCACTGCCGAGGCGCATCACCGACCCTTTGCCGAACTGGCGGTCGATCTGGGCGAGTGCTGTTTCGAGAGCCTTCTCGCGAGTGGCGTCTGAGGGCATTGGGGTCTCCTTCAATCAGGTGCTCGCCTGGTTGAACACTCTCGATGGAGACTGCTCGACCCGCGCCGCGGTTCGGTGCGCCTATAGGCTGTCGCGCCTGCCCTCGTGTCGGATTCCCGGATGGGTTCTTCGGCGATGCGGCTGACGACAAGGCATATGTGCGTTGTGTTTCTTACCCTTCTCACGATAGGAATAACCACCGACACCGTGGTCGACGGGCATCCGTTCTGTGGAGAACGACGCGAATCACTCCGCTGTGAAGAACACTAACAACACCCGAACATATATTCGAGCGATTTATTCGGCGTGTCGTCGTGTTCGAAGATACGAACGAATGCACCAGCGTTCGACGAGCGGCCAGTGGCACGGTCACGATGCCGCCGGCGAGGCCGCCGACAGCTCGGTCAGCGGCGCGGTTGCGGCAGACCAGCTCCGTACCAACGGCTCTGCGGAACATCTGCCGCACGGCACAACGCCAGCCAGACGTTCTTGATGTCTTCGCCCGCCGCCAGCGCCTGCTCGGCGGTGTGGCCGGAGAATTCAGGCAACACAAGGTCAGACGTGACGACACGACCGTAGCCCGACCCGAACTCGTCGTTCACGGCTTGACGGAATTCACTCAGACGCACAACAGACCTCGACGATCGGGAGAGGGGTGGGGTGGAGCACACAGAAGAAAGGGCGCGAGCTGCCGACCGTGATGGCCTGCGGCTCGCGCCCGATGCGAAAGACTCAGAGTACGGGTCAGCGCGACGCCAAAGCATCGAAACCGGCTACGAACTCGTCGGGCACCGTGTCGGGAATGGTGTCGATGCCCTCGATGACGGCAAGCCGGTCGCCGACCTCGCGCATGATGACGGAGATGGGAGTGTCGAGCGCTTCTGCCACAGAGGCGAGAATTTCGCTGGACGCTTCTTTTTGACCGCGCTCGACCTCGCTGAGGTAACCGAGTGCGACGCTGGCCTTACTTGCGACCTGGCGAAGGGTTCTGCCCTTCTGAAGACGGAAGTCCCGCAGCACGTCGCCGATCTCTTGGCGAACTAAAATCATTGGAGCCTCCTTGCGTGTCTATCTCAGTCGAACCGGCTATGCAGTCGGGGTAAGTAACACTACTTGCCCGTTGCACAAACTCTAAACGACGAAGACTGGACTTTGCTTGTTAATGACACCAGGTGTAACGAGATTGAAACCTGAGTCATTCCCACGCAACGCTGCGAATGCGCCTCGGGCACGCAGATGACGGCGTAAGCCGCGTCAGGCCCGTGAACGCAGAATGCGAAGCGCTTCTGCTACGGCGCCGGCTCTGATCTGATCGCGGTCGCCACCGAGGTGGAGCGCGAAGCTCGAGACGCCGTCGTCTGTGGCGAACCCCACGAAGACGGTGCCCGCCTCGTGACCGTCTTTCGGGCCGGGGCCGGCGACCCCCGTCGTCGAAATGCCGATCGACGCAGGGCTGCCGTCGACCACGAGAGCGAACCGTACTCCTTCAGCCATCTGCTCGGCGACCTGCGGATGCACGGGGCCGTGTTTGCGCAACAACTCCGCGTCGACGCCCAACACCGATGCCTTGATGGCGGTGTTGTACGCCACCACTGCCCCGACCACCACGTTCGATGCTCCGGCGGGCCGGATCAGCTCGGCGGCGAGCATTCCGCCGGTGAGCGACTCAGCGACCGCCAGGGTCTCACCGCGACGGGTGAGGTCGGCGATGAGCCGAGCGGTGAGGTCGGTCGTCTCGTCGTCGGAACGGGCATCCGCTCGCCCGTCGGCAGACTCGTCGGACGGCCCGAGGAACGGACGGCCATCGGCGTCAGCGTCAGCGGCGGCAGCAGCAGCAGCAGCAGCAGCAGCAGCAGCGAACTCGCTCATGCGGCGGCTGGCGCCGTCGGCGTGCCCTTGTTGAGCTTGCGATCTTGAATGAGGTAGTCGATGCCCGTGATCACCGTGAGAATGAATGCGATCGACATGAGCACGATGTTGATGACGTTGAACGTGATCACCACGGGGTCGGATCCGCCGAACAGCGTGGAGAACGGAAACAGCGCGAACGAGATGGCGAACGACTGCGCCAGTGTCTTCAGCTTTCCGCCGCGCGAAGCCGGGATGACTCGGCGTTTGATGACGGCGAACCGCCAGACGGTGATGCCGACCTCGCGGATGAGAATGATGATGGTGACCCACCACGGCAGTTCGTTCAGAATCGAGAGGCCCACCAGGGCCGCCCCGGTGAGCACCTTGTCGGCGATGGGGTCGAGGATCTTGCCGAGGTCTGTGACCTGGTTGTTCTTGCGGGCGAGGTGCCCGTCGATGCCGTCGGTCGCGATCGCGAGCACGAACAGAATGGCCGCGAGGTAGCGAAGCACGCCGTCGGCACCATTGTCGGCAAGCAGCATGATGAAGAACACCGGCGCGAGCAGGATGCGCACGATGGTGATGGCGTTCGGAAGGTTCCAGTTGCTGGTCTTCGCGGGCGTGCCCGAAACGGTCATGGTACTACTCTCTGCCGGTGAGGCCCCACGCGTCTTCGTCGCCATCAGCCTCGACTTCAGGATACCCGGGGCCGGGCTCGGCGAGAGGGTCGTCGTACGACATCTGTGCATCGTCGTCGTCGACGCTCGACTGTGCATAAGTCGACGGTGCCGCGGCGGCAGCAGACGCGGAGGAACTCGACGGGCCCGTAGGCGCCGG
The DNA here is from genome assembly GCA_025463765.1 of Subtercola sp. GTDB lineage: Bacteria > Actinomycetota > Actinomycetes > Actinomycetales > Microbacteriaceae > Subtercola. Next base: position 5,334 of record JAODBC010000062.1, on the reverse strand, counting down.
CCCCGCGACATCCGTTCCGCGAAGCGACGCCAGCACCTCGGCGAGCTGGTCGGGCTTCACGAGCACATCGCGCGCCTTCGAACCCTCTGAAGGCCCGACGATCGCGCGGGACTCCATAAGATCCATGAGCCGGCCGGCCTTGGCAAAACCGACTTTGAGCTTGCGCTGCAGCATCGACGTCGAGCCGAATTGGGTATTGATGACCAGCTCGGCCGCCTGCAGCAACACTTCGAGGTCGTCGCCGATGTCGGCGTCGATCTGCTTCGAGACGGCCGCCACGGTGACATCGTTGCGGTATTCCGGGCGCGCCTGGCGGGTGACGTGCTGAACGACCTTCTCGATCTCGCTCTCGCTGACCCACGCGCCCTGCACACGAATCGACTTCGACGCACCCATCGGCAAGAACAGGGCATCCCCCTGGCCGATGAGCTTGTCGGCACCGGGCTGGTCGAGAATGACCCGCGAGTCTGTGACGCTGGTCACGGCGAAGGCGAGCCGCGACGGCACGTTGGCCTTGATCAGTCCCGTCACGACGTCGACGCTCGGGCGCTGCGTCGCGAGCACGAGGTGGATTCCGGATGCCCGGGCCAACTGCGTGATGCGCACGATGGAGTCTTCGACGTCTCGCGGTGCCACCATCATGAGGTCGGCGAGCTCGTCGACGACCACGAGCAGATACGGGTACGGCTTCAGCACACGGTGGCTGCCGACGGGAAGGATGATCTCGCCGTTCACCACCGCACGGTTGAAGTCGTCGATGTGCCGAAATCCGAAGCTCTCGAGGTCGTCGTACCGCATATCCATCTCTTTCACGACCCAGGCCAGCGCTTCGGCGGCCTTCTTCGGGTTCGTGATGATGGGCGTGATGAGGTGCGGGACGCCCTGGTATGCGGTGAGCTCGACGCGCTTCGGGTCGATGAGCACCATGCGCACCTCGGAAGGCTTCGCCCGCATCAGGATGCTCGTGACCATGGAGTTGACGAAGCTCGACTTACCCGATCCGGTCGACCCGGCGACCAGCAAGTGAGGCATTTTGGCCAGGTTCGCGATGATGAACTTGCCCTCGACGTCTTTACCGACGCCGATGGTCATGGGGTGGTGGTCGTTCGTAGCCTTCGCCGAGCGCAGCACGTCGCCGAGCACCACGATCTCGCGGTCGGTGTTCGGAATCTCCACTCCGATGGCGCTGCGGCCTGGAATGGGCGAGAGGATGCGCACCTCGTTGCTGGCGACGGCGTACGAGAGGTTCTTGCTGAGGGCTGTGACGCGCTCGACCTTCACACCCGGGCCGAGTTCGATCTCGTAGCGCGTGACGGTGGGGCCGCGCGAGAAACCCGTGACGCGGGCATCCACTTGGAACTGCTGCAGCACGTTCGTGATGGCTGCCACGATGTCGTCGTTCGCCTGCGAGCGAGCCTTCGACGGCTCGCCGAGCGTGAGGGAGTTGGCGGGCGGCAGGGCGTAGTTGAGCGCCTCTTGCTCTTTGACTTCGGCGAGGGAGCGGAACGTGTCATCCGCTTCGGCCGCTGCGCTTGCATCGGCGTCCGCGCCGGAGACCGCGCCGGTGCCGGCCATACCGGGCAGGGTGGCGGCAACGGAGCCCGGCGCGCCAGCGGCGCCGGCGGCTCCGGCTGGTGCCGGTGCACCGCCGAAGAGCACGCCCGTGAACGAGGCGGGTGCGTCGGTCGCGGCGTCGTCGCGGATGCCCGTGGCCGACTTCGATCCCGGCAGAATCTCGCCCGTGAAACGCTTGACGGCGCTCTCAGCGGCCTCCATGTCGCCCAGCAGGGCGGCATCAAAACTCGCGGTGCTGTCGATGACCTCGGTCGGCGGAGTGCGATCTTCGACCACGGTTCGGTCGACGACCTCGTTGAGCGCGGTTGTCGGGATGATGGGGCTGTCGAACGCAGGGTCTTCTTCGCGCCCGCTTTTATTGCGGCGCCACCACGGCAGCGAATCGTCGACGGTCTCGAAGTCGAGCTGAAGATCGCCGGTCTGAACGCTCCTGTCGAGCTTGGCCGCTTTGTCTTTGGGTTCGCGCGGCTCACGAGCCTCCGGTGCCTCACCGAATGCGGCGCCGAACAGGTAGGTGTAAAGCTCCTTCAGGCGTACGCCGACCTTGTTCGGCGGGGTCTTCGTAATGATGAAGATCGACAGAATCAGCAGCAGCGAGATCAGGATGGTCGCGCCGACCGAGGTCGTCAGCAGCACGAGGGGCGCCGCGATCACCCAGCCGAACACTCCCCCGGCATCGGCCAGGCTCTCCATGCCGGCCGAGGGTGACGGCTGCGCGCTGAACACGTGGCAGAGCCCCGACACGCAGAGCAGCAGGATGCCCAGGCCGATTCCGATGCGCCCGTTGTCGTTCACGGAATTCGGATGCCGGAACAGCCAGATCGCGAGCAGCAGCATCACCACCGGCAGCGCGTACGCCACGCGGCCGAAGAGCCCACCGAACGTGTAGGCGTCGAGCAGGTTCGCAACAGGATTCGCTACCAGGAACCACTCGATGACGGCGCCGGCGATGGCCAGCAGCACCAGGAGAAACGGGAATCCGTCGCGCCGTTCATCCTTCGCCAGCTTCTCGTGCCCGAAGGCGCGAGCGGCTCCCCCCACGAGGTGGGCGAGGCCGAGGTACATCGCGCCGAAGGGGCCAGGGCCCTGCTCTTCGACCGGGTACTTCAGCGTCTTTTGCATCGTGGTCGGCGCCGTTCGGTTCGCGGGCTTGCGCGCGCTGGCGGCGCTGCTGCCGTTTGCGCTCGCGGCGCCGCTCGCTGTGCCGCGCCCCTTCGGCGCACCCGCCCCGCGGGCGCGTGCGTTCGACCTGGTACTCGTAGCCATGCGCCTACGCTACTGTCGCGGCTGCGTTTCGCCCGGTAGCCGCTCCGCGCCGCCCCGAAACTCGCCTCACGTCGCGCGGCCCGGATCGTTCGGCATCGAGCTGCGGATTCGTGCGGGAGTAGACGCGAACGACCCACACAAATCCGCAGCCCGGCGGCGACCTGTCCAACATTGCTGACTGCATTCATGTCCGCGATGCGAGATATCAGCCGAGAGCCACCAGCCAACGAAGCGACATCAGCCAAGGCCGCCGGTCTTACTGACGGAAATGACGGAGCCGGCGAGGTCGAGCTCCCAGAAGCCGGCGAACGGCATTACCCAGCCACTGGAGTCGAAGACCAGCCGCCGGCCGGCCGGCGCTCCGGTCTGGATGCGGCAAGTGTGGCCCTCTTCGATCGGTGAAATCGAGGCGAAGAGCGTGCCTCCGACCGTTCCGTCGGCGTACTCGGTGATGGTGTCTTTGTAGACGTGCACCGGATAGGACTTGAGGTCGTCACAGGTGACCCAAACGCTGTAGTCGGCGAAGTTGTCGCTGGCTTTTGCGCCCTTGAACGCCCCATAGAGATTGAGGTCGTGAGCCTGCGGGTTACCCCACGTCGGCAACACCGTATTGATGGTCGAGGTCGCGGTAGCCGACGGGGCGCTAGTCCCTGCAAACGCCGCACCCGGCGCGGCCACGGCTGAAACCACGGCGAGGCCGGCCACGGCGTACGCGGCCAGTCGGTTTCGCATGGATCGATGCATCCTGAACTCTTCTCTGTAGGAAACCCCCTACCGAAGAGAGCGTCCAAGCGCGCATCCATTACGCCGCCTCAGCGAATCGGAACCTCCCGCCACGCCGCCTAATGGCGGCACCCGCCGCCGCCAACGAAAGAAGCCCGCACAGACGAGAGAAGGTGTTGCGCCGGCTTCTCTCGTCCGCACGACCTTCTCTCGCTGCTACGCGGCGACGCGGCAACGCGGCGGCGCGGCGTGGCGGCGCCCGGGAGTCAGGGCGTCAGGGCGTCAGGGCGTGCGATATCAGCCAAGCCCGCCGGTCGAGGACTTGAGAATCACGTTGCCCGAGAAGTAGAGCCGTGACGTATCGCCCGTTTCGCCGGGCTTTGTGCTCGGAGCGCCGAACACCATTTTGCGATTCGCAGAGGACGATGCGGCATGAATCGAGCAGGTTCTTCCCTCCTCGGAAACCGGCAAGGTCGCACGAATGCTGCTGGACAGGAGGGGTCCCGTGCGGGACATCCATAGAACACCGTTGTCCGTCGCCACGGTGACCGGGGCGATGCCGGGGCACGTGATGCTGATGACAAAATCTGCGAATTTGTCGGATAAGTACGGGTCGTCAATATTGCCGAAAACCTGCACACTGGTCTGGGCCGGGTCGTTGGTGAGGGGAACGACGAACGACAAGTCAGACGTCGTCGTCACCGGCGGTGCGTACATTGAGCCGGCCGACGCCGACGTAGCGCCCGTCAAGCCGAGCGCGCCGGTTGCCGCAATCGACAATGCAACTGCAATGGGAAATGCAAATTTTTTAGCCATGTGATGCTTCTTTCTCTAAATAGGGATTCATTAGGAGAGAGTCACCGATCAAGAAACTATTACGTCAGTTTCGAAAAGTGGTCGAGGAAATAGTCGCCAGGCAAAACGACTTCCTCGACGCGGCGCGGCCGGGCGCGCACCGCGCGTGAAAGAAGCCCGGACGGACCAAAGAAGGCGTTGCGCCAGCTTCTTTCGTCCGCCCGGGCTTTGCTCGTGCGGAAGCGCTCCTCTCCCGGAGCTGAGAGGGCGGGAGTGCGCGATTTTCGTGCGAACAACCGCTCAGCGTGACCTCGCGGGTGAGGCGGCCGGCCGAAGAGCCGACAGGGGGCCCGACTCGTCCCTGCGGATTGCTTACAAACCGCCCGTGCGGCTGTACGTCGGCATCGAGCCGACGACGTACACGTTTCGAACTGCAGAAGGCTCAAAAACCAGCGGGGCGTGGTTTGAGAGCTGTACCGAACGGCCGGACTGGTCGACCGTTACGGTCAACGTGCACCGGTTACCGGTCTCTGAATCGGGAAGCTCGCCGTTGATATGCAGGGACTTGTTTGCATAGTTGATCTTCCCGGTGACCGGATAAATTCCGCCGTCGCTGCATTCCATCAGGTACGAGAAGTCGCTGCCGTTCAATGACCCGATGTTGGATACTTCGGCGAAAAAGTTGATCGGGTCTGGCCGATGCTCGCCGGGGCCCGCGTCGGGCACCGAAAATGAAATGACGGAGCCGGTGCTACCCGCAGCAGCTTGTGCCGCCGAGGCTCCGCCGATTGCGGTGGTGAGTGACGTCAGCGCGACCAAGCCGACGGTGACGAGTCGAGTGCGAGTGGTGATTGACATGAGAACCCCTTTCAAAAGTTTCTAATGAAAGAGAGTCAGCTCACGTCAAACCATTACGCGGCTTTGCAAAACTGCCTGGAGTCAGGCCTCGATGACGACCGGAACGATCATGGGGCG
>JAODBC010000075.1 GCA_025463765.1 Subtercola sp. | reverse complement strand
AGCCTCGGCTGCCTCATCGTCTCGGGCGGCATGATCGTTGTCGGGGTCGTGGTAGGCGTCATCGTCTTCGCGCTGGGCTTCCTCGACGCCCTCTCGGGAATGTCGACGGGCGACGATGCACCCGCCGCGAGCCACACGAACACGGCCATCGCGATCGCGACGGTCTTCTCGATGGGCGGGCTGATCGGTGTGGGCCTCATCGCCATCGGTCTTGTGGTGAGCCACAGAATCATGGTCACAGCCGTGGTGCATCGCCCGCGAGCCGTTCTGTGGGCCGGGTTCGGCCTCAGCTTCATTCCAACCGCGTTCTTCGCCCTCATCTTTCTGGCCGGCTACCTCGTCACGAGCGCCGGTCAGACGCCGGGTCAGGGCGGCGGCATCGCCATCGTCTCGGTTTCGTTTGCCGCCGTCTTCGGCCTCATCGACGCGGTCATCACCCCGCTCGTCGCCGGCTACGCCTTCCTCTGGATGGCGCATGCCTTCCGGTAGCAACGCGGCTGGCAGGGGCGATGGCCATCAAACGGCAGTTCAGCCAGCTGCAGCGCCACCAATTGCGGCTTGGCCAACGGCAAATCGGCCTGTTCAAGCAGATGGTCTCAATTACGAGCAGCGCGCGGGCGCGCTGCTCGCCGGGGCGGTTGCAATGCCGATACTCGTGATCGGCATTGAGCTGGCGGCCGTCGTGCTCTTCTTCATCGCACTGACCCTTGCTTTCGAAGGCAACTTCGTGGGCCCCACGCAGAGCGCCGCCTCAGATGCGTCGTCTTACGGAGAGGGCCTACTCGTACTTCTCACTGTTGCGAGCATTCTCGCCTTGGTCGTCGTCCTTCTCATCTCCTTCATCATCGGGTGGCGCATCCTTGCCCTTGTCCGAGTCAATCGCCCAGCCGTCGCCGCGTTGGCCGGGCTCGGCACGAGCCTCCTCCCCCTCAGCATCGTTGCCGCAATTCTCTACGCTGTCATCAGCACCAGCGCCGACAGCAGCAAAGGCTTCTTCGAAACACCCAGCCTTCTTGCGCTCGGCGTCGCCGCTATCGTCGAGATCATCGCGGCGAGCATCATCGGCTCGGTGGTGTGGTGGTGGGTGTCGCACCTCTTGGGGCAGAGACATACCGACTCACACCAACCGCAGCTCTCACTTCGCGCTGAAACAGAGGAGATTCGACACCAGTAAGCGCTATGCGGCAGCACACCCCTCGAATCTCCGCTGTTCTGACGGCCACGGCAGAGGGAGGGGTGGGAGGGCGCAGCGTCTCGCCGACGGAGCGCAGCGGGGTCACGCCCTCAGGCGCGGCGGCGGGGCCAGGGCGAGGCCGACCAGAGCATGATGAGGCCGCCGGTGAGCAGGCCCCAGAAGGCGCTGCCGATGCCGACGATGGCGATGCCCGACGCTGTCACGAGAAAGGTTGCGATGGCGGGGATGCGGTGCGGCACCGACTCGAGAGCATTGGCGACAGCACCGACGAGAGCACCGAGCAGCGCGAGCCCCGCGACCGCGGTGATCAGGATGGGCGGCGACGCCGAGATGAGTGCCACTGCGAAGCCGGCTGCGAGCCCGAACACGATGTAGACGAAGCCCGACGTGAAGGTCGCCACCCAGCGCTTGGACTTGTCAGGGTGCGAGTCGGGGCCAGCCATGATGGCGGCGGTGATCGCCGCGAGGTTTACGGCGTGAGCGCCGAACAGTGCGCCAACGGCCGTTGCAGCGCCCGACGCGACAAGCGCAGGGCGCGGCGGCACCTCGTACCCGAACGTCGACATCACAACGAAACCGGGCACGTTCTGCCCGGCCATGGTCACGATGAACAGCGGCAGACCGAGCGAGACGATCACGAGAGCATCGAACGTTGGCGGCACGAACGTCAGCTGCGGCACGAGCGATGAAGAAGCTGCGGTGAGCCAGCCGGTGCCCGCCGAAACGCCGATGCCGATGGCCGCCACGAGCATCGCCGCCGGCACCGCCCAGCGCGGCGCCACCCGGAACAGCACGAGCCACACCACCACGACGGGAATCGCCAGCGCCGGAATCTGCACCACCGCGAGCACCGGCGCGAGGCAGATGGGAAACAGGATGCCCGCCAGCATCGCCGAGGCGATCGACTTCGGTATGCGGGTGATCGCCCGCCCCAGCGCCGGCCACAGTCCGCACAACACGATGAGTAGTCCGCAGACGATGAACGCGCCCACGGCAGCAGAGAAGTCTTTCGTGGTAGCCGACGCGGCGATGAGCAGCGCGGCCCCGGGGGTCGACCAGGCGAAGGAGATGGGCATCCGGTACACCCGCGCCATCACGATACAGAGAATGGCCACGGCGAAACAGAGCGTCAGCAAGCCGGAGCTCGCCTGGGCATCCGTCGCTCCGACGGCGTGCAGGCCGGCGATGACGAGCGCGAACGAGCTGGCGAACCCGGTGATTCCCGCGACGATGCCCGCCGAGATCGGCTGCGCGAGTGAAACGCGCCCCGTCGGCGCGGGTGGATGCTCGCCCCCGCCTGCTCGCACTGAATCCCGCGCGCCTTCAGGCCCCGGTGCCGTCACTTTCCCGGCCGAATCCGCAATTCAGGGCGGAAAATCGACTCCACGGCGAAACGAATGCGGCGGTCGGGACGGGCGTGCGGGACCGGAGTGCCGGGAGGTGAAGCGTTCAGCTCTTAGGCCGACTTCTCGACGCGGCGAGTCGCCTCACGCGGAACGATCGTCGGAGCCGCGTTGTTGATGACGGCCTCGCGCGTGATTATGACCTTGGCGACCTCGTTGGTCGACGGCACCTCGAACATGACCGGGCCGAGCACTTCTTCCATGATGGCTCGCAACCCGCGAGCGCCCGTCTTGCGCAGCACGGCAAGGTCGGCGATCGCTTCGAGGGCGGGCTTCTCGAAGTCGAGCTCCACGCCGTCGAGCTCGAACATGCGCTGATACTGGCGCACGAGTGCGTTGCGCGGCACCGTGAGAATCTGCATGAGCGCGACCTGGTCGAGTGGCGTGACCGTGGTTACGACAGGCAGACGCCCGATGAACTCGGGGATGAGCCCGAACTTGTGCAGGTCTTCGGGCAGCACCTCGCTGAAGAGGTTGATGTCGTCGCGCTTGGAGTGCAGCGGGGCGTTGAAGCCGATGCCGCGTTTTCCGCTGCGCTCGGCGACGATCTCTTCAAGGCCTGCGAACGCGCCCGCCACGATGAACAGCACGTTGGTGGTATCGATCTGGATGAACTCCTGATGCGGGTGCTTACGACCGCCCTGCGGGGGTACCGAGGCGACCGTTCCCTCGAGAATCTTCAGCAGCGCCTGCTGCACACCCTCGCCCGACACGTCGCGAGTGATCGACGGGTTCTCGGCCTTGCGGGCGATCTTGTCGATCTCGTCGATGTAGATGATGCCGGTCTCGGCCTTCTTCACGTCGAAGTCGGCGGATTGCAGCAGCTTCAGCAGAATGTTCTCGACGTCTTCGCCGACGTAACCGGCCTCGGTGAGCGCCGTGGCGTCGGCGACGGCGAACGGCACGTTGAGTTGCTTGGCCAGCGTCTGCGCGAGGTACGTCGTGCCGCAGCCCGTCGGGCCGATCAGCAGAATGTTGCTCTTCGCGATCTCGACCTCGTTGGCGACCGCGTCGGCCGACGTGAGGGTGTTGCGCGCGCGAACGCGCTTGTAGTGGTTGTAGACGGCGACGGAGAGCGACTTCTTCGCCTGCTCCTGGCCGATGACGTACTCCTCGAGAAAGGCGAAGATCTCTTTCGGCTTCGGCAGTTCGAACGAGCTTTCGGCTTCTTCGCCGGTCTCAGAGAGTCGTTCCTCGATGATCTCGTTGCACAGCTCGACGCACTCGTCGCAGATGTAGACGCCCGGCCCCGCGATGAGCTGCTGAACCTGTTTCTGGCTCTTACCGCAGAACGAACACTTGAGCAGGTCCGCGCTCTCCCCGATGCGTGCCATGTTCATCCTCCTCGTAAAAACCTGTGCAGTCAGCCTAACCCGTGGGGCCGACACAGCGCGCCATTGGAGGAGTGATCGTCACATTCGGCGAAGAGTGTTCACCCGCAGCGAAGTAGTTCGCCTTAAACAACGAAGTGGATGCCCGAGGGAACGGGCATCCACTTCGTTGTTATAGCGTCTGTACTTACTTCACCAATGCGGGGATGTTCTTGCGTGAAGTCAGCACCTGGTCGATGATGCCGTACTCCACGGCGTCGGCGGCGCTGAGGATGTTGTCGCGGTCGATGTCTTTGTTTACCTGCTCGGTGGTGCGGTTCGAGTGGAACGCGAGCGTGTCTTCGAGCCACGTGCGCATACGCAGAATCTCGCGCGCCTGAATCTCGATGTCAGACGCCTGCCCGCCGCCCTGTCCACCGGCAGAGGGCTGGTGGATGAGGATGCGCGCGTTCGGCAGCGCGAGACGCTTGCCGGGCGTTCCGGCCGCCAGGATGACCGCGGCAGCCGAAGCCGCCTGACCGAGGCACACCGTCTGGATGTTCGGCTTGACGTACTGCATCGTGTCGTAGATGGCCGTCATCGCGGTGAACGAGCCACCGGGCGAGTTGATGTACATCTCGATGTCGCGGTCGGGGTCTTGGCTCTCGAGCACGAGCAGCTGAGCCATCACGTCATCGGCCGAGGCGTCGTCGATCTGCACACCCAAGAAGATGATGCGGTCTTCGAAGAGCTTGGCGTAAGGGTCTTGGCGCTTGTATCCGTATGCCGTGCGCTCTTCGAACGTCGGCAGAATGTAGCGGTTGGAGGGCGTGGTGCCGTTGCCGTAAGGCGAGGCGATCGGCATTCCGCCGAAGGTGGGGGTTTCCATCAGGTCTTCTCTGTTCGTGAGTGTGTGGTTCGCGGGCGGGCGGTCAGTTGCTGACGCTGGGAACGGCGTCGGACTCTTCGGTTCCGCCGCCGCCGGCGACGTCGGAGGCGAACTCGCGCACGTAGTCGACGAATCCGTACTCGAGCGCTTCTTGTGCGGTGAACCAGTTGTCGCGGTCACCGTCGATCATGACCTGCTCGGGGGTCTTGCCGGTCTGCTCGGCGGTGAGCTCAGCCATGCGCTTCTTCATGTCGAGAATGAGGTTCGCCTGGGTCTGGATGTCGGCAGAAGTACCACCGAAACCACCCGACGGCTGGTGCAGCAGAACGCGGGCGTTCGGCGTGATGTAACGCTTGCCCTTCGTGCCAGAGCTCAGCAGAAATTGCCCCATCGAGGCGGCCATGCCGATGCCCACGGTGACGATGTCGTTCGAGACGAACTTCATGGTGTCGTAGATCGCCATGCCGGCCGTGATCGAGCCACCGGGTGAGTTGATGTAGAGGTAGATGTCGCGCTTGGGGTCTTCTGCTGCGAGAAGCAGAATCTTCGCGCAGATTTCGTTGGCCATATCGTCGCGGACCTCAGTGCCGAGCCAGATGATCCGGTCTTTCAGAAGTCGTTCGAAAACGCTGTTTGGCATCGCCATATCGGCCATGTGTGTCGCTCCAATTCACTTGCGGTAATTCGAATGTAGTGGAGCCCAGTGACGCTTATGGCCCTGTTCGCCGTGGGCAGAGCGTTGCGTCGCCGCGGGCGAACCATAGGCACAGCCGCGTAGCGAGGCGAAGCCTCGCTTGCGGCAGAGCGCGGCCGCGCAGCACGCGAGCACCCGCCGGGACAATCGTCGGAGCTGACGCGATACGGGCGCGTATTGCGGGCATGCGCGCTGTGCTCCGACGAAAGTCCCGTGGCACGACAGGTGCGCTATCAAACGCGCAACATGCACTTCGCTCGAATGTCTGACCGCGCAAATCGATAGCGAACCATGCGGCCGTATCGGCCAAGTATCCCGTTGCCCAGGCGACTGCGACATGAACGTCGACACTTCGGTCGGCTGCCACTGGTGCGGGCCGCCAAGAAAGAGTGTCGTGTCGACCTCACAGAAATCCACGTCTGAGCCGCCGACAAGCACCTCGGTCGCCCCTGTCGTGAATTGCAGCGCAGCGAGATCTTCACCCGTTGCCCACCAACCGCGCTCCGGCGGCGCAAGTGATGCTGTGAAGTCGAACTGTTGGCCGTCGCAAGCCGGGTTGAAGGTCGCCAGTGCACCCCAAACAGCATCGGCGTACACTCTGCGATCGAACTCGTCGGCGACACCCTGCTGATCGCTGAGACGAACGACCCGTAAAGTCACCTCGACGCCGCGAAAGTCGCTCCACTCGTAGTACGCCTCGTCGCACGAAATGGTGGTGAGCGAAACGTCTGGTGAAGCGTTAAGCACTTCGTTGTCGACGGAGATGGCGAGTGAAACCCATCCCACGGGCGTACTGATGCGAAATAGAGCAGGTTGCACACCTCTAGTGTATTGACGTTTGCTCATTCTTGCCGACGGATCGGCGAACGGATGCCCGGGCGGGCGTCAGGGCGCGAAAAAGGGCCCCACGGCCATCCGTGGGGCCCTTCTCGAGGCGGGGCTAGCGCGAGGAACGACTAGTGGGAGTGACCTGCGTGGTCGTGACCCTCGTGGTCGTGGCCGGCGTGCTCGTCGTCGGTGCCGGCAACGTCGATGAAGGGAGCGTCGGCGTCACGGGTGACGGTGGTGAACTCGGAGACGTCGACGACCTTGCCGTTGCTGTCGGTGACCTTCGCCTTGTCGAGAACGATGGCCAGCGCCTTGTTGCGGGCGACCTCGCCGACCATAGCGGGAATCTGGCCGTTCTGGTCGAGAACCTGATCGAACTCCTGCGGCTCCATGCCGTACTGCTGCGAGGCCTGGATGAGGTACTGGCTCAGCTCGTCTTGGCTGACCTTGACGCCCTCTTTCTCAGCGACGATGTCGAGCAGGATCTGCGTCTTGAAGGTGTTGGTGCTCGACTCGGTGACCTCGGCGCGATGCACGTCGTCTTCGAGGCGGTTCTCGTTCTCGAGGTGACGGTGCACCTCGTCTTCGATGAGCTTCGGCGGCACGGGCACGTCGACCAGAGCAAGAAGAGCGTCGAGCGTCTTCTGGCGGGCCTCGGAGACCTGACCGAACTCCTTCTGGCGCTCGACCTGAGTCTTGAGGTCGGCCTTGAGCTCGTCGATGGTGTCGAACTCGCTCGAGATCTGAGCGAAGTCGTCGTCGGCCTCAGGCAGCTCACGCTCTTTCACCGAGTTGATGGTGACGGTGATGAGCGCGTCTTTTCCGGCGAAGTCGCCGCCGAGCAGCGGAGCCTCGAACGTGGTGGTCTCGCCCGCGGTCAGCGAGTCGATGACACCGTCAAGACCCTCGAGCAGCTCGCCCGAGCCGACCTCGTAAGAGATGCCAGTCGCGTTGTCGACCTCGGCGTCGTCGATGGTCGCCAGCAGATCGAGCTGAGCGAAGTCGCCCGTCTTGATGGGCCGGTCGACCGTGACGAGTGTTCCGAAGCGGGTGCGCAAGCGCTCGAGCTCGGCATCGACCTCTTCGTCGGTGACATCGAGAGCGTCGACGGTGACGGGAAGGCCGTCGTAGTCGGGCAGCTCGAGGTCAGGACGAACATCCACCTCGATAGCCAGCTCGAGGTCACCCGAGAAGTCTTTGTTGCTCGGCCACTCGACGATGTCGGCTTCGGGGCGGCCCAGCGGGCGCAGCTCCTTCTCGGCGATCGCCTCGCGGTAGAAGGTGTCGAGGCCGTCGTTGACGGCGTGCTCGAGCACCGCGGCCTTGCCGACGCGCTGGTCGATGAGGGGCGGCGGCACCTTGCCCTTACGAAAACCGGGGATGTTCACCTGGTCGGCGATGTGGGTGTAGGCGTGATCAATACTGGGCTTCAGCTCTTCGGGGGTGACCGAGATAGCGAGCTTGACTCGCGTGGGGCTGAGCTTTTCGACCGTGGTCTTCAAAACAATCTCCTGAGATACGTAACTGATGTGAAAGTCGTGCGAAGCATCCTCGGCGCCGATCGGCTACGCCGGGTCGGTACCTGTGGTCTGCATGTCGGGGCGACAGGATTCGAACCTGCGACCTCTCGGTCCCAAACCGAGCGCTCTACCAAGCTGAGCTACGCCCCGGGAAATAAACCTCGGCAAGCCTAGCGCACAAGCACTGAGGTGAA
>JAODBC010000056.1 GCA_025463765.1 Subtercola sp. | reverse complement strand
ACTGAGGTCGCGGCTGGTGACATCACCGTCGACGCTGTTCCCAATGCCGACGACATCAAGGGCGTGCCCGGCGACGCGGTGACCAAGTCGGTGACCCTCGAGGTGAACGTGGGCGCACCGGTCAATGGTGAAGAAGGCAGCAACCCGTTCGAGGGCTACACCGCCGAAGAAGCCGCGTCCGCAATGTACTGGGATGGCGACACGCCGCCGCAGCTGACAGACGTCGGTGGCATCGGCAAGAGCATTCTCCTCACGACCAAGCTCATCCAGTACGCCTCGAAAGCCGCACGCGGGGATCAGGCGGCGATGCGCATCTTTCTGTACCTCTACCCGAACGTGAGCCCAGAGGTGCAAAGGGCAGTTCAAATGGATCTGGCGAACAAATGGGGCATGTTCGCGGATTTCGCCGCCGCCCATCCCGATCTGTCGAAGAACATCAAAGAAATTGCAGACGGGTTGTGGGAGTTACTTATGCAGATGGGGGATCTTCCGATCGTTGGTCCAGACACACAGTCGCCAGAGAGTCTGTACGTAGATGCGTCGCGCTCGTCCACGACGGCGGGCGGCCTGTCATCGGACGCCGTCAACAAGGGTGCGTGCGGTCAGGTGGCTGCCGCAGTCACATCCGATCCCGGAACGGCGACCACGATACTCCCGAGCGGGCCGCACTGGGTTCGCGTCACTCTCATCGGAACCCAGCACGGGCCTCTGGTTCACGAACTGAAGACACTAGGCACGCCCGCTGTGTATTGCCCGCCCGTCTCCGTGAGCGCCACGGCAGGGCAGGTCAACATGCTGCACATCACACCGGGCTGCACCGGCACCGTCACCTCGGTGCGTCTTGCGACCCGTGCCGAGGCAAACGCACTGTCGCTCACCGACCAGGCTCAGCTGCTCACCCCGACCGGTGACGTGAAGACCGACTGGCTCGCTGATGCGATCGCCTATCGCACCTATGATCCCTCCGACGCGACAGCAGCCGGCGCGGTGTCTCTCGTCGCCGACGGCAACGCCGCGATCTCGGGCGACAGCAGCGCCGGAAACCTCTCCTATAAACCCGGCCTCTCCACCGGCGCCAGCACCGACGCCATCGTCGCGATGGCGACCGGCACCGACGGAAAAGAGCACCCCTTCATGGTGCGAATCGCCGTGAAGACCCCGCCGAGCTGCTCGGCAGCAGACGGCTTCGTCGACGCAGGCCACACCACGCACATCCAGAACGGACGACTCGAACTGCAACGCAACACCACGTTCAGGATCGACCCGAAGCTGCTCTGCACCACCGACCCCCGCGACACCTACTCGGTCACCATGAACGAATCGATCCCGGGCACCACGTCCAAGATCAATACAGACGGCTCAGTCACCTACACCTGGACAGACCCCGACAAGATCGGCACCGACGGCGCCATCACCGTCACCGGCTGGGACCGCGACAGCGGAGCGCCCAGCACCCCGGTAACCATCCCTATACACATCCGAGACGCAGCACCCGTCTGCGCCGACATCCCAATCCGCTACGACACCACAGCGATGGCAGGAGCGCCCCTCACCATCCCGCTGAACTGCACGATGACAGGCGGCCTGAAAGCGCTCAACCCGCCCATGCCGATGATCGTGCTCGGCACAGACGGCGGCAGAACGCTGGCCACGCCCGGAGGCACCTTCACCGTCACCCCGACGAACATCACCTTCACACCGACGCCGGGTTACACCGGTACGAGCAGCGCCACCATCATGACATCGAGCTCGACGCCCTTCACCAACAACCTCGACGGGCTCAACGGCAAGGCGTTCGTCATCACCGTCACGTCTGGGTGAGCTCACGCAGGCACGATGCAGCAACGAGGCCGATTGCCGTCTCAGCACGAAGCAACGCTGAGTCGAGCGATCGGCGCTGGGCCCCTCGGGTCAGACGCGCGCGCCCAGCAGCAGGTCGATGTTGGCGGGGCTGCGCTCGAGCTCGCCCGCCTCGATGCGGCGACGACGAGACCATTGATCTGATGCACCTCGTTGCGGCGGCCCTTCATCCAGTCTTGAAGGGTCGTCGTGCGCGTGGTCGGCGACGAGAAGCGCTTCATCTCATGGCCGAGCACGGCGGGGGTCGGGAGCCCAACCTCGCCCTTGATGACGAGCAGATCGGTGTGACAGACGCCGCAGGCGGCGACCCGAATGAGTCCCTCTCCGCGCGAGGGGCGGGGCGTCGAATGGTCTTGACGACGAGGCCCTCCCCGGCCTTCTCGAGCACGGCAGCCTTCATCAGCTCTGGAATAGTCATGGGGCGCGTTTCCTGTTCTGGAAAGCCGAGATCGACTCCGCCGTGACTCGGGTCGAGTCCGTGGGCGTGGGAGTCGCCGAACAGCGAGTTCTTCGAGCCATTGCCGTATAGCGATGCGTTGACGAGGTCGAGGGCGTCGTCGAAACCCTCGACGCGCACCACCGACAGCACGGGGCCGAAGATCTAGCCGATGTAGATCGACATGTCGGCTGCGACATCGTCGAACAGCGTCGGTCCCAGCCAGAAACCGTCTCGTCTCATAGTTCGCCGTGTGTCAGCACCATTTCTGCTACTTTCTGAGGCACACACAGACCTGATGAGGCTTCTGCGTTACACACGGATCAGTTCCACAGCACATGCTGCAATCTTGCGAGTTGAGACGTTCGTCAAGCAGCTGGCGCCCACCTCGTCGCGAGTAAGTACCCCGAGTTCACCTCAAATGGTGTTCAATTCGCGAGACGAATTGCTCAACTGGACGGCGGGCAGGATCGTTTGACCTTATTCGGCCGCAAGCGCGTCATGTGCAACCGCGAAGCGCCACCTCTGCTGACGGACGTCGGTGAACTGATCGATAGTTGTCAGCTCTGCTGTCGTCACTAAGCCTGTCGCCCAAAGCCAATCTGCCTCTGCGGCGTGCTCTAGCGACGCGCGAAGACACCCTTGACGAACGCTGCCTGACCGACATGCTGGGCGTCGTCGTTGTACACACTCACCAGGCGGGCGGCGAGGGTGACCGGCGGGTTCCATTGGGTGTCGACGACGCGGTCGAGGTCGGCCTCAGACAGGCCCTCGATGTAGCGGATCGTCGCCTCGTGCACGGCATCGAAGTAGTCGCCGAGCTGCTGGGCCGTGACACCGGCCACCTGCGCGACCTCGTCGGAGGACTGCCCGTAGCCCGAGGCCGAAGAATCGAACGGCAGGCCGAACGCTTCGAACCAGCCCGACGACAGCCAGAGCTGCTCGGTGCCGGCGACATCGCTGACCTGGGCATCCTGACCCCGGGTGAGATGCCAGATGAGCCAGGCGATGGTGTTCGCCTCGGGGTCGATGCGGTACGTGAGCGCCGATTCGTCGAGACCGTCGAGAATGCGATGCACCGAGCCGTGCACTCGGTCGAAGGAGTCGAGCAGAACATCTGTTGCGGTAACCATGTTCTCCAGCTTAAGCCGCGTCGTGCGCCGCCTGAAGGGCTGCGATGTCGAGCTTGCGCATCGTCATCATGGCTGTCATCGTGCGACTCGCCGCCTCGCGGTCGGGGTCGCCCAGCAGATCGCCCATGACGGGCGGAACGATCTGCCACGACAGCCCGTACTTGTCTTTCAGCCAGCCGCACATGCTCTCTTCGCCGCCGTCAGCGGTGAGAGCGTTCCAGAAATAGTCGATCTTCTCCTGGGTTTCGGCCACGACCGAGAACGAGATCGCCTCGCTGAAGGTGAACTGCGGGCCGGCATTGATGGCTTGAAACTCGATGCCTTCGAGTTCGAACTGCACCACCATCGCGGTGCCGGCAGGGTAGGGCGAGCCTTCGGGGTACCGCGAGACACTCACGATGCGCGAGTTGTCGAAGATGCCGACGTAGAGTTCGGCGGCCTCCTCTGCTTGGGTGTCGAACCAGAGGAACGGGCTGATCGCTTGCAACTTTCACTCCTTCGTGTGGGTGCGCGGAGCGCTGCCGGGTGGGTGGCGGCCCTTCACGGCTCAGCGTAGCGAGCGCGCCGCGATGACGCCACCGCGGCGGCGGGCCCGTTCGCTGCCCCGGGTCGCTGCCTCGGGTCGCTTCCCCGTGCAGCCCTGCGCCGGCGTGCTCAGCCGACGCGCCCCAGGCGGTGTGGCGCGTCACCATCCGGAGTCGCGGCGTTCGCGGCGCCCCGGGCGGTGTGGCGCGTCACCACCCGGAGTCGCGGCGTTCGCGGTCGAAGTCGTGGTCGGCGAGCGGGGTGCCGGGGCGGTGTGCGACCGATCCGTAGCCCCCGTTTCGCACCGCTACGACGGTCGCCGCGATGGCGATGCCGGCAAGCACGGCAAGAAGGATGAGAAAGAACATGGCGGCCTCCGAGAGATTCGTCGCGCACCTGCTGTGCGGCGATGAACCGAGACTCGTCTCTGAGGTAGGCGCCCCGAATGAGGCGAACGACCTATCTTTCGCATCCGTCTAGTTCTTGGGTTCGCATCCACCGCCGCAAGAGTGAGACACTTGCGGCGCTTTGAGGCCTGTGTAGTGACCTCAATACGGCGTAAGTGGCTGACGAGACGGAATGGGGAGGGTCGCGAGCAAGGCGGCCGGCGCGAGAGTTAGGGGCGCGGAGTCGCAGTGAAGGAGCGGGACCAATGCGCCGCTTCAGTGCGCGTGGCGGCACCCGACTTGCGCAGAATGTTCGAGACGTGCACGCTCGCGGTTTTCACGCTGATGAAGAGCTGTTCGGCGATCTGCTTGTTGCTGAGCCCCCGCTCGAGAAGCTCGAGCACTTGCCGTTCGCGCCCGGTCAACAGCGCTTCGGGCGTCGAGCCGTCGATGAGCGCCTCGGCACGTAACGCGTCAGACCGCGCAGCAGCGCCTGACCGTTCGCCTGAACCTGCGGCTGAGCCCGAACCTGCAGGAGCGCCTGACCATTCGCCCGATCGTGCGGCTGCGCCCGAACGTGCGGCTGCGCCCGAACGTGCGGCTGAGCCCGAACCTGGAGCGCCCGACCGTGCGGCTGCACCTGAACGTGCGGCTGCGCCGGAACCTCCGACTGCTTCGGTGCCAAGCCGGGCATCCGTCTCTGCCACTGCGGCGCCCGCCGCCGAAGCACCCCCCGCAATGGCCCCCACTCGCCGCTCGAGGTCGCTCACCCGTGCCACCACCAGACCGAGCCCGATGCGTTCTGCGGCCGCGCGGGCGCGCTGCGACCAGAGGCGAGCGGATGCCCGATTGCCCGCATTCGCGAAGGCCTCTGCCGCGCCGACCATCGCGTACGGCGCGAGCTGGGCGTCGGTGCGCGAGCCACCATCGGTCACAGCCTCGCAAGCGGCGACGGCGAGAAGCCACCGGTCTGCATCGGTGCCCGTGCCGCGCGGGCCGCCCAGTTCAGCCTCGAACACCGCGATACTCGCCGGTGCGGTGGGCCACGCTGAGGCGGCGACAAGTACCTCGCGCAGCCGTGCTTCGATCTCGCCGCCGACCGCGGTGGGCGCGCCGCCGGTAGCGTCTGCGGCGATTGGGTGTGTGCCGGTAGCGCCTGCGGCGGTTGGGTGTGTGCCGGTAGCGCCTGCGGCGGCTGGGTCTGTGCCGGCTGGGACTGTGCCGGCTGCGTCTGCAGCGGTAAGAACCACCGCGGTGGGCTCGGCGGCGGCAGAAACCTGTGCGCGCTGCACACGCGTCGAGTCGACTCCCGCTGCCGCAGGCCCCACCGCCGCCGCCACCGGAGCAGATGCCAGAGCAGATGCCGGAGCAGAGAGTTGCAGACCGGTACGGCGCGCGGCGGCGAGAACGCGGGCCGCGGTGCGCAGCACCGGCAGGTCGTAGGCGGGAAAAGCGCGGTGATCGTCGGTCAGCAGCACTGAGACGTCGTTCCAGGCGTGCCGCACGTCGCCCTGCGCCAAGGCGATCTCGGCCGAGACATGAGCGAGACCGAGGCGCGATTGTGCGTCGATGCGCAGCTGCAGGCGCAGGCCCGAGCGCCAGGTGAGCAGCAGACGCTCAGCCTCGTCGACGTCGCCCGACCAGAGCACCGACTGCAATTTGAGGCGCTGCAAGTGAGCCCGATAGCCGATGGGCGGGTCGAGTTCGAGCGCACGGTCGAGCACCTCGTCGGCGCGAGCGCTCTGGCCCAACGCGAAGAGCGGGCTCACGATGTTCGCCAGCAGCATGATTCCCGACGTGCGCTCGACCCCGAGTTGCCGGGCTTGTTGCGCCCCCGCCTCTGCCGTGCGAATGGCTTCGTCGAACCGGCCGAGCAGGTTGAGCGCGTCGGACTGGTTCACCCAATAGCGCAACTGGGCCGAATCGTTGCCGACCGCCAGCGACCCGGCGAGGGCCAGGTCGGCCAGCCCTTCGTCGATCTGGCCGAACCCGAATCGGGAGATGCCGCGAATATTCGCCGCCACAGACATGCGCGCCGTCGACTGCACGGCGGAGGCCTCGGCGAACGAACGACCGGCGATCGTGATCGCCTCTTCAAAGCGCGCTTCGAGCATCAGCCGAGCGGCCAGCTCCCCCAGAATGTTTGCGCGCAGAACGCTGCGCGGCCGCAGATGGATCACATCGAGCGCCTCGCGCAAAAGTGCGATCGACCCGACCTGCCCGACGTTCGCCAGATACGAGGCCTTGTTGCGCAGCATGCGCGCGTACAGCTCCGGATGCTCGCTGGGCCGCGACTCGGCGAGCGCCTCATCGATGAGGTCGATCGCCCGCTCGCTCTCGCCGGCGTTGCGCAGAATGTACGAGGTCTCGGCGAGCAGCTCGACTCGGGAACGGCCGGCGACCTGTTCGGGCGCTGGCACGTCGTTCCACAGCTCGAGTGCGCGCTCGCCCATGCGTGCCGCGGCGAGGTATGCGAACGAGTCTCGCGCCTGCTGAAGTGCGATGAGTGAGGCCGCGAAGGCGCGGGACGGGTTGTGGGCGAGCATCCAGTGATAAGAGACGACGCTCGCGTCGCCTGACACCGAGCCCACGCCTGACACCGAGCCCACGCCCGACTCCGGCCTCGCGCCCGACACCGAAGCGCTCCCCGCCTCTGCATGCACGGCCGCACGCGCGCCGGCACCCTTATCCGCACCCGCACCCGCACCCGCACCAGCACCCGCGCCTTCACCGGCACCGTTATCTGCACCGCCACCAGACTCGAGCGCCTCGGCGTACCGGGTGTGAAAGCGCACCCGCTCGCCCGGCAGAAGCTGTTCGTGCACGGCCTCTCGCACGAGCGAGTGCCGAAACGCGTACCCTGACTCGTCGACCACGAGAACACCGGCCGTCATCGCCTCGCGCACCGCAGCGTCGATCTCGTCGTCTTCGTAATCGCACACCAGCGACAGCAGGCCGTGCTCGACGCGCACCCCACCGGCCGCGATCATGCGCAGCAGTGCCTGCGTCTTCTCGCTCAGCTGGTCGTACCGAGCAAGCAGAATATCGCGCAGAGTCTCGGGAAAGCTCTCGGCTCCCACGAACGTCTCGCAGCCGACCAACTCTTCGACGAAGAACGGCACCCCGTCGGTGCGTTCGTAGATGATGTCGGTCTCACGCACGTCGAGCCCAGCCCCGTCGGGCCCGTCGCCGTGGATGCACGTGGCCAGCTCGCGCACCTGACGCCGGGTGAGCCGCGAGAGTTCACGGCGAATGACCCGTCTGTTGCGATCGAGCTCGGGAAGCCAGGCGCGCAGAGCGCTGCCGCGACTCACCTCGTCGCTTCGGAACGTGAGCACAAACAGAATGCGCGCTCGCTCGACGATACGCACGACGAAGCGCAGCACGGCGAGCGTGGCTTGGTCTGCCCAGTGGATGTCTTCGACGATCACCACGAGCGGATGCTCGGCGGCGACGGCCTCGAACACCCGCGCCACCGCGTCGAAGAGCCGTTGCGCCCCTTCACTTCGGGGCTCGGTGCGATACGACTCGGTGCGGTACGGCTCGGTGCGATACGACCCGGTGCGGTACGACCCGGCGTCGGCAGCGCTTTCGCTCGTGCCGGACTCCGCCCGAGCGCGCGCTTCTGGCTGCAGCTCGGGCAGCAGAACCGACAACGCCTCACGGCCGCCACCGGCAGCCGCGAGGAATGCATCTTCGCCGACCTGGCGCGCGAGCGAACGCAGAACGGAGATGAGCGGGGCGTACGGCGGCGCGTCTCGGTCGAGGTCGACGCACTGGCCGCGAAGAACCAGCAATGCCGCACCCGCGTCGGCCGATTGCCGCAGAAACTCGTCGACGAGCCGGGTCTTGCCGATGCCGGCCTCGCCGCCGAGCAGCACACTGCGGGTCACCCCGCCCGACACCGCCTCGTCGAGGGCGCAAGCAGCTGCTCGAGGTCGTTTTCACGCCCGATGAGCACGTTACTGCTGGTGGCTGGCATGCCTCCATGCTGCCACGAGCCCCCGACGCCCGGTGTTCTTCTTCTCGTCGAAGCGTTCGCGCGCGAGACGTCGGTACTCGAGTTCACGGTCGAACTCGCCCTCGCTGAGGTGGTGGAGCTGCAGGAAGGATTCCGCTGAGTACAGCATGGTCTGCCCTTTCGTCGTGGTTTCGATAACCATGACGAAACTCCCTAAGGCGCAGGGTGGGCATGAGGCGAATGCCCTATCTTGCTGCGGTGCTCAGATCTCGCTGAGGCGCGGCACCACCCGGGCAGTCATCTCTGCCACCCAGCCTGCCGGGTCGGGGGCGAGCGCGGCGGTCGACACGAGGTCGATACCGATGGCGGCGTACTTTTCCATCGACGCCAGAAACGCATCGGTATCGGCGAACTCGGTGTTCTGCACCAGCACCGTCTTCTCGATGGTGGAGTAATCGCGCCCCACGTCGTCGCAGTGGCGCTTGAGCACATCGAGCTTGTTCTGCACGGCCGCGACGTCTCCGCCGAACAGGTTGCAGGCATCGGCATACTGGGCGACGAGCTTGAGGGTCTTCTTCTCTCCCCCGCCACCGATGAGCAGGGGCGGCCCCGGCTTCTGAATCGGCTGCGGCGAACAGATGGTCTCAGCGAGGTGGTAGTACTCGCCGCTGTACGATCCGTCGTCGTCGCTCCACATCTGGCGACAGATCTGAATGGTCTCTTCGAGCCGGCCGAACCGCTCGGCGATGGGCGGGTACGGCACACCCAAGGCGAGGTGTTCGCGCTCGTACCAGGCGGCACCGAGCCCGAGAATGGCGCGACCCTCCGAGAGAATGTCGAGGGTCGTGACGATCTTCGCGAGCAGGCCCGGGTGCCGGTAGGTGACACCGGTGACGAGCAGACCGAGCCGAACATTCGAGGTCTTGGCCGCCACGAAACCCAGCGAGGTGTACCCCTCGAGCATGGGGTCGTACGAGGTGGCGAACTGCTCCATCTGAAACCAGTGGTCCATCATGGTGAACAGCGAAACCCCGCCCTGGTCTGCAGCTTCTGCGGTCGCCGCGAGTGTTGGAGCAAGGGCCGCTCCGCCACCGGGAAGCGTGAAGTTCATGAAGTGGATGCCGAGTTTCATGCCTTCACTCTACGTCGGTCACCCCACGTCGGTCACTCGACGTCGGTGCGCTGCCCCTCATCGTCGTCGATCGTGCGTTGGCTCTCGTCGATCTCGATCGCCCGCGCACTCTGGTCGTCGAGGGGCGTGCGCTGCCCCTCATCGTCGTCGATGGGCACGCTGACCTCGACCGAGTAGAACTCGTTGCGCGCCCTGGCCCGCTCTTCTCGTTCGAGCCGCAGCCGCTCCTGCTTCTCTTCACGCTCGCGCAGGCGGTCTTGGTCCACCTCGACGCGGCGCACGGTGACGCCGCGCTTGACGGCGGGGCTGGCCGACGAGGGCGTCGTCGACGCCGCGCGCGATCGGGGCGTCGACGACGAGCTCGACCCACTCGACCGAGTGCTGCTCGAGCCGCCGCTCGTCGATCGCGACGAAACGGTGCCGGTCACCGGCGCCATTCCGGTGCCTTGGCACCGTTCACCGTGCTTGTTCTCGTGCTGAATAAGCGTGTTCGACACCAGCCCCACGGCAACCGCCCGCCCGCATACCGGGCATTTTGTCGCCACTGAACTAGCCATCTGTCGTCAGACCTCTCTTGCTTCACCTGCAACCCGTCGGGATTCGGGCGCACAGTCAATTCTACGAGCCGCCCCTGTGCGCCGCGGTCAGACTGCGGGATGATCGAACCATGCTCCCCACAGCCTCCGACCCCATCGCTCCGATGCTCGCCAAAGCGGTCGACACTGTTCCCCTGCCCGACAAGGTGGCGGGCGGCCTCAGCTACGAGCCGAAATGGGACGGCTTTCGCGCCATCGTCTACGTCGAAGGCACCGGCGACGACCGAACGGTCGAGATCGGCAGCCGTGGCTCGAAGATGCTGACGCGGTACTTTCCCGAGCTCGTGGAGGCCTTCACGACCCTTCTGCCCGAACCGTGTGTGCTCGACGGCGAGATCGTCGTGCAGCGCGGTGAAGCGGGTGCCGCCAAGCTCGACTGGGAGGCGCTGAGCCAGCGCATCCATCCCGCCGCGAGCCGGGTGAAGAAGCTCGCCACCGAGACCCCGGCGATGTTCGTGGCGTTCGATCTGCTCGGCCAGGGCGACGAGAGCCTGCTCGACACGCCCTTCGGCGAGCGCCGCACAGCACTCGAGACGCTGATGGCGGGGGTCGGGCATCCGCTTCACCTCAGTCAGGTCACGACCGACGTCGAGCTGGCTCGCCGCTGGCTCGTGGAGTTCGAGGGTGCCGGGCTCGACGGCGTCGTGGCAAAACCTCTGGCTGCCGCATACGCGCCGAACAAGCGGCTCATGCTGAAGACGAAGCACCACCGCACTGCTGACGCGGTGGTTCTGGGCTACCGGATGCACACCAGCGGCCGCGGCGTCGGTTCACTGCTGCTCGGGCTCTACGACGCCGACGGAAATCTGCGCAATGTGGGTGGCGCGTCGGCGTTCAGCGATGCTCGCCGGCTCGAGCTGATCGACGAGCTCGCTCCCTTCGTCGAGCGCGACGCGAACGGAGACATCGTGAAGGGCGAAACCGATCGAAGCCGCTTCTCGGGGTCGAAAGACGTGTCGTTCGTGCGGCTGAGCCCCGAAAAAGTGGTCGAGGTGCGTTACGACCAGATGGAGGGAGCGCGCTTTCGGCACACCGTGCAGTTCGACCGCTGGCGCCCCGACCGCGAGCCCCGCTCGTGCACCTTCGACCAGCTCGACCTCCCCACCGCCTACGACCTCAGCAAAGTCCTGGTCTAGCCAGCCCTGC
The DNA here is from genome assembly GCA_025463765.1 of Subtercola sp. Taxonomy (GTDB): domain Bacteria; phylum Actinomycetota; class Actinomycetes; order Actinomycetales; family Microbacteriaceae; genus Subtercola. The sequence goes on along the minus strand of JAODBC010000056.1, from coordinate 110,489 downwards.
CTCGCCTCCGCCGCCTGCCGCACGGTCCCGCCACCACCCCGTCCCCCGCCGCCAATCGCGCGAGCGAGCCCGTTTCAGCGCGGCGTATAGGCCCGCAGAAAGACGTCTACACCGTCGGCGATCATCTGCCGCGTGCTCGCATCACTCTGTGCGACCGGTCGCCCGATCGCACTGGCCGTCGAGGCCATGGTGAGCGCAACAAAATGGTCGGCCGCCAGCCGCGGGTTGGGAACCTCGAGCAGACCGCGGCGACCGTACCGCAGGAACCGCTCGCTGACGAGGTCTTCTGGCTCGGTGGTGACGCGTTCTTCGAGTTCGGGGAGGTTGGCCGACTCGGCAGAGACCAGCCGCATCAGGGCGGAGTAGTCCGACGAACCGAGCGCGGATTCGGTGACGCTTCGGGCGAAGCCGACCAGCGCTGAACGGAGGCCCTCGACGCTCGTCAGGTCGTCGGTGAGATTGTCGTCGACGGAGCGCTGTATCGCCGAGATCAACGAGTCCATGGCCTGCTCGACGACGGCCAGCAGCAGCGCCCGCTTCTCGCCGTAGTAGTCGTAGACGGTGCGCTTCGATACCCCCGCACGCGCCGCGATGGCATCGACGCTCGTGCGCTCGAAACCGTCGGCGAGAAACAGCTCGCGGGCCGCCCCGAGAATGGCGGCGCGCTTGTGCGCAGAGCCTGCACGAACTCCCTTGCCCGCCTCTACCATCGCCATCTGCACACCCTCTGTCGTCGTTGTCTCCCCCGATCTTACTCACCGGTTTACTTAACTACACTGCACGGTGTAGTGTCACCGTCATGACCTCAACCCTCGCCGCACCCGACCCCGTCAGCGCTCGCCAGCTGAACCTCATCAGCCTCGTACTGGTGCTGGGCGCCATCACCACGATTCTCGACACCACGATCGTGAACATCGCCCTCGACTACCTGCACACGGCATTCCACGCCTCTGTCGCCGAAACCCAATGGGTCGTCACCGGGTATCTGCTGGCCTATGTCGCCGTCATCCCGGTCTCGGGCTGGGCGTCCGAGCGGTTCGGCGCGCGCCGGGTGTGGATGTTCGCGGTCGCCGCCTTCATGGTGGGCTCGCTGCTCTGCGGGCTCGCCTGGTCGCTTCCCACGCTCATCGGCTTCCGCGTGCTTCAGGGCCTGGGCGGCGGAATGGTGCTGCCGGTGACCATCACGATCTTGACCCGGGCTGCCGGCCGCGCTCGCATCGGCCGCGCCATCGCGACCATCGGCTTCATCGGGCAGCTCGCGCCCATTCTGGGCCCCATCATCGGCGGCTCGATCATTGCGTCGGTCGGCTGGCACTGGCTGTTCGTCGTGAACATTCCGATCTGCCTGGCCGCCCTCATCCTCGCCCCGCGCTTTCTGCCGGCCGGTCAGACCGACCACAGCCATTCGCTCGACCTCTTCGGCTTCGTGCTGCTGACCCCCGGGGTGGTCGCCATCGCCTATGGCATCAGCCAGGTTGCGGGAGTCGGCGGGCTCGCCGCCCTCGACGTCTGGCTTCCGCTCGCTGCAGGGGTGACGCTCATCGGAGCATTCGTGCTGCACTCGCTGCGAGCCACCGGCTCGCGCCGTCGCAGCAACGCCGAGAGCGCCGCACAGGGCGGTGCGGATGCCCGACGCACCCCGAGGCCACCCCTGATCGATGTGCGTGTCTTCGCCAGGCGCAGCTTCGGTCTCAGCAGCGTCATCACGTTCGTCGGCGGTTTCTCGCTCTACGCGCTGATGTTCTTGCTGCCGTTGTTCTACCAGCAGGTTCGCGGCGACTCCGTGATCGCGACAGGGTTCTTGCTCATTCCGCAGGGGCTCGGCACCATGTGCTTCATCGTGCTGAACAGACGGCTGGGCAGTCGAGTCGATACGCGCCTGATCATCGCCGGCGGAGTCGTATTGACGATGATCGGCATCGTGCCCTTCGCCCTTGCCGGGGCATCCGGTGGCGACGTGCTGCTGCTGGCGGGCCAGTTCTTGCAGGGCTTCGGAATGGGCGCCGTATCGCTGCCGGTGATGACGCTCGCCTTCGCCGGGCTCAGCCATGCCGAGACTCCGCGCGGCAGTGCGGCGTTCAGCGTGGTGCAGCGCGTCGGGGCGCCGTTCGGAGTCACTGTGATCGCAGTCATTCTGCAGAACCAGCTCGTCGGGGCGGCGGGCGCCGCCCAAGTGGTCGCCGCATTCGCAGCCACGTTCTGGTGGGTTTTCGCGCTCGCCGCCGTTCCGCTGTTTCTGGCGTTCTTCTTGCCCGCAGCACCCCGAACGGTGCCGGCCGCTGCCGAGCGGATGCCCGTGTCTGAGTAAGCTCGAAGGGTGGCCGACGACGATACAGACGAAGGGGCCGACTCCCCCACCGACGCGGGCTACTACCAGGCGGAAGCCGATGCCTCTGAACGTATTCCGGCGCCGGCACCGAAGCAGACCTGGCTCTGGGTGGTGCTTTCGCGCTGGATGCTACGCCTCGAGGGGTGGCTGCGCTCGCACGGTGGTCGCGGGCTGCGCATCGGCTTGCGGGTGTTCTGGGGCGCCGTGGCGATCGTCGGTGTGGCGCTGTTGTTCGGGCCTGTCATCAACCCGCCTCTGACGCTGGACGACATCACCCAATCGGCCTCGACCGTCACCGACCGCTGGATCGCCCGCAACTTCGCCGCCGATTACCAGATCACCCGCAACGCGCAGGGCGAGCTGGTGGCTCATGTCACCGAGAACATCAGCGCGACGTTTCCCGACGGCACCGATGAGTCGGGCATCCAGCGCGTGCTCGCCACCGAGTATCAGTCGCACGCGCTGAACCCCTCGAACGTTCACGCGACGCTCGACGGAACCGCCGTCGAGGTGGGCGTGGCGCGGAGGGCCGATCAGGAAACCTTGACAATCGAGGGCCCCGGCCAGCTGCAGGGCGACCACCAGTTCGTGCTGCAGTACGACCTCGAGAATCTCGCCTACTCCACCACAGACACGGCGACAGGCCAGGCGACCGAGCTGCTGCGCTGGGACGTCTTCGGGCCGTCGTGGCCGCAAGGCTTCGCCGGCCTCGACGTGAAGGTCACGATTGCCAAAGAGCTGGATGATCGGCTGATTCGGCAGCCGCGTGGAAACCTCGCGTGGACACTGCTGAGCGCGGGCCAGTGGCTCAGCCCCGAGCCCAGCACGGCCGGCTCGACAGACGTCACCTACCATTTCAGCAACGACCAGAACATTCCGCCGCACGCGCAGGCGGCGTTCAGCATGAGCTTCGAGCCGGGCACATTCTCGATGCCGGCTCCTACTCCGTTGTATTTCGTGCAGGTCTGGGGCCCGCTCGCGCCGCTGATCTTTCTGGCGCTCACGCTGCTGCTCGCGCTGGCGGCGCGCGCCGTGGCGTGGAGCGACGCCCGCGGACGGCCGTGGTTCGTGGCCCAGTCAGACCCGCCGAAAGACATCACTGCACGCATGGCGGCCCAGATCATCCAGTCATCTGCCGCACTGGAGCTCGCCGACGCGCTCGCCTCAGCGCAGGGCGTCAAAGCCAAGGCAACGAAGCACGACCGCCTCATCGCTGCAGCTCGGGTGGCCGAGCGAACCGGTCGTATCGGCGACCGACCGCGAGCGCTTCGAAAGTACCTGACCGCTCCGGAACGGGGTGGGCAGTTGACGGCTGGGCTGCGCCGCATTCCACGCGGATTCGTGCGCGATCTGTTCATCGCCGCCCCCATCGCACTCACCTTTGTGCAGTGGGGGCTCGTACGGCAGCTCTCGTATCAGACCACACTCGCCGTGGTGTGGTGGCCGGTCGCCTTCGTGCTGGTCTCGTCGGTGATCGCCCTCATCGTGCTGGTGATCGCCCTGACCGCACGGCCGCTCACCAGGCGCGGTGCGCTGGTGAAGCAGTACCTGCTCGGCATCGGGGTCTACGCCGATCGTACAAAGTTGCTCGACAGGGATGTGACGAGCGATCGCGTGCTGCCGTATGCGGTGCTGCTCGCGCCACCTCGCGAGGCGGGCGAGAAGACCGCCACGCTCATAGAGAACGAATTGGGTGACCCCACAGCGACGAAAGGCTGGCGTACCGGCGACTTTCTGACCGGGCCGCGGCTGATCATCCGCGCCCTGGCTGTGCTCGTCGTCGCCTCGGCCATCGGCGCAGCCGCTGCGTTGCCGTATCCGTTTCCGCGTTCGCCCGACTACCTCTCGTATTCCGGTGACATTCCCGGCACGCTCGACACGTCGGTCTCGGCGATGGATGCCGTCGCCACCCTCTCACGCAGCGCCGACCAGCACGCGCATCTCGACGTGACCGAGAAGCTCACGGTGGCCTTTTCTGACGAAGGATCGCAGGTGCCGCAATTCTCCCAGGAGTGGCCGAGCGTGCTGAACGGGCAGAGCCTGGGCATGACGGTCACGTCGGTGACGCTCGACGGGGCGGCGATTCCGTTCGCCACCGAGCAGCGCTCCGGAGCCAACGGAGGCCGAGACGACGGCGCCGGCACGCTGCTGATGCACACCATGCTGCGTACCGTCACGACCGGTAGTCACGCGGTGCAGATCTCGTACTCGCTGCAGTCGGCCGCCGTGGCCGCGCAGGCGACTGCGGGCGAGCCCGGTACCCAGGCCGGTCAGGTGGTCGATCGGGTGCGCTGGGCGGCGCTGCTCGACGGTTGGGAGAGTGACCAGCAGTGGGGAGATCATCCGGTGCCGTCGCCCATGCGCGTCTCGTTCCGTCTCTCTGACGAGCTCGCCGCGCTGGCCACCGATGCCGGCTGGATCTCGCTCGACACCACGCCCGAGAACTACCAAGACTGGACGGACTCCGTGCTGCCGTTCGGCGCGCTGGCCGACGAGAGCGATGCCGGCCAGACCACCGAATCGAGCACGTCCGCTGACTGCAGCCAGACGCACGTGCTCGACCTGAAATCGGATGCGAACGACAGCCTGCCGTTCGACGTGACCGCCGACGATCTGGGTGCCGGTGCGGTGTTCCCGGCCGGAACCTTCGCGGGGCCGTCAGAAAGCACGATGCGTTTGGTTCAGGTCGAGTCGGCGCTGCCGATCGTCGCGGTGCTCGCCCTCGCCGCGCTCGGCCTCGGGCTCGGCGTTGTGGGCATCGTGCTGGGTGCCGCTCGACGCAGGCGCGCCTTCGCGGCCGGCCCGGTGCGCGATGCGGTGTGGTGGCTGGCACCGGCATCTGCGCTCGCGGCGACCATACTCTTCGTGTGGGCAACCAGCGATATGCCAGCCGACGACCTGACTTTCATTCCGCTCGCGCTCGGTTCGGTCGCCGCCCTGCTGGCGAGCGCTGCAGGCCTCATTCTCACCCGACGATCACGTGCCGTGAAATCACGGCGGCCGCGAAAGAGCACGCCCGACGTCGCCGACTAGCTCAGAGACCGGCAGTCCCGTGCGAGACCGGCGGCCCCGTGCGAGACCGGCAGTCCCGTGCGAGACCGGCAGTTCCGTGCGAGACCGCCGGGTACACCCGCCGATCTCGGCCGTAGCCGACGGTTTCGCCGGACCGCGGAGGCGGGATGCGGGGCGCGGGGGCGGGGCGGAGGGGGCGCGGGGCGGGTCAGTACCAGTTGACCGACTGCGAGTGCGACCAGGCCGAGCACGGCGTTCCGTAAGCGGAAGCGATGTACTTCAGGCCCCAGGTGATCTGGGTGGTGGCGTTGGTGGCCCAATCGTCGGCGACCGACGACATCTTGCTGCCGGGGAGGGCCTGCGGGATGCCCGCGGCACCGCTCGAGGAGTTCGAGGCCTGGTACGACCATCCGGATTCCTTCTGCCAGAGCGACACGAGGCACGAGTACTGGTCTGAACCCCAGCCGTACTGCGAGGAGGCGAGGTTCTCTGCGGTCGCCTTTGCGTCGTCGACGGTGTTCGAGGCGGCGAGCGCGTCGGCCGCGGCTTGGGCGGCCGCAGCAGCATCGGCGGCGGCCTTCGCAGCGGCTGCGGCGGCGGCTTCGGCTGCCAGACGGTCGGCCTGTGCGGCAGCGGCAGCAGTGTTCTGCGACTCGAACTCGGTCTGCACCGTGAGACCGACCACCGCCTGAGTGTCGAGGCTGCTGTAGTCGCGCGAGGTCGTGGTGCTGAGCGAGGCGAGCGAAGAGGTGAGGCCGGTCGTGTCGACCTTCGTCGCGGATGTCTCGGCGACCTGCTGCGCTCGGGCGATGGTGTTCATCGCGGTGGCGACGGCGGCCGACTTCGCGACGGTCTCGTCAAGCTGCTGCTGCGTGCGCTGAGTGGCGGCGACGGCCTCGGCGGCCTGGGCCGACGAGACCGAGGTCTGCACGGCGAGGGCTCCGCCGAGAACGAGGCCGGCGGTGACGAGGGCGGTGCCGGTGAGCAGTTTGCGGCCGATGAAGTGGCGGATCGGCATGCGGTCGTGCGCGGTGCGACGGGGGTGGATGGTGCGCGCGCCGGTCGATTCGCGGGTGCTCGCGCCGTCGGGGTTGGCGGGGTCGGCGATACCGGTGGTGATGCGAGCAGTACCGGTCGGAGTAGTGCTGGCAAGGTTGGTGCTGGCGGGGTGGGTGCTGGCGGGGCCGGTGCTGGCGGCGCGCAGGCTGCGCCGGGTGGGGTGTTCGGGTTGCATGTATTCCAATGGTCTGGCCGACCGCGTGTCACCCTCGGCTGAGGGGCACGGGCATCCGCGGGAGCATCGGGCTGGGTAGCGCACGGGGCTTTGCGCGCGGCACATCGTCGCCAGAGGCGAGACGCGGCCACACGCACGCGGAGAGACAGTCGGTGTCGAGTCGGCCGCACGCGATTCTGAGTGCCGGCCGAAGCCCGGGGCTGACGCTAGGTGCCGGTGCCGCGGGCGAAGTGACTACCGTAACCGGCGTTTCTGAGCGCTGCCTCAACTTGGGCTGGCAGAACCCTGGCTGCGAGCGCCGCCGATGCAGGCCGCCTGGCCGCACGCTCTCCCCCTCGACACACCACCCCGACAACCACCTCGCAGCTGGTTATTTCGGCGGAGAAATCGACACCGTGAGGGCTATTGACGCCTTCCCTACCGAATTCTCCTACGTTTTCTCACCTACGCGAACGCGGGCGGGCGGGCGGGGCGACGTCGGCCAGGCCGGCAGCCGCGCGCTACGGCTCCTTGCGCGCCCGGCTCGGCTGAACGCGCGGCGGCTCGCCCGGCATCTTCGGGTAGTCGGGAGGGAACGGCAGCTCGCCGAGGCCGGCCTCGAGGTCGCGGGCCCACCAGGCGAGCAACGCGTCGATGACCCCCGGATGCTCGTTCATGGCACCCCACGGATCGCCGACGGTCTTCAACCGATCGGGCACCGTGTGAATCGTGAAGGCCCTCGGGTCGGTGGTCTCGAGCTCGTCCCACGTGATCGGCGTCGAGACAGGAGCGTGCGCGAGCGCCCGCGGGCTGTACGCGCCGGCCATCGTGCGGTCGCGGTTGGCCTGGTTGAAGTCGACGAAGATGCGTTCGCCACGCTCTTCTTTCCACCATGCCGTAGTGACCTTCTCGGGCATCCGGCGCTCGAGTTCACGGGCGGCGGCGATTACCGCGTGCCGCACATCGAGAAACTCGTGCACGGGTTCGATGGGCGCGAACACGTGCAGACCGCGGTTGCCAGAGGTCTTGATGAAGGCGTCGAGCCCGGCCTCTTCAAGCACTTTTCGAAGCTCGAGGGCGGCCGGAATGGCGTCATCGAAGTCGGTTCCGGGCTGCGGGTCGAGGTCGATGCGCAGCTGGTCGGGGTTGTCGGAGTTCTCGGCACGCGAGGGCCACGGGTGAAAGACGACCGTGTTCATCTGCACCGCCCACACCGCCGCGGCGGGTTCGTCGATGACGAGCTGCGGATGCGATCGGGCACTCGGGTAGACGACCGTCACCGCCCGAATGTACGCAGGTGCCCCGCGCGGCGGATTCTTCGAGAAGAACTGCTCACCGTCGATGCCCTCAGGAAACCGTTGCAGCGACAACGGACGATCTCCGTTCGCCGCGACAAAGGCCTCCCCCACGGCGATCATGTAGTTCGCCAGGTCGAGCTTGGTCAGCCCCGACTCCGGCCAGAGCACCCGGCTCGGGCTCGAAAGCCGCACCTCGCGCGTCTCGTGCGGCCCCTCGACACTGAGTATGACTGCTTCGCTTGCCATGCCTCGACCCTACCGCGCACGGCGCCGGGCCGACTCGGCGATTCTGCGCGAAAGGTCATCGAGCTCGGCCAAAACGGCGCGAGCGGCCCACACGACTCCGACGCCCCGTGGCAGGTGAGAGGCAGAAGCAGTTACAGATTCGGGCAAAGATTCGAGCGGCATGCGTCAAGAATCACCGCCTACCAGGCGACCGTTTTCCCTCTGTAGTCGAGGTATTGCAACCCGCCGTGCCCGCGCTGCGCATTCACAACGCGCACGAGGCTCGGGATGCTCTCGCCGATCTCCAGCCGGGCATCCGGCCCGCCGAGCTCAGTCTTGACCCACCCGGGCGCCATGAGTAGCAGCGTGCGCTCATCGCCGCGGTGCCGGGCCGCGTAGCTGCGCATGAGCTGATTCAGGGCCGATTTGCTTGCCCGATAGATCTCGAAACCCCCGGTTTCATTGCCCGAGACGCTTCCTTGGCCAGATGACATGATCGCGATGGTGCCATCCGGTGTCACGAGGTCGCCCAACACTTCGATCGTGCGCAGCGGACTCAGAGCGTTCGTCAGCATCACTTGGGAGAATTCATCTGTGTCGACATTCGCGGGCGTCTCGTCCCTGCCGTTCGTGATGCCGGCTACGACGAACAGAACATCGAACAGATTGCCGGCGAGGCGTTCGCGAAGCGACGCGAGTTGCGACGGTTCGGTGATGTCGACATGCTCGATCGTGAGCCGGCCTACTTCCCTGTCGGCCAGCTCATGAAGTGGTGTGGGCTTGTCACCCCGCACAGTCGCAACGACGCTCGATCCGACAGAAAGGTACTCTGCGGCGATCGCCAGGCCGAGTCCCTTCGACGCACCGATCAAAAGCACCGACTCGGGTGGGGAAATGTTCATGATGGCATCCATTCGCTAAACGCTTGTATAGCGCTCACAGTACCACTTCTCGACGTCTTCACTAAACATTCGTTTACCGAAGCTGATACGGTGAACTGAGCGACGGTTGAGGAAAACATGGCCACAGTATCCAGAAACGCCAGACGAGCGCAGTCCGCGGAGCGCATCCTCAGCGCGGCCAGCGAGGAGTTCGCTCGGCGCGGTTACGAGAAGACCACGATTCGAGCGATCGCCGATCGTGCCGGCGTGCACGCCTCGCTCGTGATGCAGCACTACGGGTCGAAGGCGGGCCTCTTCGCACATGTTGTGCGGCTGCCCCCCGAGGGCGCCGGCTCCGCCTCGGAACACCTCTCCGACGTACTTCACCGACGCCTGACCGAGATCGCACCGGGAGAACGCGCCCTCGTCAGGTCTATGCTCACGAGCGTCGAGAGCGAGTCGTATATGCGCGACTATCTACAGGAGCGCATCGACAATCTCACGGTCACACTCCAAGGTGATGATGCGGAATCACGAGCAACATTGCTCGTCTGCAGCATCCTCGGCCTCACCATCGCAATGCATTTTCTGCACCTGCCCTCCTTAGAGCGACTCGACCTCGAGCAGCTCGAAAACACCGCGGAACGCTGGTTCGACGAACTCAGCCGCCCGCCAGGAAAGCCTGGAGTAACTCCTTCGAGCATTTGACGCCGATCAGGGCGCCTAGATAGGGCTCTGCTGTTTCCGCATCGCCGGTTACGCAGTCCTCGTGTTGTCAGCGCTGGACGTGACCGCTGACCTGCCAGAGCCGGCGGATCATCTGCTGTTGAGCTCTGACCTGTTGCAGTGCTACAGATTCATCGATGAAGTTGAAGCCGGTCCACTCGGTCGAGAGAATTCCGTTGAATCCCATTTCCTTCAGCCGAGCAATGATCTCCGGGTATGGGATGCACGGCTCTTCGCCGTCGATGATTTCGTAGAACTTTGTATGCACATGGCGCAGATAGCTGCCAACTCCGGTGAGTGTGTCTGGGTTGGTCCGCACGAACATCGCGAAGCATTCGTTCGTCGTCTCTATCGCCAAGGTGTCCTCGCCCAGAGCGCGGATTTCGGCGAGGACGTCCTCTTTCGGACGACCCTCTCGGTAGCCCTGCTCGATGAGGTCGAGTACAGCATCTGAAACGCCCGTGTTGGCTTTGTATTCCAGGAAGGCTCGCGGCACTTTGGATGTAAACGAGCCGAGATCCTGAAGGAATCCGACGCGTGGTGACTGCCAGTCGTCGAACGCCGTGAGCAATGCCTGAATGTCTGGCGACTCGATCGTTTGCGCGTGCAACTCGACTACGAGATCCAGGTCGAGCCGTTCGGCATGGGGCAGCAGCCGCTGGAGTAGTTCCGGTTTCGGCATGTTCGCTCTGAACATCGGAAAGCCCAGTCGGGAGGCGATCTCCATGGCTTCTACTACGACTTCGACCATCCGGTCGTGGTCGAACGGTTGACCGAAGACCCAGCCATATTCGACCTCGTGGCCATACAGCGAAAGGCGCACGCCCGAATCGTCGACGGCACTACGAAATGCTCGCTCTGCCGTTGAAGACAGCTTCGGATACGAGGTGATGTGTTCCGCATCCAATATCTCGACGTTGTGCTCGTCTCCGAGCGATGCGGCGGCTTGCATACACTGTGTCAACGACCATTCGCCGGCAAGGTACTCACGGGTGAAGCTGAAGAGTGTGGTTCCGAGCCGGGGGGTGTCGGACAGGCCATCGATGGTCATGAGAGTTCCTCCTCGATTGTGACGCGATTGAATCTCGTCGGCCAGACTCCCGTCGGGCTGGGCGCAAATCCAGGAACCCTGATGCGAAGCTCGACCTCGATTTTGTGCATGCCGTCGGCGAGGGGACTTTCAGTGGATGCTGTGACCGTCGACGGCTCCAGAACCGGCCACCATATGTCGTCACGCGTTTGCCAGTCGGCGAGCCTCAGGCCCTCTCCTCCCTGGGCCACGATGATGCTTTCCGGGACGACAGGAATGTCATCGATTTTGAGGCCGATCTCAGCCACACACGACATAGGAATGGCGCGAGACCAATTGAGCCGCAGATCCAGCGAAAAACGCGAGGGATCGTCGTCTCCATCGGTGCGCCGAAACGATGTATTCGACACGACGTGCTCAGCCCACATAAATCCGCTCCTCGATCTCGACGCCGATCCTACGATCTCATAGTTACCAGCAGTCCTATATTCCACTATAGTTGTCTTGCGTAACCGGACAAGAGGAACTATGGCTATAGATGATGATCCTACGATTTCGATCGTGGGCGGCGGACCGGTCGGAGCGACAGCGGCGTTGTTGTTGGCCGCCCGCGGTCTGAGCGTTCACGTCATCGAGGCCGGCCGTGGCCCGAGCAATGAGCCGAAAGCTATCAGCATCGACGATGAATCCCTGCGTACATACGAGCAGGCAGGCGTACTTCAGGAATTATTGCGCATCATTGTTCCCGGAATCGGAACTCGATATTACGGGGCGGATGGGCAACCGATATTCACAGCGAGTGCGCCCGTACTCGGCGCACTCGGTTATCCCTTCAAGAACCCATTCGCGCAGCCCGATCTTGAGCGTGTCCTGCATGACGCAATGATGGTCCATCCCTCGATACGGGTGAGCTACGGGAGCCTGCTGATCGACGCTCAACAGAACGATGACGGAGTCGAATTGACTGTCGATTCTGGCGGAACACTCAGCACGGTTCGCGCCGATTATCTCCTCGGTGCCGACGGCGGTCGCTCCATCGTGCGGAGCATCGCCGACATCAAGATGGTAGGGCGCTCTCATAAAGAGGTCTGGATGGTCATCGATACGCTCAACGACGACCACCGCGAACGATTCGGGATGCACTTCGGGACACCGGCCCGACCGCATGTCATCGTTCCGGGGCTAGACGGGCGCTGCCGCTACGAGTTTCGGCTCTTTCCCGGCGAAGGAGAAAACGGCCAGACTCCGGACCTCGCCCTGATCCAAAAGCTTCTCGCGCCATACCGGACGGTCACAAGCACCGATATCGAGCGCGCGGTCAATTACCGCTTTCACGGACTCAATGCCGATCTATACCGAGTCGATCGAGTATTCCTTCTCGGCGACGCAGCGCACATGATGCCTCCTTTCGCAGGCCAAGGCCTGAATTCCGGTATCCGTGACGCGGCGAATCTCAGTTGGAAGCTCGCCGAAGTGATGGCGAAACGTCTCGACGAGTCGGTCCTGGACAGCTATGACGCCGAGCGGCGACCGCATGCCGCATCCGTAATCGACCTATCGGAGCGACTCGGACGAATAGTCATGACGACATCAGATCGAGTTGCGGAGCATCGAGACCAGATTATCCGACAGCGGATGGCCTCCCCAGAGGGACGTGACTACTTCGAACACATGCGATACCGCCCACAAAGCTCCTTCAGCAGCCAACTCATCGTCCCGGGCCACGGCACCGGCATGATGATCCGCCAGCCCCGCGTTTTCGACATGACGCGAGCCGAGATGGTCGGCCTGGACGAAGTTCTCGGAACGGGCTGGGCTCTACTCGGCATCGATGTGGAAGACAGCGAGTGGGACGCGGCAACCGCCGTCATCAGACCGCTGGCTGCCACTGAGGTGCATGTTGCCCTTCGCGGCGGTATCCCCATCCATAACCGCCAACGGCGAGTTGTCGTGGACTACGACGGATCAGCGGACCGCGACTTCTCGATTTTCGAGGGTCAGTTCATGCTCGTCCGCCCCGATCGAGTCGCGGCAGCCGTCTGGGATACGACAGATACGGCACGAGTCAGCTCGGCCATCCGCAGCTGGCTTCCCCATTCCGAAGACGATGTTCACCAACGGACGGAAAGCTCCCGCCTCCGCCCAGCAACAGAGAGGTAAAAGCGATGAGCCGACCAGAAAGATCTATTCTCCCTGAGGGTGCAGCAGCTGGGACACTTCGCCAGACGTCCGTGTCCCACATCGCGTTTCGCGTACCTGATGTAGCCAACGCGGTCGATTTCTACAACCGAGTCCTTGGTATGCAGGTGCACTCGGTTCTTGCTGACGGCGGCTTCCGCCTCGGCTGGGGAGAGGGACACCATGTCCTTGACCTGCTGCCGGGCGATAAGGCACTGCTGCACTACGGGTTCGAGGTGCGTGATAATGGCGGCATCGACGGGATTCGCGATCGGTTGACTGATGCGAATATCGCCTTCCAGGCCATCGATGACAGTTATGTCGACGCGGCTGTCGGGCCGGTCGATGGAATCGTTGTTCACGACCCTGATGGCAACGAGGTGCACTTTCACTCCGCCGTTTGTCGTCAGGGCGAGCACTCTGCCGACACCGGTCGGCGGCCTATCAAGTTCCAGCACACCACGATAGGCACACCCGACGTGCCGAGGTTCGTCGACTTCTTCACCGCCGTTGCCGGCTTCCGCATCTCGGATCAGCTTCAGAACGGCCACTTCTGCTGGATGCGAAGCGACCGCGACCACCACACGCTCGCCGTGGTCGATGTCGGAAGGGGTGGAGACATCGACCACTACTCGTACGACCTGGCGGAATGGAACGACTTCAAGGCCTGGTGCGACCGGCTCACCGACCTCGATGTACTTGTGCAGTGGGGGCCAGGGCGACACGGACCCGGCAATAACCTGTTCGTTTTCTTTGACGACCCGGCGGGAAATCACGTCGAGCTCTCGGCAGAGATGGAGAAGTTCCACGACGATCGCGTCGAATACGTGCCTCGTCGGTGGAAACCGATACCCCAGACGGTGAACCTCTGGGGCGGGCAGACTCCGACCTGGCGCAAGGTCGATCCGGAGGTGCGGGCGTGAGGTACGTGAGTGTCATGATCGACGGGAAACCTGCTGCGGCAGAACTCGACGGGGACCGCGTCATCCCGTTGGTCGGGATTGCCGAAATCGGCGCCAGCACTTCGGTAGACGTCCTGCGCGCTGCCGCGCGTGGCACGTCGTATGCCCTGTCATCATCAGACGTCGAGTTGCGTGCGATTGTTCCATCACCGCGCCGAATCATTTGCGTGGGATTGAACTATCGGGCACATGTTGCGGAGACGAAGCGCGACGACTCCGAATACCCCGTACTCTTCCCGAAATTCGCGTCGTCATTGCTGGCGCCTGACGGCATGATCGAGCTGCCGTCAGAATCGGAGCAGGTCGACTACGAGGGCGAACTGGCGGTCATCGTTGGGCGATCCGGCCGCCGCATCGCCGAGTCCGACGCGGCGGATCACGTCCTCGGTTATTCCGCGGCCAATGACGTGACGATGCGCGACTACCAGTACAAGACGCACCAGTGGGTCCAGGGTAAGTCGTGGGACAATTCGACGCCTCTCGGCCCCGCGATCGTCACACCCGACGAATTCGATCTGAACAGTGCCGGGATAACCACGACGTTGAACGGCGTGCGCCTTCAGAGCTCCGACCTCGGCAAGTTGATCTTCTCTATCCCACGGTTGATCGCGCTCATCTCGACCTTCACGACACTCGACCCGGGCGACATCATCCTGACCGGCACTCCTGGGGGTGTTGGCTTTCGCCGCGACCCCCAAGTGTTCCTTCGCGACGGTGACCGGGTGGAGATCGACGTCGAGGGCGTGGGCCGGATCAGCAACTCCGTCGGGTATGAAGACCAGAACAGTCGCGGCATTACCGGACGGATCTGACGATGCTCACACCTGAGTGCGCTGCCTTCCTCAACAAGGAAGAAGATCGGCTGGTCTCTTTCGTCGATGACATTCTGAACGATGACCTGCCCGGTCCTGGACCAATAGGCACTGCCACCTTCTTCCGGAACCTGCTGACAGACCGACCCGATTGGCTGCCTCGGGTACAGCGTGCGGTGCAGGCGTCGACGGCGGAAACGCTCGAAACCGACGGCGATGTACTCTGGCTCGCCCAGCTGGTGACGGCCGGCCATCTTGCTGATGCTACGAATGGTCTGAATCCAGGCGAAATTTCGTGGAGCAGTGTCGGCTGGCGCCCGTTCACCGCATTACCTCCCGTCGAAGAGCGGCGACCTGCCGATGGAGTACACGCAGAGCTTTCGACGCTAGCGGATCGTTATGACGTCGTCGTCATCGGGTCGGGGGCGGGCGGCGGCGTGATCGCCGGGCGGCTGGCCGAAGCAGGTCGGAGCGTTCTGGTCGTCGAGGCGGGAGGCTGGCCAGACGCAGAATACTTGTCCACTGATCACTTGCGGAACCCGCGTTCTTCATGGGGTCTCGAATCGCGCAGCGGCCCCGTCCTCCTCGGAAATCCGCGCGTCCTGCACAATGGCGACACCTCGTCTATAGTTCAGGCATCAGATCGGGAGTGGGGCAACAACGCCATGACCGTTGGTGGCGGCACCCGGGTCTACGGGGCTCAAGCATGGAGATTCGGCCCTATCGACTTTCGAATGGCCACTCACTACGGAATACCTGACGGAAGTTCCCTCGCCGACTGGCCCATTTCATATGACGATCTCGAACCGTTCTATTGTGAAGCCGAACGCGAGATCGGCGTGTCCGGGGGCCAGCGCGACCTAAAATTCGCCGGCCATCGGTCACATCCATTACCGATGGGTCCGCTTCGTACCGGCAGCGACCACGAGCTCCTCGAGCGAGGTGCAGTCAGCTTAGGCATATCGACCTCTCGGGTGCCGTTGCTGGTCAACAGCGAACCATACGACGGTCGTGCTGCGTGCATCCAATGCTCGCTGTGTATCGGATTCGCTTGTCGTGTCGACGCGAAGAACGGCAGTCAGAACACCCTCCTGCATCGGGCGCTGTCCGTCGGTAGCGGAGAGCTTGTCGTGAACACCGCAGTGGAGAGAATCGTCACGGATGCTCGTGGTCGCGTTAGTGGGGTAGTTGTCGTCGGCGAGTACCGCGGGGCTGTCGCGCGGAAAGTGGTCACCGCCGGTGAGGTAGTGATTGCGGCGGGCTCAGTGGAAACGCCTCGGCTCCTCCTGAACAGCGCGACGGATCGTGAGCCTCAAGGGCTCGGGAATAACACCGATCAGGTCGGGCGTCACCTGCAGGCGCACCTGTATGGCGGCGCTATCGGTCTCGCAGATGTGGACGAGGAGATCCTTGGCCCAGGTCCGTCGATCGCCACGGGCGACTTCCGTCACGACAACCCTGGGATCGTCGGCGGCGGCATCATCGTCAACGACTTCGTCAACACCCCGTCGAACCTCTATCGCTACCTCGCCGACGTCGGGCTCATCCACACCCACGGTAGCCGAGCGCTCCGCGAGCTGAAATACGCAGGTTCACATTTTGTCAAGGTCAGCGGCCCCATCCAAGAGATGACCTCGCGTGAGTCTCGAGTTCAAATCGATCGGGCGGTTCGTGACCGTTTCGGCAACCCTGTCGCCGCTCTATCGGGCGAAATGCATCACGAAGACCGACGCGCACGAAATTTCATCGCAAGCAGGTCGGCGGAATGGTTGATTGCAGCGGGCGCAAAACACGTCGTTCAAACGCCCTCCGGCATTCCGGCAGGACCGAGCAGCGGCCAGCACGGCGCGGGAACGTGCCGGATGGGAGATGACGCTGCGCACTCGGTAACCGATCCCTTCGGGCGAGTATGGGGGCACGAAAATCTGCGAGTCGCCGACGGGTCGCTCAACGTCACCAATGGTGGTGTGAACCCTGTTTTGACCATATTTGCGAATGCGTTCCGCATCGCTGCCGACATGATCCGTTGACGTCCCGGTCGTGAACCGGCGCACAACGAACCTCAGCGATCGAGCAGAGACGTCTCGGCGCTCAGTTCGCGCGCCGTGGTCGAGACGGATTCGATGATGCGATCGATGCTCTCAGGGGCCACCAGCGATCGAATCAGCACGACACTCAACGCGGCCACCACGACACCAGCACCATTGAATATCGGAGCAGCGATCCCCATGGCGGTCGGGTCAACCTCCGCATCAGTCACAGAAACGCCTTTCTCCCGAATCTCGGCCAGACGAGCCACGATCGCATCCGGGTCGGTAAGGGTCTTTGTCGTGAACTTGGCCAGAGGCGTGGTCGAGACCAGCCGCCGGATCTCATCCTCAGGTAGCCACGCAAAAAGTACTAACGCTGACGCACCCGCATTAAGACTCAACACGGTGCCTCGCTCATAGGAGAGCCGCACATATTGGGTGCGTGATTCCTCGCGTTCCAAACAAATGACCGCCGGACCCATCTGTTTCGTCAAGAGAACGGTCTGCTGGTGTTGCTCGGCAAGCTGCTTCATCCGCGGAACGGCAAGATCGGCCAGCTGAAGCCCGCCCCTGGCGATTCTCGCGAGTTCGAGGATGCGCAAACCCAGACGAAACGAGCCACGGCCCGTGTCCACCAAGAACTGAGACTGCACCAGAGTTTGCACATAGCGGTACGCGGTCGATCGTGCAACGCCAAGCAAGTCTGCGACATCGATTGCGCTGACTTCCGGGCGGTCGTCACCGAACATTTGCAAAATGAGTAGAGCACGATCTGCCGTGCTGTTTCGTTCGCGGTACCCGCTTTTCTCAACCATAACCTTATCCAACCAGAAAGGAGTCGCGACAAAAAGGACATAAGCACCGATATTCGATCCACTTCGATCGACACCGCTTCTCAATCAACGGAGTTGACTCCTCCGAAACTGATCCGGGTTCCCTCTGATCATGGTTGCTGCGCAGTGAGCAGTTCGAATGAGTCGCGCCGCGCATCGCAGTTCCGGGCCATCCGATAAACGACTCGGTGACACAGATCTCGCGAAGCTACCCGCGTCGGTCAATCGATCCGCACCCTTCGGCAGCCGACAGGGATTGATTCGACGGGAGATTCGCCAGAAATGTGCGCCCGCGGTCAATTCGACGCCGCGGGGGCGATCCAAAGATCGGCAATAAATCTACTCCCACTGTTATCGTTATCCTGTATTCCGCTATAGTTGTCTTGTTTGATCGGACAGAGAGAATTATGAATAAGCAGAATAAAAGTACCCTCGACAAGACATATGAAGTTCTGGTTATCGGCTCCGGTGCAGCCGGCAGCATTGCTGTCAAGGAACTCACCGAACGCGGCCTAGACGTGCTGCTGCTCGAAGCAGGACGGGACATCACGAAGGACGACTTCGTACCTCGACCCGAATCAGCCCCGGCGGCTATGAGTATCGGCCTTCCCGGGCGGATCCGGGCCGCGCTGGCCGGTCAGCCCGTGCAATCCCGGCGCGCTATGTTCCAAGCGCAGGGAAGCCCGTTCCTCGTTAATGACATCAAGCAGCCCTACTCGACCCGCGATGGTGACTTTCTTTGGATCCGTGGACGGCAGCTCGGCGGCCGTCTGCACTCCTACGGGCGCGTGCTACTGCGTTCGTCCGACCACGACTTCAAGGGAGCCAGCCACGACGGTCGTGGCACTGATTGGCCCATCTCCTATGACGACGTTGCTCCTTACTACGATCGGGTCGAGGAATTCCTCGGTCTTTACGGCACTACAGAACACATCAAGACTCTTCCCGACGGCCACTACCGAGGAACATCACTTCTCACCACATCTGAGAAGAGCTTTCAGTCGACGGTCGAACAGAAATGGCCTCAGCGAAAAGTCATCCCGTGGCGCTACGCCGCTCCGAATCTGCACCGTGTGCCCCTCGGCATCGTTGCGGCGCGGGAGACAGGTCGGCTCACGACCCGCACCGATGCGGTCGTCACCCGGGTGACCGTCGACCCGAAAACAGGTCGCGCCGACGGGGCCGTCTTCATCGACCGACTGACCAAGAAGGAACACCGGGTTCACGCGGAGGTCGTCGTTCTTTGCGCTTCGACCATCGAGTCAGTTCGCCTCCTGCTCAACTCGGCAACTGATGGTCACCCGAATGGGCTGGCGAATTCGTCGGGAATGCTCGGTCGATATTTCATGGATCAGACCCCAAGCCTGCTGTTCGGCGATGACCCGAACCACCCCGGTTACGAACACATTGACCCCGCCCCGGCAGACCCGTACTACTCGCCAGCCGGGGGCGTCTACATTCCCCGGTTCGACAACGTGGATTCCGTCACCGACCCCAGCTTCGCCCGGGGCTGGGCGGTGCAAGGAACGGTCGGCCGGCTCCCCGTGCCGACAGGTCATCCCGCCACGGTCGGACTGATGGCATTCGGCGAAATGCTTGCCTATAAGGACAACGCGGTGACTCTGCACCCGTGGCGGAAAGACGCCTGGGGTGTCCCGATTCCACGCATCCGTCTCGCGATCGCCGAAAATGAACGGTCCCTGATGCGTGCACAGGTGCGCGGGCTTCGCGAGATGGCCGAAGCGAGTGGCTACAACGTCAATTTCGCCGGGTCCGCCCTCGGCCTCGACTCGAAAAAAGTGTGGCCCAACGCCGACCCGGTGAGCCGTGCGCTGTTCGTTCTAGCGTTCAAGAAGAGCCTTGCCATGGGAGCGGCCATCCACGAATGCGGAGGAGCCCGGATGGGCAGCGACCCGGCAACATCCGTTCTGAACGAGAACAACCAAACCTGGGATGTGCCGAACCTGTTCGTCACGGATGCCAGCAGTTACGTCTCCAACGGCGCGGTCGGCCCCACATTGACGATCATGGCGCTCACGGCACGCGCCTGCGAATACATCGCTCGGGAACACGCCAGTGGAATCCGCTAGGAGCAGGTTCGTCAGTACCTCCGGCCCGAAACTTCGACTAAGGAGCAGCACGCATGTTCGATAACTTTTTGATCCGCGGCGACAGCCTTCGCAATGACGTCGACGAAGGCGAGGTTACTGGTTTCAGCCTGGCCGTGCGCAACGCGAACTATCGCGGCGTCTACCTCTCGCTGCACAACGGCTACTTCCTCGAAGTCGATGGCGTGCTCTACCCGGTAGCCGTGCAGCGCTTCGAAATCAACGGCAAAGCGCCCCGCACATTCGACGAGATCCGTGGCGCGGTGTGGGAACACTGGAACTACGACGACGAGGGCATACTCCATGTCGCCGCGCCGGGCGGGCTGGCCTCAGGCCCTCACACCGTGCGACTGCAACAGTCGGTGCTGGCTGCATACGGGTATCTCTCGACGGATGAAGAGTGGGTCGAGAACCCGCCGACCCCTGGCACCGGGGCTGGATCGGATAAGACGCCGCAAATCATCAGCTATCCGCTGGTATTGACCGAAACGAAGGATGCGCGATGACAATCAAACGGGGTGTGTCGCTCTACAGCTACCAGCAGAGTCAGTTCTTCAAACAACTCGATCTCGAGGGCCAAATCGCCGAGGTCGGCCGCAATCTCGACGGCGCCGACGGCATCGAGATCGTCGACGAGATGTCGCTTGACTATCCCGATCCTGGGCCTGCATTCGAGGCACGCTGGTTCGAGCTCATGAACACGTATGGCACTCGTCCGGTCGCAATGGACGTGGGGATGGACGTGTTGCAATTTCGTGATCATGTGATGAGCCTCCAGGAGTGCGCCGATCGCCTCATCGCCGACATCCGGCTCGCGAAACGCCTCGGATTCTCCATCGTGCGTACTCTCTCAGTAGCGCCGATCCAGGTCATCGAGATGGCGTTACCCATCGCAGAGAGCCTCGACATCAAGCTCGGCAAAGAGATACACCAGCCCATGGTGCTCGAAGGTCCGCTGGTGCAAGAGATTCTCGATCTTGCCGAACGCACCGGGAGCCAACATGTAGGGATCGTTCCCGACTTCGGGATCTTCCAGTTCCGTGCCTCTGAGGTGCAGCTGGCGTGGTTCGGCAGGCGCGGCGCCCAAACATCGGCGCAAGAAGCATCGGTCGACCTTGCGCTGGGGCTCCGAGACGGTACCGCACCTTTCCCGCATGTCGATATGACACGGCACACCGCCGGCAACATCCGCGGCGACTTCAACCGGTTCCTTTCAACCGGAGTAACGACCGAAGACATGCGCGATGCGTTCGAAGGCGTTAAACAGTGGACCCAGCAGCGGGTCGACTCGCCGAAAGACATCGACTATGTGCTCGTCGCGGAAGCCCTCACCCTCAGTCACACATCGGCTGATACGCTCCGAGAGTTGGCGCCGTTCGTCACACATGTACACGGCAAGTTCAACAACATGTCGGCCGTGCCGGGCATGCCCGGTCAGTTCCAAGAGCTGTCGATCGACTACCCGCTCGCAATCGACGCGCTCAAGGCGGGAGGCTTCGACGGGTATATCGATACCGAGTATGAGGGCCAACGTTACTTTCAGGACCAAGGCGTAGAAGAGTTGGAAGACGAAGTCGAGCAAGTACGTCGTCACCAGGAAATGCTCAAGCGCCTGATCGAAGCCTCGTGAGCGGCATCTTCGGGGTGTCTGTCTCGTGAGTTCCCTGAAAGTGGTGATCGTCGGGGCCGGGATGATCGCCGCAGTGCATCGACGATCTGCGCAGCTCGCCGGAGCCGAAATCGTGGGAGTTCTCGCCTCCGCTCCGGAGCGAAGCGACACGGTCGCCGGCGAGTGGGGCGTTCGCTCGCTGCACTCGATCGATGATCTTTCCGTCATCTCTCCGGATGTTGTCCACATCTGCAGCCCTAACGGAGCCCACGTGGAGCACACCGAGGCCGCGCTCCGCGCCGGCGCCCACGTCATCTGCGAAAAGCCACTATCGATAGATGCGGGCCAAGCCAGCCGGCTGACCGCGCTAGCGTCGAGCCTCGGCCGGGTCGCTACGGTGCCGTTCGTGTACCGGTTCCATCCGCTGGTTCGCGAGATCCGAGCCCGAGCGGCCGCCGGCGACTTCGGCACCTGGCAGCTTCTGCATGGCTCGTACTTGCAGGACTGGCTGCTCTCGCCCTCGTCAACGAGCTGGCGGGTCGACTCGGCTCATGGCGGGCCGTCTCGCGCGTTTGCCGACATCGGCTCGCACTGGTGCGACCTGATGGAATTCGTGACCGGCGAGCGAATCAGTTCCGTACGCGCTGACATGACCACAACCGTCCCCGAGCGTCTGCGGCCCGGCTCGCTCGAAAGCATGCCCGTCGACACAGAAGACGCCGCGAGTGTGACATTTCGCACTGTGTCGGGAGTCCTCGGGTCGGTTACCGTCTCGCAGGTTGCTGCAGGCCGCAAGAATCGTCTCTGGTTCGAATTCGATGGCTCGAATCAGTCAGCGGTGTTCGATCAGGAGAATCCCGAAACGGTGTGGCTTGGTACCGGCAGATACGCCCAAATCATTCACCGAGACCCTCATCTCGGATCTAGTGAGCAGCGCCGTCTATCGACGCTCCCGGCCGGCCATCCCCAGGGCTATGCCCACTGCTTCGACGCATTCGTGAGTGACACCTATGCCGCCATCGGTGGCGAAATGCGCGAGGGTCTGCCGACGTTCGCTGACGGATTGCGCTCCGCCCGTGTTGTCGACGCAGTGATTGAATCAGCGCGCAACGGAGTGCAGGTCACTGTCCAGGACACAGGGTAAGGGGTCTTCAGATGAGCGAGAATACGCATCCGGTCACGCTATTCACCGGCCAATGGGCCGACCTTCCGCTTGAGGAGGTTGCTCGGCTAGCGTCCGGATGGGGTTACGACGGGCTAGAGGTCGCCGCATCCGGAGACCATCTCGACCTCGAGCGAGCCGATGCAGACGACACGTACCTGCAGTCCCGCCTCGAGATTCTCGATCGCCACAACCTGAAAATATTTGCCATCTCAAACCACCTCACCGGGCAGGCCGTCTGCGACGACCCTATCGACTTCCGCCACCAAGCGATCATTCGCCCCTCGACATGGGGAGACGGTGAGCCGGAAGGGGTTCGACGGCGTGCAGCCGAAGACATGAAGCGCGCGGCGCGGGTCGCCCGAAAGCTCGGCGTCGACATCGTGGTCGGATTCACGGGATCCAAGATCTGGCCATACGTGGCACAGTTTCCACCCGTGCCCAGCTCAGTGATCGACGCCGGCTACGAGGATTTCGCTGCTCGATGGAATCCCATTCTCGACGTTTTTGATGCTGAAGGCGTCGTGTTCGCCCACGAAGTGCACCCCAGCGAGATCGCGTACGACTACTGGACGAGCGTGCGCACCCTCGACACAATCGAACACAGGCGCGCCTTCGGATTCAACTGGGATCCCTCTCACATGATGTGGCAGAAGATCGACCCGGTCGGCTTCATCGTAGATTTTGCCGACCGCATCTACCACGTCGACTGCAAAGACACTCGGCTTCGAGCATCAAACGGTCGCGGCGGAGTATTGGGATCTCATCTTCCGTGGGGCGATCCGAAGCGGTCGTGGGATTTCGTCTCTACCGGTCGCGGGGATGTGCCCTGGGAAGACGCGTTCCGAGCGCTCGAGTCGATTGGGTATCGCGGCCCGATCTCGGTCGAATGGGAAGACGCCGGAATGGACCGCCTCGTGGGCGCGGCGCAAGCCCAAGAATTCGTGCGCTCCCTGTTATGGAAACGTCCTGACCAGAGGTTCGACGCGGCCTTCACCAACCAATGAGCCACCAGGCTCGCCAGAACAGAAACCAGAGCTTGAGCCGGCGTCACCGCCCATGCATTCAGTCCTATTTTACAGGATGACACTCTTGACAAATGCGGCACCTGCGTTGATACTCATTACGTCACCAAAAAAGCGTGTCGCCACCAAAGAAGGAGCTTCATGGATTCCCAGAACGTCGCAGCCGAGCACGGTGAAGAGATCTCGTCAGCAGGGCGCACTGCTCTGGTGACGGGGGCCGGCTCAGGAATGGGACGAGCTATTGCCCTCGCCCTGTCGGCCGAAGGCTGGAACGTCGTCGTCGCAGATCTCAACATCGATGCGGCGAATAGCACCGTGTCAGCAGCACGTGCGAGCCAGGGTCGCGCACACGCAGTCCAGGTGGATGTTCGTAGCCGCCAGAGCGTTCACGAGATGGTCGAGCAGACTGTCGCTACCTTCGGCTCGCTTGAACTCGGCGTAAATTTCGCTGGCATCACCGGTGCCGGCACCCTCGTGGCCGATACCACTGAGGAACATGTGCGCGCCATTGTCGATGTCAACCTGCTCGGCGTCTGGCACAGCATGGCCGAAGAAGTCAGCGCGATGCTGAAAGCAGGCAACAAGGGACTCATCATCAATGCCGCCTCGGCCATGGCGTTACGGGCCGCACCTCGCTCCGCCGCCTACGCCATGGCTAAGGCTGCGATCGTGCATGCATCACGTTCGACCGCAGTCGAGTACGCCTCAAATGGGATTCGCGTGATTGCCGTCGCGCCCGGCCCCGTGAACACCCCGATGTATCAGGCCAACACGCTGGAAGTCCAGCGAAAAATCGCGGCCGGCGTGCCGCTGGGTCGGCCGGCCGAATCCGAAGAGATCGCGCGAGCGGTTGTCTGGCTGGCCTCATCGGAAGCCGCCTACATGACCGGCACTGTTTTCACGCTCGACGGCGGCGACTCCGCCTGACGCGGTTTCACCGGCGGCCGGGCATCAGCCCAATCGCCGCGACACGCTACGCCCACCGTTCTACCGACCACTCAAGACGGCACAGCACCACTTCGGCGGGTGTCGATACCTGACAAACAGAACAAATTGTCGAATCTAACAGGAAGTAGAAAAAATGAAACGGACAATGATGTCCATAGGAGCGGCCTTCGTCGCTCTCGCCCTTTTAGCGGGCTGCTCCGGTGGTCAGACGGGGGACGGAAAGACCACTCTTCAGATGACCTGGCAAGCCGGTCAAGAGAAGGCGGTTGACCCGGTTGTGCAAGCCTTCGAAAAGGCCAACCCCAACATCACAGTGAATGTCCAATACCTTCCAGTCGACACCTACGGTCAGGTTGTACAGACGCGTTTTCAGAGCGGCAATGGGCCCGACATCGTGTGGGGATCTCCGGGAACAGGAAACTCCAACGCCATCGGTCTCCTCAACCAGCAAGGCAAGATTCTCGATTTGTCAGCGCTGCCGTTCGCCTCCTCCGTGCCGACGATCACCGGCCTGTGGGCCGATAAGGTGCTTTACGGCGTCCCAGTTGGAGTGTTCCCTGTGGGCCTGGCCGTCAATATGACGGCCTTGAAGGCCTCGGGTACAACGATTCCGACGACCTTCGCCGACCTCTTGACGCAATGCAAGACGGCCGCCAATTCGGGATCCTCCTTCGTCAGCATTGCTGGCCAGGGTAGTGGTCTGGGTTCGCTGTTCCTGGCGGCCATGGCCTCCCAATCTGTGCTCGGAACCAACCCGAACTGGGTTGATGATCGCAACGCCGGAACGACGACGTTCGCCGCAACCCCGGCCTGGCAGGACACGATCAGCCAGTTCGTGGCGATGAAGGACGCCGGCTGCTACCCACAGGGCGCGGCCTCGATCGACACCGGAACGCAGATATCGGACCTGGCTGGAGGTAAGTCCGTCACTGGAGTTGTGCCAGCCGACGCGTTGTCTCAGGCTCTGGCCAGCGCGCCGGGCGCTGACTTCCAGATGGTCCCCTTCCCGGGCTCCTCGGTAGCCGCCACCCGCCTCCCAGTCTCATTCGGCCAGGGAATCGCGATCAACAAGGCGAGCAAAAATATCCCCCAAGCTGAGACGTTTTTGGAGTACCTCCAGGAACCAGCAACACAGTCCCTGCTCGCCAGCGGTCTGGGAGCGGTTACCCTCAGCGATTACAACGCGGGAACGCTGCCCGCTTCGCTCAGCGGAATCCAGAGCGCGGTTTCGGCCAAGCAAACTGTCGCGTACATTGCGCTGCAATTCCCGAATCCGAACGTACTGACGGTGCTTGGCAACGACGTCACCGGTCTGCTCACCGGGCAGACGTCTAACGACGACGCACTGACCAATCTCGACACAGCGTGGGATCAGAAGTAGCGAAGACTGCACCAGACGGTCTCGCGATGGCTGCTCTGCCGGCCATCGCGAGACCGATCCGCCTCACAACAGATGCCTCAAATCGAAGAAGGATGATGATGTCCACTGGAGTCGTGCCAGAGCCAAGCCAGCGACGGCGCGGCAAGTGGAGTGGAAGCTCTCGAGCTCCGTGGGGGTGGGCCATACCCGCAGTCATCCTCGTCCTCGCGATCGTCTACCTTGCAGACCTCGCCGGAGCGTGGTATTCGTTGACCGATTGGACCGGCTCAGACGCCGGTGCAAAGTGGGTTGGACTGAGCAACTTCGCTGAGATCATCCAAGACAGCACGGCACGTTCAGCTCTCTTGCACACGCTTCTTATCGCCGTCGTGTTCGTGGTAGTCGCCAACGCGATCGGCATGGCCCTGGCTGTCGGGCTGGCTCGCACACTGAAAACACGCAACCTGCTCCGGTCGATGTTCTTCTTACCGGTAGCCATGAGTCCGCTTGCGGTCGCCTATATCTGGAAGTACATCCTTCAATATGACGGACCGATTAACGGCCTGCTGGGTGCACTCGGCCTGAAAGGCGCCCAGCAAGATTGGCTCGGCTCCCCGACCTTCGCCATCTGGGCTATCGTCGTCGTCTTCATCTGGCAATTCTCCGGCCTGACAATGGTGTTCTACCTCGCGGGGCTCCAATCGATTCCGATCGAAGTCGAGGAGGCTGCGGCAGTCGACGGCGCATCGGCTTGGTATAAATTCCGCAAGGTGACCCTTCCGCTGCTGGCGCCGTCCATCACCATCTCGTTGACATTCACCCTCGTCCTTGGCCTGCGGGTCTTTGATCAGGTGATGGCGCTGACTGCCGGCGGCCCGGTCAACGCTACTGAGACGCTCGCCACCCAGGTATACAAACAAACCTTCGTGAACGGTCAATTCGGCTATGGGGCTGCACTCGCGGTCGTCATGACGCTTCTGATCGCGATCATCGGATTTGCCCAATTGATCGTCCTCCGTCGCGGCGAGAGGCAGATTTAGGATGAGCATGTTCTCTTACACCCGACGGTCCCTGACGCGGGAAATGCTGCTCATCGTGCTTGCCGCGATCTGGTGGATCCCGTTCTACATCCTCGCGGTGAACTCTTTCGCGCCGAGCACGACTATCGGTGGCACCGGTCTCGGTCTGCCAGCCCAGCCCACCTTCGACTCGTACGTTCAAGCCTGGCAAGGAAACGGCAACGGCACGCTCGGCGCCGCGCTGATTAACAGCATCGTCATTTCAGCGGGCAGTGTCATTTGCCTGATCGTCTTCGGCTCCGTAGCCGCCTACGTTCTGGCCAGGCGCGGAGGTCGGTTCGCCGGAGTTCTCTACGCCCTCTTCGTTCTCGGAATAATCCTCCCGTATCAACTCGGCGTTGTGCCTCTCTACTCGGTATTTCGAACTTTCGGGCTGGTCGGAAACTACGCGGGAATGATTTTGCTCTACACAGGACTGCTCATGCCGTTTTCTGTTTTTCTCTACACCGGATTCATTCGCGCACTCCCCCGAGACTACGAAGAAGCCGCATCGGTCGATGGAGCCACCCCCGTCCGAACCTTCATCCGTATCGTTTTCCCCCTGCTTCGTCCGATCACCGCAACGGTCGGCATTCTCACTGGATTGATCGTGTGGAATGACTTCTTCACGCAATTGGTGTTCCTCGGCGGCTCGGGAAACGAAACACTACCGGTTGCGGTCTATTCAGCGGTCGGCGCCTACGCAACCCAATGGGGAGTCGTCTTCGCCGCGGTCGTAATAGCGGTGATCCCCATCTTGCTGGTCTTCTTCTTTGCCCAACGAAACCTGATTCAGGGATTCACCGGCGGGACAAAAGGTTGACCATACCTGGCGGAGCAATCCGGCGCCCCGGCAAGCGACACCACAGCACGATCATTCCAACGTCAAACGAGTAAACCAAAAGGTGGTTCCATCATGACCGAGATCATTGGCCGTGCCTACGTCGGAAGTTATCCCTCAGGCCCCACCCGAAAGGAGGTCCCTGGCGCGATTCGCACTCTCCACATCTACGACGACGGATCTCTGGTAGTCGTTGGCAGCGCAGGAGAAGGATTAGACGCTACCGCTCTGGCGCTCTCCCCCAACGGCGACCGACTATACGCCGTCGACGAGCGTCGTAACGACGGCCGTGGACCGGTGGGCCGTGCTGCGAGTCTCTTCGCATTCGCCGTCGACGAAAAGGATGGATCACTCAAAGAGTTGACGCAGCAGCGAACGTTCGCTGCATTCCCCACCTACGTTTCCGTCGACCCGCTCGGAGAATTCGTGGTGACGGCAAGCCACGGCAGCTTCGAGCATGTGGAACACGTCATCGAGGTAGACGGAGGCTTCATCGTCGAGAACATCTACGATGATTCGGCGATCTGCCTCTTCCCGCTCACGGTCGATGGCGGCACAGAGGCTGCATCCGACGTTTACGTGATGCGCAACCACAGCCTGGACCCGGGCCCCTCGCCGCAGGCGGGTGGTCACGCGCAAGCCAGCTCGCACGCCCATTCCGCACTCTTCGATCCATCGGGCCAATATGTGATCGTCGGCGACAAGGGCGCAGATGAAATTCATGTTCTGCGACTCGACAGAGAGGCGCGGCGACTACGCCCGACCCAGATTCTGTACGTTCCGACCACGACCGCCCCTCGCCATCCCGCCTTTCACCCGAATGGACGCCTCGTTTTTATGACAAACGAGCTCGCCTCCGGGGTCTCGACGTACGCCTTCGACGCCGAGACCGGCACACTCACCCATCTGGCATCTCGCTCGGCGACGACTCCCGGCTTCGAGGGTCGAAACGAGCCAGCCGATATCGCCGTCCATCCGAATGGCAAGTTCGTTTTTCTCAACAATCGTGGAGAAGACACGGTGGTCGCCTTCTCGGTCGATCTCGAAACCGGCGAACTCGCCTACGTCGATTCGGCTCCCGTGGCCGCCTCGCCAGACCCCGGATTCGCCGCACGGACCGTCACCTTTGACCCATCAGGACGGTTTCTGCTCGTCGGCGACCGCCCCGCCGACAGAGTCCTGGTGTACGCCGTCGACGCCGAGACAGGTGAGATGAGTCCGGCTGGAAGCGTCTTGGTTCCGGGCGCCGCCGCGATCGCAGTTAGCTCGAGGACAGAGTAGATGTTCGAGAGCGAACTGGTTGCGGGGCTACGCTTCGCCCCCCGCGGACCTGAAGACGGCTCGGCAGTGCGAGTGCAACTTCGACTTCCGTGGTACCGGTCACTGCAGCTCAGATGCATTGAACGGCTCGAACTCACCATCGACGGTGAGACTCTGCCTGAAGAAGGCCTCACGATCGTCATCAACGGGGCGTCGCATCCGCTGTCTGAGGTGCAGCAAAGTCACGAAGTTTGGTGGTTCGTGCTTGATTTGCTCGAGGTCGAACTCGATAGTGCACAGAACGTCGCACCCGGAACCCATCGTGTCAGCGCGACTCTGGCTCTGCAAATACCGTACGGCGATAAAGATTGGCGCGCCGGGTTGGATATCAAGCAACTGGCTGAGTGCACCAAAGAACTCACGCTGGCGGGAAGAGATGAATAACATGCCCCACATCAACCTCGGAGTCACTCTCCACAGTTTCAGCGTCGAGTACTACACCTACCAATACACGATGGAAGACTGTATGGCCGCGGTCGGCTCGCTCGGCCCAGACCTGGGTGTCGAACTGGTGGGCCCGCAGATGATCCGAGGATTCCCCGACCTTTCTGCTGAGTTCGCGAACCGTTTCACCCGCGCCGTCGAGAAGTATGACCTTCGTCCGACGGCATACGGAGCCTATGGCGACGCTCAGCTCGCAACCGGCAAATGGGTGTCACGCGAAGAACAGCTCGATTACCTCAGGCGACAGATCCGAGCGGCTCAGCGACTGGGATTCCCGCTCATCCGAGTCCAGCCGAGTGAGGCGGTGCTGACCGACCTCGTGACTTACGCCGAGAAGCACGGCGTGAAGATGGTCATCGAAATTCACGCTCCAATGGCCATCGAGAACATCGAGCCACTGATCGAACGGGTCGAATCGGTGAATTCGCCGTATCTAGGCTTTGCACCAGACACCGGAATGTTTTGCCACACCGTCGCAAACGTCGCGGTCGATCGATTCCGGAGACTCGGTGTTTCTGCCGAGTTGACCGAAGTCATCCTGCAGCGCTGGCACGAACAGGTGCCGGAGGCAGAGCTGCTCGCCGAAATCCGTCGTCTAGGGGGCGGCCACGACGCGCTTCAGTTCGCGTTCGAATCGACATTGCATTGGGGGCATTCAGACCCGGCGACACTGCAACGCATCATGCCCTACATCAATCATGTCCATGGGAAGTTCTTCAACGCGGACAACGCCGGCGTCGACACGGCGGTCAGATTCGCGGAGGTGATCGGCGAACTGCGCACGGGTGAGTACAACGGTTCCATCTCGTTCGAGTACGACGGGCACCTCTGGAATCCCACCGACCACGCGATCGAGCAGATCAGACGACTGTACGTCACCACACTGCGGCAACTTGAATCCACGGAGGCATGAGTTCATGGCACAAGATCAACCGAAAGACCGCCCGATAAAGCTGGGCATAATCGGGTGTGGGGCTTTCGCGCAGCTCATGCATCTACGGATAATCGCCGACCTGCCAGAATTCGAGCTCGTCGTTCTCTGCGACAGTTCGGCCGAAGTCGTAGATGCCCTCGCCGAGCGCTATAACGTCGCCGGGCGGTACACCTCGGTAGACGAGGCGCTGGACCATCCCGGTCTTGATGCAGTTCTGATTGCGAATCGGGACCACTACGAAGTAGTCGCCGCTGCGCTGGACAAAGGCAAGCACGTGCTCGTCGAAAAGCCACTTTGCCTGGACCCTGCGGAGGGCCGTGATCTCATCGAGCGCGCCGATGCCGCTGGGGTCGTCGCCATGGTCGGCTACATGAAGCGATACGACTGGGGCTTCCAGGAGCTCACCCGTCGCCTCCCGGAACTCGGTGAACCACGACTTGTTCGAGTGCACGATTTCAAGAGCCAGTTCCATATTCCCTGGGCACTATACGACCTGGTCCGCCGCACGGATGTTCCGGCCGCCGAGAAGGAGGCCGAAATGGCGCGGATGCGCGCGAGTATGACCTCTGCCGTAGGCGAGGACGGCAACATCGACCTGTACCGAATTATCCTGTTCTTCGCCAGCCACGACCTCAACGTGATGCGTGGCATGTTCGGAGAACCGCTCAGCATCGATGCCGTTCGAGCGAATGGGAACGACACCATCGTGGCAATGCTCGACTACGGGCATCGCGGGCCATCGCTTCTGGAACTTTCGGCTGCCACGGACTTCGGGTGGTTTGAAGAAGAGATCACCGTCGCGGGCGCAACCGAGATGCTCAGCCTTCGCTTCCCTCATCCGTATGTGCACTACGGGCAGTCGGAACTCACGCTTCACTCCCACGACGGTGTCGCCACCCGTCAGGAACGCGTGCTCGCGCCATACAGCGATGGATTCCGACGCACCTGGGAGCATTTCGCCCACTACATTTACCACGGAGGCCAACCAATCACCAGCTTTCGCGATGGCCTCGCTGACCTGGAACTCGCCGTCGAGCTGACCCGCCGCAGTGCATCATGAGCACAAGATCAGCTGCCGCCTCCAACACAATGACCATCACCTCGACTGACGGCTCGACAGCTGCCACGTTCATCCCGAGTGCGAATCTCGTGTGCTCAGCGCTGAAGTACAGGGAGGTCGATTGGTTCGACCCCATCCGTACCCAGGAGGCCAAAGCTTCAGGCAAGGATTACGGTATCTCCCTCGTGCACCCTTGGGCTGGCCGACTTGAGCGCTACGGCTACAAGGTCGCGGGACAGGAAGTGACTCTGTCAGTCGATGATGACCAGCTTCCCCACGACAATAAGCACGGACTCCCGATCCACGGCGTCTGGGACCGTCTCCTGAGCTGGAACGCCGAAAAGCGTACGGAACAACAGCTCGACGCTCACCTCACCTGGGCTGGAGAGAAGCTGCTATCGGTGTTCCCATTCCCTCATGAGCTTTTTGTCACCGCCAGTATCGAGACCGGGCGGCTTCGCGTTGAGACCGAATTGCGCCCGACCGGAGATGTCGGCGTGCCAGTGGCTTTCGGATACCATGCATTCCTCCGCATTCCCGACTCGGCGAGAAGCAATTGGACAGTGAGACTCGACGCTAACGAACGACTGCTACTGGACGAGTCAGGTAATCCCAGCGGCGCAACAACAGCCCTCGACCGACGGCAATTTCGCCTAGAGCAAACCAACCTCAATGATGATATCTCGGGGTTGGATTCTCCCGCGCAGCTTGCATTCGGCGACGGTCACGCAGCTGTCTCAATGCAACTCGAGGAAGGGTTTTCGGTTGCCCATCTGTTTGCGCCGCAAGACCGCGACCTCGTATCGTTCGAGCCCATGACCGCTCCGGCAAACGCCCTGAACAGCGGCGACGGTCTCCGCGTCGTCAGTCCGGGCCACTCCTTCCGAACAGTCTTCGCCATCCAGCTCCGTGAAAGTCCCTGATGACGAGATCAAACAGGCGACAGCCTTGTAGAGGGCTGCTGGAGAGGGTAACCGGAACTCTCTATGAGATGGCCGTCCGATCGTCGTCAAGACCGAATGTGAATCCGACGGAATCCGACCTAGATCAGCTAGCGGAAAAGAACGACGCAACCAGAGATTCATTTCTGGTCCCCATATTCACTCCAGGATTTTCGACAAAAGGCTACTTCTATGTTCCCCGAGGCACTGATTCATTTCGGGAGTGAGACCGGGTCAGGATTGAAAAATCGGGAACGCAAATCCGTGCGCAGGAACTACGGTGCAGTGGGTTTCTCGGTCGGTGGGCCCTCCTGAGAGGAGGGACTGCCGAACGTAGAGTGCAGCATGACCGCGTCGCGTAGGCGATTCACTCAGGAGTTCAAAGAAAAATTGCGTCGTGAGGTGATCATCACGTCTAAACCCATCAAGGACACCGCGACCGCGTACGTTTCGGCCCGAAAACTCTCCGCGTACGCAGACGCCGTGCGCCACGCCTCATCGCACCGGCCACGCTAATCGATCACCGGCCAGTTGTCGTCGAGGAACGACCCGGTCTGGGCGATTGGGAAGGAGACCCAACATCGGCACGAAGACGCGCTCTGCGATCGGCACGCTCGTCGACCGTGTGAGCAGATACGTCGTGCTGCTACACCTTCTGCACACGCACACCGCGATCGATGTCTCGCAGCACTCACCGCAACCATGTCGCAGCTGCCCCGCAACTGCGGCACGCGCTCACATGGGACCAGGGCTCCGAGATGTCCAGCCAGCCACACGTTTCACTTGGGCGTTTATACCCCTCGGGCCGTTTTCTGTAAAGGGTCTCCGACGGTGGTGACACGGTCCCCACATTGGGGCTTTGATGGAGGTGCACGAAGGCCGTCCGTGCATTGCCGAGCCTTGGAGGAGCTCATGTTCAGAACGCGCGGGGAAGAAATTTGGTGCGACGACGAGCATCTCGCAAACGTTCGGCGTAGTGGCGACGAGGAACAACGGTTTGTCGTACAAGCGTTGGACGGGCGGATACTTCACGAAGCAAAGAGCCAACGGATGGCTGAGACGTGGATACGAGTGCACGCCGCAACGTTGCTGAGCCGTGTCGGCTAATCACCGGGTGATGCCGTCGCCCTGCTGACACTCTTGCTAGCCAGGCTTTGCAGAGGAAACGCACGAGAAGCTCACGGCGACCGCCCTCCAGATCGTCATCTCGAGATCAGCATCCATGGCAGAACAACGCTGTCCGCCCGTCACGGACTACTTTCCCTTCCGAAACTTCAAACTGCCCGGAAATGGCAATCGCAGTCACAGGATGAGGGTGAGATCCACGACCTGCTCGGCTATATCACGGAGTTTCGTCCCGTTGTTGCGGGCATATTTTCGAAGAATCGCGAATGCGCCATCGATGGGGACGCCATGCCGTTGGGAGAGCACTCCTTTCGCTTGCTCGATGACAACCCGGGCGTCTAAAGCGTGCTGGAGTTGATCGGCTAGTTCATGCTGACGGGCGATCCTTTGGTGCTGCACGATACTGATTGTTGCGATGTCGGCCATCGCTTGAGCCAATGCTGCGTCACGATCGCTCAGCGACCCCGGGCTGCTGGAGAACAGGTTCAGCACGCCGAGAGTTTGACCGCGGAGGGTCAGCGGGAACGCATTATCAGCTCGGAACCCGCGGTCCTCCGCGAGACGGGTGAAAGCGGGCCAACGCTGCCGCTCAGCTGACAGGTCGGTGATCTCGACCATCTCTCCCGTGCGAAAGGCCTCCAAGCAGGGACCTCCAGAAATGCCGAGCTGGGCTTCCTCGACGTCAGTCGTGCGTTCACTTGTCGTGGCCATCACATGCAGAACCCCTCGCGCGTCTGCGAGAACTATTCCAGCCTCTACTGCAGAGGTGAATTCTGTACTGACGTGAACAAGAACATCCATCGTGTCAATGATCTCGTAGCCAGTCCGTAGCGAGTCCGCCAGAAGCACGAAGGCTTCAGCCAACCCCTTCTCACGGTCTGCGGCACTCAACTGTTCACCTCGCTGCAGAGCCGCCAGCGCCCGAGAAATTCAGCCCATACACCTCCGGTGAAAGCAGCTCGCGAAGCGAAAATACCGTTCATTCGGCTGGGTCGCTCGAGGGTTGGTAGTCGTCAAAGCCCGGCAGATCGTCTATGTCCGCCGGCATCACAGTCGGCCGAACGAGAGCCCGCATCATGGCCTCCTTCATGTACTTCACAATTTCTGCGTTCTCGGGTTCCGGGAGATCGCTATGTGTGGTCTCGGCCATCATGCTCACGCCAGAGCCCAGGAGGAACGATGCCGTCACCGCGTCGCCGTCTGAACTGATAGCGGCCACTTGCACCGTGTCGCCAGATGCTTCCCGGGTCAGCAGCGCTGCGTAATCCAGCAGAGTGTCGGCCACCTCATCACCGACGAGCAAAGACTTGTCACCAAACGTGATGTGCTTCATCTTGACACCCTATGAGGCAACACGAGCTGACATCAGAGCTTGACCGCCGCCGTTGACACAGGTATTAATCGATAGCTCGAAGTACAGACAAATAACGCCTTTCGTGAGGCCCCAGGCTGCATCAGGTAAGACGACGGCGGGCCCCGGAGTCGTCATTCTTAGCCTGAGCGATCATGGGATGCGCCACCGCACCCGAACTGGGGTGTTTGCCCCGCACTGTACTGACCAGGGGCATCGGAACCGCATCCCTAGGAGCATCCGAGCAGCGAAGCGATTTCACTCGTTTCGCCCGAATGGTCACTGTTTCTACCACATTGTGCTTCTCATTGCCGCCCCTGGAATCGTTCGTGTTTTCTTGCAAAACTCGACTCGATGATCGCGTGACAGAAGCGGGACGGTGTGACGGTGACGGGTGGCGTTCGAATCATTCACGACGACGCGTTAGGAGTCCTGGCGCACGGCTACGATTTCGGTGCACATATCTGGAAGCGCGTACGGGGCGGCGCCCGTTCGGCGCCGATGAGGCTGCTGGGACGCGACGCTTTGCTCGTTCGCGGGGCGGAGGGCGTTGCCGTCTTCTATGACGATCGGCGGATCGCTAGGCATGGTGCGATGCCCGCGATGGTGCAGGAGACCTTGTTCGGTCACGGATCCGTGCACAGTCTCGACGGCGCGGAACATCAGCATCGTAAGGCGACGTTCGCGAACGTCGGGTACGAAGACACTCAGGTCGGCCGGTTCGCCTCGTTTCTAGAACGGGAGTGGGTTGTTGAGGTCGATTCCTGGATAAGTGGTGGTGATCGTTCAGCCTATGACGCGGCGGTGGGTGCCTTCGGTCGTGGGATCATGCGCTGGGCGGGCCTGCCTGGTACATCGCAGGCGAAGACTCGTTGGGCTGCGCGCCTCGCACAGATCGTCGACGGGTTCGGGACGCCGTATTCCCCGAAGTATCTGCTCGCCGTCATGAACCGAGTTAGGTCAGACCGGCACTCCGAGCGGCTCATCGAAGCTGTGCGGAACGGCACGATTGCGGCGGGAGAGGGTACGGCCCTTCATGCCTGGGCGTGGCACCGCGACCTCGAGGGCGAACTGCTGCCTCCGCACCTGGCGGGAGTGGAATTACAGAATAGTATTCGGCCGATGATCGCGGTGGCCCGCTTCGTCGCGTTCGCCGCGAAGGAGCTGCACGATCGACCGGACTGGCGGTCACGCATTGCCTCCGAAACTGCTGCACGAGGCACGCTCGTCGGTGGCTCGTCGGCGACTGCGTTCGCGCAAGAGATCCGGCGCACGGCCCCGTTCGTGCCGATGCTGCCGGGGTGGGCGCTCGAAGACGTAACCCTCGACGGTGAGCGGGTGCGCGAAGGCGGCCGAGTCGTGCTCGACATTCTTGGCACGAACACCGACGCAAGCTCCTGGGAGGGCGCAGACGAGTTCAGGCCAGAACGATTCGAGGGCATAACCGACTACGAAGCCATCACGACATTCATCCCGCACGGAGGCGGCGACGTCAGAACCGGTCACCGCTGCCCGGGCGAAAAGCTTGCGATTGCGGGACTCGCAACCGCGATCGCGGCTCTCAGCGACCCGCGCCTTACGATCCTCGAAAGCGGTCTGCACGTGAACCGTCGGCGCCTGCCGACAAAACCCGCGTCCGGAGCGAAGGTCAGGGCAACAGCCCCAACGGCACGCTGCCCGTTTCACTAACGATGAATGGAAGGGTGGAGATGGAAGACCCGACACACGACGCGGCCGAGTTGCGCCGAACCACGTACATCGCGGCGTTATGGTTCGCGGCCGCCGTAATTTCAGGCACGATCACCACCGCGATGCTGCTCGCCAGCGGCTGGCGCCCTTACAACCTCAGCCCCCTGCCTGAGGCCATCTGGCTGGCCGGAACCGTCATAGCCTCTGCTGGCACCGTGCTCCTCGCGTGGGCCGGATGCCCCGTCACCAGTCTTGGTGTGGCTCAGGAGAACCGCCGCAAGACTCTAACCGTTCGGATCGGCATCGTCGCCTTCATGGTCGGCATTGCCGTCGCATCCGCCGTGGAACTGTTCTCACCAATACCCCAGAGCCAGTAGCGGGGGAAGCCGACTCTCAGGGCGCCGATGCAATCGAACCCGGAGCTAGGCGGAAAGAAGGTTGATCCTCATGCAGGAGGCGCGTCGATCGCCGAGACGCCGTGTTGCGTTCTCGGTCTCGATTTGTCTTGTTGCCCTGCTCACGCTCGTGGGATGCGCGACCATGCAGGGCGGTGCGAAGGGTACCTTCTCTCGGGCCGTCGAACAGACATCCTCAGCCCTTTCGACCGCGCAGCTCGCCTACCGGTTGTACGCAGACGATCGATCCACATACGCGGTGACCGATACGGCTTTGAAAGACTCATCGAAGGAGATGTCGGATGCCGAGCAGCAGGTCGAAGACGCTTCCCCCCAGAACGATGACGAAGTGGCGACGCAATCGGAATCGCTCAGGCTGATCGGGCAGGCCGAAGACGTCGTGATTGCGGTACAGCAGGTGATCGACGGGGTCTCCTCCGAAGACCCGAGCGAGGCGTTGTCTGCGCAAGATGCTGCGCTGAAAGACCTCCGGCAGCGTTTGGAGGCGTACAAGTGAAGCAGCTGCTGGCCGTGGCCCTGGGCGTGCTGACCGCTATCGGCGGGTTTCTCGACATCGGCGATCTGGTGACCAGCTCGGTCGTCGGCTCGCGATTCGGCATGGCCCTGGTATGGGTGATCGTGCTTGGTGTCATCGGAATCTGCGTCTTCGCGCAGATGTCGGGCCGCGTCGCTGCCATCAGCGGTCGGGCTACGTTCGAGATCATTCGGGAACGCCTCGGCGCCCGGATGGCCGTGGCGAACCTCGGCGCATCGTTCCTGATCAACTTGCTGACCCTTACCGCCGAGGTCGGTGGTGTCGCACTGGCGCTCCAGCTCGCCAGCAGCATCGAACCGACCCTGTGGGTGCCGGTCGCAGCGTTCGCCGTGTGGCTGGTGATCTGGCGGGTGAAGTTCTCCATCATGGAGAACGTGACAGGGTTGCTCGGCCTCAGCCTGATCGTGTTCGCGGTCGCTGTTTTCTTGTTACACCCCGATTGGGCGTCCTTGACAGGGCAAGCGATGTCGCCGTCGGTTCCGGCCACCGAGACAGGTGCGACCTACTGGTACTACGCGATTGCCCTGTTCGGTTCGGCGATGACACCATACGAGGTGTTCTTCTTCTCCTCGGGCGGGGTCGAAGAGAAGTGGACAAAGAAGGATCTGGGGCAATCCCGGGTGAACGTGCTCGTCGGGTTTCCGCTCGGCGGCATCCTCTCCATTGCGATCGCGGCTTGTGCGACGATCGTGCTGCTACCGCAGGGCATCCAGGTCACCTCGCTGTCGCAGGTCGCCTTGCCGGTCTCGGAGGCGGGCGGCAAGCTGGCCGTCGCTTTCGTCATCGTCGGCATGGTCGCTGCGACGTTCGGCGCCACGCTCGAGACCACCCTCTCGAGCGGATACACTATCGCCCAGTTCTTCGGCTGGTCGTGGGGCAAATTCCGTCGGCCGATCAAAGCCGCACGCTTTCATCTCGTGATGATTCTCTGCCTGCTCTTCGCGATCGGGGTGCTTGCAACCGGAGCCGATCCGGTGATGATCACGGAATATTCCGTCGTCTTCTCAGCGATCGCGTTGCCCTTGACCTACTTGCCGATACTGCTGGTGGCCAATGACAAGCAGTACATGGGCGACGAGGTGAACGGTCGTGCCACGAATGCGGTGGCGCTTGCGTTTCTGGTGATCATCGTCGTCGCATCCCTCGCCGCCATACCCCTCATGATCATTACTGGAGCCGGAGCATGACAGCCAACGACGAAGACGACATCAGCCTCGCCCCGCCAGACAGCTACGCCGGGCAGGTACTGGATGCCCAACTGCACCTGCTCGACCGCCAGGTGCTCGACACCGACGGCGTGCCCGTCACCACCGTCGACGATCTCGAAATCACCGACATCCCGATCGATGAACCGCTACGCGGCACACCCGCGCCGACCATCATCAATATTCTCACAGGCGCGACTCTCGGCACCCGCATCTTCGGCGGTCGGCCGCCCTCGTCGCGCCTTACCCGGATTCCCTATCGCGACATCAAAGATATCGGCGTTGTCGTCACCCTGGGAGTCGACGCCGAGGTGCTCGACGCGTCGTGGCCCGAACGTTGGGTGCGCGACCACATCATCGCGCACATCCCGGGAGGCCACCATGATCCTGAGTGACCTCTTGACACGCCCGGTCATAGATGCCCATGGGCATTCGCTCGGACGAGTGCTCGATGTACGCTTCGTGATCGACGGCGCACCTGGGCAACTTCTTGCCGAAGCACGTCTAGCGGGCCTCATCATCAGCCCGCGTGCGGCAACGTCATTTCTCGGCTACGAACGCACCGACGAGAAATCCCCCTGGCTGATCGCCTCGTACCTGCGCTGGAGGCACCGCGGGAGCTTTTTCGTGCGGTGGGAAGACGTCGACAGACTCACCTCGACGCGCATCGTACTTGCACGTTCCTATCGAAAACGGAGCGCCGCGCTCCCAGACTGAGACAGGTCAGCATCCGCCGGAGTTCCCGACGGGGCACACGTCACTCTCCTCGATTCACAGTTGGTGATAGCGAAGCATCGCGATCAGCTGACAGCGGTCAGCACAACAGAACGGCCAACGCTATGCAACAAAACCGCTGATGTGGAGGGGCTGACTTTGCGGTGCGATCGTGTAAGGCTTCCCGCTACAGCAGGGCTGGGCACAGCCCTCTGCACACGAAAAACGTGAAGCGGGAAACGGGAAGAAAAGAAAGGGTATGCCATGTTCAAAAACGAAACCGACGGGTGCGTCCGCGCCGTGTTCCAACCATGACCACCCCAGACGCAAGCACCGTGACACGCGACGCACTGCATGACGCCGAACCAGTCGGGGCCCACAGTCTGGGCAGTTCCCGGCGGCCCCGGCTCCGTCTGAACGTCGCGCCGGGCATCCACCAACTCGAGCACGAAGACAATCGACTCACATACCCGCTGACGTATCCCGCTGCCAGGCCGATTCTCGCCTCGATGACCAGGGCAGGTGCACTCTCGGTGAAAGGCATCACCGGCACCATCAATCTGCCGCCCTCCGGCGTCATCGACGTTCCCGGCCAACCCCGGGTCGTGTTCAGCCCCGGTCACACCGCCGGGCACACCGCCTTGCACCTCCCCGACCGGGATGCCCTGCTCACCGGTGACGCACTCGTCACCCTGGATCCCTACACCGCCACCACCGGTCCGCAGATCGTCGCGGGCGCGGCAACAGCCGACTCGCGCGCCGCAGGCGCATCGCTCGAGGCGTTGGCTGTGACCGATGCGCGCATCGTTCTGCCCGGCCACGGTCGACCCTGGACGAGCAACATTCGAACCGCCGTGAACCTGGCGCTCAGTGTCGGAGTCACCTGAACACGAAAAACATGGGGGCGAGGGGGTGACGGCTTTTACTCTGCTTCGCAGCGAAATCAACCCCGTTCGTCATCGACGATTCGGTGATGCAATTGCCGAACCAGCACACCACACAAGCTCCCACTTCCCCAGGGTAAGGATCATGAACAACATCACCACCCGCTCAACCGGGCTACCCGACGGCGTGATCGCCCTCACCGCGACAACGTGGCGCATCAGCGACCCGAGCAGAGCCGAGCACGACGGGCTGTCGCTCCTCGGCTTCATCGAACAGAATAACGATGACTTCGAAGTAACGGCGCTCGGTGCACCACGGCAACGACAACACTTCGCCTCGTTCGACGAAGCCATCAACGCCCTCCACCTGACAGCGGCGACCAGGAGCACTGACTCACACGCAGTCGATCGTTGAATAAGATTCCCCGACACAAATCAGCCAAAGGTAAACCATGAGCCAGCCACCGCAACAACAACAGCCTCCCGGAAGCGAAAGCGACCTTACCCCAGCAGCAGACCACGGCGAGAAAAGCTACCAAGGATCGGGGCGACTACGGGGAAAGGTGGCCGTCGTCACCGGTGCAGACAGCGGCATCGGGAAGGCTGTCGCGATCGCCTACGCCCGAGAGGGCGCCGACGTGCTCATCAGTTACCTGAGCGAACACGACGATGCTGAAGACACGAAAACCTGGGTGGAAGCGGCCGGCCAGAAGGCGGTGCTCGTACCCGGCGACCTCGCTGACCCCGCTCACTGCAGGCAGGTCATCGCCACAGCCGTCAGCGAATTCGGTCGCATCGACATCCTCGTCAGCAACGCGGCCTTCCAGATGACCCACGACTTCATCGAAGACATCCCCGATGAGGAATGGGACAAAACTCTTGCGATCAACCTTTCCGCCTACTTCCATCTCACCAAAGCAGCCATACCGCACATGCGGCCAGGGTC
Source organism: Subtercola sp. (assembly GCA_025463765.1). GTDB lineage: Bacteria > Actinomycetota > Actinomycetes > Actinomycetales > Microbacteriaceae > Subtercola. The sequence goes on along the minus strand of JAODBC010000056.1, from coordinate 69,285 downwards.
TTCGATCATCGCGTCCAGTTCGGTGAATTCCGATATGCCTTCCCCAGCCCTGCTGCCCTATGCCGCGACGAAGGCCGCGATAGCGAACATGTCCGCATCGCTGGCGCAAATGCTCGGCGACAAAGGAATACGTGCGAACAGCGTCGCCCCCGGCCCCATCTGGACACCGCTGATCCCAGCGACAATGCCCGAAGAGAAAGTGCAGAAATTCGGCGAAGACGTTCCACTCGGCCGCCCCGGCCAACCGGCCGAGCTTGCACCCGTGTATGTCATGCTCGCCTCAGACGAAGCAAGCTACGTCTCCGGGGCCCGCATCGCGGTCACCGGCGGAAAACCCATCCTCTAACCGTTACCCGCTCCCGACGAAAGAACGAACATGACCCGACACCCCACTCTCGGCGTCGCCCACGCCGACTCCGCAGCGGGCCACCACCCTCGGCCTACCGCCCTCCTCGCCACGATCGGGATGAGCTGCGCTCATCACATCCGCGAGGCCGCACCCCACCTCCTCACCGTGCTGCACCGCGCATCAACCGCTGCAGAACCCGCCGCTCCCGAGAGTGCGCCCGTGATACCCGGCGGGATGGTCAGCGCGTACGAATGGGAAACCGGGCGCTGGTTTGTCATCAGTAAAGACCTCGGCATGCTCGGCGAGATCGAACGCACCGCATGCTGCTACCTCGTCTCCCACAGCACCGACGCGAGAGGCGCAGCGGTCGGGTTTCGAACCCTGCAGTCAGCGACCGAATATTTTAACGAATACGCCGCGGCGCTCTCGCTCTGAATCGTCCGCCCCACGCATGTTCGGCGGCAGGATTCAGGCGCGCCTCGGGTTATCGGGTTCCGGGACGACGCGCATGCCGTCCCCACTGTTTGCTGTCGCCATCAGCTGATCTATCCACAAACGGTTCAGCACCGGCCGTTCCCGGTCATCGAACTCGAACTGCAACTCGATCGCGGGATGCAACCAGATCGTGCACCGGCCATTCACGTCAGAACGCTCCCACGAGAGCGTGAACTTCTCGTCCCGGCGAAGTTTCGCGACGATCACTGCTTTCAAATGAGCGAGCAGCCGGTCGTCGAACTCGATCTCAGTTCCCTTCGCACCGTAATACATCTTGCCCATTGCCTCTTCCCTCAGCTGATCAGCGCCCCCGAGTAGATCGCCCGATCATCCACCCTACAACCCTGCTGTCCCCGCCTGTACCCGCACAAACGCGGCAACACGAGCCCGAGTGCCAGCCCCCCCTCGGCCTTACCTGGCAATGCAGCAGCGCCATGGCACGTGATTTCTCCCGGGCTACTCGTCGTCTCGGGTGCCGGCTGATTCGCGAAGGCGTCGACCGACAGCGATGTCTTCTTGGTCTTTCTTCTCGACTTTGTCGCTTTTGCGGGTGTCTCGGGGCGGCAGCTGAAGGGTCTCTTCGGCCTCGATACCGGCCTGCAGCTGCCGTCCACGTTCGAGTTCGGCGTCGAATTCGGCACCGAAAAGCAGGGCCATGTTCGCGATCCACAACCAGAGCAAGAAGATGATGACACCGGCCAGCGAGCCGTAGTTCTTCGCATAGTTCGCGAACGTGGTCACGTAGAACCCGAATGCCACAGAGGCGACGAGCAGCACCAGCAGGGCGAGCAGCGCGCCGAGGCTCATCCACCGGAACTTCGGTTGCTTCGCGTTCGGTGTGGCGTAATACAGGATCGCGATGATCAGCACCACGGCAGCGGCGAGCAGGGGCCATTTGACGATCGACCACACGATCTTCGCCGCATCCCCGACACCTAGCGCGTTACCGACCGAGTCGGCGATCGGGCCGGAGACGACGAGAATCACGGCGATGATCACGATGAGTACGATCGCAATGACGGTGACGAGCAGCTGGAGGGGCTTGAGCTTCCAGAACGGTCGGCCTTCTTGGATCTCGTAGATGCGGTTCATGCCGCGGCTGAATGCGGTGACGTACTTCGAGGCCGAATAGATCGCCACGAGGATGCCGATGACGAGAGCGAATCCGGCCGCGGGCGAGCTGGCGAACTGCTCGAGCGGGCCTTTGATGGTGTCGAGTGTCGATGCCGGTGCGACGCCGCTGAGTGCGTTCATCAGAGTGTCGATGGTCTGCCGGCCCTGCCCGATCACACCGAGAATCGACACTAAAGCCAACAACGCGGGGAAGATCGACAGCACCGCGTAGAAGGTCAGCGCGGCGGCGATGTCGGTGCACTGATCTGATCCGAACTCCCGGATCGTCTTTCGCAGAACATACTTCCACGACGGCTTTTTGAGTTCGGTCGGGGAGTCCGGTTCACGCTCATCGTCAGGCCCGGGGGCGGTTTCCTCTTTTTCGCTGGTCGTCTGTGCAGCCATGGTGTGTTCCTCGCGCTTCGGGTCTCAGGAAGCGGGCAGGGTCGCCACCGAATGCGGCCCTGCCCGTCGGCGTGGTTCGAATTTTCAGCTATCGCCCTGAAGGGCCTGTTTCGACTCGGACGCCTGGTCTTTCACGTCTGCCACGGCACCCGTCGCCTCGTCTTTGACGGTGGTGGCCGAGTCGGTCGCCGTGTCTTTCACGGCAGCGGCAGCATCCTGCGCCGGCTGCTTGAGATTGCCGGCGGCTTCTTTCGCGGCATCCGTGACCTGGTCGACCAAGGGCTGGGCCTTGTCCTTCAGGTCGGAGGCGAGTTCTTTTTCTTTGCTGGTCGCCGGAATTAGCGATGCCGCAAGCAGACCGACGCCGAATGCGATGAGGCCCACGGCCAGCGGGTTGCCCTGGGCTTTCTCGGCGACCTTCTGGCCGGCTCCAGCGACGCTGTCGGTTGCAGAGCTGGCGCTCTGCTGGGCGTCGGATGCGGCACCCATCACACGGTCTTTGAGACTGCCGAAGGCGCCCTTGATCTTCTCGGTCTGGCGTTCGGCGATCTTTGACGGATCGACCTTGTCGGCCAGCGCATCGACGTTGCCGCTGAGTTCGTACCGGGTCGCCTCGATATTCGCTCGGATCTCGTCTGGGTTGTCGCTCATCGGTTTTCCTCATTTCGTTTCAGGGTGTCTGGGAATTCTTTGAGAGTGCTTACGGTCTGTGGCGCACCCTTCACCTTCTTCACCTCGCCGCGGCCGACCAAAAACAGGATCAGGCCGATGATGGCCCACACGGCGGCGACGATCAGCGCCGACCAGCCGTTGCCGACTAGGTAGCCGAGCCCCCACCACGCCGCCACGGAGAGGAACAGGATGGTGAGGTGGGCGGCGTAGCCGGCGCCGGCGAACATCCCGGCACCTTTGCCTGCCTGCGTAGCAGACTGCCTCAGCTCTGCCTTGGCGAGTTGGATCTCTTGCCGCATCAGCGTCGACAAGTCGCGGGTGACCTCGCCGAGAAGGTCGCCGAGTGACGTGTTCGCGGCTTTCTGTTCCGACGGTGTATCTGTCATGCGGGGTCACCGGAGTACTGGTCCGCCCGCTCGCCGGCAACCGCCTGCTCGTCGAACGAGGCGGCCTCACGATACACATCGATCACAGGTTCCGTCTCGACTGCCGTCGTTGGGGGCACGGGCGTCGTCGGGGCGTACGCGGGTGTCGTTGACGTTGTCGGCCCTGCGCCGGAGTCGGCTTTCTGGTCGGAGGCGTTGCTGACCAGGCTCTTCGTCAAGCGACCGACGGCGAGCCCAGCGATCGCGGCCACTGCGATGAACGTTCCCGGCCTGCGGCTGGCGTAGGCCCGCACGTCCCTGAGCACGGAGCCCGGGTCTCGCTCTTCCAGCCAGCTCGCGATGCTTCCGGCCCGTGTGGCGGCCTGCTGAACGAGGTCGGCCGCAACCCCGCCACCGTCGGAGGAATCGGCCATGCTGCCGAGTTCTTCTGACACCGACCTGAGCCCGGATGCGACCCGCTTCTGCTGGCTGGCGGCCTGATCCTTCAGCTCACCCTGCGCCTGGCCGAGCAGGTCTTTCGCCTGCACCTTCGCTTCAGACGCGACCTTGCCGGCCTCGGCCTTCGCGGTACCGGCGACCTGGCCACCGGATGCAGCGACCTGATCCTTCAGCTGAGCAGCCTGCTCTTTCGCTTCGTCTGCCTTCTCCCCCACCCCAGAAGACGTCGACGCCCCAGCGCTGCCGTCGTCAGACAGAGGGTAGGTGGTAGAGACCTGATCGTAAATGTCGCTCATGAGTTTCCTTTCGTTTGAACCGAACTCGGGCGAAAAGAGAACCGCTTGCGCGGCCACAATCCGCGAGCTGAACTGATCATCCGTCTCATGGAAACTTCTCAACAGGGGTAGCAATTATGGCCCGATCGAGTTATATCTCGGGCAATGCTCCGAACTCGAGCGGACCCCATCGGCTGCGCCCGTCTTCTCGGGTCACACCCGGCCGCCCTACCGCGGTAGCGACGCACCGTTCGCAGGTCTGCGGCGTTGATGCGCGGTGAGGTAGAGCCGATGCGCGGTGATGACCAGGGCCAGCCACGCGGCACCGAGCACCCAGCCGGCGAGAACGTCGGTGAACCAGTGATGACCGAGAAACACCCGGCTGAGCCCGACGGTGAGGGCAAAAAACACTGCGGCGCTGATCGTGAGAACCCGGGCGTGAGTTGTCTTCTGGCGAAGGATGAGCAGATAGGCAACAATGCCCGCGATCACAACCGCGTTCAACGTGTGACCGCTGGGGAATGACGGCGAGTACTCGTACGGCGGTACAGCGTCGGCCAGCGGTGGCCGGTCGCGACCGATGAGGTCTTTACCGGCGATGGTCATCAGCAACGACCCCGTTCCCGCCGCGACGACGAGGATCGTCGGCGTCCAGGAGCGACGCCGGATCGACAGAATCAGCAGCGCGAGAACGGCAAGGATCGGCATACCGATCGGCCCGGCGATGTCGGTGTAACCGGTCGCGAACGCATCAAACCACGATGACCTCAGACTCATTGCCGTGTTCAGCAACGGCCGATCAAGGCCCGCGACACCGTCAGCGTCGGTGACCGCGTCGTACACCTGCGCCGCGATGATGCTCAGGATCACCGCGATCAACAGCCCAACGACAAGGGTGATGATGAGAGCCGCGTTAGGCCCGAGACGTGCACTGATGTGAGAGGCGACGCGGGCGAAGAACTTACCCCAGGGTGTGTACCAGTGGGTGAGATCGACGGTGCCGACATAGCGGTCGTGGGTCATCTCGCCGCGAGTACCGGAGTCATCGGCCGGGGGTGGGGTGGGAAGTGTCTCCATGATCTGACCACGGTAGCTGCTTAGTCACCGGCCCGCTCCCCCTTGACCGAAGCCCCACCGACTACCTCCCTTAGGCTCCCGCAGCCGCGACAATGAAGTCGGTCGCGAATCCAGCGAACAGGCCTGCCAGAAGGCCACCGTAGAGGCTTGCTTTTTCTCCGAACTTCAGGGCGACCCCGACAAGCTGCAGGATTACGTAGATGATCGAGCCGGCTGCTAACGCGAGAAACGCGGTCGATACGTACTCGTTGACGAACACCTGACCGAGTATTGTTCCGACGAAGGTGGGCCCGCCGCCGATCACTCCGAGAGTCAGCAGCTGCAGCCAGGATGGTCGGTGGGGATCGCCGGCAAGTGGCGCGGTGATGCCAAATCCTTCTGTCGCGTTGTGAAGTCCGAATCCGACGACGAGCACGACGGCCAAACTGATTTGTCCGCCGGCCGCGGACTGCCCGATGGCGAGGCCCTCAGCAAAGTTGTGTAGTCCGATTCCGACGGCGACCAGAAACGCGAGTCGGCTGGCCGGCTCGTGCAGCCGCAGCAGACCGGGGTGGGCAGACCCTATCTCAGACACGGGTTGGGCAGCAGAACCCGCTGGGGGGTTGCGGGTGGTTTGAGCCTTGTCGGCGCGGCGAGTCATCCAATGGTCGTACCCGACAAGGCCAAGGAGCCCGACTGCGAGGGCGGCGAAGAAAATGACCGCCAGCACGGCGAACGAGGCCCCTGCGGTCCCGTCGGTCGACGCTGTAGTCAGAGCCGCCTCGAGCGGTTCGATTGCGTGGGTGAGGACGTCCCACAGCAGGAAGAGGAGGATCCCGACTGTGATCGCGTTCAGCGTCGCGCGGAGTCGAATTGACCTGTTCTTGAGTCGGCCTATGGGCAGACCGAGGAAGATCGTCGCTCCCGCAAGCACCCCCAATGCAACAATGCCAGCAGAGTTCATTAGGTAAGGCTAACCTAGGATCGCGTACTCCGGGCACCAGCGGTTGCGATCGGTCGGCGGAGTGCACCGGCGGGCGTTTGACCCGGGCTCGCCGTCAAGGCTGTTTTCCGAGGAGGAGCCGGTTGAAGGCCCATCCGGCTGCAGTGATGAGAAGCACGGCGCCGACCATGGACGGCAATTGGGCGGGGGTGTGCAGGATTCCCAAGGCGACTATCAACGTCGACGCGCCGGCCGGCGGGTGGGCCATCTTCAGCAGACTCAACACTGCGGTCGTGACACCTACTGCCAGAGCACCAGCGATGACGTAGGGCACGGTGAGTCCTCCCACGAGCGCCGACGGTTGCCCGGTCAGGCCAAGAGCTGTGTAGCACGCCAACCCCGCGGCGATGCCGACAAGGTGGCCGACGATGGTGTTCAGCGGCCGGGAGGAAGGCTGCTTCGGCGATTCGAAGAAGAGCATTACCGTCGGGCCAAGGCTCGGGAACAACCATGGCTGCTTGATGAGCAGACCCACGGCACCGGTGATCGCAAGGGTCAGGATTGTCAGGACGGCGGCGTACGCAGCGCCACCGCCGCGGTGCTGCTGAGCCTGCTCTAGCGGGCCTCGCCAGGTGTGCTCACTCATCGGGCGATGATCAGCGCCTGGGGCGCAGCTTGTTTCATTCGTGTCGTCAGCCAGTTCAGCTGCACCTTGATCTGCCCTTCGCACTCCCCCACGACCTTGGTGAGTTGGTCGTCGCGGAGCCCAGCAGCTGCCTGTTTGATCATCATCCAGGTCACGTCGACCATGCTCGCTAGAACATACAGATCTTGCAGGTCACGGATGAGCCCTACGGGGCCGGTCCGGGTTTCGGACATCTCGACGGCATGGAGCCGTTCCGGTTCGTCGTCGGGCTGTTCACCGTACCGCTGAATAACGGGTGCTAGGGCCTGTTCATGCTGGTCACATTGTTTTGCGAGGGTCTGACACAGGTGGTACACGTCGGGTTCCGCACCGTGTCCGTCGGCGACCTTCCGATACGACGCCGCTAACGCCTGCTCCGCCTTTTGCAGAAGCCCTAAGTACACAGGCAGCATCATGAGAGGGCATCCGCTCGGTCAGCCGTCCAGGCATCCCGGTCTACGACGCCGGACGCTTCCGCGTCGGGCCCGCCGATGGTGAGGCGGATTGCACCAGCAAAGGCAGGGCGGGACGCGGTCGTCGTGGGCGCGTCGGATGGGCCCACGGCGTCGGCGACCTTTCCGATTCGGACGGCCGCGTTCTTGAACAGCGGCTGCTTGGACACCGGATCCCACTCGGTCACGGTGAGTTCGTTCGCGGCCGAGGCGTGCGCATCAGCTACTTCGGTAGAGGCGTCGAAGTATCCGTAGTGAAACGGCGCGAACACGGTCCCCTCGCGCATATCGCCCACCCGTACCGGGACGATGATTTCACCCCGCCGGGAGGTGACCCGTGCAATGTCGCCTTCGACCAGACCCAGGGCCGCGGCGTCGGTCTGGCTCATCTCCACCCACGCGGTCGGAGCTGCCCGGTTCAGCTGGCGTGACCTGGCCGTTTTCGTGCGCGTGTGAAAGTGGTACGCCGTTCGTCCGGTGGTGTACCTCAGCGGGAACTCGGTACTCGGTTCCTCGTGAGGTGGTGCGTATTCCGCGGACTTGATCACTGCTTTACCATGAGTCTCCAAAGCACGGAAAGCCTGCTCACCCACCGTGGCTCCCGTGAGGAGGTCATGCCCGAAGCTCTCGCAATAGCCCGGTTCGGTCGGGAACACACCGTCACGGTACAGCCTCGTCAGACCGTCCGGGTTCTCGTCGTTGCACGGCCACGCAATTCCGCTTCCGCCGCGGAGCCTGTCGTAGCTGATGCTGGTGTAATCGCACGGGCGCCCCCGGCTGCATTCCTGCCAGGCGTGGTAGGCGTCCTCCGGGCCCTGCCAGGTGAGAAGAGGCGATCCGTCGTTTTTCGTGAAGCCCATCCGGGCTGCGTAGTCCAGGAAGATATCAAGATCCGAGCGGGCCTCACCGGGCGGGTCGACAGCCTTGTCCGAAAGGTGAACTGTTCGGTTTACGTTGGTGAACGTCCCCGTCTTTTCGCCCCAGCCCGCGGCCGGGAGAACGACGTCAGCGTACTCGGCGGTTTCGGTGAGGTACAGGTCCTGAACGACAAGGAACACACTGTCCTGATCCAGGATCCCGCGGATCCGCTCGAGTTGCGGCATCGATACTGCCGGGTTCGTGGCCGACACCCACAGAAACTCGATACTGCCCTGCTCCACGTAACGGAAAATCTGCATCGCATGAGTCGGAGGCGCCCAGTGCGGAATCACATCAGCATCAACTCCCCACAAGGTGGCCAGTTCTCGCACGTGTTCGGGGTTCTCCCAGTTGGGGAACGCGGGTAGGTCGCCGTCGGCTCCGCACTCCCTGTTGTTCTGCGCAGTAGGCTGTCCGTTCATCTGTAGAATCCCTGCGCCCGGTTTGCCGATCATGCCCCGCAGCAGATGCATGTTGTTCACCTGGCACGATGCCGCTGTTGCCTGAGCGGACTGGTAAAAACCTTGCAACACCGTCGAGAGAACCCGCTCGGACTCGCCAAAGATGCGCGCCGCCCGGCGCACGTCGTCTGGGACCACCCCGCAGGTCTCCGCGACCTTCTCTGGCGTCCACGGCTCTACTACCGCGCGGAGCTCGTCAACTCCGATGGTGTGTTCCCGCACCCACGACTCATTCACCCAGCCGTTGACAAACAGTTCTCGCATGAGTCCGTTCATCAGGGCCTGGTTCGTTCCCGGTCGCACCGGCAGGTGCACGTCGGCGACTTTCGCGACCTCGGTCATCCGCGGGTCGACACAGACGATGAAAGGCCTGTCGGGGCCGGCAATCCGATCAAGGATCCGTGACCACAACACTGTTTGCGTTTCGGCCATGTTGTGGCCATACAGAAACACAGCATCACAGTCGTCAATGTCGAGGTAGCTGCCCGGCTGCCCGTCAGACCCGAAACTCTCCTTCATCGCTGCCGCCGCGGTCGCTGTACATAAGCGTGTGTTGCCGTCCATGTGGGGCGTTCCGATGCCGGCTTTCCCGATCACCGCCAGAGCGTAATATTCCTCCAAGAACAGTTGCCCGCTGGTATAGAACCCATGACTGAGCGGCCCTTTCTCAGCCAAGAGGGCCCGGCTGCGTTCCACGATGCGTGACATTGCGGTATCCCAATCCGTTGCGACCAACTCGCCATCGACACGGATCATCGGCCGCGTGAGCCGCTGACGACTCGTCATCCCGGGAATACTGCCGAACAGGCCCTTCGGGCCCAGCCGGCCGTGGTTCACCCGGTCGACGGCTCGGCCTCTGATACCGACCATCCGGTCATCCTTGACCGCGATATCGCAGGCGCAACCGTTGCTGCACAATACGCAGGCGGACTGAACCCACCGGTCGATATCCGTCTCGACCAGCCCGTCGGCGAGCTTCTGATCCACCCTGACCGGCCAATGCTCGCCCCGCCCGAACGGCGTGCGCTCGCCCCAAATGTCAGCGATCCTGTCAACCATCAGACCACCCTGCCTGCCCTCGAGTCGTGTAATCGCACGATCTTACTGCGGGACTCCCGCGAAGACCGAGGGCTTGCGCCGGCCCCGCGATTGGCACAACAGCGTTCGGACTGGTCGCCGGCGTCGGCAGCCGCTAAGCCGCCATTTGGGGCTTGCGGCCCCGATTCCACAGAGACAGCTTCTCCCCTCTGGTTAGAACGCCGGGGGGGGTGACGGCGTACACAGCGCTCTACGGGGTATCGATTCGGTACCCGCGTTTCACAACGGTGCGAATGGTGCTCTTGTCGGGAAGTTGTTGGCGGAGGCGACTAATGGCGACGTCGACTCCGTGGTCGTCGAGTGCTTCGGGCGCCGAACTCGCAAGGGCTGCGCGAGAGACGGTCGCTCCCCGAGCGTCGATCAACGTTCGGAACAGGGCGAGCCCGACTGGTGACAGGGAGGCATCGATGCCGCCTACTCGGGCGATTCTTCCGCGCAGTTCGATTGTTCCACGCAGGTAGTTCAGATGCTTCACTTGCGCTTGTTCGAGGTGTTCGCAGAGCAGCCGAATGAGGGCTCCCATTCGAAACCTGTCGGGAATGATCGGCAGGATTCCAGCTTCGACGAGGGGCGCCGCTGTGACGGGCCCGACAGCTGCCGCTATCACTGAGCCGCGAAACGCAGCATGGATTTCGGCGAGCTTTCCTGCGGCTTCGGCGGTCTTGAACAGAGATTCCACTGCGGGTGCACTGGTGAAGGTTACTGCGTCTAATGCCGAGGCGCAGATTGCGTCGATCAGTTTCAGCACCCGCCCTGAGTCTTCGTGTTGGGTCCACCGGTACGGGGCGACTGGCAGCACGGTGGCACCAGCCGCCTCCAAGCGGGCGAGTTGCGTGGGGTCGGTGAAGCCGTGCAGCTGAACAGCGACCGTTTTGCCTTTCACTCCTGACTTCAGCACGAGATCAACGAGCGAGGTTGTCGTTTCCCGTTCACTCATGCCCTGATCGTCAAGTCCGGCTGCGCGTATCGCTCCTCGTGCTTTTGGGCCGCGTACCAATATTCGGGTGTGTTCTAGCTGGGCGGTGAGCGCGTCGCCGATGCCGGCGGCGTCGGCCGTTTCAAGCCAACGCCTCATTCCGTACGACGTGGTGGCGAGGAGCACGTCGGGCGAACCTGCGATGACGGCACGGGTTTCGGCCTCGAGCACCCCGTCGTCACTCACTCCGGCCATCCGGATCGTGGGGGCATGGATGACGTCTGCGCCACGCCGGACGAATGCTGCGATGAGGTCTTCTGAGCGCCGGTCGGAGGTGACGCCGATGCGAAACCCTTCAAGCTGATCGCTTCGGAAACCGGGTGATGTCGAATCGCCTGCCGGTGAAAGATCTGTCACGAAGGTCCCCTTGTCACTTCAGGTCGCGAATTCGATGGCTGCGAGATCGATGCCCTCGGCGGCGAGGCCGCCGTCTGCTTCATCGGAGGATACTCGGACTACTTCACCGATGACGATAACCGCAGGTGATCGCAGCGACAGCTGACCGAGTCGCCCGGTTATCGTGCCGACAGTTGAGAAGGTGGTTCGTTGATCGGCGCTGTACCCGCGTTCAATGATGGCGAGCGGCATTGTCGGGTTCATGCCGCATCGCATCAGGCCACTGACGAGATGCACGAGGGTACCGACCCCCATGAGGACCACAATCGTGCCGCCGAGGCCGCTGAGGTGGCGCAGTTCATCGTCGCTGAAGGGTGCGTGGCCCGAGACAACGGTGAAGGCGCGGCTGAGGTTGCGGTGCGTGACTGGAATGCCAGCTGCTGCAGGCACAGAAATCGCGCTCGTAATGCCCGGTATCACCGTGAACGGCACACGGTGATACCGGCATGCGAGAATCTCTTCGCCGCCGCGACCGAACACGAACGGGTCGCCGCCCTTCAGACGAACGACCGTGTTCCCGCGAAGCGCCCGCTCGATCATGATTCTTTCTATTTCTCGCTGGGGCACGGCGTGGTGGCCTGGGGTCTTGCCCACATCGATCAGTTCGGCGCCGGGTGCCCACTCGGAGAGCAGCGCTGTCGGGGCGAGCCTGTCGTAGAGCACGACGTCGGCGGAGGCGAGTGCCTGACGACCTGCGACCGTGATGAGATCAACGTCTCCTGGCCCCGCACCCACCAACGTGACATGGCCGCGGGGCAAGTCTGGGGCGGCGTTTTCGACAGTCAGCCATATTGAAAGCCTGGCGGCTTCGGCAGCGAGGTCAGTTCTTTGACTCTCCCGCCCCTCGACCCAGACAATCAGTTTCGGTAGCGGGAGGGCTGCCGGATCGTTGGTATGTGCATCGAAGCCTGCAGCGGCGAGTCGCACTCGGGCCTGGCCGGCGGTCAGTAGCACGGCGTTGGCGCCGGAGTTCAGGTAGCGGGCCATGGTGCGGCGGGCGGGTGATGGATGCCCGATCACGAACACGAGCAACCCGGTGATGTCGATTGAGAGCTGCATCGCCTAATGCCCGCTGGTGGTGCTTGGTCTGAGGGGTATGGTCGGCCCCGATAGCAGTACTCGGCCGCCGGTCTTCTCGTGCGCCGATGCTGGCCGGCGTTGCCCGCGCTCGGTCATTTTCACAATGGTTGGGTCTGGTTCGGTCGGTGCGTTGATGAACGAGCGGAACCGGCGCAAGCGTTCGGGGTCTTTCAAGGTGGCAGCCCATTCGTCTTCATACGTGTCGACGTGTAACGCCATTGCCGCTTCCAGATCCGCAGCAATGCCGAGCGAGTCATTGCAGACGACGTCTCGCACGTGATCGAGCCCGCCGGGGAGGTCTTCTTGCCAGCGGGCGGTGCGCTGCAATCGTTCGGCTGTTCGGATGTAGTACATGATGTACCGGTCGATGTAGCTGATCAGGGTGTGATCGTCGAGATCTTGGGCCAGCAACTGGGCGTGAGCGGGTTGGTAACCGCCGTTTCCGCCGACGTACAAGTTCCAGCCGTTCTCACTGGCAATGATTCCGATGTCTTTACCACGGGCCTCAGCGCATTCCCGGGCGCAGCCTGACACACCGAGTTTGAACTTATGGGGCGATCGCAGTCCCCGGTATCGCAGTTCGAGGTGCACGGCCATGGCGACGGCGTCTTGAACTCCGTACCGGCACCAGGTAGAACCGACGCACGATTTCACGGTGCGAAGCGATTTGCCGTACGCCTGGCCCGATTCGAATCCGGCGTCGACGAGAATTTTCCAGATCTCTGGTAGCTGCTCGAGCCGGGCACCGAACATGTCGATCCGCTGCCCGCCCGTGATCTTGGTGTAGAGGTCGTAGTCGGCGGCGACCTCGGCAATGACTTTGAGTTTGGCGGGAGTGATCTCTCCTCCTGGGATACGAGGAACGACCGAATAGCTGCCGTCTTTTTGCATGTTCGCGAGGGCACGGTCGTTGGTGTCTTGTAGCGGCCCGGTACCGTTGTCGAGGATGTAGCCGGCGGTTTGGGTGGCCAGTACCGAAGCAATGACGGGTTTACAGACGTCGCAGCCCAGGCCTCGCCCGAAGCGCATCATCACTTCTTCGGCCGAGTTCAGGCCGAGTATGCGTACCGATTCGAACAGCTCGCTTCTACTCAGCGCAACGTGTTCGCACAGCGCCTTGGATACGGTGAGGCCGGCGGTGGTGAGTTCAGCTTCGAGAATCTTTTTTACCAGCGGCACGCACGAGCCGCACTGCGTTCCCGCCCGCGTGCACGCCTTCAACTCGCCCAGATCTGTGCACGCCAATGAACCGTCAGTGGATTCGCCATGGATGGCCGCCCGGACCTGCCCGACAGAGACGTTGTTGCACGAGCACAACTGCACGTCGTCGGGTAGGTCGCCGCCGGCCGGAGTTTCCGCGCCGGCTGCAGAGAGGTATGCGCCCGGTTCGGCAGGAAGTTCCCTCCCGAGCAGCGGCCGGAGGCTGCTGTATGGCGATGCGTCACCGACGAAGATGCCACCGAGCAGCGTTTTCGCGTCGTCGCTGATCACGATCTTTTGATACAGCCCGCGCGCCGGGTCGGCGTACACCACCTCGAGCGCGTGTTCGGTGACACCAAACGCGTCGCCGAAGCTCGCTACTTCAACGCCGGACAGTTTCAGTTTCGTAGCATCGTCGATGCCGGGAAAGACGGCGTCGCCGCCCCAAATACGGTCTGCAACAACTTCGGCCATGGCGTTCGCTGGTGCGACAAGCCCGATGCACCGGCCGCCGATGCTAGCGACTTCGCCGATGGCCCAAACGTTCTCAGCCGATGTCTCACACGCATCGTTCACAGCGACCCCGCCGCGTGCTCCGAGCTCTACTCCAGCGGCCCGCGCCAACTCGTCGCGCGGGGTGATCCCGACCGAGAAAACGACAACATCTGCGTCGATTCGGGTCCCGTTGTTCAGCTGAACTCCCGTCACTTCGTCGCTGGCGCCCAGAAGTATCCTGGCTGGCCGCACGCCGAGGTTGAGGGCAATGCCCTGACCGTGAATGATGCGGCCAAGAGCTTGCCCGGCTCCCTCGTCGAGTTGAGAGGACATCAGCCACTGACCGGAGTGAATGATCGATGCGTGGGCACCAAGCCGGTTGAACCCACCCGCCGCTTCCAGGCCGAGCAGACCACCACCGACAACGACCACGCGAGTGGGGCGCGAGTGGTGCTTTCGCAGTTCGTCGATCTCCGAAACGAGGGAATCGACATCTTCGAGGGTGCGGTACACGCGGACCGCGTGAGAGTTTTCGATGGCAGGCACGGTCGCAGATGAGCCCGTTGCCAGCACCAACTCGTCGAAGTCGACCACCTCCCCCGAATCGAGAGTGACGGTTTTCAACGCGTGGTCGAGGGCGATGACTCTGGTGTCGCCGCGGTGCTCGACAGCGCCAGTGAGCCAGAGGCCCGAATCGCCGAGACCGAGGTCTATCTGTCCGTCGAGGCGCTTTGAAAGAGAGACCCGATCGTAGGGTCGATGTGTTTCTTCCCCGAACACGCTGATGCGAAGTTCTGGCGCCGACCCGTTGAGCCGAGAAGCCAATGATTCGGTGAACCGGTGAGCTGCGGGGCCGGCGCCGACGACGACGACATGCCTGCCGGATCGGCTGGCGTGCTGAGCGGGTGAGTGCATGGGTTCCTCCGGTTGTTGGCTCCTACGCTACGAAGGCGGGGTTTCGCCGCCGTTGCGGCCCTGTAACTTCTTGTGACCGGAGTCTCTCGCTGGCTGATTGCCGGTGTGAGGTGTTTGTTACCAACCCGACTCGTTTCAGGTGATCCTGCGAAATACTCACCGAATAGCGTGAGTGCCACCGCAACCCGACCCCCTCAGCACCAGCCACCCAGCCCCCATCATGAAAGGAGCGGTCATGCCGATAGTCGATACCAGTTCCTGGAATGTCATCTGTGATGTCAGTGCGCTCGAGCCCTTATGGGGAGAAGCCGCGCTAGTCGACGGCGACCAGGTCGCCGTTTTCAGGCTGCCTGATGAACGAATATTCGTGGTCTCCAACACAGACCCGGCCACGGGAGCGTCGGTCATGTCGCGAGGGATTGTCGGTTCTCGAGGTGAGCGTGCCACCATCGCCTCTCCGCTTCACAAAGATGTTTTCGACCTCGAAACAGGTCGTTGCTTCACCCGACCGGAGCATTCCTTGCCCACCTGGCGCTGCCGGGTTGTTGCTGGGCGGCTGGAAGTATCCAGACGGCCGGTGTTGATCGCGGCTTCGCACGGCACGAATGACGAAGCAGGCCAGCGTGCCATCAGAGCACTGGTTGATGCGGTGAGGGATGCCCGGCCGGAGCTTTCCGTCATTGACTCGTTCGTCGACGTACAAACTCCCGACGCCCTGAGCGCTCTTGAAGGCCTTCCTGCACGCACTCCGGCGGTCGTGGTTCCGTTGCTGCTCTCAGCGGGCTATCACGTGCACGTTGATTTGGCCAGGACAGCTGAGCAGGCGCGGCCGGCTCGTTCGGTGGATATCAGTGCGGCGCTGGGGCCAGACCGGCGATTGGCGTCCGTATTGGCGCGCCGTCTGAATGAAGCGGGCCTCGCCGGTGATGACCACGTCGTGCTCGCGGCCGCCGGTTCGAGCAACGCCGCTGCGGTCATCGATTGCCGCCAGATGGGGCGGCTACTCGCAGAGCAAATCGGTCGCAAGGTGACTGTTTCGTTCATTTCTGCAGCCGAACCGCGAGTGCCAGCGGCCGTCCGAACCGTTCGGGCCAGCCATCGGGGTGCCCGTGTCGTGGTCGCAAGCTACCTGCTCGCGCCCGGTTACTTTGCCGACCTCGCCGCAGAAAGCGGAGCAGACGTGACTAGTGCGCCGCTGCTCGCAGCAGGCGAGGCGCCTCCCAGCGAACTCGTCGACATCGTCATCGAACGGTACGAAAGGGTCGCAACCGGCTGACCCGTTGCCGGGAAGGTCAGTATTTTCTGCACCACCCATCCGTAATAGTGCTCAGCACCACCTATCCGTAATAGTGCTCTGTCTAGCGAAGGAAAACTCATGTCTGCGCCTACGACTACTGCTCCCCATGAACACCCCCCAGTTCTCGACTCGAAGCTGATTTTTCGGCCCGGCCGTGTGATCGACGGCTGGAACGCTGAAGACCCCGCCCAGTGGGCCGGCGGCGGTAAACAGATTGCGATGCGAAACCTTCGCTGGTCGATCTTCGCCGAGTTTCTTGGTTTCGTCATCTGGCAGCTTTGGAGCATCGTGGTGGTGTCGCTGCCGAAAGCTGGTTTCGAATTCGATACCGGCCAGATCTTCTGGCTCATCTCGATGCCCAGCCTGATCGGCGCCACCCTCCGGTTTCCGTACTCGTTCATGGTTCCAAAATTCGGCGGCCGCAACTGGACGATGATCTCCGCTGCTCTGCTGCTCATTCCAAGCATCGGCCTGGCGATTTGCGTCAGCAACCCCGGCACACCGTTCGGGGTGATGCTTTTCGTCGCCGCGTTAGCCGGCTTCGGCGGCGGGAACTTCGCCAGCTCCATGTCGAACATCACCTACTTCTACCCGCAAAGCCAGAAGGGTTGGGCGCTCGGCCTGAACGCGGCCGGCGGAAACCTCGGCGCGTCTGTTGCGCAGTTCGTCGTGCCGATAGCTATCACCATCGGTGCGGCGGCAACACTGAACCTGCCGTTGGCCGGGTGGATCTGGGTGCCACTGATCCTGGTCGCCGTTTTCGGCGCTTACAAGCGCATGGACAACCTCTCCAGTGCGAAAGCCGACTTCGGGGCGTCTCTCGCCGCCCTGAAAGAGCCCCACCTGTGGATCCTCGCCGTACTCTACATCGGCACGTTCGGCTCGTTCATCGGCTTCGCGAGCGTCTTCCCGAAGTTGATCGCCGACACGTTTCCGCAATTCTCAACGTTCACCGTCGGCAGTGCGAGCTTATCGTTGGCCTTTCTCGGAGCACTTGTCGGTTCCCTGGCCCGCCCCTTCGGCGGCAGGCTCGCCGACAGGTTCGGCGGTTCGGTCGTAACGATGGGTGCCTTCATCGTGATGGGCGCAGGGGCCCTGTTCGTGATCGCGACCCTGCCACTGAACAACTTCTGGTTATTTCTCGGCAGCTTCCTAGTGCTCTTCATGGCCAGCGGAATGGGCAACGGCTCGACCTACCGCATGATCCCGACAGTTTTCGCCCTTCGCTCAGGCACTGCGACCGACACCCAGAGAAGCGGAGACATCACGACGCAACGAAAGACCGCAGCAGCGCTTGGTCTGATCTCAGCGATCGGGGCGTACGGCGGTTTCATCATCCCCCAGCTGCTCAGCTTGTCGAAGACCTCGTTCGGCAGCTACAGCACGGGCCTCGGCTGGTTCGTGATGGCGTACGCGGTGATGCTGACGATCACGGCGGTGTTCTACCTGAGAAAACGTGATGGCGTCCGCATCTGATCAGGCCGGCGCAAGCCACTGCCCCTATTGTGCGTTGCAGTGCGCAATGACCTTGTCTGCCGGCCCCGAAGGCAGGCCCGGTACCGTCACCGTCAGCGGGCGGATGTTTCCGACAAACCGTGGCGGGTTGTGCAAGAAGGGTTGGACCTCCGCAGAATTACTCGACTCGCCCGAGCGGATACTGCATCCCCTGATCAGGCAGCCCGATGACACTTTCGCTGAGGCAACCTGGCCGCAGGTACTCGACCTGATTGCCGACCGGCTACGAGAAAGCCGGGATCGTTTCGGCGCCGACTCGGTGGGCGTGTTCGGCGGCGGCGGCCTGACCAACGAAAAGGCCTACCAGCTCGGTAAGTTCGCTCGCGTCGCGCTTGGCACTTCCCGAATCGACTACAACGGAAGGTTCTGCATGTCGTCGGCTGCCGCCGCCGGCAACCGGGCGTTCGGTATCGATCGGGGTCTACCGTTCCCTGTCGAAGACCTCGGCGCGGCGAACACCATTCTGCTGCTCGGTTCCAACGTCGCCGAAACGATGCCCCCGTTCATCGCCCATCTGGCATCGGCTCGCGCCGCCAGCGGCCTGATCGTTGTCGACCCGCGCCGTTCTGCGACGGCGAAGCTCACCGCCGAAGGCGGTGGCATTCACATTCAGCCCACTCCCGGCAGCGACCTCGCCCTGCTCCTCGGCCTCACCCACATCGTGATCGCCGAGGGGCTCACCGACGACCGGTTCCTTTCAGACCGCGCCAACGGATTCGCTGCACTGAGAACAAGCGTCAGCTCGTGGTGGCCCGAGCGGGTGCAAGCGGTCACAGGCGTACCAGTGCACCAACTCCGAGAAGTAGCCCGGCGGCTGGCCGACGGAAAAGGCACCTATATTCTTACCGGCCGCGGAGTCGAACAGCACGTAGACGGCACCGATACCGCGACGGCAGCAATCAACCTTGCCCTCGTGCTCGGGCTGCCCGGCACCGGCCGGTCCGGCTATGGCACTCTCACCGGGCAGGGCAACGGCCAAGGCGGCCGTGAACACGGCCAGAAATGCGACCAGCTTCCGGGGTACCGAAAGATCACTGACCCAGATGCTCGAGCCCACGTCGCAGCGGTCTGGGGCATCGACCCCGACACGCTACCCGGCCCGGGGGTACCCGCTGTGGAACTGCTCGACGAACTCGGCAGGCCCGGAAAAGTTCGCTGTCTTCTCGTGCACGGATCAAACGTCGTTGTCTCAGCACCTGACGTTGCGGCCGTTCGAACACGCCTGGAGGCACTTGATCTGCTTGTCGTCAGCGACTTCTTCTTCTCAGAAACTGCCAGCCTTGCCCACGTCATCCTGCCAGTCACGCAGTGGGCAGAAGAAGAAGGCACCATGACGTCGTTGGAAGGGCGCGTGCTTCGCCGGCGTGCGGTCTTGACTCCCCCGCCCGGAGTGCGAAGCGAACTGTGGATCATGCAGGAGTTGGCCAAGCGCCTGCAATCATCCTCAACGTTCAGCGCCTCTCCAGCCGAAGTGTTCGACGAGCTCGCCCGCGCATCAGCTGGCGGAATTGCCGATTACTCCGGACTCAGCCACCACCTGCTCGACACCGGAATCGCCGCATACTGGCCCTACCCGCCAGCCACGACCGGCACTCCGCGGCTGTTCCAAGAACGTTTCGGCCACCCTGACGGGCGCGCCCGCATCATGGCCGTGAAAGTCCGAGAACGCCGAGAGCCAGCACATCTGGGCGGCACCCTTACCCTGATCACAGGCCGGTTGCTTGAGCACTACCAGTCGGGCACCCAAACGCGCCGCATTGCCGAGCTCGTCACCGCCCAGCCTGAGGCGCGCCTCCAAATCCACCCGGCCACCGCAGCGCGGCTGCGAATAGCCGACAACCAAATAGTGCTCGTCGAGAACGCTCGCGGCCGGGTACGCGCCACAGCAGAAATCAGTGATGCCATCCGGCACGACACCGTCTTCTTACCCTTCCACTACGCCGGCGCCCAGTGCGCCAACCTGCTCACCGAAAGCATCACCGACCCGAACTCGGCGATGCCCGAATTCAAACGAACCACCGTCTTGGTGCGAGCAGAAACAGAGGCGATCCGGTGAGCCCAGAACGCCCGGTGCGAGTTGTTCTCATCGGCTACGGCCCAGTCGGGGCAAGATTCGTCGAAGGAATGCTCCCCGCCGTGCTCGCCGGCCGTGTCACACTCACCGTCATCGGCGCTGAACCCGACGACGCCTACAATCGGGTGCTGCTGGCCGAGTACGCCGTAGGTCGATCATCACGGGAACGTCTTGGCACCACCGACACCGAAGCGGCGTTACAGGCCGGAGCGGTCATCCGGCTTGGCGAATCTGCCGTCAGCATCGACCGTCTCCGGCAAACCGTGCGACTCGACACCGGAGACCGTGTTCCCTACGACCGCCTCGTATGCGCCACGGGCGCCCGGGCCAATATTCCCACCCTCGACGGACTCCAGAAGTCAAAACGAAACCGGCTGACCACGCTCACCTCGGCCGCAACCCTCGACCAGGGTGCCGAACCGCTGCCAGCCGGTGTGGTTGCGTTGCGCGACCTGAACGACGCGAACGTCATTCTGGCCGCCGTGCACAAGGGCTCCCGCATTGTGGTGCTCGGCGCAGGGGTGCTCGGCATGGAACTCGCCCTCGCGCTCAGCGAGCAAGGCGCCGACGTCGTAGCCGTCTACCACGGCCCGATACCGATGGCGCGGAACCTCGACGAAGGGGGCGGTCGAGTGTTGTCCCGGGCGGCGCGCACCGCTGGCGTGGTGATGGTGCCGCACGCTCGCGCCGAGGGGGTACTGCTCCGAACCCCCGACGACGGGCCTTCGCGTTTTGACGCGATACTCTGCGCCGACGGCAAACAAATCCAAGGTGACCTGCTCGTTCTCTCCTGCGGGGTGAGTGCCCGAACCGAGCTCGCTGCTGGAGCCGACCTGCGGGTGTCAGCCGGAATCCTCGTCGACGAAGAACTCAGGTCGTGGAGTGACCCTGACGTTTTCGCCATCGGCGATTGCGCTCACGTGCTAGCCCCCGATGGTCATCCGATAGAGGTGCACGTCACCGGCGCGCCCTCGGGGCTGATCGGGCCAGGTTGGCGGCAAGCTGACTGGCTGGCGCGAAAACTGAGTGGCGAATCGTCTGACCCGCTACCCGCAGAACGAAGCGGCATCGTCATGCTCAAGGCCGAAAGCATCGACGTGGTCTCGGGGGGTGACTACACAGCCGATCTGTGGAACACCGAAAGCGAAGTAACCCAATGGCTGGACCCAGCTCGAGGGGCATACCTGAAAATGGTGACCTCGAACAACGTGCTTACCGGGTTTCTTGCCGTGGGACTCCCCCTCGTCGGCGCAGAGCTCTGTCTGCTGTTCGAGCGTGGCGACGAACCGCCCGCCGACCGCACCGCTCTGCTTCGACTCGACTCCTCAGAGTCAGCAACAGGTTCAAGCAGTGACCCACTCGCGCCCGAAGCCACCATCTGCTGGTGCAACGGAGTCACCGCTCAAAAGATTACCGACGCCGCCGAATCAGGCCACCACGACGTCGAATGCATCGGTAAAGCCACCCGCGCGGGAACGGGCTGCGGCAGCTGCAAAGGAAAAATCACGGAAATACTAGCTCGCGCAACGGCGTCTGGAAACGGACCACCGCGCCGCTAGGCATAAAACGTCAGGGTAACCGAATCTCGCCCAATTCCCGGGTCGCGAAACCGCAGGTCAAAGGCGAGAAGCGTTCCAGAGCGCGATGACGGGCTCTGCGTGCTCGTAGCCGAGGGCGCTCAGAGTGGAGGTCGAGAGGGTGAAGATCTGGCCGGCCTCGGGCGGCAGTAGCACCCAGGCCGCGGCGAAGGCGCGCAGCATGTGCGCGTGGGCGAAGAGCAGAACATCCGACCCGGCCTCGACATCGGCGCGCACGCGCGAGATCACCATCAGCGCTCGGCGCTGCACGTCGGCGGCCGTCTCGCCTGGGGTGGCACCGGGCGGAACCCCGTCGACCCAGATGTTCCACGGCCCGCGCTCGGCCACGATGTCGTGCGTCGTACGACCTTCGTAGGCACCGTAGTCCCACTCGGCGAGGTTCGGCTCGACCTCGACCTGGTCTGCGAAGCCGGCCAGCCGAGCTGTCGTGAGCGCCCGAGTGCGCGGGCTGCTCAGCACCTGGCTGAAAACGCGACCACGCAACGACTCCCCCGCCGCTCGCGCCTGCTGCTCGCCGTGCTCGGTCAGTGGCAGGTCGGTGACGCCGGTGTGCTGGCCCGTGAGGCTCCACGCTGTTTCGCCGTGCCGCACCAGAATGATCTGGCCGGGGGCGTTCGGCTGAGGGTCAGTGACCACGTGTACATCCATTCGTCGGGCTCGGTTACGACATTACCGACTCCCTCGATGCGCGCTCCTCCCCTGCACAAACGTGCGCGACCCGTCGCGACGACCCAGGGTGACCACGAACGCGACTCGTGCGGACGAGAGCGAGAGGCGCGGCGCCTCATCTCGTCCGCACGAGCCGCTCTCGCGCGCGCGGACTATTCGTCGACCCAGGAGCTGCGGCCGTACCAGCCGCCGTAGCCGGCGCCGTCGTCGCGCGTGCCAGCAGTGCGCGATCCGAGGTACGAATCCACCACCGCAACACCGAGATCGTCGAGTTCGGGCGCCACGACGTGACCCTCGACCCGCTTGGCCAGCGAGTCGATGAACCTGGCGAGCCCGGGATCGTCGCCGAGCCGGAAGATGGTGGTCTGCGCCCCGAGCCGCCGCGAGTTGTCGAGTTCACGAACCGATGCCGCGATGGTGAGCGGATGCGGCGGATACGAGAAGAACACCCGCCCGTCAGACTCGAGGTGCGATGTGGGTTCGCCGT
The DNA here is from genome assembly GCA_025463765.1 of Subtercola sp. Taxonomy (GTDB): domain Bacteria; phylum Actinomycetota; class Actinomycetes; order Actinomycetales; family Microbacteriaceae; genus Subtercola. The sequence continues at coordinate 46,837 of JAODBC010000056.1, read as the reverse complement.
CGGTGATGATCAGCAGCACCGGCTGCGCATTCGGATGCTTGCGGAAGTGCCTGTTCGCCAGCAACAGCCCGTGATGCAGGTTCGTTCCCTTGTCCCACATGGCGTCGAGCCCCGTGAGGGTCTCGATGTCCATCACCTCGGCCTGCCGCCCGAACCCGATCAGCTGCAGGTGGTCACCGCGAAAGCGTGACGAGATCAGGGTGTGCAGGGCAAGCGCGGTGCGCTTCATGGGAACCCAGCGACCATCCATCGCCATCGAGAACGACGTGTCGACCAGCAGCGCGACCGCGGCCTGGGTGCGCGTCTCGGTCTCTTGCACTTCGATGTCGTCGACCGCGATGAGGCGACCGGATGCCCGGCCCTCACCCGCGCCGCCGCCGAGCCTGCGCTGCACCCCGTTGAGCACCGTACGCGGAATGTCCCACGGCTCGGTGTCGCCGAACTCCCAGGCCCTGCTCGCACCGGAAAGGTCGCCCGATGCCCCGGCGCGCCGCAGCTCACGCTGGCCCTGCCGCCCCGACATACGGGTGGCGACATCGCGCAGCAGCGCCTTGCCGAGCTGGCGCATCGCCTTCGGAGTCAGCTTGAGGTGGCCATTCGAGTCTTTCTTCAGGGTGCCGCTGTTGCGCAGCGCCTTTTCGAGCTCACGGAGGGTACGGGCATCTACTGCCGCCTGATCGCCCAGCTGCCGGGCGAGCTTGTCGAGGTCGACGTCGTCCATGCGGGCGCCGCCGTAGCTCTGGGCGAGCTGGTCGGAGAGCTGGTCGAGGTCGGCGAGGTCTTGCAGCACTCCGGTGGCGTCGCCGAGGCCGAGGCCCTGCTCACCGTCGAAACGCTCGGAGCCGCGCCAGTCTTCGCCAGGGCGCAGGGCCTGCAGGTTGGCGTCGAGTTCAGAGAGCGACTGCATGAGCTCGGGTGAGCCGAACGCCTGTGCCGAGAGCTCCATGAGCTCTTGACGCTGTTCGGGGCTCATCGAGTTGAGCATGCGCTGGGCGGCGGCCGCGCGCTTCGCCATGGCGTCGATCAGCTCGTCGACATTCTGCGGGTTCTCGGGAAAGTACTGCCCGTGCTTCTGCATGAACTCGTCGAAGTCTTCGGGGGTGTCGTCACCGTTCTTGTGTTTCGCCAGCAGCTCGTTGAGGTCGGTGAGCATCTCGTTGATGGCCTGACGGTCTTCGTCGGTGGCGTTCTCGAGGGCGTCTTTCATACCCTCGAAGCGCTGGTCGAGCATCTCGCGGCCGAGCAGGTCTTTGATCTTCTCGTAGTCGGCGCGGGCCTGCGGCGACTTCCACTCGTAGTCGCTCAGCTCGCTCACGGCGGCAGAGGGCGACGGCGAGAGGTTCTCGAGGCGCATCTCGTCGAAGGCGCGGTCGAGGTCGTCCATCTGCGTGTCGCGAGCGAGCTGCTTGCGCTCTTCGAGCACGGCATGGTCGAGAAGCTCTTTGACCTCTTTCAGGGTGCCGTCGAGGTTGTGCTTCTGCAGCAGCTCGCGGCGCTTCTCGGCGACACGACGGGCGAGTTCGTCGAGGCCGTTCTGGTTCTGGCCGCCGCGGCGCAAGAACTCCTGCATCGCCCGCTCGGGCGACGAGCCGCCCATGACGCTCTCGCCGATGGCGTCGAGGGCCTCGGCGATGTCGACGGGCGCCGCCATCGGGTCGCCGCCGTCATAACGACGGAAGCGGCGGCGGTGCTCAGCGCCCAATCGGTCGGCGTCGCTCGGCCCGCTGGCGCCTGCATTCTGCCCGAAGGCGCTCTCAGCCATACACCGTCTCGATGCCGTCGCTGTCTTTGCCTACCTTGCGGGCGAGGTACAGACCCTCGAGTGCGAGCTCGATGGCCGCAGCCATCTGCCCGTCGGTCTTCGCACCCACGCGGGCGAAGATGTCGTCGTACAGCTCGGATTCGCCGATGGGCGGCAGGCCGGCGAGAACGTCGCGGGCGGTCATCCGCTCGCCGGTCGTCACCATGGCGCCGGCTTCGATGGCGTCGACCAGCGGAGCGAAATCGAGTTCTCTGAAGTGTTCGCGCACGGTGTCGGCCGTGGCGACGCGCAACAGGTGGGTCAGCACCTCTTGTTCACGCCCCTCTTCGCCGCTCTCGAACTCGATCTTGCCGCCCAGCACTTCGACGGCCGTCTCGAGGTCGACGACGCGGGCGACCGCCTCGTCACCGGTGACAGCCGCTCGGTGCAGCGCAGCCGCGGCGATGGTCTCTGCGCCGGCGATGGCGAATCGAGCGCTCACACCGCTGCGCTGGTCGACCGACGACGATTCGCGCAGGGCTCTCGTGAAGCGCGCCAGAATCTCGATGAGGTGGTCTGGCACCTCGGCGACCAGGTCTGCCTCCTGACGGATGACCGCGACCTCGGCCGCGAGCGCCGTCGGGTAGTGCGTGCGAATCTCGGCGCCGAATCGGTCTTTCAGCGGCGTGATGATGCGCCCGCGGTTCGTATAGTCTTCGGGGTTCGCGCTGGCCACGACCAGTACGTCGAGCGGCAGCCGCAGCACGTAGCCGCGAATCTGAATGTCGCGCTCTTCCATGACGTTGAGCATCGCGACCTGAATGCGCTCGGCGAGGTCGGGCAGCTCGTTGATGGCCACGATGCCGCGGTGGCTGCGCGGGATGAGCCCGAAGTGAATGGTCTCGGGGTCGCCCAGCGAACGCCCGTCGGCCACCTTCATGGGGTCGACGTCGCCGATGAGGTCGGCGACAGAGGTGTCGGGCGTAGCGAGCTTCTCGACATACCGCTCGCGGCGGTGCCGCCACTCGACCGCCAGCGCGTCGCCCTCTTCGGCGGCGCGGCGCTTCGACGCGTGCGTGATGGGATCGAACGGATGCTCGCCCAGCTCAGACCCGGCGATGACCGGAGTCCACTCGTCGAGCAGCCCGCTCAGCGTGCGCAGCAGGCGCGTCTTACCCTGCCCGCGCTCGCCCAGCAGCACGATGTCGTGGCCGGCCAGCAGCGCCCGTTCGAGCTGCGGGATGACCGTGGATTCGAACCCGTGCATGCCGGGCCACGGGTTCTCACCCGTTCTCAGCTTCTGCAGCAGATTGTCGCGGATCTCGGTGCGCAGCGACTTTTGCACGTGCCCGGAGGCACGCAACTCTGCGACGTTGTAGATGGTGGGTACCTCAGTAGCGGCGTCGGTCACCCTTTAACGCTAAGCCTGCACCGTCCGGCTGTGGCGGGTCGGGCGAAATCTGTTGAGAAACTCTGGGAGAGCATCCAGTCGCTCGTCACATGCGCGTAACCTGTCGCGCCGAGACCAGCACGAACGGCCGAGACCAGCACGTAGACGTGCAGGTCTCGGCCGTTCGTGAGGATGTCGCGGCTTACGCCTCGCTCATCACCGCCTGCTCCTTCTGCCCGCGGGCAGCGAGAGCGGCGGCACGGGCGGCGAGCCGGCGAGCCTGCTCGGCCTGACCGGCGTCGAGCACATCTTGGTCGACCTCGACGTTCTCGACGTGATTCACGCCGTTGTACTTCTCGATGTAGGCGTCGAGTTCGGGGCCAGAGGTCCACGACGTGATGAGGCAGTAGCGCGGGTCGGGGCCGGGGTGGGTTGCCGCGTGCCAGAGGCGCTGGGTGTCGACGATCAGCTGAGCGCCCGCCGGCAGCGCGATTCGGGTTTCGCCCTGGGGGTCGGTTCGGTTCTCGCGCAAGACGAAGAAACTGTCTTTGTCGTCGGTGAGATTGAAGAACCCGCGCACGACCCAGCCGGTGCCGTCGGGGTTGAGGCGGTTGTTGTCGTCTTGGTGCAGGTTGTAGAGGGTGTCGGCGTAGACGTTCGGCTGCAGTTCGATGACTCGGCAACGACCGATGTTGGCGCCCGGTTCCTGAGCCCGACGGGTCAGGTTCGGGGCCTTCGCGACCTGCGAATCGATGAACACACCGTCTTTGTCGGTGCGCGGCGGCTTGTGGTTCCAGAAGCCGTTGCACTCGATCTCGCCGAAAGCACTCGCGAGCGGAGCGAACCGGGTGTCACCCGAGCTCTTCCAATCGTTGTACTCGATGTCGAGCCATTCCTTGGGGTCGAGCTCTTGGTTGTACTTGTCGAGTACGACATAGCCGGTCTCTTCGAGAGCGGCGCATTTGATGTAACCCATGATGTGAATCATGCCCTTTCGTTGGTAGGGCCAGCGCGTTTTTACAGGCCCAACTTAGGCGAGCCTAACATCGGCGCCCGACGAGCACCTCGAGACGCGCTCACGTCAATTAGACTCGACCGTTATGGTTACCGCCGCGAATGTCGAAGCGACCGCCGTCAAGACGATGGCCTGGCTCTCTGCCGAAGAAACCACCATCGTCGTACCCGTCTATCAGCGGCAGTACCGGTGGGACATCGGCGGTTGCGAGCAGCTTCTGGGCGACATTCGCGCCGTGGCCGATTCGGATGCCCGGCACACCCATTTTCTCGGCTCCATCTTGTCGACGCTGAACACCGACGAGAGCACCGATTCCGAGCTGGTGCTCATCGACGGGCAGCAGCGCATCACCACGCTGATGCTGCTCGTGGCGGCACTGCACCACACGATTCGCGACACCGACCCCGTGCTCGCGGGTGAACTCGAGAGGGTGCTGGTACGGGCATCCGACCCCTCCAGAACCAAGCTGCGACCGCACCGCGCCTGGGCGCAGGTGTTCGAGAGCGTGGTTCTGGCGAGCCGGCCCGCGCACGACGAACTTCGCGACTCTCGTTTCGACGACAACTACGCCTTCTTTCGCTCACAGGTGCGGGTCGACGAGGTGCCACGCATCTGGCGCGGGCTGCAGAAGCTCGAGCACGTAGCCATCACCCTCGGCGCTGACGCGAACGCACAGCAGATCTTCGAGAGCCTCAACTCCACCGGCGAGCCGCTGCGCGACCACGAGCTGATTCACAACTACGTGCTCATGGGCCTCTCGCACGCCGAGCAGAGCGAGATCGAAGACGACTACTGGGTGCCGATCGAGCAGAACACGGGCGAGTTCATCGCCGGGTTCTGGCGACACTACCTGGTGATGACCACCGGGCGTGAGGTGGCTGTCGTCGGCGAGCGCGGAGTGTACGACGCTTTTCGGCAGCAGTTTCCGCGGCTCGACCTCCATACGCTCCGTTCGTCGGCGGCGCGCTGGCGAGAGTACTCTGCCGCTTATCGGGTGCTGCTGAACCCGGCGCTGGAGCCCGACGCCGAGGTGGCGCGGCAGCTCGCCTACGTGAACACGTTCGGGCGCGGAACGTACCCGCTCGTCATGAGGGCGTACCGCGACTACACGCTCGGCACGGCGACACGGGGCGCGTTGATCGGCATTCTGGAGAACATCCAGTCTCTGCTGCTGCGGCGTACCGTCGTGGGCATCAGCACCGACCGGCTGGTCGCCCGGCTGTGCCGGGCCCGGCAGCAGGGGTCTGAGAACCTCGTTCGCGCGATCTCGCGCATCACACCATCTGACGAGCGCGTACGCGTGGCCCTGAAGTACAGTGAGCTGCCCCACGCCGTGTATGTGCTCGGGCGCATCGCCGAGGTTGAAAGCCTCGAGCGACTGAACGGGCTCGATCTTGAGCACATCGTTCCGCTGACCCCGGGCGACAACTGGAGCGGCGACGGCGAGCGCGCCTGGGCCGACTATACCGACGACGAGCAGAACAGCCACCGGGCGCTCGCCCAGACGCTGGGCAATCTCACTCTTCTCGAGCAGTCGCTGGCCGAGCGGGCCTTCGACGCCCCCTTCGTGCAGAAACGCGCCCTCTATGCCCAGAGCGACGTGCCGGTGACACAGCAGCTCTGCGAGGTGGCGGCATGGACGACGGCAGCGATCGCCGAGCGCACCGTGCAGCTCACCGAGACGTTCTTGCGCGTGTGGCCTCGCTCGGCGGTGTCGGGCATCGACGACGACGACCTCACCCCCATTCTCGACGCGCAGAAACGGCGCGGCTGGCCGCGGGGCTGGGAACGTGAATTCGAATACGTCGAGTACCGCGGCGAGCACTGGGAGGTGTACGACGTCAAACACCTCTTCAACCGCATCTTCAAGCGGTTGTGGGCGGATGCCCGGGCCGACGTCGTGGTGTTCAGCGACAGCCGCGGCGGGCCCATCTACGAGGCCCAGGCCTGGAACGGCCACTGGGATCAGCTCGATGAGAACCGGTACCTCTATATGGGCTGGGATTCCAAGTACATGCTGACGGCGATTCAGGGCGTGCTCGAAGAGGCACACCTCGCCTCTGAAGTCTTCGTCAAGTATTCGTACATCGGGGCGATCATGTAGCCTGCTGCGCAGATGAGTATCAGGCGATCGCTGACGAAGCCTACGGTCGCTGAGAAGTCACGAAGCTGCGATACGCAACCGCGACACGAGCATGTCGAACAGCTCCTCCATCGGGTCGTCGCCCGCTGCAACGTCGCTCGGCGTTCGCGACAGCCGGTAGACGATGGCGCCCATGAACAATTGGGCCAGCGCACGTGCCGACAGCTCTGTCGCCGGCGAGCGGGGGCCCGATATGCTCGCCCACTGTTGAAGCACAGCCTCGATGGGGTAGGCGAGGTGGATGCTGAGTTGTTCGGCGACGGCCGCGTCTTCGAACGCCGCCGCCACGATGCCGCGCAGCAGCGGCGCATTCGCGTCGATGTACGCGAGAACCGCGTGCAGCCACTCGGCCGCGTCGTCGGCCTGCCCGGTGGGCGAGGTGGGCTCGACCGGAGTCGGCAGCACCTCGCCGCTCAACACGCACTCCGCCAGAATCGCGTTCTTCGACTGCCACCACCGATAGATGGTGGGCTTGCCCACACGCGCCCGAGCTGCGATCTTCTCGATGGTCACATGCGAATAGCCCTGCTCCGTTACCAACTCGCGCATGGCGCGTAATACCGCCGCTCGTGCCTCTTCGCTGCGCTTGCGCCCGACCTTCTCCACGTGACGAGCGTAGCTCACAGCCAATTCGCACATTACGTTACGTTGCGTATTGATATGCTCGACCTCGACGACGCGGTCCGTGCCTGAGTACTGACCAAGAACCGTTTCGGCTCACCACGGATGCTCGGCATCCGTTTCTCGACCGAGAGGTTTGTCATGGCCACCCTTCTGCAACGTCTGGGGCTCGCGGCCGCCAAACGCGCCTGGCTCGTCATCGTGGTGTGGGTCGTCGTTCTCGCCGGAGTCGGAGCAGGATTCGCGCTGTTCGGCGGTACCCTCGCGAGCACCTTCTCGATCTCGGGCACCCCAGCCCAGAATGTGGCCGACCAGCTGCAGGCGTCGCTTCCCGATGCCGACCGCGGCACGGGCCAGGTGGTCTTCTCGACCAGCGACGGTTCGAAGTTCACGGCCGACCAGCAGACCGACATCGTCGACGCCCTCACAGCAGCCGGCGACACTTCGGGCGTCAGCTCGACCATCAATCCCTTCCAGACCGAAGCCGATCGCCAGGCCCAGCAGACCAAGCTCACCGATGCCGCCGCGCAGATCACCACGGCAACGGCACAGCTCGACGCCGGCCAGGCGCAGCTCGACCAGGCGAAGGCGCAGCTCACGGCGGCCGGCGCGAATGCTCCCGCAGGCGCCGCCGATCAACTCGCCAGCCAACGGGCCACCCTCGATCAGAACAAGGCCGATCTCGCCACCCAGCAGACGCAACTGACCGACGGCCAGCGGCTGCTCAACGCGTCGGCGAAGATTCAGACCGTCTCGACAGACGGCTCGACGGCGGTTGCGACGGTCGTCTTCGACAAGTCGACCGCCGACGTCACGCCCGACGACAAGCAGGCGGCCGTCGATGCCATCAACGCGACATCCATTCCGGGCGTCGACGTGAACTACTCGTCGACCATGACCTCCATCACCGTGGGCGTCAGCGCCGGCGAGATCGTGGGTGTGCTGATCGCGGCGATCGTGCTGTTCGTCATGCTCGGCTCGTTGATCGCGGCCGGTCTGCCGCTGCTGTCGTCGTTCGTCGGAGTCGGCGTGGGGGCGCTCGGAGTTCTGGCCTTCTCGAGCGTCGTCTCGATGTCGTCGGCCACGGTCACCCTGGGTCTGATGCTCGGGCTCGCGGTGGGAATCGACTACTCGCTGTTCATCCTCAATCGCCACCGGCGGCAACTGCGCGCCGGAGTGCCCGTGCGCGAGTCGATCGGGCTGGCCAATGGCACGTCGGGTAACGCGGTGCTGTTCGCCGGTATCACGGTGATCATCGCTCTCGCCGCCCTCAACGTGACTGGAATCGGATTCTTGGGGCTGATGGGCACCGCCGGGGCCGTGTGCGTGGGCATCGCCGTTCTCGTTGCGCTCACCCTGACGCCCGCGCTGATGTCGCTTGCCGGGGTGCGTGTGCTGCCCAAGAAAGAACGCGCGGCACTCGGCGCGCAGAAGCACGCTTCTGTGGCCGAGCACACGCCCGAGCACGTCGAGACGAAGGCCCGCAAAGAGGGAACACTCGCCACACGGCACCCGATCATCATTCTGGCGGCCGGCGTCATCGCGCTGCTGATCGTGGCGATTCCGGCGCTCTCGATGCGGCTTGCGCTGCCCGACGGCACGTCTCAGCCGTCGGATTCGACCGCGTACAAGTCGTACTCCCAAATCGACCACGCCTTCGGGGCGGGCCTGAACGGCGCCATCATCGTGGTCGCGAACCTTCCCACGACGTCTGATGCGGCAGCGCTCACGGGCCTCGAAGCGAATGTCGCAGACAAACTACTTGCGGTGAACAATGTGGTGGCCGCGGCGCCCGCCGGGGCATCCGCCGACAATCGAACGGTCATCTTTCAGGTCATCCCCTCAGACGGGCCCTCCGCCGAGAGCACGGAACAGGTCGTGACCGACCTGCGAAGCCTGTCGAGTTCGCTCGACAACCAGCTCGGCGTCACCATCGGAGTCACGGGGCTCACCGCCATCAACATCGACATCTCAGCCAAGCTGGCAGGTATTCTGCCGATCTACCTCATCATTGTGCTCGGCCTGTCGATACTGATCATGATTCTGGTGTTCCGGTCGATCGCGGTTCCGCTCATCGCCACTGCCGGATTCCTGCTCACCGTGCTCGCCACCTTCGGAGCCGTCACCGCCGTCTATCAGTGGGGCTGGCTCGGGTCGGTCTTCGGAATCCACGACCCCGGCCCCATTCTGAGCTTCTTGCCGATTCTGCTGATCGGCATCATCTTCGGCCTGGCAATGGACTACCAGCTCTTCATAACATCGGGCATGCGTGAAGCGCATGTGCACGGCATGGAGGCGCGCAAGGCCGTCAACGCCGGCCTGCGCAGCGCCCGCCCCGTGGTCGTTGCGGCCGGCATCATCATGGTCTCGGTGTTCGGCGGCTTCGTCTTCGGCGACCTCGTCGAAGCACGCACGATCGGCTTCGGTCTCGCCGTGGGCGTTCTGATCGACGCCTTCATCGTGCGGCTGCTCTTGATTCCCGCTGCAATGCACCTGCTCGGCGAGAAGGCCTGGTGGCTCCCCCGCTGGCTCGACAAGATCACTCCCGATGTCGACGTCGAGGGCGCGAAACTCGAACGTTTCGACGAGCCGGCGTCGACGGGCGACACATCGACCGATCGTCCGCCCGCGCTCGTCGACGCCTGATCGGCACAATCAGTTCGTTCACGTCGACCTCGTGTAACGCGTTCTCGAGTGCCGTCAGCGTCTCATGGACTAGCCGTAGACCTTCGCCACGACCCACGTCTCGGCGTCGCCTTGAACCACGTCGAACACCCTGCTGTCGCCGACGTGGTTGGTGGCCTGAAACCGCCAGCCGACCAGGGCCGGCGGATGCGTGAGCATCGCCATGAGCTCATCGAGCTCGGTCGGCGTGTCTGACACCCGCCAGCGCTGCCCGCGCCAGACGAGCCGGTTGGGAATGCCGGCCTCGAACCACAGGTGCGTGACCTCGACGGCGTAACCGATGGCATTCATTTGCTCTCCTGACATTCGAATATATGTTCGATAGTCGTCGAGCATACGCACTCGTCAAACGACACGCCAAGCAGGAGTCAGAGTTCGACCAGAAGCAGCGGCTGCAGGTAGCGCCGGGCCTCGTCGACCATGTCGAGCGAGCTCGAGTCGAGCAGCCATTGCACCTGCAGCCCGTCGGTGAGGGCAATGAGGGCCCGGGCGGCGTTTTCGGGTACGACCCCGGGGGCCAGCATGCCTGCGTCGGCGATGCGCCGAAAGACCTTGGTCATCGATTCGACCACATATCGATATCGCTCGACGAAGTAGTCGTGGGCCGGATGCGCATGGCTCGTCGCCTCGGCAGACAGAACGCAGTGCAGCTCGACAAGGCCCCGAACGCTCGTGTTGTATTCGATGAGCCCGAGATACCCGCGCAGCGCTTCGACGCCGAGGGGGGCATCGAAGTCGATGTACGCGCGTGAGCGATTGTCGCGCAGCTCGAGCACGCCGGCCAATAATTCGTTCTTGTTGGTGAAGTGATGAAGCAGCCCGGCCTGGCTCATGCCGACTTTGTCGGCGATCTCTCGAATCGACCCACTGCGAAACCCGCTGGTCGAGAACACGTCGATGCCGGCCTCGAGAATTTCGCGTTTGCGACTGGCCGTTTTCGCATACTCACCGCGAGGTTTGCCCGTCAGAGTCATGCGCTCGATTCTAGCCGCCGAGCGGAGCGATTCGGGGGCCACGGCGATCACCCCCCTCAGAGTTCGATTGTGAGCAGCGGCGCCAGATACGCGCGGGTCTGAAGTGGCATGTCCACGCCGCTGCGATCGAGCAACCATTGAACCTGCAGCCCGTCGAGTACGGCGACGAGACCCCGGGCAGCCGCCGCCGGATCAACTCCATCTGCAAGTTGGCCCGCCTGCTGAATCGCCTCGAACGACTCCGTCAGAATTCCGAGAACGTAGGCGTAGCGCGCAATGAAGTAGGGGCGAGCAGGATGATCGACGCTGGTGGCCTCGGCCGAAAGCGTGCAGTGCAGCTCAACGAGACCAACCCTGTGCTGGTTCGCCTCGGTGAGATCGACGAACCCTCGGAGGGTGCCGATTCCCGTGCCCAGCGCGGTTTCTATGGTCTCGTAATCGCGCGAGTCGCGGTACTCGAGCACCGCCGTGAGCAGTTCGGTCTTCGAGGGAAAGTGATGCAGCAACCCGGCCTGGCTCATGCCCACCAGCTCAGCGATCTCGCGAATCGACCCCTTGCGGTATCCGTTCTGCGAGAAGACGACGATGCTGGCGTCGAGAATCTCGAGCCGGCGACCGGCCGACTTGGCGTACGCCCCCCGCGCCTTTTCGTGAGCCATGCCACAGACTCTAACCGCTCGCCGCGCCGAAAAAGCCAGAAACCAAATTGTTATTCGGATTTCATTCGGAAACCTAGTAGTCATTCGCTTTTCATGTTACTTTCTCTTCAGACGTAGCCCAACGAGGGACTACCCCGCACCTGAAAGAGACAACGATGTTCCGATGGAAGAGAATGGCGGCGGTCGCAGTCGTCGTTGCGCTAGGCCTCACCGGCTGCGCAGCAGGTAATAGCGACACCAGCAGCACCGGAGGTAGTGGCGGCACACTGAACCTCGGCCAGATCATCACGGTGAGCACGTTCGCTGCGGCCCAGTCGAACTGGGCCAACGAGTCGCCGTACATGCAGGCCGTCTACGACACGATCCTCACCGCCGACACGACGGGCGCCATTCAGCCCGGCCTCGCCACCGCGTGGAAGTACAACGCCGACAACACCGTACTCACACTCACGATTCGCTCCGACGTCAAGTTCACCGACGGCACCGCACTCGACGCCAGCGCCGTCGCCCAGAACCTCGTGCGTTTTCGTGACGGCGCCGGCCCGAACGCCTCGTACCTCGCCAACATGACGGATGCCGTGGCCACCGACCCGACCACCGTCACGATGACGCTCAAGGCCCCAGACCCCGCGATGCTGACGTACTTGTCGCAGAACGCCGGATTGGTCGAGGCGCCGAGTGCGTTCACCTCCCCCGACATTCAGACCGTACCGGTCGGCAGCGGCCCGTACATCCTCGACACCGCAGACACCGTCGTCGGAACGTCGTACGTGTTCACGAAGAACCCGAGCTACTGGAACCCCACCAACCAGCACTACGACAAAATCGTGATGAGCGTGTTCTCTGACCCGACAGCCTTGCTGAACGCGGTCAAGGGTGGCCAGGTCAACGCGACCAACACGCTGAACAACACAGATCTCGCCCAGATGACCGGCGCCGGCTTCACAGCGAACCCGCTCGAACTCAACTGGGCAGGGCTCACCCTGATGGACCGTAACGGTACCGTCGACCCCGCACTGAAAGACGTGCGCGTTCGCCAGGCCATCAACTACGCCTTCGACACCTCCTCGATGCTGAAGACCATCGAGAACGGCTTGGGCACGACCACAAGCCAGGTGTTCCCCGCCAACTCCGTCGGCTACGACCCGAGCCTCGACTCCGAGTACACGTTCAACGTGGCAAAGGCCAAGCAGCTTCTCGCTGACGCCGGTTACGCCAACGGTGTGACGATTCAGATGCCGTCGTCTGCTCTGCTCGGCCAAGCAACGCTCACCCTGATTCAGCAGCAGCTCGCCGACGTCGGAATCACGGTCGAGTACACCGACCCCGGAAACAGCTTCATCGCCGATGTCGTCGGCGGCAAGTTCCCGGCCGTCTACATTCCGCTGCAGCAGGGCGGTGACTGGGAGCTGATCCAGTTCTTGATCTCGCCGACGGCCCCGTTCAACGCCTTCCACACCACCGATGACACGGTGAACGGGTACATCGCGACCATCCAGAAGGGCGGATCGGATTCCGACCAGGCCGTGAAAGACCTCAACAAGTACCTGGTCGACAATGCCTGGTTCGCTCCGTGGTACCGCACGCAGTCGAACTTCGTGACCGACGCGAACACGACCGCCGTCGTGCAGCCCGGCAACGCCGTTCCTTACCTCTGGAACATCAAGCCGAAGGCGTAACCAGCGCAGGTATCAGCACTGGCCGGCCGGTTCAGCGGATGACCCGACGCTGGGCCGGCCGGCCCACTCTTTTCTCCCCTTCTCTGCCCTCTCTTTTCCCCTCGCTCTGATGCAAAGGAACACCGGTGTTGCGATTCATTCTGAGGCGTTTGGCCTCCGGGGTTGTGCTGATCGTCGTCATCTCGACGGTCGCCTTCGCCCTGCTCTACGTCGGCAGCGGTGACATCGCCCGCCGCATTCTCGGCCAAACGGCCACCGCCGACACCGTTGCCCAAAAGGCAGCGAGCCTCGGCCTGAATCGCCCGCTCTACGTTCAATACGGCGACTGGCTCTCGCACGCGGTCACCGGCAACCTCGGTATCTCGTGGTTCACGGGTCAGCCGGTAATGGCCGCCATCACCTCTCGAGTCGCCGTCACACTTTCGCTCGTCATCGGCGCCACCCTGATCAGCGCCATCGTCGCGGTCGTTCTCGGCGTGTGGGCCGCCCGGCGCCGCAGCTGGCCCGACCGGCTCGTGCAGGTCATCTCGGTTCTCGGCTTCGCCATCCCGGGGTTTCTCATCGCCCTCGGCCTCGTGCTCGTGTTCGCCATCAATCTGCACTGGTTCAAGCCCACCGGGTTCGTGCAATTCGCCACCTCGCCCAGCGGCTGGCTCGCCTCGATCACGCTTCCCGTGATCGCCCTCGCCATCGGCGGCATCGCCGGTGTCACGCAGCAGATCCGTGGTTCGGTCATCGATGCCCTTCGCCAGGATTACGTGCGAACGCTTCGTAGCCGGGGGCTCTCGGCCAACCGGGTCATCTACAAACACGTATTGCGTAACGCGGGCGGCCCGGCACTCGCCGTGCTCGCCGTTCAGTTCGTGGGCTTGCTCGGTGGCGCGGTCATCGTGGAGCAGATCTTCGCGATTCCGGGTCTCGGCCAGGTCGCCGTCACTGCAACGACGCAGGGCGATGTGCCTCTCGTGATGGGTCTGGTTGTGGTCACGGCGATCATCGTCGTCGTCGTCAACCTGCTCATCGACCTTCTGCAAGCCTTTCTCAACCCCAAGGTGCGCCTCTCATGACCCAGTCCATGCCCCTGCCCGACCCGAGCCTCACTCCCGCGGTCGAAGAGCGAGGCGCGCGCGTCTCCCTGTTTCGCAAGCTGCTGAAGAACCCGATCGGCCTCATCGCGCTGATCTACCTGGCGTTGCTCGTGCTCTCGGCCATCTTCGCTCCGCTCATCGCTCCGGCAGACCCGAACCTGGCTTCGCTGAAGGATGTTCTGCTGCCGCCTGGCCCCGGGCATCCGCTCGGCGCCGACAGCGCCGGCCGCGACGTGCTCTCTCGCCTGCTCTTCGCCTCACGGTTCAGCATCGCCGGCGCGCTTCTCGCCCTCGTGGTCGCAGCAGTCATCGGTGTCACTGCCGGGCTCATCGCCGGCTACTTCGGCGGCTGGTTCGACTCGGTCTCGTCGTGGCTGGCCGGCCTGCTGATGGCGCTGCCGGGAATCGTGGTGCTGCTTGCGGCACGAGCCGTTCTCGGCCCGTCGATGTGGTTGTCGATGGCCATCTTCGGGGTGCTGCTCAGCCCGGCCTTCTTCCGGCTCGTCTACGCCTCGGTCTCGGCTGTTCGCAACGAGTTGTACGTCGACGCAGCACGAGTCTCGGGGCTCAGCGACGGCCGCATCATTGGTAAACACATTCTCACCGTGGTTCGCGCGCCCGTCATCATTCAGGCCGCCATGATCACCGGAATCGCGATCGCCATTCAGGCTGGGCTCGACTTCTTGGGCCTCGGCGACGCCTCCATTCCCACCTGGGGATCGATGCTGAACGACGCCTTTTCGAAGATCTACACCAACCCGGGGCTGATGCTGCCGCCGTCGCTGGCCATCGCTCTGACCTGCATCGCCCTCACCCTGCTCGCGAACGTGATGCGTGACGAGCTCGAGCGAAGCGCGAGCCCGGCCAAGCGCAAGAAGTCCGCAAAGAGGGGCAGCGCGATGGCGGCGGCCGAGCCCGGCGAAGCGATCGTCTCCCACCCAGAGGATGCCCGCTCCGAGGCTCGCGCAGGCGAGGAGCTGCTGCGCATCTCCGATCTCGCGGTCGGCTACGACCAGCCCGACGGATCGGTCAAGGTCGTCGTCAACGACGTCTCGCTCACCGTTCGCCGCGGCGAGGTACACGGCCTCATCGGCGAATCGGGCTCGGGCAAGACGCAGACGGCATGGAGCATACTGCGGCTGCTGCCCGAGGGCGGCAGGGTCGTCAACGGATCGATCTTCTTCGAAGGCAAAGACCTCGCGAACGCTTCTGAAAAAGAGATGACGAAGATTCGCGGCAAGAAGATCGCCTACATTCCGCAGGAACCGATGTCGAACCTCGACTCGTCGTTCACCATCGGCAGTCAGCTGGTCGAGCCGATGCGCGTGGTACTCGGGCTGTCGAAGAAGGATGCCACGGCGAAAGCCCTTGGCCTTCTCGAACGGGTGGGCATCCCGAACCCGAAGCGCACGTTCTCGGCCTACCCGCACGAGGTGTCGGGCGGCATGGCCCAGCGCGTGCTGATCGCCGGTGCGATCAGCTGCGAACCCGACCTGCTCATCGCCGACGAGCCCACTACGGCTCTCGACGTGACGGTACAGGCCGAGGTGCTGAACCTGTTGCGCGAGCTGCAGGCCGAGCTGAACATGGGCGTGGTGCTCGTGACGCACAACTTCGGCGTGGTCGCCGACCTCTGCGACCGAGTGTCGGTGATGCGGAACGGCCGCATCGTCGAGACCGGGCCAGTTCGCTCGATCTTCGCGCACCCCGAGCATCCGTACACCAAGTCGTTGTTCGCGGCGATTCTCGAAGAGGGCGAAGCCCGTGGCGAGCTCGTACCCGCGGCTAACGGACCCGCGTCCGGCATCTCCGCCGCTGACGCGCCTGCTGCTGACGCACCCGCTACTGGCGTACCCGCTACTGACGCACCCGCCACGAAGCAACCTGCCTCGAACGAAAGGGTCGGCTCATGACCGAAACGCTGCTCGATATCAAAGACGTCGTCGTCGAGTACCCGATCAAGGGGTTTCGCAAAGAGCCGTTCACGGCTTTGAAGGGCGTCTCGCTCGACATTCGCCCCGGTGAGACCGTGGGCCTGGTCGGCGAGTCGGGGTCGGGCAAGACGACGCTCGGCCGCGCTGTACTCGGGCTGGCACCCGTGACGGGCGGGTCGATTCTCTACAAGGGAAAGGACATCGCGCACCTCAGCCGACAGGCTCGGCGCGCCTTGTCGAGCGAGATTCAGGTGGTCTTTCAAGACCCGTACACCTCGCTGAACCCGTCGCTCACCATCGAGCAGATTCTGGTCGAGCCGCTGACCGTGAAGAGCATGCCGGCAAAAGAAGCGTCGAAGCGCGTACTCGACCTGCTCGACCAGGTCGGGCTGCCGAAGACCGCCGCCGACCGGCTGCCGCGCGAGTTCTCGGGCGGCCAGCGCCAGCGCATCGCCATCGCCCGGGCGCTGGCGCTCGAGCCGCGGTTGATCGTGTGCGACGAGCCCGTCTCGGCGCTCGACCTCTCGACTCAGGCTCGGGTGCTGGAGCTGTTCCGCGACATTCAAGATCGCACGGGCGTTGCATACCTCTTCGTCTCGCACGACCTGGCCGTGGTGCGAAACCTCAGCCACCGCGTCGCCGTGATGTACCACGGGGAGATCGTGGAGTGGGGCGACGGCGACCAAGTCACCGCTCGCCCCGAGCATCCGTACACCCAGCGGCTCTTTCTCGCAGCCCCGGTGCCCGACCCCGTTCGGCAGGAGCAGCGGCGCGCCGACCGCGAGCGGCTTCTGTCCGCCCAGCGCGAGGCCGACCTGCAAGCGGGCGCCGCGTGAGCACCGACGCATCGAGTGGGGCAGAAGTGCGCCCCGATTCGGCCCGACGTGGCTCAGCTGACCCCTTCGACGGCATTCGTTTCGGCGCCGCCTACTACGCCGAGTACCAGCCGAGCCCACGACTTGATGTCGATCTCGATCTGATGGCCGAGGCCGGATTCACGGTCATCCGTGTCGGCGAGAGCGTGTGGTCGACGTGGGAGCCAGAGAACGGCGTGTTCGATCTCGACTGGCTGCAGCCCGTGCTCGACGGCGCTCACGCCCGAGGCATCGGCGTCATTCTGGGCACGCCGACCTACGCGCTGCCCATGTGGCTAGCGAGGCAGTACCCCGAAATCGCTCTCGATACGGCCACGGGGGTGACCAAGCACTGGGGCTCACGGCAAGAGATGGATTTCACACACCCGGCATTTCTGTTTCATGCCGAGCGCATCATTCGTAAGGTCGTGCAGCGCTACCGCGATCATCCTGCGGTCATCGGCTACCAGGTCGACAACGAACCCGGGCTTACCCTGCTCTACAATCGTGGCGTCTTCGAGCGTTTCGTCGATCACCTGCGCGGACTCTACGGCGACGTCGAGACTCTCAATCGTGAGTGGGGCCTCGTCTACTGGTCGCACCGGCTCTCGACCTGGGCCGATCTGTGGAAGCCCGACGGCAACTTTCAGCCGCAATACGATCTCGCCTGGCGCCGCTTTCAGGCCGGGCTGGTGACGGAGTACATCGGCTGGCAGGCCGACATCGTGCGCGAACTCGCCGGCCCCGGCCGATTCGTCACCACGTGCATCTCGTACGACCAGCCGGGCATCGAAGACGTCGACCTCTCGGCGCACCTCGACATCGCCGCGGGCAACGCCTACTACGAGATGCAGGATTCGCTCGCGCTGCCGTTCACCGAACCGCGCAGCGAGGGCTGGATTCTGAAGGGCACCTGGGCGCTCTACCACCTGGCCGACCTGATGTACTCGTCGAAGCAGGCGCCGTTTCTCATCACCGAGACGAACGCCTCGTCGATCGGCCACGCATCACTGAACTTCTCGCCGTATGACGGGCAGTGGCGGCAGGCCGCCTGGGCGCTCGTTTCGCGTGGCGCCGAGATGATCGAGTACTGGCACTGGCACACGCTGCACTTCGGCACCGAGACCTACTGGGGCGGAGTGCTTCCGCACAGCCAGGTGCCCGGCCGCACCTACCGCGAGCTCGCGACGCTCGGCGCGGAGTTCGCCGCCGCCGGAGCCGTCGTTCGCCGCAGCCGGCCCGACTACGACGTCGCCGTGCTCTACGACTCCGACAGCAAGTTCGCGCTCTCGAGCCAGGCTCCCTTCATGGCGCCGGGCCTGTGGCTTGACCCCGACTCCTACCGCAAGATCATGGCCGCCTTCGTGCGCGGCGCCTTCGATGCCGGGCTGCAGACGCGGCTCGTTCGGCCTCAGCAGCTCTTTCCGACCCGGGCGACCGAGGGCGTCGAGGCCATCGAAGGGGCGGATGCCCGGGCCTTCGCCGCGGCCTACCCGGTGCTCATCGTGCCGGCGTTCTTCACCGCCGCCGACGCGGAACTCGACTGGCTCGACGACTACGCTCGTGCGGGCGGACACCTGGTGCTCGGGCCGCGTTCGGCCTACGCCGATCGGGAGGGCCGGGCCAGAACAGAGGTTCAGCCCGCACGCCTCAACGAGGCATCCGGCGCGTGGTACGAGGAGTTCGCGAACCTGACCGCTCCGCTCGACGTGGTCGAGGCCGCGAGCAACGCCGACGACTTTCTGCTGCGCCCCGGATCGGCGGCCACCGAGTGGATCGACGGCCTCACGCCGACGACCGCCGACTCTCTGGTCGACTACGTGCATCCGCATTTCGGCCAGTGGCCCGCCATCACCACCCGCGAACACGGCGCCGGCAACGTGACCATGGTCGGAACCGTGCCGAACCAAGAGCTTGCCCGCTCGCTGGCCGAGTGGCTGGTGCCGACGCCCACCGCCGGCTGGACAGATCTCGCCCCGAGCGTCACCGTCACGAGTTCGACCGCCGACGACGGCAGCCGCGTGTTCTTCGTGCACAACTGGTCGTGGATGCCCGTTTCGGTGCCCGCACCCGTCGACGTCATCGACCTGCTCGCGAGCGGGTCGACCGAACAGCAGCGCGTCAGAGCGCAGCGCAGCGTCGAGCTCGGCCCGTGGGATGTACGCGTTTTCTCGACAGGAGTTTCAGCATGACCGATCTCAGCACGACCAGCACCAGCAGGACCAGCACCGGCACGACCAGAGCCGGCACGACCGAAGCCGGCACCCTCGATGCACGGGTCGATGAACTGCTGCCCCGGCTGAGCCTGGCCGAGAAGGCGGGCCTGATGTTTCACGCCATGGCGTTCGTCGACCCCGCGGCGATTCCCGAGCGAGACGGCGATGCGCTGCTGCCGGGATCGGTCTACGACGTCGTCGTCAACCACCACGTCACCGCCATCAACCTGGTGAACATTCTCGAGCCGGCCCTGCAGGTGCGCTGGTACAACGCTCTGCAGGTTCTCGCTCGTCAGACGGGTAGCGGCATTCCGGTCACGGTTTCGAGCGACCCACGAAGCGCCGTCGCTCAGCGCGAGGGCGCCTCTCATATGGCGGGCTCGTTCTCGGCGTGGCCCGAGCCTGTGGGCATGGCTGCGACCCGCGACCCCGACCTCGCCCGTGCCTTCGGCGACACGATTCGGCAGGAATTCTCGGCCGTCGGAATTCGCCTGCTACTCGGCCCGCAGGTCGACATCGCCACCGAGCCGCGCTGGTCGCGCATCAGCGGCACGTGGGGTGGCGACCCTGCGCTGACCGGCGCTCTCGCTTCGGCCTTCATCGAAGGTCTGCAAGGCGAGGTGCTCGGCCCGCATTCCGTGGCCGCCATGGTGAAACACTTTCCGGGCGGTGGCCCGCAGAAAGACGGTGAAGACCCGCACTTCGCGCACGGCACCGACCAGGTGTACCCGGGCGGTCACCTCGCCGACCACGTCGCGCCGTTTCGGCCGGCGATCGCGGCCGGCGCCAACCAGGTGATGGCGTATTACGGCAAGCCGGTCGGCACGGAGCTCGAAGAGGTCGCGTTCGCCTTCAACCGCCAGGTGCTCACCGGAATGCTGCGCGGTGATCTCGGCTTCACTGGCATCATCTCGAGCGACTGGGGCGTGCTGAACGACCACGACATCATGGGAGATACGTTCGTCGCGCGGGCCTGGGGCATCGAACACCTCGACCCGGTGTCGAGAACGCAGCGCGCCATCGAGGCCGGCACCGACCAGTTCGGCGGCGACTACGCGAGCGAGATGATCGTAGAGCTGGTTCAGGATGCCCGGGTGCCCGAGGCACGTATCGACGAGTCGGTTCGGCGTATTCTGCGCGAGAAGTTGCGGCTCGGCCTCTTCGACGCGGCGCCTTTGAGCGAAACGGTCGCGGCCGCGGTAGCCGGGCGGGCGGACCTCGTCGAAGCCGGCCTCGATGCCCAGCGGCGCTCACTCACCCTGCTCACGAATTCAACACGAGTCGCCCCCGCCGGGCATCCCCCTGTGCCCGTTCTGCCCCTGACCGGCAGGCCACGCGTCTTCAGTAGCACCGTCGACGACGAACTTCTGGCTCAGTATGCCGAGGTGGTGACCGACCCGGCGGCCGCGGACTTCGCGATTCTGCGGCTGCAGACTCCGCACGATCATCGGCAGACGACCACCTTCGAGACGTTCTTCCATTCCGGCCCACTCGACTTCGGCGAAGCCGAACTCGCTGACATTCTCGACCTGCTGTTCACCGTGCCGACGATCGTCGTGCTGAACCTCGAACGCCCCGCGGTCGTGCCCGAGATCGCCCAGCGCGCGGCTGCGCTCGTGGTCGAGTACGGCTCGACCGATCGGGCGGTTCTCGACGTGCTGTTCGGCCGAGCGAAGCCCGAAGGACGGCTGCCCTTTCAGCTGCCCGCCAGCATGGTCGACGTTCTCGCCGGCGACCTCGACGAACCCCATCGCTTCACCGACCCGCTCTTCGACTTCGGCTACGGCCTCAGCTACGACGAGACAGCCCCCGCGAACGACCAGAAAGCGACCTCATGACCTCCGTTTCGACCAGTGCCCCGGCGGCAGACTCAGCGGCAGACTCGACGGCGGTCTCACCGAGCCGCGAACTCGACGCGCTGCTCACCCAGCTCACGCTGGAAGAGAAAGTGCTGCTGCTGACCGGGCACGACTTCTGGGCGACCTGGCCGTTGCCGAGCATCGGGCTGCGCCGCCTGCTGCTCTCCGACGGACCGTCGGGCGTGCGCGGCGAGCTGTGGGACGAGCGCCACCCCTCCCTGAACCTGCCGTCGGCGACCGCCCTCGGCGCCTCGTGGAGCACCTCCATCGCACGCCGATACGGAAACGCGGCAGCCGTCGAGGCGCGCCGAAAGGGCGTAGACGTTGTTCTCGGCCCGACGATCAATCTGCACCGCTCGCCGTTCGGCGGGCGGCACTTCGAGTGCTTCAGTGAAGACCCGCTGCTGACCGCAGACCTCGCTGCCGCCTACGTCACGGGCGTGCAAGAGAACGGTGTCGCGGCGACTCCGAAGCACTACATCGCGAACGATTTCGAGACCGACCGGTTCACGGTGAATGTGGTGGTCGCCGACCGGCCCTTGCGTGAGCTCTACCTCGCCGCGTTCGAAAAGGCCATCGTCCAGGCGCACGCCTGGGCCGTCATGAGCTCGTACAACTCGGTCAACGGGGCAACCGTCACCGAGAACGACCTGCTCGAAACCCCCCTGAACTCGGAGTGGGGCTTCGACGGCATCGTGGTCAGCGACTGGACCGCCGTACGCAGCCTTAACAGCGCTCGCTTCTCGCAAGACCTCGTCATGCCGGGCCCCCAGGGCCCCTGGGGCGATGCTCTGGTGGCCGCAGTTCGCGCCGGTGAGCTCGACGAAGCGCACATCGACCGCAAGGTGCTTCGCATTCTGAAGCTCGCCGAACGTGTCGGCGCGCTCGACGGCTTCGACGCCGCGGTGCCCGAACCGGTGCGGGTCGAAGACGGCCCCGCCTTCGTGCGCGAAGCCGAGATCGCGGGTACGGTTCTGGTCAAGAATGCCGGGCCGGCGCACGGCCAAGCAGAGCTGCCGTGGTCGCCCGGTGATCTTTCTAGCGTGGCGGTCATCGGGCACAACGCCCGGTTCGCGCGCAGCCAGGGCGGCGGCAGCGCAACAGTGCTGCCCGAATACGTGGTCTCCCCCCTCGCCGGCATCACGGCCGCGCTGCCCGACACGACGGTGACGTATTCCGTGGGAGCCGTCGTGCAAGAAGGCATCGCCGAGTTGCCACTGTCGAGCATCACCAACCCGGCCACCGGGGAGCCGGGCGCGCTTGTGCGCTTTCTCGACGCATCCGGAGCCGAACTCGCTCGCGAGAACCGCCGCGCGACGGCACTCGTCTGGTTCGGTGGCGATGCACCCATCACGGCATCGAGCGTGGTCGAGTTCACGACCCGTTATACCCCCGAAGAGACCGGAGAGATTCTGCTCGGCTTCGCTGCGGCGGGCAACGGCCGTATCTCGGTGAACGACGAGCTGCTGCTCGAGCAGCACCTCGATTCGCTCGGCACCGACCTCGGCGCCGCCTTCATCTCGCCACCCACCCACTCGATCGCAATCACAGTGACGGCCGGCCAGCCGATCGACGTGCGCATCGAGTTCGACATCGTGCAGGGCGGCCCTCTCTCGGGCGCCCTCAGTATCACGGTCGGCATTGAGCCCGACCAGTCGAATCCAGATGCGCTGATCGCCGAGGCGGTCGCCGCAGCAAAGGCGGCTGGCGTCGCCGTCGTAGTGGTTGGCACCAACGCCAAAGTCGAATCCGAAGGTTTCGACCGCACCTCGCTTTCGCTGCCCGGCCGGCAAGACGAGCTGGTGCGGGCCGTTGCCGCGGTCAACCCACGTACCGTGGTGATCGTGAACTCCGGATCGCCCGTGCTGTTGCCGTGGCGCGACGACGTGTCGGCGATTCTGCTCAGCTGGTTCGGCGGCCAAGAGTACGGCGACGCACTCGCCGACATTCTGACCGGGGCCGCAGAGCCCGGCGGTCGCCTGCCCACCACCTGGCCGAAGACCGAAGCCGATGTTCCGGTTCTCGACGTCTCACCGGTCGATGGGGTCGTTCGTTACGACGAAGGAATCCACATCGGGTACCGCGCCTGGCTGAAGGCCGGCACCGAGCCGGCGTACGAATTCGGTTTCGGGCTCGGTTACACCAGGTGGAGCCTCGACGAGGTCACTCGCGACGCGCCCACGATCGCCGCCGGCGAGACGCTCACCCTCGAGGTGGGCGTGACGAACACGGGCAGCCGCCGCGGCAGTCAGGTCGTGCAGGTCTACGCCTCGCGCAGTGATTCCGCCATCGACCGGCCGGTGCGCTGGCTCGTGGGCTTTGCCACTGTCACGGCCGATGCCGGCGAGAGCGTCGTCACCACCATCGCCGTGCCGGCACGCGCCTTCGCCGACTGGGCAGAAGAGGGCTGGCACTATGAGCCCGGCAGTTTCACCCTGCAGATCGGCACGAGCGTCACCGAGCTGCCCCTCACCACCGACATCGAGGTCACCGCATGAGCACTACTGACACGGCTACCAGCACGGCCACCGCAGCCGGCGCAGCGACCGCAGCCGGCCCGGCCGGCACAGCCACCGCCACCGCCGTGGCGCCCTGGCCGAACCCCATCGTCTCGGGCTTCTACCCCGACCCCAGCGTCGTGAAAGTCGGCGGCGACTACTACCTCGCCAACTCGACGTTCGAGTACCTGCCGGGCATCCCGATTCTGCACAGCACAGACCTGCGCGAGTGGACCGTCATCGGCCACGTGGTCGACCGGCCCGGCCAGCTGCACTCGTTCGACATTCCGACGCTCGGTGGGGCGTGGGCACCGACCATCCGCTACCGCGAGGGTCTGTTCTACCTCGTGATCACCGACGCGATGGGGCGCGGCATGATCATCTTCACGGCCGCCGACCCGGCCGGCCGTTGGAGTGACGGCATCGTCGTCGACGGCGTGCACGGCATCGACCCCGACCTGGCCTGGGGCGACGACGGCACGGCATACATCACGTATTCGGGGCTCGACACGACCTCGGGCGCCGGGCCCGGGGCACACGAGCACGGCGGTATTCTGCAGGTCACCGTCGACCTCGAGACAGGCACGCCGCTTTCGGCACCGATCTCGTTGTGGAAGGGCACCGGCCTGAAGTTTCCCGAGGCACCGCACCTGTACCGCCACGGCGATTTCTGGTACCTGATGATCGCCGAGGGCGGAACCGAACGCGGCCACGGCATCAGCGTCGCCCGCGGCTCCTCCCCCAGCGGCCCCTTCGAACCGGGACCGAACAACCCGTTCCTCTCGGCGCGCAGCACGTCGCGGCCCATTCAGAACACCGGTCACGGCGACCTCGTCGAGACCCCCGACGGCGGCTGGGCGATCATCATGCTCGGCATGCGCCCCACCGGCATGACACAGGCCTTCTCGGCGATGGGCCGTGAGACCTTCATCACCTCGGCCCGCTTCACGGCCGACGGCTGGCTCGAGGCCGACCCGGTCATCCTGAACCCCCGGCCCGAGCCGCTGGTCATTGCGGATGGCTTCGATGGCGAGACGCTCGACACCGACTGGCTGTCGATGCGGCGCTTCGCGACAGATTTCGCTTCGCTGACCGCGCGGCCTGGTTGGGTAGAGCTGACGGGCGACGGATCGACGCTGCACGACCCCCGGCCTGCGCTCATTGCGCGCCGCCAACGGCACGCATTCGCCGAGGTCTCGGTTGTCGTCGACCCCGGCGAAGCGGGCCTCGGCGGCCTCGCCGTGCGCTACGACGAAGATCACCACTACGAAGTCGAGGTCGCGGCGGGCGTGGTCACCGCGCGGGCGAGCGTCGCAGGAATCAGCCAAGAGTGGAGCATCGAGGTGCCGGCCGGGCCGGTAACCGCGACGCTCGACTTCGTCGCGTCGGTCGGCAGCAGCCTGCTCTCGCAGCTCACCAGCGACATCGTCGTGCTCGGCGCTATCGACTCTGCGGGTACGCGCCACGAGCTGGCGCGAGTGGATGGCCGGTACCTCTCTCAAGAGACCGCGGCCTCGTTCGCGGGGCGGGTGCTCGCCCTCTACGCGACCTCCGGCACGGTCGCGTTCACCGACTTTCACTACGAAGGAAGCGACTCGAAGTGAGTTTCGGCCCCGACAGCAGCCTCGAGACCGCGCTCGCCGTACCCGAAGCCAAGGGAGTGCTCGCGGCGGCGCTGCCCGGCATCATCAACTCCCCCATGGTGCGGCAGCTCGCCTGGATGCCCTTGAAGTACCTGCTCAGCATGCCGGGTGCCCCGACCGGCCCCGCGCTCGACGACCTCTGGCAGACGCTCGACCGCGTCGACGGAACCCGCGCCGAGGCGCTGTTCGAGACCGAGCCGATTCAGGTGCGGCGTGACTACGAAGCCGAAACGGTTTCGCTCGCGAGCGCCTCGCTCGAGCATCCGGCAGCCATCGGCTTGCGCGGCAGACTCGAGATCGTGATCGACGGGCCGAGCCACGGCAACCCGTTCGTCGACGTCGACCTCACCGCGACCTTCGTGCTCGAAGACGGCGCGCCCGGCGCGACGAGCTCGATGAGCGCCGAGAGCGCGGCCCGCATCGAGCGTGTCGTCGGCGGGTTCTACGACGGTGACGGCCGCTATCTGATTCGGTTCTACGCCGACCGAGCCGGATCGTGGAGCTTCGTCACGTCATCGAACGCACGGTCGCTCGACGGGCTGAGTGGAAGCTTCGACACCCTCGATGAACCAGCATCGAGGGGTATTGTGCGTGTCGCCGATACCTTCCACTTCGCCCACGACGACGGCACCCGGCACGCCCCGCTCGGAACCACCGCCTACGTCTGGAACCACCAGCCGCGAGCACTGCAAGACGCAACGCTGCGTACCCTCTCAGCGGCGCCGTTCAACAAGCTGCGCATGTGCGTGTTTCCGAAGGCGTATCTGTTCAACTCGAACGAGCCCGAGCTCTTTCCGTTCCTCGGCTCCGTTGCCGAGGGCTGGGACACGACTCGGTTCGACACCCGGTACTGGCAGCAGCTCGACCGGCAGATCGACGCCCTTGCCGAACTCGGCATCGAGGCCGACCTGATTCTGTTCCACGCCTACGATCGCTGGGGGTTCCCGAACCTCGGCCCTGTCGCCGACGACCGGTACGTGGCGTATCTCGTGCGCCGGCTGCAGGCGCACGAGAACGTCTGGTGGTCGCTCGCGAACGAATACGATTTGCTGGCCTCGAAGGTCGTCGCCGATTGGGAGCGGCTGGCCGGGGTCATCGAGGCGAACGATCCGAATCATCACCTGCTGTCGATCCACAATTGCGGTGACTTCTACGACTACAGCCGCCCGTGGATCAGCCACGCCAGCGTGCAGCGCATCGACGTCTACCGCACGGCCGAGAACACCGACACCTGGCGCGAAAGCTGGGGCAAGCCCGTGGTCATCGACGAGTGCGCCTACGAGGGCGATATCGATCAGGGCTGGGGCAACATCATGGGTCAGGAGATGATTCGGCGGTTCTGGGAGGGCGCGGTGCGCGGCGGCTATGTCGGCCACGGCGAAACCTTTCTCAACGACCGCGAAGAGCTGTGGTGGTCGAAGGGCGGGGAACTCATCGGCAGCTCGCCCTCGCGCATCGCATTTCTCGCCTCGGTGCTCGCCGAAGCGCCGGGCGGCGTTCTGAACCCGGTGAAGGGCGAGTGGGATGTTCCCTGGGCCGGCATCGACGGCGAGTTCTACCTGCTCTACCTCGGCTTCGGCCAGTCGCAGTACCGCAACATCATCGCGCCGCCCACCCGCTCGGGCGGCGGGTACATCGTCGACGTCATCGATACGTGGAACATGACCGTCGACCGGCTGCCGGGGGAATACTCCGGGTACTTCACGGTGCCGTTGCCCGCGCGGCAGTTCATGGCGATTCGGCTCACCGCCGTCTGATCCACCGCGCTGCCGCGTTCTCACGACCCGCTGCGAGGCCGTGAGAGAGCGGCTTCAGCGCGCGTTGAGCTGCTGCAGCACGTGCTCGACGGCGGGCAGGTTTTCGGGCCGGTACATGATGAGCGCGTTGCCCAGCGGCGAGTTGCTCTTCCATTTGCCCGACTTCGTCCAGCCGAGGCCGATGAAGTAGCCCTGCGACGCGAACAACTGCTCGAGGGCGGTCACGGCTTCGGCGTCGGCGACGATCTCCGAGAGCGAGGTCGACAGCGTGTAGGGCTGCTTCGCCGCGGGCGCGACGAGAGACGTGACGTCGGTCGTGAAGCGATGGATGCCCGATCCGACCTCGACCGGAGTCGTCTCGCGTTCGGCCCCTGCCCCTGACCTCGGCCCTGACCCTGACGATCCGGCTGCCGCGGCCGATGCGATGTCAGCCGCCAGCCCAGGAAGCGTCACGCGCGCACGCATGTTCGGCGGCACCGTGACCGAGAGCTCGAAGGAGCCCTGCACGATCATCCAGTCGACCTCGACCATGCCGTAACCGGTGTCGAGACTCGCCCGAGCACGGGTGAGGCCGCCGCCCAGAATCGGCGCGATGTCGACGACCCGGTAGCCGGGTTCGGCGGGGGCGATGCCGCCGATCGAACGCTGCATCCAGTCGGCCACGGCGCCGAGTGCGTAGTGGTTGAACGAGGTCATCTCGCCCGGGTTGATGCTGCCGTCGGGCAGCATGCTGTCCCAGCGCTCCCAGATCGTGGTCGCCCCCATTTTGATGGGGTACAGCCACGACGGCATCCCCTCCTCGAGCAGCAGCCGGTACGCAGTATCACTCTCGCCGCCGATGCAGAGCGCGTCGCAGATGAGCGGAGTGCCCACGAAGCCGGTGCCGATGCGGTAACCGAACGACCGCACGAGTTCGGCGAGGCGGGCGCCCGCCTTGCGTTTGGTCGGGGCATCCTGCAGCAGGCCGAACCCGAGAGCGAGCGCGTACGCCGTGTGCGCGTCAGAGAGCATCCGCCCGGCCGGTGTGACGTACTCGTTCACGAAGGCGAGCCGGATGCTCTCGGCGAGCCCGCGGTAGAAGTGCTCGTCGGCGCTGTAGCCCAGCACGCTCGCGGCATCGGCGACGCTCAGCGCCGAGCGGTAGAAGTACGCGGTGGCGACGATGTCGGAGTCGGTCTTCGCCGCAGCGGGGCGGCGCGCTCGGATCGAGCCAGTCGCCGAACTGAAAGCCGCCCGTCCAGAGGTGGTCGTCTCCCGCGAAGGCATTCACTACATCGACCCAGTCACGCATGCCCGGGTAGTGCTCGGCCAACGCTGCGTTGTCGCCGAAGCGCTCGTAGAGCGTCGCCGGAACGAGGCTGGCGGCGTCGCCCCAGGCGGCTGCCGGCATCGGGGGCATGCCCATGGGGTCGGGCACGACCACGGGGACGACACCGCCGCGCTCGAGCTGCTCGGCACGGAGATCGCGCAACCACGAGCCGAGAAAACCGGAGACGTCGTAGAGGTAGCTCGCGGTCGGGCTGAACACCTGAATGTCGCCCGTCCAGCCGAGCCGTTCGTCGCGCTGCGGGCAGTCGGTGGGCAGGCTCAGAAAGTTGCCGCGCATGCCCCAGAGCGCGTTCTGGTGCAGCTGGTTGAGCTTCTCGTTACTCGTAGCGAGATGACCCGCACGCACCATGTCGCTGTGCACGACGATCGCAGTGATGTCGTCGAGGCTCAGCTCACCGGGCCAGTTGTCGATCTGAGCGTAACGGAAGCCGTGGAAGGTGAAGCGAGGACTCCAGGTGGTGGTCTCGTTGTCGCTCTCGGCCGTTCCCGCACCGGTGTAGTGATCTGTCGCCTCAGCGAAGCGCAATGGGCGAACGCCCAGCTCGCCGTTCTCGAGAACCTCGGCGTGCCGCAGAGTGATCGTATGCCCGGCCGGGAATACGCCACGCAACTCGAGCCATCCGACCAGATTCTGGCCGAAGTCGACCACGGTCTTGCCCGCCGGGGTGGTGACGAGTTCGCGAGCTGCGACACGCTCGATTCGCCGAACGGGCGGCGAGAAGGCGGGCTCGAGACCGTTGCGGTCGGCCTCGAGCAGCTGGGCGGGTGTTGCACCGGGTAGCTCGACCTCGGGGTCGGCGAACGCCGTGTCGGCGAGTCGCGCATCGTACGTTTCTCCTTGGTAGATGCTCGCCGAGACAACCGGCGAGACCCGCGTCGCACTCCACGAATCGTCGGTGACGATGAGATCGGTCGACCCGTCTGCGTATTCGAGCCGCAGCTGAGCGGCGAAGGCGACGGGGCCGGCGTAGCCGCGGCTGAAGTTGCCGTCGAAACCGAACATCTCGCCGTACCAGCCCTGAGCGACGGTGGCGCCGAGCACGAACGGTGCTCGCGACGCGTCGTCGCCCCGGCGACCGCTCACCGCAACGAGCGCCGTGACGTCGTAGCTCTGAAACGTAAGGCGCTCGTCGTAGCTCGTCCAGCCGGGCGCCAGCACCTGGTCGCCCACGACGGTGCCGTCGATCACGATCTCGTACACCCCGTGGGCGGTGGCCGAGAGCACCGCTCGCTTCACCTCACCGCGCGGGGTGACGAGCGCGCGAAACCGCTGAGTGCCGCGCTCGGGCTCGTCGGCGGTCTCGGGGTGCTCGCGGGCATCCACCGTGATGAATTCTGCACTGAAGTCGTCAGCTGAGAGCGGGCCTGTGAGCAGCGGCGCCCACTCGCTGAAGGGCGACTCCGATGCGTCGAGACCGCGCACGCGCACCCGCACGGCGGCGGTTTCATAGGCAGCCAGCTCGGCGCCGAACCAGCCCACATTCTGCGAGTCTGGGGATGCCCAGGCGAACTCCTGAATGGCGCCTCCGCGTTGCACCTGAACGTCGGCCGAGCCCTGCAGCCAGCCCGTGTTCTGCGTCTCGACCCGCCACGAGAGACTCGGCGAACCGGTCGCCAGAAACTCGGGACGACCGCGCTCAGCGGCCCAGACAGCACTCACCTGAACATCGAGGGTCATTTCTCATCTCCTACCGGCACGACGAAGGTGCTGAGCGAATCGGCCGGCAAAACGACGGCCAGGGCACGGCCATCGATCAGCAGGCTCACGGTCTGGTCTTCGGCCGAGTCGTTCTGAATGACGACCACCACGCTGCCGTCGGGGTTGAGAAACGCAAGCTGGTTCTCGTACCCCGAATAGCTCACCGACGGCACGAATCGAGCCCCGGGCCGCACGAAGTGGCTCACGTGCTTCAGCACGAAGTACTCGTGGCTGAACTCGAACGTGCCCGCTTCTGCGTCGACGACGACCAGGGAGTTCTGCGACCACCCCCACCGGCTCAGACCACCGCGTTCGAGCGCGAGGTTCCAGTAGAGGTAAGCGTTGGCGCCGTTCGTGAAATAGTCGCGCAGCATGCCCCAGGCGTACCGGGCGAACCGCCAGTCGTTTCGGCCGTCGCCGCATTCTTGCTCGGTCTGGTAGAGGCGCAGCCCGGCGAAGTCGCGCTGCAGAAACGGTACGGCCGCCTTACCGTGCCACTGCACGCCGAGACCCTCGATGTATGACGCCGCCTCGGTGTCGGCCAGTACCTCACGCACGAGTTCGGGGTTGGCGCGTTCGAGCGTGCCGAGAAAGACCGTCACTTCGCGCTCACGCATCTGCGGGCCCAGAAACCGGATGAACCGGGCGAGACCCCCAGGTGTCCACGTGCAACTCGGAAACGGCTGCGCCGAGTTGAACTCGTTCTGCGGCATCACCATGCCGACCTCGATGCCCTCGGCACGATACGCGTCGATGAAGCGGCCGAAGTACTCGGCGTACGTGCGCAGCGAACGGTCATCCTGCTTCATCATGTCGGTGCCTTCGTGACCGATTTGATCGGGATGCAGCCCATTGTCGACGGGATTCAGGCTGGGCATCGGCAGCGCACCCGCATAGTGTCCGTTGGTCTTCAGCCAGCTCGGCGGGCTCCACGGGGAGGCCCAGATCTTCAGGTCGGACTGGTGCGCGAGGGCGGCGTGGATGAACGGCACCAGTGTCTCGAGGTCGTTCTCTATCGTGAAGTGCCCGAGCCCGAAATCGCCCTCGATCTCGTCGTAGGAATACCAGTCGCGCGAGAAATCGTTCGCCCCGATAGGCATACGAGCGATCGTGAAATTGCCGCCCACCCCGGGCGCGAAGAGTTCGTGCAGAATCCGTTCGCGCTGCGTCTCGCTCAGAGCACCGAGTGAAGTCCAGCCCATCTCGTTGAATGCTGCTCCGAAGCCCTCGATTTCCTGGCGGGCGCGGTCGGTGGCGACGATCACGTCGGGCATGCCGGCGGGCGCGGTGAGGCGCAGAGCGGGCCGATCACGAAACGCGTCGTCTGCGGTGGTGGTGACCCAGCGCACTGCTGTTGTCGATGGCGCGGCGGTTGTCGATGGCGCGGCGGTCTCGGTCGACGCTGCGGTCTCGCTCGTCGCGGTGGTCTCGGAGGCACCCAGAGTTGCGGTGGTCTCGGTCATTCCAGCTCCTTTGCTGCAGCAGAACGATTCCGCCGTGCTCGGGCCGATAGAGCCCTCGCAAAAACCTTACATGCATTCGGGTTTCACCTCTACCTCGACTTCGGTGCACTCGATGTGGCTGTCAGCGAAATCGCGTCTCGTTCGAACGGACGACTCTCACGGCGTTGTTATCGTGAGCCCATGACCGAGATTCTCTTTGTGCACGGCGCCCTGGTTCGTGACGGCGCATGGTGGTGGAACGAGGTCGCCGAACAGGTACGCAACGCGACCGGCGTCTCGAGCCGAGCCGTGCTGCTCCCCTCGTGCGGCGAGGGCATGGCCGGCTACGACGGCAGCGGTTTGCCCGAAGACGCCGCCGCGCTGCGCGACGCCCTCGACGGCAGCGACGCGGCCATCGTCGTAGGTCACTCGTATGGTGGCACGGTGATCGCAGAGGGTGCCGATCATCCTGCGACCGCGCACTTGCTCTACATCACCTCCTACCTGCCCGACGTCGGTCAGTCGCAAGGCGATATCGTGGGGGCCGAACCCGACCCGGTGTCGATCGCTGTCGACGACGACGGCACCCTGCACATCGACGGCTACGATCAAGCCTCCTTCGGCGACCGATTCTGGCACGACGTGACGCATGACCGGGTACGTGCCGAGGCGTGGCAGCGCGTGACTCGGCAGTCGGTCGAGGCGTTCGGCAGCCCGACGACGGCTGCAGCCTGGCACGGCCGCGAGTCGACCTACCTCGTCTGTGCCGACGACCGCAGCACGTCGCTTGCGCTGCAACGCTTTCACGCCTCGCGCGCCACTCACGCCGTCGAGCTGCCTACCAGCCACCACCCGTTTCTCTCCCGGCCCGACCTCGTGGCAGCGCAGGTGGAGCTCATTCTCGCGTCGCTCTGACGCAGCCGGGGATGCGCTCGTATTCGATCTGTTCGATCTTCACTTGACATATAGCGTCCGGTTGCGGACTATATATGTATGCAACTTTCTACCTCCGAGGCGGCACGCGAGTTGGGTGTTTCACCCCGCCAGGTGCGTCGCATCGCGTCAAGCGATCGAATCGTCGCAAATCGAATCGGGGCATCTCACTCGATTTCGACTCGGCAGGTTCAGGCTTTGTCGCGCACAATGTACCGCGGGCGTAACTGGTCAGAAGACACCCGGCAGGCCGCCCTCGACCTTCTGGCCTCGGGTGCGACAACACGTCTGGCCGGCTCGGAACGAAGCCGCCTCAAGATGCGCATTCGAACAGCAGATCCTGGCAGCCTCGCGGGGCAGATCTTGCGAGAGCACACGTCGTTGCGTCGAGCCGCGACTCCTGAAACGAAAATTCGTTTCTCACCGACCCTGCTCGGCGAACTCGGTTTGTCTGCAGGTGGCGGGCTTGGCGTGCTTGTAGCACGCGACGCGGCAAGCGCCGCCCGGCGAGAGCGCTTGGGCCTCGACGACTCCGGCGACATTGCCGTCGTCGAGGGCGATGAACAACATCAGAAGGTACTCGAGGCCCTTGTCTTGTACGCATTCGGCGACGCTCGAGAGAATGCGGCCGCTACCAACTGGATCAGAGTCCGCGCCGCACTATGACACTTCGCCCGCTGGTCGATCTCGACGCACGATCGAGCGCCTGGGATGAACCGCCATGGCCCAGTGCCTTCGAACTGGCGCGAATCCTTCCTCGAAATTCTTGGACACTCATCGGCGGGCTGATGGTGCGACTCCACGCAGCGATGGCGACCCTTCCGGCTCCTCGATCGACCGTCGATGTTGACACTGCGCTGCATCTCGAAACGAATGCGGTGACGTTCGCCGCAGCCGGCGCACTTCTCCTCGGGGCCGGGTATGAGCTCGATCTCCAGACCAAGCATGCCTACCGCTTCGATCGTGGCCTCGACCGCGTCGACCTGTTGTGCTCAGACCGCCACGCGATTTGGAAGCGCCCGAGGTATGGCAGACGGCCATTGTTCGGCGTGCCGGGCGGAACGCGAGCTCTTCAACAGACAATCAACGTAGACGTGATGACCAAGACAGACTCTGTGCGTCTGGTCGTGCCGAGCGTGCGTGGGGGTTTGATACTCAAGAGTGCGGCATACATCGAAGACCCGCGAGACAAAGGCCGCCACGCAGAAGATGCCGTCGTGCTGCTGGCATGCCTCGACGATCCGGTTACGGCTGCAGACGGGCTCAGCCAACGAAGTCGTCGACGGCTTCGCACGATGGTACGTACTCTGCTCGACGAACGTAGTCCGTGGATCGCACACGATCCAACGGTGGCGTCGCTTGCGCGCGAGTCACTTCAAATTCTCGCCGTTCGCCTTGGGGCCTAGCGTTTCTTTCACAAAGACTCGCAGGATCGAGGTGTCGGGGGCGCGCGCTGGTAACGCGCGGCGGCAACGGTCGGGCCCGAGATCTTCGACGATGCCGTCGCCGGCGAATGGATGCACCTCACGAGTCGGGCGGTTGAGCATGACCGTCCCTCGGCAGGGCCACCTCTCCCCCAGCGCCGACCCGGTGAAACGTGCCGCCGCGTACTGTGCGGCGTCACCGCGGGAAGCGCACTCGACAGGATACGCCGGCGGGTCGGGATGCGCGGGGTCAGACGGTCGGCGCGAAAGATGCGCCAGTCGTCGCGGTCAAGATCGTCGAACCCCTCACCGCCTCGGCGTGGAGCCCTGGCTTCTGGATGCTCACCGACAGCTTCGGCGTGACCTGGATTCTCGACGTCGCCGCCGCCTCGACCGGCGAGTAGCCAGCGGGTCGCTACACGCAATCCGATCAGAATTCGGTATCGAGCGCGGTGACCTTCGTCGCTTGTTCGAGAATTCCGTCAGTGAAGCTGGCAATCGAGCTCAACACCTCTGCGAACTCGGCCGGAAGGTCGTCTTCACGGTTCACTCGAACGCGCCATGCCAGCCACTTCGGCTGTGCACGCTCGGGCATCGAGGCGAGCATCGGCAACAGCGGTACTAGGTCGACCCGCCGATAGTCCGCGACCACCGAGAGGGAGGCGGCAAGCTCGTCGGCCCGAACCTCGTGAACGCGAAGAAGAGTATAGATGTCGGCGAAGTCTCGCCAGCGTGTGTTCGCCTCCCCCCGGTCGAGCGCCGTCACGAACTTCTCGGCGAGCACCATCGTCAACGGGTATCCGAGCATCCTCACCGGGGCTTGCCCGAGCTGAACGAGTCGGGGAATATCGATCAGCGACGGTTCTGGCCAGATCGGATCTCCGAAGTTCACATCGATGCCGATCAGTAGTCGCGCGCGACCGAGACCTCCGACGAGCTTGATGCGCACGCCGGCATACTGGTCGTCGTCGCGGATGACCGAAGCCGCGATGGATTCGAGATCGAATTCGACTCCGTCTGGCACCCGTAACGAGGCGATTTCACGCACTCGAGCGGAGACGTCTTCGGCGTCGTTGGCAATTCCGGATGCCTGCAGATCGATGTCTTTCGTGGCTCGCCGCACGGCGAAGCTGCGAGAAGCACTCCGCCTTTCAAGACGAAGTCGTCTCGATATGGCGAGACGGCCAATCGAGCGAGAAGGGCTTCGAGCACATAGAGCGTCTGAAGCTCTTGAACGTCTCGGCCGGTCGATCTCGCGAGTTTTTGGATCGCAATTGACGCATCTCCGGCCGGTGTTCCGAGTTGCGGGCTTGGGCTCATAGCAGAATCTCCAACGCGTTCTGCAGTGCAGGCTTAGCGTCGGGAAAGTCGCGAGCCAGAGAGAGCAGGGCCGACGGGCTGTTTTCTTGGTTACTGAGCCAACGCTTCAGAGCCCCGACTGCGATGTCACCGCCCCAGTTGTGCCGGAGGCGGAACATATCGATGATTGTGCGCTCGGCCGAGTACACACCGATCGATACTCCAGCTGAAAGCGGAAGCTCCGTTCGCCCGATAGCAAAGGTGTCGACCGCAAAGCGATGCCAGGTGATGTGCGCGCGGCTGACCGTCATCGTGTGAGTTCCGCGCGGAATCGCAATGTCGCTCTTTCGCGGAATCTCGTCGGTCAGGTCGTGCACCGAGAGCGCCGTTAACAGACAGAGTGTCGCGTCGGGTTTCTTGGTAGCAATGGCGATCCATGCCGCCGTAGTGTCATCAACCCCATCGGTTCGCAGAAAAGTGCCGGGCGCGATGCGCTCGTATTCACCCGCTTCGATGAGGCCGTCGAGCCGATGCCGAGTCAGCCTAAGCGCCTCGATGTCGTGATAACGCAGCACGTCAGGCAACACAGTCGTCTCCAATTTTTCCTCCTTTCGACGAAAAGCGCTACACGTATAGCATACCTGTAACGGTTTCTGTTGCCCTGAAAACCGATAAATGAGTAAGTGCTCTGCTAGCTTATATGAGCATTCGTCACTCCCACGCACCACGCGAACACCTTCATGCCGCGCATTCGGTGGGCGATGCGACCGCGCTCGTAGAATCGACGCATGACGCGCTCACGAACAGCGGTACTCACGACCATCGCCGTGCTCGGCGCCGTTCCTGTCGCTTCGGGACTGGCGGGCATCCTTCGCGGCCCGGCCGGAGCCCCCGGCGGCGCACCGACCAGCGCCAGCGTCGACAGCGAGTACCGGTTCGTCAACGTCTTCTGGGCGGCCGCCGGCGTCATTCTCTGGTGGAGCCTTCGGCAACCGGATGAACGTGCCCGGGTGACGCGACTGATGCTCGAACTCGCGGCGGTCGGCGGCCTGCCGCGCGTCATCTCGTGGATGAAGGTCGGGGCACCGCATCCGGTCTTCCGCGCCACCATCGTGCTCGAATTCGTCGTGGTTCCCGCGGTACTCGTCTGGCACAGCCGGGCTGTTCCGGTGCGCCGATAGTTTGCTGAGCGAGTCACGCGGGGGTATGACGAAGTTCGGCCGCCGCGCCCCGCCGCGCTGGGCGACTAACCGAAAACGGCGACCAGTCGCCCGATGACCTCGCCGCGCTCGAGCTTGCCGATGCCCTCTCCGATCTCGTCGAAGCCGATTTCGGTGATGCGCGATTTCAGCTTGCCGGCTTCGATCAGATCGAGAACCTCGATGAGGTCTTGTTTCGTGCCGGCCTGCGACCCGACCAGTTCGATCTCGTTGAGCGTCAGGGTCTGCAGATCGAGCGTCGCCGTGGCCCTGGCGAGGCCGACCTGCACGATTCGACCGCCGCGGCGAAGAGTCTTGATGGCACCGTCGGTGGTGGTTCCGAAGCCGGCGAAGTCGATGATGACGTCGAGACCGGCGTCAGTGAAATCTTGAATGTCGGTCGAGACCGCCTCAACACCGAGCGACCTGGCGAAGTCGTGCACCTTCTCGTTCTTCTCTGCGACGTAGACGGTGGCTCCCGCAGCCAATGCCGCCTGAGCGCCCAGCGACCCGAGGCCGCCCAGGCCGATGATGCCCACCTTCGTGCCCGCTACGACGCGGCCCTGAACGTGCACTGCGTGATACGACGTGAGCCCGGCGTCAGTCGCCGCGGCAGCCTGATCGAACGGAACATGCTCAGGCAGCGTGACCACGAGCTTCGCCAGCACCGCGACTTCGTCGGCGAAGCCGCCGTTCTTCTCCGTACCCGGGCCGTCTTCGATGGTGGCCGGGATGCCCACGCGCTGGCCGACCGCGAAGTCGGTCACATTCGATCCGACCGCCGAGACGGTGCCGGCGATCTCATGCCCGAGGGTGATGGGGCGGAACGGCAGAAGGGGCGTCAGCGTGCCATCGATGAAGCCGACGTCACTGTGGCACAACCCCGCTGCTCTGACGTGCACCACGATCTCATCGGCTGCAGGGGTGGGCGTCTCAACCTCGGTAAGAGTGAGCGGAGCGTCGATCTCGGTGAACTGCCAGGCCTTCATAGTGTCTTCCTCTCGAGCGGTCGGCGAACATCTCGTCGGCAGATTCAATAATACTGGTATGCAGTACCTAAATTCCTGGTCTAGCCTCGACTCGTGACGTTCTCTGCACCTCGCCGCGGTCGACCGCCGGTTTCGTCGCGCGAGACTCTCGAAGAAATCGCCTTCGCCCTTCTGCTGCGCGACGGCTACGAGGCGACGACCGTGCAGTCGATCATGACCGCCGGCGGCATCGGGCGCACCACCTTCTTTCGGTACTTCGGTTCGAAAGGCGGTATCGTCTGGGGGGAATTCGATCGCGCAGTCGAACGTCTGCGCATGTGCCTCGATGGCGCCGGAGACGTGCCCGTGATGACGGCCGTCGTCAACGCGGTCGCGGAATCGACACGACTCTCGCAGGAGGCGGCTCCCGAAACGTGGCTCGACCGATTCCGAGTACTCGATGGAGATGCTGCACTGTCAGGCGAGACGGCCGAGCACTGGCGCATCTGGGCGGCCGAAGTCGCCGGCTACGTCGATCGGCGAGTCGCCTTGCCGCTTGACTCCGTCGTCGCAGCCGCGATCGGCGGCGCGATCCAGGCGGCCTACGTGGCGATTCTGCGGCGCTGGGCTGCGTCGACGCCGAGGCACGTTGACGTCTCGACTCTCCGTTCCGAACTCGAATTCGTGAGCCTGGCCTTTCAACCTCTCTTCGACGAGACAACCGGCCGCCACGACGAGTAGCGTGGCCTCGCCACGCTCAGGGTCGATCGGTCACGCTGAGCCAAGCTCAGGCCCGATCGGGCACGCTGAGCCACGCTCAGAGCGTCACTCCCAGTTGCTCGAGCGCGGCTGCGAACTCGGCGATGTCGGTCGGCGGCACCTCGGTGAGCGTCGCAAGATTGCGAAAGAACGGCTGAACCGATCCGCGCTGCGCCCCCTCGCCGAGCAGGTACTCGACGATTCCGAGCTGGGCCAGCGCGGGCCCGCCGAGACCGCCGTGGGCGAAACCGGTCGCCGGTGCAGAGACGACGACGGCCTCAGCATCGCCGATGTGCTGTGTCGAGACGGCGTACTCGTGCAGGTGGCCGCTGCCGAAACCCGTGAGTCTCACCCCCGCCAAGACGTCGAGCAGACGTCGCCTCGACTCCTCTGGAATGGCGATGTTGTGCTCTGTCAGCTGCGGGTATGGGTTGAACACCGGCTTGTGAGTGAAGACCAGGGCGGGGCGGTCGCCCACCTGGGCGACAACGGTCTCGAGCCACACCCACTGGGCATGCTCTTCGGGCAGCCCGCTGCCCATGATCTCGCTGTTCAGGCCGATCACGGCCCACTCGCCCACGAGCTCCAGCCAGTGGTCGGGGCCGAATGTCGAGGTGAAGGCGTTCAGCCGTTCGGGCGTGACCACGAGACCCGCCCAGGCATTTTCGGGCCGCTCGCCCACGTCGTGATTACCCGGGATGACGCGCAACGGAGCCTGGATGCCCTGCAGCAGTTCATGCGCGAACGCACGGTCGCCCCGATTGTCGGGGTCGAGAATCGCGATATCGCCGCTGTGAACGACCAACGTGGGGTCGATGTCGTTGATCAGAGTGATGAACTTCGTCAGGTTCTCGGCGGTCGCGCCGCCGAGCTGCGAGATGTGGGTGTCAGAGAGCTGGATGATCTTCACGGGTTGTTCCTTTCAGAACGGTCAGCGGGATTGAGTGCAGAGGGTCAGTGGGTCAGGGCGTCAGCGGGTCAGGGCGTCAGTGCGTCAGCGCAGGCCCGAACGCACGAAGCCGTCGACGATGTAGCGCTGCAGAAACAGGTAGATCAGAAAGATCGGCAGGCAGGCGAGCCCCGAAGCGGCCATGATTGCGCCCCAGTTGTCGCCTTCCGAGCCCAGAAAGCTCCGGATGCCCACCTGCACCAGCGCGTTTGACTGGTGCTGGAAGATGAGCGCCGGCCACAGGTAGTTGTTCCAGGCCTCGATGAACAGCATGATGCCGAGCGCCGCGAGCGCGGGGCGCATATTGGGCAGCACCACCCGAAGCAGGATTCCCCAGCTGTTGCGACCGTCCATATGTGCAGCGTCGATGAGCTCGCGCGGAAAAGACTGCATGTGCTGGCGCATCAGCATCACGGCGAACGCCGAGCAGATATTCGGCACGATCACGCCGGCGATGGTGCCGAGCAGGCCGAGCTGCGAGATGAGTACGTAGTTCGGAATCATGGTGACCTGGAACGGCACCAGCCAGGAGCCGATGAAGAACAAGAAGAGCACGTTCTTGCCGGGAAACTGCCACATGGAGAAGCCATAGGCGGCCAAGATCGCGATCACCAGCTGGCAGGCTGCGACAGAGAGCGCCATCACGAAGGTGTTGCCGATCATGCTGAGAATCGGAATCTGCTGCCACACCGTGGTGAAGCTGTCGAGTGAGAGCGGCCACGGAAAGATGGTCTGCGCAGAGGCGTCGACGGGCTCACGGAACGCGGTGGCGAACATCCAGTAGATCGGAAAGATGCTCGCGAATGCGACCACGATGAGCACGATATGTCCGACCACGGCGGGCACACGAATGTGCCGGCGAGACGCAGTCTTCACCGTGGTACGCGCGCGATCCTGCGATCGTATCGTCGTTGCGGTGGTTCGTACCGGCAGGGTGATGTCGGCGACGGGAACGAAGGCCATCAGGGCTCCTAGTTGTCGTAGAAAGACAGTCGGTCAGACAGTGTGACCAGACCGAGGGCGAGCAGGCTGAACGCGATGAAGAACAGCGTGCCGGCCGCCCCGGCCGACCCGGCGTCGAAGTTCTGAAACCCGATCTGGTACAGCAGGTAGTACAGGTTGGTCGTCGAATCGCTCGGGCCGCCCTGCGTCAGAATGTCGATCATCGGGTAGGTCCACTGCGCAGACAGCAAAATGGTCATCAGCACCAAAAAAACGATGGTGGGAGACAACAGCGGAAGCGTGATGCGGCGCAGAATCGTCCATCCGCCTGCCCCATCGATCGAGGCTGCATGGGCGTAGTCCGGATTGATTCCCGCGATGCCGGCCGAAACCACGAGCACACCGAAGCCGAGCATCTGCCAGCCGACAATGAGGATGATCGCCCAAATGGCCCCGCTCGGAGAACGCAGCACGTCGCCGATGTCGATGCCGAAGTTGCCCAGAACGGTAGGGATGGCCCCGCCCGAATCCGACAGCAACCACCGCCACACCGCCGCCGCGGCCACCGGCGTCACGAGAAACGGTACGAAGATGATCGCCTGGTAGGCGGTCTTGGCGCGGCCGCCCACCTGCCTCGACAGCAAGGCGATGGCGATCGGGAGAACGACAGAGAAGACCAGGAACGCGGCGATGTAGATACCGGTGTTGACGAGCGCGTCCCGCAATTGCTGCGAGGAGACGACCGACACGTAGTTCTGCAACCCGACGGGGGTGAGCGGCTGAGTGGGCAGCAGGTTCCAGCTGTAGAACGACAGCTGGAAGGTCTGCACCAGGGGCCGGTAGATCCAGATCCCGAGCAGAATCAGCGCCGGAAGCACGTAGAGGTAGGGTGCGATGGGCACCCGCCGTCGCCTTCGGCGGGTGGGGCTGACACCGGCGGCGTTGCTCAGCGCCTCGGCAGCCGGTGCCGGCCGAACGTCGGTCACGAACACGGTCGCAGCTCCCGCGGCCCGCTACTCGGCGCCGACCGACGACTGCACCGCGACCAGCTGCTCGGTGGGCGTCATGGCGAGGAATTTCGCCAGCGACTCCCCCGACATCTCGTAGGCGGTCGGAAACTGCCCGATGGGCACCACCGAGTGCTGCACGTGGTCGCCGTACACGTGAACGAGGTTGTACGACTGCGCGCCGGCTTGGCCTCGCGCTGCCGGGAACGGCATGACGAGGTCTTGCGTGTAGCAGGTCGCCGACGCCACCGACACGGGAATGCCGGCGAACGTGTCGGTAGTCGAATAGTGCAGGTGTCCGCCGAGGATGCCCCGAACATCTGTATTGCGAATCACCTCGGCGAGCGC
This sequence comes from Subtercola sp., assembly GCA_025463765.1. Taxonomy (GTDB): domain Bacteria; phylum Actinomycetota; class Actinomycetes; order Actinomycetales; family Microbacteriaceae; genus Subtercola. The sequence goes on along the minus strand of JAODBC010000056.1, from coordinate 5,783 downwards.
CGGCTGGTCGTGCAACTCGAACAGGCGGATCAGGCCGAGGTGGCTCGGGATGGGCGGGTGGTGCAGCGCCAGCAGCGTGCCATCTGGCGCGGGAGTGCTCAGTTCATCCGCGAGCCAGGCGAGCTGGTCTGGGCTGATCTCGCCCCAGTGCTGGCCCGGAACCGTCGAGTCGAGCACGATGATACGCAACCCATTGAGGTCGTAGACACGGTCGTAGGGTTCGGTAGAGCCGTCTTCGCCGAGCAGACCCGCACGGAACGCGGCACGCTCGTCGTGATTGCCCATCACCCAGATCAGCTCGGAACCGTATCGTTCGGCTATCGGCTCGACCATGGCGCGAATGCGGTCATACGCATCGGGCGCCGCGGTGTCGGCTATGTCGCCGGTGAAAACGATCGCCTCTGGGCGGGTGTTCGACTTGTCGAAGCCTTCGAATAACTCGAGCAGGTTCGCGTCACTATCGACCACGTGGTGCAGCAGGTCTCGGTTCTCTACGAAGTGGGTGTCGCTGATGTGCAGAATGAAGTGCTCGGGGGTGGGGTAGGAGTCGTAGTCGGTCATGGTTGTCGCCTTTCGGAGGTGTCGGGTGATAGATCAGTCAGTCGTGCCGGATGCCCGGCCGAGCAGTGCCGCAGCGAGTGCGGTGATGTCGTCATCGGTCAGCCCATGCGCACGCAGGTAGGCGCTCGCTGATCCCCATTCGAATTCCCAGCGGTCGATGACGCGCTCGAGCTCTGCGGCTGGGCTCGCCGTGACGATCTGCTCGAGGGAGGCCGTGATCGGCACGCCGGCGGTCTGCATCTTCTCGATCATCCGCTCGGCCCACGCACCAGCGAGGTGCTGGGCGGTCTGCTCATAGTCGGCGACGACCTCATCTCGGTCGACCCCGACAGCCAGCAGAGCCAGCGCCACGACGAGCCCGGTGCGGTCTTTGCCCGCCGTGCAGTGCACCAGCACGGGCTCGTCGCCCGACCGGGCGATCAGCCGAACGGCCGAGGCGAGCTGCACGCCGTAGGTATCGACCATGACGTCGTAGACGCGGGCCAGGTCGACCGCCTCATCACTGAGCGCCACCGGCTGAGCCGCCCCGGTGAAGATGGGCGAATGCACGATGACGATCTCGTCGTGCAACAGGCTCGGGCTCTCGGCTACCTCGTCGTCGGAGCGCAGGTCGACGACACGGCGGATGCCGAGGCCCGTGATCGCCTCTCGTGCGCTCGAGGTGAGCTCGTGCAGTGCATCGGAACGATAGAGCTTGCCGGCGCGAACCGCGCTGTCGCCGGCGCGATAGCCGCCCACCTCTCGAAAGTTGTAGGTGCCCTCGATCAGAAGGTGGCCGCTGGGGATGGTGTGCGTCATGATGTCGTCTCGTCTCGCGTGGTCGCGCATTGGGTGCTCGCGCAATGGGTGGGGCAGCGTTCGCGGCTACTTGACCAGAGCCTGGGCTTGCTGCTGAGCGGCCTGCATGGTGGTCTTCGGGTCTTTGCCGTAGTAGATCGAATCTTCGACCGCCTTCGAGAAGATCGTGCTGATCTGGCTGTAGTTCGAGCCCGGGTATGACTCCCACGGCTGCAGCTTCTGCAGTTGGGCGATGTTCGGGGCCACCAGCGGGTTCGACTTCGCCCAGGCGGCGAGCGGCCCGTCACCCTCGGTCATGGTGTCGCGAAGCGGAAGGTAGCCGATTTTCGTCGAGATCTGCTCGTAGGCGGTTGGGCTCGTCATGAACTTGATGAACTCCCACGCTGCAGCCTGCTTGGCCGGGTCTTTCGACATGATGAACAGTGCCGAACCGGAGTTGGTGGGGGCCACCGGGGTGGTGCCGAATGCCGGCAACGTGGTGTTCTTCAGTTGCCAGCCACCGGCTTTCGCGCCGGCCATGAACATGCTCTGCAGTGCCGAGGTCTGCACCTGGATCAACGACTTTCCGGAGGCGAACGCGTTGTACATGCTTGCCGAGTCGAGGTTCTGCAGCAGCCCTTCATCGTTGAGCTTGCGCATCTCCTCAACCGCGCCGACAGACCCGTCGTCACCGAATTCGATGGTCGAGTGGTCGGCGCTGACGATGCTGCCGCCGTTCGACTTGATAATGCCTTGCATGCACCAGTCACCGCCGGTGACCGTGCACGAGATGGTGAGCGGAGCCGTGCCGGTCTTCGCCTTGAGTGTCTGGGCGACCTTCTCGAGCCCGTCCCAGGTAGAGAAGTCGGGGTGCGTGATGCCGGCATCGGCAAGGGCCGTGGCGTTGTACCAGAGCACCGGGGTAGAAAAGACGTACGGTATGCCGTAGGTGACGCCGTTCCAGTCGCCGAGCTTCGTGGCTTTGGCGTTCATCGGGTATTGTCCGCCGAACGCATCCTGCACGGCCTGCTCGCCGACGAGCTGAGAGATGGGCTGGGCGCCCATGTCATTGGCGATGTAGTCGAGCCCGTCGAAGGTCAATTGCGCCACATCCGGTGCATTACCGGCGAGCATCTCGGTCTGAACGCTCGAGATGTACGACGTGTTGGCTCCGGCTGCGGTGGCGGGCGCCTGGCCGGTGACGGTGATGTTCGGGTGCTGACTCTCGAACGTCGAGATCAGCCCCTGAATGGTGTCGGTCCAGGCTCCGGCCTGTGCGAGGTTGTAGCTCTCGAAGGTGATAGACACCTTCTGGTCGGGGCCGAGAGTCGGGATGGTGGCAACCGACCCTGCAGCGCCGGTCGAGGTGGCGGCAGAGGCGCCGCCGACACAGCCGGTCAGCGCGAGGGCCGCGACAGCCGTAACTGCGACGGCGGCGAGACGAATGGAAATGGGCATGGGTGTGGCGCTCCTTCGGGTAGTCGGGGTGTGGAACGAGAGAGAAGTCTGAATGCCTGAGCGTCGGGTCGGTCAGGCCATGACAGCGACCTGCGCCGCTGCCGCGGGGAGCTCGTCGGGCTCAGGCACCCATTCGAGTCGCTGGCCGGTCGCCTCGTCGAAGAGGTGGATGCGCTCGATTGGGGCACTGAGCGCGAGAAGATCGCCGCGGCGCAGAGCGCCGAAATCGTCGCCGCGAGCCGTCATGAGGGTGTCACCCACACGCAGGTAGAGAACCTGCTCGCTGCCGAGGTTCTCGATTCGCTCGACTACGCCCTCGACGCTCAGGGCGCTTGCGGAACCTGCCGTACTCTCGGCGTTCGCCGCGAAGTCGTCGAGTCGCAAGTGTTCGGGGCGAACTCCGATCACGACCGTGCGCTTCTCGGCCACGCCCGGCCAGAGACGGGCCTCGATTCCTTCGGCTGTCGCCGTCACGACGCCTCCGATCGAGCCGACCGTGCCGACGACGAGATTCATCGGCGGCGCACCCACGAAACCGGCGACGAACACCGAGGCGGGGCGGTGGTAGATCTCATCCGGTGTGCCGAACTGCTCGATGCGACCGGCGTCTAGCACGACGATCTTTGTCGCCATCGTCATCGCCTCGACCTGATCGTGGGTGACGTAGACGAACGTCGCAGACAGCTCTGCGTGCAGCTCGCTAAGCTCCTGGCGGGTGGCCGTGCGCAGCTTCGCGTCGAGGTTCGACAGCGGTTCATCCATCAGGTACGCGCTCGGCCGGCGCACCAGAGCCCGACCGACGGCCACGCGCTGCCGCTGGCCGCCCGAGAGTTCACGGGGTTTGCGCTCGAGTAGATTCTCGAGCCCCAAGCTCGCAGCCACCTCATGAACCCGACGAACACGTTCGGCTTTCGGCGTGCGAAGCACGGCGAGCGGAAACGCGAGATTCTTCGCCACGCTGAGATGCGGGTAGAGCGCATAGCTCTGAAACACCATGGCGAGGTTGCGCTTTTTCGAGGGCAGCTCGGTGACGTCGACGCCGTCGATCAGAATGCGGCCCTGCGTCGGCTCGAGCAGCCCCGCGATCATGCGCAGCAGAGTGGTCTTTCCGCAGCCGCTGGGGCCGAGCAGAACAACGAAGTCGCCGTCTTCGATCACCAGATCGACGGCGTCGACAGCACGGTGGCCCTTGAACTGCTGGGTCAATTGCACGATCTCGATGCGGCTCACGAGTGAATCTCCTCCAAGTAATCTCATTCCCTAGAGCGTTATCTCCAAGAATTTTCGTTACTTCAGAATGATCGGAGTCGAAAGTGAACTGCAGGCAACGCCTACGCGTCTGCAGGGCAGACATCAATCAACGGATGACCGATCAGCTGTTGAGTTCGTCTGGATCGGCGTCATCGGCATCCTGCCCCACCAGCGTCATGACTCCTTCCATGACCGCCGCGTCGGTCGTCGGCCGGCCACCCTCCACCGAAATGGCCAGCTCGAGAGCCGCAAAGAGCAGCACGTGGGCCAGGTTGCCGGTGATCAGACCGGTCGACCATTTCGAAATCGAGGCGCCACATACCAGCGTGATTTTTGAAAGCTCGTGAAGACGCGACCGCTGGTAACTCGTCACCCCGATCACCGTTGCGCCCGACTCCCCTGCCGCCTGGGCCGAGCGCAGGGTGACACTGTTCGAACCGCTCCCACTGATGCACACGCACACATCACGGTCACCAAGCGAACGGGCCGTGAGCTGCTGCACGACTGCGTCGGCAGGCGCCTCACTCGGGCGGCTCGAATTCAGAAAGCCGAGATTCGCGAGCTGAGCGATCGGCGCCGAGGCACCGTTTCCAATGAGCAGCAGACGACGGGCGCCCGTCATCGAAGTCACCGCGCGATCGAATTGGTCGAAGTCGAGCGGCGCGAGCGAGTTCGCCAGCTCGTCGCCCGCCGATCGGAACATCGAGGGGATCCACTCGCGGGGTGGGCCGTCGTGACCGGCGGCAGCCGGCTCGAGTCGTGACGGCAGATCGCGAAGCAACAACAGTCTGAGGTGCTGAAAGCCCTTGAAGCCGAGGCTCTGGCAGGCCCGGATGACCGTGGCAGCCGAAGTTCCCGTCTGCGCAGCCAGATCGGCCGCCGACATCATCGGTACGTCTTCGGGATGTTCGACGATCTGCCGAGCGACGCGCTGTTCGCTCGGCACGAGCGCGGGAATCACCGAGTCGATGTAGGCGAGGGTGCCACCGAAGGGAGGGTCGGCGCGCTGCAGATCTGTCATGAGGCCCTTTTCTACCACGGCCGGGTGAATCCATAGTGGTCGGGAGCCAGGGCCACACCCAGCCGGTCAGTTACCAGACAGGGCCGAGAACAACCGCTCGTACCGCTCCGTCGGCCCAAGCGTGAGTCCGGACTTCACGAACTTCGCCCAGTCGTCGGCCAGCACCTCGTCGAGACCGGACTCGATGGCGTCTAGTCCGGCCGCCGCCAAGACGGTCGGGGAGATCTTCGGCGCCTGCACGCCCGCGGCCATATCGGTGTCGACAAGGCCCATATGCACGCCGACGACGTGAGTGCCTTGATCTGCGAGTTCGAGGCGTGCGCTGTCGGTGAGCTGCCAGGCCGCCGCTTTGGAAGCAGCGTAGGCGCCCGCGCCGGGAACAGTGAACCACGACAATGCCGAGACGACATTGAGGATGGCGCCTCCCCCGTTGGCCTTCAAAATCGGAGCGAACGCTTGAATCATGAGCAGTGGGCCGAAGAAGTTGGTGTCCATCTCTCGCCTGATGAGTGCCACGTCGCCGGAGATGAGAGACGTACCGGTCGAGATTCCCGCATTGTTGATCAGCACCTGCACATCGCCGGCCGCGTCGGCGACGGCCCGCACCTGCGAAGGGTCTGTGATGTCGAGGTGGATGGGCTCGACGCCGTGCACGTCGACGGCGCTCGGAGTGCGGGAGGCCGCGTAGATCTTGGCCGCTCCACGCTCCTTGAGC